>DAONET010000004.1:82677-117443 GCA_035403225.1 Bacteroidales bacterium | reverse complement strand
TGTAACTGGTTGTCTCGATCTTTGTTCCCTGTTTCGTGAGGAAATAGGATGAACTGCAATCCTGTGCCCAGACTGACATACCGAATGCAAGGATTGAAATCAACAGTGTCAATGATGCTGTTTTCATAGGAAATGGGATTGCTTTTTTTATTGCAAAGATTCATTTTTTACAAAGATAATAAAACGCGCATGCTAACGTGAACGAGGATAGTGAATTCAATATCCGAAGTATAAGAAGAAGTTCCCTCATCAATCCTGCCGACTTGGATGATCAATGCTATTTCCGGAGTGCAGGTCGAGTCCCTTGTTAACCCTTAACCTGAGCTGTAGCTGCAGAACTTATAGTAAGGTCGAATACTGCCGGTTATTTCCCGATGCCTGTGTCTTTGAAGAAATTTTCAGCGACAAGCAATACCTCGACGCTCTGATCTTTCCGGGTTTCGGTGATGATGGAATCCTTAACAGCCGGATCAAATGAATCGAGGTACCACAGCAGTTTATTCATAGATGGGAACCATTCGTTCATAAACCCATGCTGTATATAGTAACCGGAGATTGTTTTGATACTGCTTTCGGTGATATGTGAAGAGATAAAATCTGCGTAGGTCTGTTGTTCCTCCTGGGTCAGGCCAGTCGGGTCGAAACAAGGAATATAGAAACTGGTCCGGAAATTAAGGGTATCAAAATGAATCAGGGCTACGGGATTAGATGATTCGACGACGATGATGTTCTTTGTCAGTCCAAATTCGTTGCGGATCTTTAACAATTCAGCGAGGGCAGCATCTTTGTTAAATGCATCGAGGTTTTTGAAATCGAGCCAATATCCGAGACCGGAGGGATCTGTTATGGCACTAAACCAAACGGGAAGCGTTAACGTGGAGGTGTCAGATGCATCGTGTTTAACAATAAACGTGCGGACGGTTGTGTCATAATGGACATCCAGTTCAAACCCGGTATATGCTGTGCGAAAGAGTTGTGCCTTCGGGATTGTATTTACGCGATGAAGCCAGACCTGGAGCGACCTGGGAGTGTTTGGTTCTGTATCGGATTCCTTATTACAGCTTGCAAAGCAGAAAAGTAATGCAATTAAGGAAAATCCGAATAAATTTCTGACGATTCCTGATGACTTGTTCATAAAGCAAAATTACTGATTTGGGAGATATTATGGAATGGTTTCTTCGATGAAATTCATTTTTGAACGATGCCGATCCTGCTTCGGAGTATATTTTCCATCCTGATCAAAAAATGGAGACCCGGGTCTGAAACGCAAAATGCGAAATGTGATGTCTGAAGATTATTGCACTTCACGTTTCACATTTCGCATTTATCTTGTCTCCCCGGCAGGGCTCGAACCTGCGACCCATTGATTAAGAGTCAATTGCTCTACCAACTGAGCTACGGAGAGGTTTGCGGCTGCAAAATTACACTTTTTGCAGGAATATTGAAAACGAATCTGAAAATTATCTTTTCGCTACGAGTTCAAGGTGAAGATCATCGACACAGAAGGCACTGATACCATTGTTCCAGACGTAGGTGCGGTAGCGGTATCCCGTCCTGCGAAATTCCTTGGGAACCTGATACCGGTACTCGGCATGAATCCATGTTCCCATGGGGAACTTCCCCCTGGGGAAGAACTGTGACTTCCAGTCAATGGTCTTTTTTGTGAACCGATCAATCACTTCCAGCGCAAGGTGTCCCTGGGCGATGGAATCGGGAGCGAAAAGCCATGCAGAGATAACCACCTCGTACAGGTCTTTTGCGTCAGCTCCCGAGGGTTGAGCCTCAATTCTCGGAGAAAAATGATTGAGGGCAGGGATAAAGAAACCCTGTTTCCCACTTTTGTAAAAGGCAGTACACGCAAACTGTTTCTGTTTAAGCTCCAGTTTTTCAAAATCATCAGTCCTGGAAAAAATCACCTCCCTGCCTTTCTTCATGTTTTCGCGGCCGGTGTCATTGAGAACGAAAAACAAGGCCATACTCCCGGTAACCAGTATGAAGAGGAAGAAGAAACGGAGATATTTGAATCCGACCCTGGACGGGCTGCCAATCCAGGTTCTGATCCCTTTCTCGGTATGCATGATCATCCAGGCCATACCAGCCGAGAAGGCAATAAATAACAGCGCGATCAGGAGGGAGGCCCACACCGAACCATAGTTATTGGCCATATTGATAAAGGGGTTCCGGAAGATCCCATGCAGGGCGAAGAGATACATCGAGATGCCTCCAAGGAACATGATCATGGATGTAAATCCCTTCATTTTCTCTCTTTTTGACCAGAGATAGCTGATGGAAACCATCAGCAAAATTGCCGCTGCAAGATTCGCGAAGGGCCATACGGTTTTGTATATGTTCCCGCAGATCAGCACTGCCAGAGAGAGCAAAGTCACCCAATACGGGACTTTCACGCGTTCGCGACCAGCCAGCCAGATGCCAAGACAAAACTCGGGCATGTGACCGATGAAGAGGGAATAGGGATTGAAACCGGTTTTGCGCATCGGGTCATAAAAGAAGATCGTCACCAGGTATCCGATGATAACCAGCCCTGCCAGCCCCTTGACACCGGCTTTCCGGTTGATCCACATGAGAACAGGAAAGATCAGGTAAAACTGAAAAATGAACGAGTAAAACCACCAGGGACCGCTGATGGCTGTCGGTCTTCCCGGGATCAACGCTAACTGGCACAGTAAATCCTTCAGCATGTCGGGACCGGGAACCCTTTCGGAACGGATGATGGTGAAAACGATATAAAGCAGGCAGGCGATAAATAAGGAAGGGTAAAGCTTATCAAACCGGTGCAGGATAAACCGTCCGTACCCCGGTTGCCGGCTTTGCCAGGAGCGGGTTAATCCGTAAGCGCTGATCACGATAAACGCCTGAACCCCGTAGAACCCGAGAAAATTAAAGAAGACATTGAAAAACTCCGGAGGATCGGAAAGAAAAAAGCTGATACTTTTATTGATGGCATTGGCCGTAAACCAAAATTCATTCTCTCCTGTTATCGGGAACACCCATTTGTAGTAATTGTGCAGGATGACCATCAGGATAGCGATCCCTTTCAGAAAACTGGTAAAATCTTTTGTAAGAGGTTGCAGGGTATAGTTATAGCCTGTGTTCAGCAATTTGGCTTTCATGAAATAGTAGTCCGGTAAGTAAATACGTGTAAATCCCTCGATTCCAGGCCCGCAAGGTACATTTTTCCTTTCGATAAATTATCGGGTGGGTGCAAAAAAATGGATTACATTTGTCAGCGATGATCAGAAAGAACGTCTGCACAACCATTAGTCATTATGATCAAACATCCCGAAAAAACGGCCTTGAATGTTATGAAAGGAGTTCCGGAACCTGGCCAGATCAACCAGGAGTTGGTGAAGAAACTGAAAGGCAGAAAAGCAGGTGCAGAAGGAGCCCGGGAACTCATCGACGGTATTTTGTCAGGCAACAGGGTACTGTTAAGCCGTGCGATCACGTTGGTAGAAAGTTCGCTGAAGCAGCACCAGGATAAAGCGCAGGAGGTGATTGCCGGATGTCTGAAACACCGCGGTAGTATTGCTCCGGGTATCCGGTTGGGTATTACGGGAGTGCCGGGTGTCGGGAAGAGCACTTTTATTGAGGCTTTTGGCAAGTATCTCACGTCGCAGGGTCACCGGGTGGCGGTGTTGGCCATTGATCCCAGCAGCGCCCGTTCAAAAGGGAGCATCCTGGGTGACAAGACCCGGATGGAAGAGTTAGCCACCGATCCGCAGGCCTTCATTCGTCCTTCCCCGTCAGCAGGGTCGCTGGGAGGCGTTGCCCGTAAAACCCGGGAGACGATCATCCTGTGCGAGGCTGCCGGATTTGATGTCATCATCGTGGAGACCGTCGGAGTAGGCCAATCGGAAACCGCCGTCCACGGCATGGTGGATTTCTTCCTCCTGCTGATGCTGGCCGGCGCCGGCGACGAGTTGCAGGGGATCAAGCGCGGCATCATTGAGATGGCGGATGCCATCATCATCAACAAGGCCGACGGCGACAACCTGAACAAGGCCAAGATGGCCGCCGCCGAATACCGGAACGCCCTTCATCTGTTCCCACCCTCGGAAACGGGGTGGACCCCCCTGGTGGACATCTGCTCGGCACAGACCCGGATGGGGATACCACGCGTGTGGGATATCATCAGCGACTATTGCACCATCACCAGGGATAACGGTCATTTTCATAAACGGCGCATGAGCCAGGAACAACAAGTCATGTTCGAGGTCATTGACGAAGCGTTGAGACATCAGTTTTACGGCCGTAAAGACATTCGCGCGCTGATTGACCATTATACCGCGGAGATCTACGGGAACCGGATGAGTCCTTATCTCGCGGCACAACTCTTACTGGAAAAGTTCAGGAGCTGATCCTCCGGGGAACAACAGACAGTACTTTCAACAGTTGACCATTTAGCCAATTGAGCAAGGCCCGGACGGTTGGCACAAAGAAGAACCGTTTACTGAATATTGACGGTTGGGGGTTGTTTCTTTCCGGGGAACAGGAAGGAAAGGATCACACCTGCTGCCAGGATACTGCCCAGGATCAACAGATTCTGACTGACGGTAAAGGGAAGGGGCCAGAACATCTCGCTGATCATTTTAAACCCGACAAAAACCAGTAAAACGCCGAGGGATGCTTTCAGGAAACGCAGCCCCATGAAGTTTATCACGAGGAAAAACAGCGAGCGAAGACCGAGAATCGCAAAGATGTTCGAGAAAAACACGATAAACGGGTCGCGGGTGACCGAGAAGACAGCCGGTACAGAATCGACGGCGAAAACCACATCGGAAAATTCGATCAGCACCATGACGATAAACAGCGGCGTGATATAAAACTGCTTCTCATGCATCAGAAAGAACTGATCGCCATGATCTTCCCGGGTGACACGGAACATCCGGGAAAGGACCTTCACCAGCCAGTGGTCGTGAGGATCTTTCTTTTTATGGGCTTTGTGTTTCACGGTCTCCTGATAGAATTCGTATCCCATATGAAAGCCGACAAATATCAGCAGCAGGCCAAAGAGATACAAGATCCATTCAAACCGCTGGATAAGGGCGCTGGCGGAGAAGATGAAGATAAACCGCATCACGATCGCGCCCAGGATGCCCCATAATAGTACTCGTTTGTAATATTTGGTCTTTATCCCGAACGAGAGAAAGATCATGATCATCACAAAGATGTTGTCGACGGAAAGGGAATACTCGATGAGGTATCCGGTGATGTATTCCATCGACAGGTTTTTATTGTAAATGTTGATAGCCTCTTCGGAAGACATCTCCGGGGTAATCTTGATGGGATGTTTAAACTGCATGACCTTTTGCTGAACCTCTGCTTTGTCCTGCAGGTTATGCAATTCGTTCCCAAAATTTCGTAAGAGGAAGAAAAAGATCAAAGAAAGAGCCACCCAAACAATCGTCCAGGTGAGTGCTTCCCCGAATTTCAGGTCATGGCTTTTTTTATCAAAAACCCCAAGATCGATCGCCAGCATTAAACCGATGACCACCAGGAATCCGGCAAAGAAAAGGATCTCATGAATGTTTGAAAGCATTGGATCGGGGCTTAAGGCTTCAAAATTAAGAAAATTTGCTAACTTTGTGGATTGTTTAATAAAAATTGAAAATACCGCAAAGCTATGAACGAAGCCCCATTTCAAGACCCGAATCCCCTGATCTGGTTTCTGGGAAAACCCGCGCAACAATTTACCAAAGCTGACCTGATCCGCTTTATTGAATCGAATGGCATCAAGATGGTGAACTTCCGTTATCCTGCTGCCGATGGCCGATTGAAAACATTAAATTTCATCCTCAAAAGTCGAAATCAACTCGAAAGCATACTCAGCGGAGGTGAACGGGTTGACGGTTCCAGCCTGTTCCCGCATTTTGTGGAAGCCGGTTCATCGGATCTGTATGTCATTCCCCGGCTCCGTACTGCCTTTGTAAATCCCTTTACCACCATCCCTACGATGGATATCCTTTGTTCTTTCTATGATAAAGACGGACTGCCCTTTACCAGTTCTCCCGAATATATTCTGAAGAAAGCCCATCAGTCGCTGAAAGAGAAAACCGGCATGGAATTCTACACCATGGGTGAACTCGAATACTATGTGATCAGCGAAAAGAACCCGTTATTTGAGGCTGTTGATCAACGCGGCTATCATGAATCCGATCCCTTCTGTAAATGGGGAGGTCTCCGGGCAGAAGCCATGGAAGCCATCGCAAGCTGCGGCGGCTCCATCAAATATGGTCACTCCGAAGTAGGTAATTTCACGGAAGACGGGCTCTCTTATGAGCAGAATGAGATTGAATTCCAGCCGGTGAATGTGGAAGAGTCGGCCGACCAGCTGCTCATTGCCAAGTGGGTGCTGCGTAGCCTGGCTTACAAGTACGGAGTAACCCTGACCTTAGCTCCCAAAATCACTACAGGGAAAGCAGGCAGTGGCATGCATATCCATACCCGCCTTGTGAAAGACGGCAAAAACATGATGGTAGATGGCAAACTGCTGTCTGATCAGGCAAAAAAAGCGATTGCCGGTTATCTCGACCTGGCCCGTTCGCTCACCGCCTTCGGGAACACCATCCCCACCTCCTATTTCCGGTTAGTTCCTCACCAGGAAGCACCCACCAATGTATGCTGGGGCGACCGCAACCGTTCGGTTCTGGTCCGCGTTCCTCTCGGATGGGATGCCGGCTACAAGATGTTTACCGACGCCAACCCCCTGGAAAAGGAACCGGATGCAACCTTCAACAGCCGCCAGACGGTCGAGTTCCGCTGCCCCGATGGTTCCGCCGATGTGTATCTCCTCCTCGCCGGATTGACCGTCGCCGCACGTCATGGCTTCGAAATGAAAGAAGCACTCGATTATGCCAAAAAAACATACGTGGATGTGAACATCTTCGAAGAAAAGCACCAACATCGCGTGAAAGACCTTCAGCAACTTCCGGTATCATGTTGGCAATCAGCTGATTGTCTGGAAGAACAGCGGGCCATTTACGAGGCTGGCAATATCTTTCCTCCCATGATCATCGACGGACTGATCCGGAAATTGAAATCATACAACGATCATGATCTCCGCCATAGCATCCAGGATAACCAGAAGGAAATTGCCAAACTGGTCGCTACCTATATGCATTGCGGATAAAACGTATGTCATCCGGTCAAGGGATTTTTGATGGTTTTATACAGATATTTGCCATATTGTCCTGCTTTCTGATTGATTTCTGCCATTTTGGCTTTATTTTCGGTTTTACAGCCGGTGGTCTGAAATTTGAGTAGTAATGGTCGTAAAACAAAAAAATAAAATAGGAGGACCAAATTATGACAATGATTAAATGGCACAGCAGAAATCCCTTGGCCGATATGGTCACCAACCTTTTCGATAACGACCTGTCCGATTTCTTTGGGAAAAAGGCTTGCGATCCTGCAGCTAATATTTTAGAAAACCCTGATTCTTTCGAGTTGCATATTGCTGCTCCGGGCCTGAAAAAAGATGATTTCAAGATCAGTCTTGATAACAGTATTCTGACGATTTCCGCCGAGATGGAGGATCAGAAGAACGAAGAAAGCAAAACCTATACCCGCAAGGAGTTTTATTATGGTTCTTTCAGCCGTTCTTTCACGCTTCCGAAGACCATCGATATGGAGAAGATCAAAGCGGATTATGAAAGCGGGATCCTGAAAGTCACGCTTCCAAAGAGAGAAGAAGCCAGGATCGACACGAAGAAAGAGATTAAGATCGGATGACGCAGATCCAGCGGGCACATCTCTCCCTTATCGGCATAACGCTGATCTTCGGATTGCATTACGTCGTCGCGAAGAGCATGATGCCTGAGTTCTTAACCCCCATGCAGTTGATTTTTATCCGGCTGCTTGGGGGTTTTGTTTTATTCTGGGGTTTTCAAAAGTTGTTCGTTCATGAAAAGGTCGATCGCAAAGACCTGTTGAAGCTCGCCATCTGCGGCGCGTTGGGATTTGCGCTCAATCAGGGATTGTTTTATGAAGGGCTGAACATCACTACTCCTTTCGATGCTTCGGTCATCCATGTACTGAACCCGGTGCTGGTGATGATTTTCGCTTTTTTTCTTATTGGGGAAAAAATCACCCGGAACAAAATTTTCGGCATCATGCTGGGCGCATCCGGAGCCTTGCTGCTGGTCTTTTTCGGCCGGACAGCCGGATCGGGCGAACACTCTTCCATCGGCAATCTGCTGATCGTCCTGAACATGGTGTTTTATGCTCTTTACCTGGTCGTGTTGAAACCCCTCACCCTGAAATACCATACCTCCACGATCCTGAAATGGGTTTCGTTATTCGGCTTTCTCTTTATCCTCCCCTTCTCGGTGAAACCGGCGCTCTCTATCCATTTCGGCACCTTCACTCCCATGGCGTGGATATCTCTGGCCTTCATCGTCATCTTCTGTACCTTCCTGGCCTATCTCTTTATCAATTTTGCGCTGAAACGGGTGTCACCCAGCGTGGTCAGTTACTACAATTACCTTCAACCTCTCATCGCCGCCTTCAGTTCGGTTTCCATCGGAGCAGAAAAGATTACGTGGATCAAGATCGTGGCAGCCCTGCTCATCTTTTCGGGGGTTTGGGTGGTAACCAGGCAGAAAAAGATACCCGTATCTTCAGAACAGGTGACGGAAGGGCAATAATATCCATTCAAAGATCTTCTCGATCATCGGTCGGGATTGCCAGTTATTAAAATTGAACTCCGTCGATGAATTCAGCGTTTCCTGAATGTGTTTTTCCAGTTGCCGCAATACTTCCGGTTCTTTCCCGATCAATGAAATTTCGTACATGTAGCGAAAACTGCGGTAATCGAAATTGGCAGAAGAAATCGAAAAGATCCGGTTATCGATCACCAGCAGTTTGGCATGAAGGTTATACGGTGAATAGAACAGCAGTTTCATGTTGCTTTTGTAATACAGGCCGAAGTATTTGTTTCGGAGGATATCCACGATCCGCACATCGGAATGCATGGGCATGATCACTTTCACATTGACTCCTCGTTTGGCGGCATCCATCAACGCTTTTCGGAGCAGGAAGCCGGGGAGAAAATACGGCGTTTCAATCAGTACGCTTTCGGTAGCGCTCCGGATCATCTGCGTATACCGTTTTTTGCTGCGTTGCAGCGGGATGGAAGGCACATCGCGGATGAGTTCGAAATCGCCGTACTTCATGGTCTTGCTGTAACTGATCTTCGTGGTGATGCTGTATGGGTTGAACGATTCGAAATTCTGTTCAAAGATCTTCCGGAACGTCAGCGCAATCCCGCCCCTTGTTCTCAATGCCAGTTCGCGCCAGTTCAGGTTGTACCCCGTGATGTTGGCCGATCCGATGTATGAGATCTTGTCATCGATCACCATGATCTTGCGGTGATCCCGGCGGTGGCCACGGGTAAAAATATCAGAATTGATCTTGATCTTTTCGAAAAACTTCACCTCTCCACCCAGCCGGATCATCTCCTCGAAGAAGGTCTCGGAGACAGGTCCTTTCCCCCAGGAATCGATCATCAGTTTCACCTTTACTCCTTCGCGGGCTTTCCGGGTCAACGCATCACGGAAACGCTCTCCCAGGTTATCATTCGAGAACTTATAGGTTTCGATAAAAATGTAGGAACCGGCATTGCTGATGTCATTCAACATCAGGTTGTACAGCTTCAGCGTATCATCGATGATCAGAAAATCCATAAAGTAAAGTTAATATTTCGTAGCTTTGTTTCAAACTGTATCATATGATTCGATCCATGACGGGGTACGGGAAGGCGGTGGCGGAGATCCCCGGAAGAAAAATCACCATCGAGATCAAGTCGCTCAACAGCAAACAGACTGATCTGAATATCAAGATCCCTTCTTTTTTACGCGATAAAGAATTTGAGATCAGGAGTATCGCATCACAGGTGTTGCAGCGGGGCAAGGCAGATATCTATATTTCAGCCGAATTGTCTTCCGAAGCACGTCCTTTTACCATCAACCGGGCCCTGGCGATGAAGTATTACGAGGAACTCCGTCAGCTTCAGAATGAGTTGCAGGAAGATTGTCCGGAAGGGCTCCTGCCGACCATCCTGAAGATGCCGGATGTGCTGCAGACAGAAAAAGACGATTTGGCTGAGACATCCTGGGGAGTGATCCGTGCCGCGGTTGAAAATGCCCTGCATCAGACCGATTCGTTCCGTTCGCAGGAAGGAAAGGTACTGGAAGACGACATCAAAAAGCGGATCAACCTGATCCTCGGATATCTGTCATCGGTAGAGCCTTTTGAAAAGAGACGGATGGAAACGCTGCGGGGAAATCTGCTGAAAGCTTTTGAGAAATATAACCAGGGCGATAACGGGGTGAAAGCAGATCCCAACCGTTTCGAGCAGGAACTGATCTTCTACCTGGAAAAACTTGATTTCACCGAAGAGAAAGTCAGGCTGAAAAAGCATTGTGATAACTTCCTCGAGGTCATGAACGAAGAAACGGCCCAGGGGAAAAAACTCGGATTCATTGCACAGGAGATCGGCCGGGAGGTGAACACCCTCGGATCGAAAGCCAATGATGCCGAAATCCAGATGCTGGTGGTGCAAATGAAGGATGAGCTGGAAAAGGTGAAAGAACAGCTGATGAATATACTTTAACCTCTTCTCATATCGGCATGAACAAAGCGATCATCATCTCAGCACCCTCGGGAGCAGGTAAAACTACCATCGTGAAGGCTTTGCTTGAACGAATCACCGATCTGGAATTTTCCATTTCAGCCTGTACGCGTGCCCTTCGGCCCGGCGAAGTCAACGGAAAAGACTATTATTTCCTGTCGACGGAAGATTTCAAGCAACGGATCGACCGCGATGAGTTTGTTGAATTTCAAGAAGTATACCCGGGAAGCTTTTACGGCACCCTGAAGTCGGAGATGCAGCGGATCTGGGACCGGAACCGGGCTGTCATTTTCGAAGTGGATGCCGTCGGCGGACTCAACCTGAAAAAGTATTTCGGGGATCAGGCGATGGCGATCTTTATCCGTCCGCCTTCCATCGAAGCGCTTGAACAGCGATTGCAGATCCGGAACACCGAAGATACGGCCAGCATCCGGAAGCGGATGAACAAGGCGCGATTTGAGCTTTCGTTTGCAGAAAAATTTGATACCATCATCGTTAATGACCAGCTGGAAAGAGCCATTGATGAAACGGTGGCGCTGGTGAGCCGCTTTTTAAATTCCTCCGGAGAAAAAGACGTCAGATGACTTCGAACCGCAAGACCGGCCTGTTTTTCGGATCTTTCAACCCCATTCACCTGGGGCACCTGATGATTGCCTCTTGGATGACGGAGTATACCGACCTTGACCAACTCTGGTTTGTCATCTCTCCCCAGAATCCTTTAAAGGAAAAATCGTCGCTTCTGCCCGACGTCAACCGGCTTTACATGGTGAATATTGCGGTGGAAGATGAACCGAAATTCAAAGCTTCCAACATCGAGTTTCATCTTCCGCAGCCCTCTTATACCATCGACACCCTGGCACGTTTAACAGAGCAATACCCCGGCAGGGAGTTCGTGTTGATCGCCGGGTCGGATATCCTGCCCACTTTTCACAAATGGAAAAACTACGAAGAGTTGCTCCGGTACCATTTCTACATTTACCCGCGGCCGGGCACGCCCAAAAGCCCCTTCGACCAACATCCCCACATCCACTTTACGGAGGCTCCCCTGATTGAGATCTCTTCCACCTTTATCCGCAATGCCATCAGGCAGGGGAAGAGCATGCAATATTTTCTTCCCGCGAAGGTGTGGGAATACATTGTGCAGATGAATTTTTACAAATGACCCAGGGAAAACGGGTTATTCCGGATTTCCGGCTAGCACTTTGTTCCCGAAATCGCTAACCATCCGGAGGGTTTCGTCAAAAGCCTCAATGTAACCCATGTGACCGATATCTTTGAGGATCAATGATTCGGAATGTTTCGGCAAAAGGATCATCTCGCCGATCCGGTCAAGCGGAGCTCTCAGATCGCTCATGCCCACGATAAAAAGGACAGGGATTTCCAACGACTTCAACAGATCTGCCGAATCGGGACGGAGTTTCATTCCTTCGGAAGAGGCGATCAGGCTGTCGGTGGAAATTTGCGATGCTTCGGTCACCATCTCGCGGATTTCTTTTCCGTACTTCTCCTGTGATTTGGGAGCGAAGAGGGAAGGGATGAACTGAAAGATGTAATTCTGCCGGTT
Source organism: Bacteroidales bacterium (assembly GCA_035403225.1). GTDB lineage: Bacteria > Bacteroidota > Bacteroidia > Bacteroidales > FEN-979 > DAIRDK01. Next base: position 105,228 of record DAONET010000004.1, on the reverse strand, counting down.
TTCGCGCATGAGGTAGATAGTCCGTTCGCGGTTCTTCTTCCCTTCTTCGGTATCTTCAAACGGATGTGAGTTAAACAGGCAGAGGCCCCGGAGTATTCTCGGGTATTTGCGGGCGAAGGCCAGGGTGACAAATCCACCCATGGAGTGACCTGCCATCAGGCAATGTTTGACATTACAGGTTTTCAGTACCTCCCTGACCACTTCGGCCATCAGTTCCATCGTGTGAATCCGGGCCACACATTCGCTCTCTCCGAAACCAGGGAGATCGACGGTAATGACCCGGAAATCACGAACCAGATGTTCCCTGAATTTTTTCCACACCGACGACGATTCGGCATAACCGTGCAGAAGGACGATACATCTTCCTTCACCATCATCGGTGTAAGCAATCTTTTTGTTTCTGAATTCAAGGGATTGCATAGGCCCGGTTTTTCACACGACAAAACACCATGGAGTTATCTCATTATTTCTTCGATCTCCGCGACTGTCTTGGGGATCGGTTTTCCCAGTACCCTGCAGCCGCCGGGGATGATCAGGATATCATCTTCGATTCTGACACCGCCGAAATCACGGAATTTCGCCACGGCGTCGTAGTTGATATATTCCTCGAATTTGCCGTGATCTTGCCAGAGGTCGATCAGTTCGGGGATGAAGTAGATGCCGGGTTCAATGGTCATGATATACCCTTCGCGAAGGATCCGTCCGAACCTCAGGGAAGAAAGGCCGAACTCCTTGCTGCGGGTACCCTCATCTCCGTATCCGACGATGTCTTCGCCCATTCCTTCGAGGTCATGAACATCCATTCCCAGCGGATGACCCAGCCCGTGAGGGAAGAACATCGAATGAGCGCCTTTGAGCACTGCTTCTTTGGCGTCGCCCTTCATGATTCCGGCAGCTTTCAGTCCTTCGGCGATCACGAGGCAGGCCTGCATATGGACATCCAGGAAGGAGACACCCGGTTTGGCGGCTGCGATGCCGGCCAGGTTGGCTTTCAGGACGATCTCGTAGATCATCTTCTGCCGTGCATCGAACTTACCTCCAACGGGGACGGTACGGGTAATATCACTGTCATAGAGTGAATCCGATTCAGCTCCGGCATCGGCCACCATCATCCGGCCGGTGGTCAGCACATTCCCATGATAGTGGTTATGCAATGTTTGGCCGTTGATGGTCAGGATGGTCGGGAAAGATACGCCACGCCCGTTTTTGAGGGCGATCCCTTCCATGGCTCCGGCAATTTCGCGTTCGATGACGCCCGGTTTGGCCATCTTCATGGCCGTGGTGTGCATTTCGTAAGCTACATCCACCATCTTTTCAATTTCGGCTACTTCCAGGGCATCCTTGATCAGCCGGAGTTTCACGATACCTTTGATCAGTTCTTCGGAGGTGTTTTTCTTCACGTCGCTGATGCGGATGTTCAGGAGAGAATGCAGTTGGATGAACGTTTCACCCCGGTAAGACGGAGCAAAATGGATCTTCCGTTTCTTGGTCAGCACATCGGAGATATACTGCGGCAGGCTTTCGAACGGCTGCACATTCGTAACTCCCACCAGGGAAGCCCTGTCTTTCATCGTGGGCTGCTTGCCCATCCAGATGAGGTCATCAATTTCTACATCGTTTCCGAAGATAATATCGATACCGTTATCAAAATCAATGACTCCGGCCAGGTCGGCATGATCAAGTCCGAAGAAATAAGAAAAATTACTATCCTGCCTGAACGCATAGGTATTGTCGGGGTAATTCATGGGGGCTTCCCCGTTACCTAAAAACAGGGCGATTCCGCCGGACACTTCTTTGCGAAGGCGGTTTCTTCTTTCAGAATAAACATTAGCTGGGAACATAATTTATACTGCTTTTAAATTGTGAAAAAATGATCCATTGATATGTCTTATAAAAAATTATCCTCTAAATTTGACAAACGTGCAAATCAGTTTGCATCTTTTTACAAAATTCAGCTTTTTTCTGACACAATCAACCGTTCAATGTCTTTTTTAATTGCGAGTTATGAGCGATAAGATCTTAAAATTTTCATCCATCACAAAAAAAGTCTGGATGTCATTGCTGGGCATCTTCCTGATGGTATTCCTGGTGGTTCATCTTAGTATCAATCTGTGTCTTTTACGTGATGACGGCGGACGCTGGTTCAATGACGCGGCTCATTTCATGGGGACCAATTACGTAGTGAAGATTTTCGAGGTAATTCTTTTTGCCGGCTTCATCCTTCACATTTTCCTGGGGATCATCCTGCAGGTGCATAACTGGCTTTCGAGGCCGGTGCGTTATCGCGTAACCAACCGCACCCGCACCCCGTTTCTAAGTAAATACATGATATACACCGGAGCTATCATCCTCATTTTCCTGATCATCCATTTCTTCAATTTCTATTTCATCAAACTGGGATGGGTCAGCAACGCGAATATGAGTCCCGAAGGCGAGCCGAACTTCTATATCATCGCCCGGCAGTTATTCGCCATCCCTGCTTATTCGATTCTTTATATCGTGCTGTTCGTGGTGCTGGGTTTTCACCTGTATCATGCCTTCCAGTCGGCCTTCCAGTCACTGGGGTTAAATAATAAGACGTACACTCCGGCCATTGAACTGTTCGGAGTGATCTATTCGGTGCTGATCCCGTTGGGATTTATCTTCATTCCCGTTTATTTTTTAATTTTTAGTTGATCATCATGGCTGAACTGAATTCGAAAGTACCTCAGGGGCCACTGGCAGAAAAGTGGACCCGTTACAAAGCACATCAGAACCTGGTGAATCCGGCCAACAAGCGGAAGCTGGACATAATCGTGGTCGGTACCGGTCTGGCGGGGGCTTCTGCAGCCGCCTCGCTGGGCGAGATGGGGTTCAATGTAAAAATATTCTGTTACCAGGACAGTCCGCGCCGGGCGCACAGTATTGCAGCCCAGGGAGGGATCAATGCAGCGAAGAACTATCCCAACGACGGCGACAGCATTTACCGGCTATTCTACGACACCATCAAAGGGGGCGATTACCGGTCCCGTGAAGCCAATGTTTACCGGCTGGCAGAGGTGAGTAACAACATCATTGACCAGTGTGTGGCACAGGGAGTTCCTTTCGCCCGCGAGTACGGCGGATCGCTGGATAACCGTTCTTTTGGCGGCGCTCAGGTGTCAAGGACCTTTTACGCCCGCGGTCAGACAGGACAGCAGCTGCTGTTGGGCGCTTACAGCGCCCTGAGCCGTCAGATCAGCCTGGGGACCGTGACGCTGTATAATCGCCATGAGATGATGGATGTGGTGATCGTTGATGGAAAAGCCCGCGGTATCATCGCCCGCAACCTGGTCACCGGACAACTGGAACGTCATTTCGGGCATGCAGTGGTGGTAGCTTCCGGCGGGTACGGCAACGTTTTTTACCTCTCTACCAACGCGATGGGATCCAATGCCAGCGCTATCTGGCAGATCTTCAAAAAAGGCGCCTGGTTTGCCAACCCTTGCTTCACGCAGATCCATCCCACCTGCATTCCTGTTCACGGCGACTACCAGTCGAAACTGACCCTCATGAGCGAAAGTCTTCGTAACGACGGCCGCATCTGGGTTCCGAAGAAAAAAGAAGATGCCGAAGCTCATCGTCAGGGCAAACTGAAGGCCAACGACATCCCTGAGGAAGATCGTGATTATTTCCTCGAACGCCGTTATCCTGCCTTTGGAAACCTGGTTCCGCGCGATGTAGCCTCCAGGGCATCCAAGGAACGTTGCGATGCCGGTTTCGGGGTAGGAAGCACCGGGCTGGCTGTGTTCCTTGACTTCAAAGAAGCCTTGGGCCGTTTGGGGCGCAGCGTGATCGAAGAACGGTACGGCAACCTGTTCCAGATGTATGAAAAGATTGTGGACGAGAACCCGTATGAAAATCCGATGATGATCTATCCGGCCGTGCATTATACCATGGGCGGCACCTGGGTGGATTACGAACTGATGACCACTGTCACCGGGTTGTTTGCAGCCGGCGAAGCTAATTTCTCCGATCACGGAGCCAACCGTCTCGGAGCCTCCGCCCTGATGCAGGGCCTGGCCGACGGCTATTTCGTGCTGCCATACACCATCCAGAATTACTTGTCTTCAGAGATCAAAGTGCCAAGGATTCCGACTGACACGCCTGAGTTCGAGGCTGTTGAAAAAGGCGTCAGGGAGAGATTGACAAAACTGATGGCCGTCAAGGGGAAGAAATCGGTGGATCACTTTCACAAGGAGTTGGGCAAGATCATGTGGGAACATGTAGGTATGGGCCGCACCGCCGAAAGTCTGAAGAAAGGCATTGAACTGATCATCGCCCTCCGGAAGGAGTTCTGGTCGGATGTCAGGATTCCGGGAACCATGGAAGGAATGAATATCGAATTGGAAAAAGCCAACCGGGTAGCCGACTTCCTGGAACTGGGTGAACTGGTCGCCCTCGATGCCCTCAACCGCAACGAAAGCTGCGGCGGTCATTTCCGGGAAGAATATCAAACTCCGGAAGGGGAATGCCTGAGAAACGACAAGGATTACAAGTACGTAGCCGTTTGGGAGTACAAAGGTGACAGCTCTTTTGAACTTCATAAAGAACCATTGGAATACGAAGAGATCGAAGTGAAACAAAGGGATTACAAATAGAAAAAACCGGTATCGGTAAAGAACCATCAATCAGTCCATGAATAAATACAACCATTTCCAATAGCGAATGGCTGTTTCTAAAAAACATACACTATGAAGCTTACGTTAAAGATCTGGAGACAATCTGACAGCAAGTCGAAGGGTAAGTTTGTCACGTATTCCATTGACAACATTTCTCCGAATTGTTCTTTCCTGGAGATGCTGGATATTCTGAACGAGCAGCTCATCCAACAGGGCGAAGAGCCGGTGGTGTTTGATCACGACTGCCGTGAAGGAATTTGCGGGATGTGCAGTCTTTACATCAACGGACGTCCGCACGGGCCCGACGATGCCGTGACGGTTTGCCAACTTCATATGCGTAAGTTCAAAGACGGGGATGTCATTGTAGTGGAGCCTTGGCGTGCCAAGCCTTTCCCTGTCATCAAAGACCTGATGGTTGACCGTTCCGCCTTTGATAAAATCATTCAGGCAGGGGGATATATTTCGGTGAATACAGGCGGGGCTGCTGAAGCCAACAGCATCCTGGTAAGCAAGGAAAAAGCAGATCTTTCGATGGATGCCGCAGCCTGTATCGGCTGCGGAGCTTGTGTGGCCGCCTGTAAGAATGCATCGGCTATGCTCTTCGTGTCGGCAAAGGTATCGCAGTTCGCTCTTCTCCCGCAGGGACAAATGGAAGCAAAACGGCGGGTTAAAAAGATGGTGGCGAAAATGGATGAACTGGGATTCGGGAACTGCACCAACACCTATGCTTGCGAAGCCGAGTGTCCCAAGTTGATCAATCGTTCAAACATCGCCAGGATGAACCGGGAATTCATCTGTGCAAAAGTCAGTTAATCAATAGCAGATCAGGGTCAGAGGGGGAAGGATGTTATTCAGAGAAATTTCAGGGCAGGAAGAGATCAAGAAAAAGCTGGCCGGCACCATAACCGATCAGCGGGTCAGCCATGCCCAGTTGTTTTACGGTCCGGAAGGATCAGGGAAACTGGCATTAGCCATTGCTTATGCGCAGTTGCTGAATTGCGCTCATCCCCGCATCACCCCCGAGGGGATGGATTCGTGCGGGGAATGTCCTTCCTGTCAACAATATCAGAAACTGGCGCATCCCGATCTGAACTTCGTCTTTCCCAGTAACACCACGAAGCGGATCACCAAAAATCCATCAAGCCGGCATTTCATCACCGAATGGAGGGATTTCTTATTAAAAAACCATTACGATGTCACGCTGAACGGATGGTACGAAGAGCTGGGCATCGAAAACAAGCAGGGACTCATCAACGCCAGAGATGCGGAAGAGATCATCCGCACGCTGAGCTATAAAAGCTTCGAATCGGAATACAAGGTGATGATTATCTGGATGGTAGAGAAACTTTTTCACGCAGCAGCCCCGAAGTTGCTGAAGATTCTGGAAGAGCCTCCTGAAAAGACTTTGTTCCTCCTCATCGCCGAAGATCCCGGGCAAGTCCTTCCGACGATCTTTTCCCGTTGTTTACCCGTGCGGATCCCGCAAGATTTTTCTGCAGTCACGGATACCTCGGAAGAGCGGCAACTAAACTACGAGACTTTCCGGAGGTGGATGCAATCATGTTATGCTGCGAGAATTGCCGATCTGATCGCCTTTTCATCCGAAGTGGGTAAGAGCGGTCGTGAAAAACAGAAGAGCCTGCTCAGCTACGGCCTTCAGACGGGCATGAACTGCACCATGTTCAAATATACCGGAGCGCTGCCGGATGTACCGGCCCCCGAGCAGGAATTCATCAGGCGATTCAGCCCTTATTTCCCGGCAGAATCGTTGGAAAGCTTCAACGGGCTCTTCAACCCGGCCATTTTTCATGTTGAACGAAACGCTCATGCCCCTACCCTTTTCCTGGATATATCCCTGAAAATGGTAAGGTATTTTCAACCCTTCCGGAGGAGATAAGTACTATCTGCAAATTTTTGTACCTTTGCAGGTTTAGCAACGGACTATGGACGAATTAGATTTCTTTTCTCAAAAATATGTTCCTCACCCATTTCTGACGCGCGGTTTTTGTCAGCCTCCCAAGCCATATCAGAAGAACGAAAAACTGTATCAGCACCGTTGCAGCAAGTTCGACTCCTTTGACTGGCTGTCATCCATCCCTGTGGCGCCGGGAGCCGTGCCTTTTGATGTCGTAGAGGTTCGTTTCAAAAACAGCCGGAAAGATTTTTACCGTCTGCCCCCTGATCTTGATTTGACGATGGGCGAGATCGTCGCAGTGGAAGCTTCGCCGGGCCATGACATCGGCACAGTGAGCCTTGCCGGCGAGGTGGTTCGTTTCCAGATGGAAAAGAAAAAGGTCGATCCCGGCTCCCCTGATCTGAAGAAAGTATACCGGAGAGCCAAACTGACCGACATCGAAAAATGGATTGTGGCTGTGGAAAATGAGGACGCCACGCTCTATAAATCTCGTACCATCGCTGAAAGCCTGTCGCTGCAGATGAAGATCAACGATGTTGAGTATCAGGGTGACAACACGAAAGCTATTTTTTATTATACGGCCGACGACCGTGTTGATTTCCGCGAGCTCATTAAGAAGCTGGCCGAAGAATTCAAGGTCAGAATTGAGATGCGCCAAATAGGGGCCCGGCAGGAAGCCAGCCGGTTGGGTGGTATCGGATCTTGTGGCCGGGAAGTTTGCTGCGCCACCTGGATGAGTGATTTTCATTCGGTGACCACACAGGCAGCCAGGGTTCAACAACTGGCGCTCAATCCGCAGAAGCTGGCAGGACAATGCGGCAAATTGAAATGCTGCCTGAATTACGAATTTGAATGTTATACGGATGCGTTGAAGGATTTCCCCGATACCGACATCCCCTTAAAGACAAAAAAGGGTGATGCCACCTCCCAAAAGATCGATATCTTCGGAAAAACAATCTGGTATTCATACAAAGATGACCCTTCGAATTTCTTTGCCCTTTCGGCCGAGAACGTAGCGCATATTATTGAGGAAAATAAAAAAGGAAATTTCCCGGAACAACTGGAAGATTTTGCCCGGAGTCCTGAAAAAGAAAAAGATAAAACTTCCGTCCACGATGAAGATGACCTGAATAGGTTTGATTCACTGTAGCAACTAATCTGACACGCATATGACGATCCGGCAGGTCACCGTTCTGCTTTCCTTTTTTACAGTGGCATTTGTTATTGTTTCGTGCAGCAACGACAAGTACTTTGAGAGAAACGTAAAAATTGCCGACGGTTCCTGGGCCACTAACAACAAGATTCCGTTTTCCGTCGTTATACAGGATACAACAACCTTTTATGATTTTTATGTGAACCTGAGGAACGACGTGACTTATCCTTACTGTAACCTGATTCTGTTCATGCAAACCACTTTCCCCGACGGAAAGATCGCCCGCGACACCATTGAATGCCTGCTGGCCGATTTCCAGGGTAAATGGCTCGGATCGGGAATGGGAAGTGTAAGATATAACCGTTTTCTCTTTCAACAAGGGGTGAAATTCAAAAAACCAGGCATGTATTGTTTTGAATTTGAGCAGGCTATGCGGATTGATCCCCTGACCGGTATCCGTGATATCGGTATCAGAATAGATAAAAAACAAGGGACTACCCGTTAATTAACTGGGATGGGAACTGATAAAAATATACCTGAAGAAAAATCCCGGTTATTCATCCGGGGCATGTGGATCACCTTTTTTCTGGGGTGGTTCTTTTTCATATTGCTTTTCATATCCATTGCATTCGGTCTTTTCGGGAAGATGCCCAGTTTTGAAGAGCTGGAAAACCCGCGGAGCAACCTCGCTTCCGAAGTCATCTCCTCAGACGGCAAAGTGCTGGGAAAATATTTCATCGAAAACCGTTCGAACATTGCCTACCAGGCTCTCTCCCCCAATGTGGTGAATGCCCTGATCGCTACAGAAGATGCACGTTTTGAGCGGCACTCCGGTATCGATTTCAAGGCCATGTTCCGGGTTGCCTTCGGCATGGCTACCGGTTCGAACAAGGGAGGAGGAAGCACCATCACCCAGCAGTTGGCCAAAAACCTGTTCCCCCGCAAGCCTAATTCCTCTTTTGCGGAACTGGTAATCACCAAACTCAAGGAATGGGTCACGGCCATCAAACTGGAGCGTAACTATTCCAAAGAAGAGATTCTTTCGATGTACCTGAATACCGTGGATTTCGGCAGCCAGTCATTCGGAATAAAATCAGCCGCTAAAACCTATTTCAACACCTCACCCGCAGATCTGAAACCAGAGCAGGCAGCCCTGTTGATCGGCATTCTGCAGCGCCCCAGCTGGCTTAGTCCGGTAAAACATCCCGAACGCGCTCTCGAGCGAAGGAACGTGGTACTGGGACAGATGGAAAAATACGATTACATCACGGAAGAAGAGAGGGATTCCCTGCAAAAGATTCCCATCGACATGTCGAATTACCAGATCCAGGACCATACAGCAGGTCTGGCAACGTACTTCAGAGAATATCTGCGAATGGAGTTGACCGAATGGTGTAATGCCCATTCCAAATCGGACGGAACGCCTTATAACCTGTACCGGGATGGTTTGAAGATCTATACTACCATCAACTATAAGATGCAGGATTATGCCGAAAAGGCAGTGCAGGAATATGTCGGGAAACAACTGCAACCCTTGTTCTTCAAGCATTGGAAAGGGTATGAGAATGCCCCGTTCGTTTTTGACAAAAGCTCAGAGAAGAAAGAGATTGAGAACCTGATGATGCAAGCCATGCGTCGCAGCGACCGGTATTACCGGCTCAAACTCCGCAATGCATCGGATGATGAGATCCTGAAGAATTTCAAGGAACCGGTGAACATGCAGGTATTTTCGTGGAATGGCCCGATTGATACGGTAATGACGCCCTGGGATTCACTGCGGTATTATAAGTTCTTCCTTCAGGCCGGGCTGATGTCTGTTGATCCTCATACGGGCTATGTCAAAGCTTATGTCGGTGGCATTGATAACCGTTATTTCCAGTTCGACCATGTGAAAATGAGCAAACGGCAGGTAGGATCCACGTTCAAGCCATTCCTTTACACGCTGGCCATGCAGGAAGGAGAAACTCCCTGCACCCGTTATCCCAATATCCAGCCGGTAATTGACCTGGGTAATGGAGAGGTTTGGGCTCCCGGCAACTCGGATAAAGAACACCTGGGCGAGGAAGTGACCCTGAAATGGGCGCTGGCCAACTCCAATAACTGGGTCTCGGGACAGTTGATGAAAAAATACTCCCCTCACGATGTGATCACCATCGCCAGGAAGATGGGAGTCACCAGTTATATCCCCGCCGTGTATTCCATCGCTTTAGGATCAGCCGACCTGACCTTGTACGAGATGACCGGCGCAATGGGAACCTACGCCAACAAGGGGGTATGGGTCGAGCCTATTTTTATCACCCGCATTGAAGACCGGAACGGGAATGTGCTGGAACAGTTCGTTCCAAAACAACAGGAGGCAATCAGCGAAGAAACGGCCTGGCTGATGATCCAACTCATGAAAGGCGTAGTGGAAAGCGGCACAGGGGTAAGATTACGGTATCGATACAACCTGAGCAATCCTATCGCAGGGAAGACCGGTACCACCCAAAACCAGAGTGACGGGTGGTTCATGGGTATTACCCCCGACCTGGTCACCGGTGTTTGGGTAGGATGTGAAGACAGAGCTGCCCACTTCAGGACACTTGACCTCGGACAGGGCGCCAATACTGCCCTTCCCGTGTGGGCTCTCTATATGCAGCAAGTCTATGCCGACCCGACGCTGAAACTTTCGAAAGATGACTTCTGGAAGCCTTCTAAAAGCTATGATTATAATTTCGATTGCGACGAAGCCACGAAAGAAACCAAGAAAAAAGAGGATTCTTATAAAGATTTCTGATCAGCGGATAACGTGGTGACCGATTCGCGGTAGACCACCCCTCTTTCCTTCAGCCCGTTCAGCAAGTATTTCACACAATCGGGGTTTTTGCCGATCATTTCCGGCACGATGATGCCTTTCTCCCGGAATAATCCATCAATGATCATGCGCAAGGTGACCGTTGCTGTATAACCGGTCGTCCGTGCCATGGAATGCACTCCGGTCGAGGCATCATACTTATCAAAAAGATCGTACGTCAACCGGAGTCGTTCCTCGTCCTTTTTCCCTTCCACGATCACCTTCATCAGCGTAAAATCCGTTTCATTCTCTTTTAGTTTCCATTTCGGGAAGAGTACTTTGGCGGTAAAATCAACGGCACTGATGGAGCAGCCGTTGAACCCGATCTCCTCCTGGCTGAAAAACCCTGTTTCCTTCAAAATCTTGATCTTTTCTGCATGCCCGGGGTAGCGAAGGGTCTTTTCCTTCATGTCGGGCGCTTGAATGGTTTTCAGCAGCGAGCGCAGACCATCGGTATTAAAAGCCTCCAGGGTACCGACGCCTGGAAAATCGATCAGCTCAAGGTCGGAAAGCGCCGGTTTCTCCACGATCTTTCCGTTCTCAACGAGTCGTGCAGGGCGTGTATATTCTTCGATGACATCGGAAGGCGAAAAGACGGCTTTGTATTCCCAGGGCCATTCGCGGATCTCCGGAAGTCCACCTACGTAATAAACCACCTTTTCCGTCTCATTGAGCAAACTGTCAGCATGACCGATGAGCACATTGCACATCCCGGGGGCCACTCCGCAATCGGTGACAACAGTCACGTTCTTTCGCCGGGCTATTTCGTCAAGTTCCATGGGATCTTCGGGGAAGAATGAAATATCCACAATGTCTTTCCCCGCCCAGATCAACGCTTTCAGGGTCTGAAATCCCAGGGATCCCGGAACGGCGTTCACCACCATGTCGTATCTTCCGGCCAACCGGGTCACTTCCTCCGGGAACCGGAGATCCATGGGGACTGTCTTTACCGGATAATTTACGAGTTTCTGCAAGGCATCCTTGCTCAGGTCCACCGCCGTCACCGAGAAGCGGTCGTCTTTGGCTAAATCAATGGCTAAAGGCCCCCCTACCAGGCCCGCACCCAAAACCAGTATATCCATTTATCGATCTATATAGATTATAATCTATTACAAAAATCCTTTCATGGATTTCGAAAGACTGTCTGCCCTGACGGTGATCTTTGAAGAATTCCAGAGGAACATCTTGAGGTTACAGGCTTCCGGGTTTTTGACAGAGCTCAGGTCCATGCTTCCGTTAAACGTAACCGTTTGCCACTGCCCGGGGCGGTACTCGCCGGGTTTAAACATTGGGTACTGATTCCATATCAGGTTTTTACCCTTTTCATCGGAGACGTCAAAAACCATTTTTGGTAGTTTCTCCGGATCTGTTTCCGAAGAAAAAAACTTAAAGGAGATACTGAGTGTGATATATTTATAGTCATTGTTAATATCGCGCTGGGGGAGTAACGAAATAAATTCGTCGCTCCAGGATTCACCTGAATACCGTATCTGATCATTGACAGGGATTTCCTGTCCGGCCAGGTCTTTCCCGAACATCATTCTGACGGGGATCAAAGTATTGGTCGATCCCACATACTCTGTCACCTGAACGAAGTTGTTCAGTTTGTTCTGCAATTTGGTTTGAATCACTTTATCTTTTAACGGTTCGGCTTTCATCTCGGGCGTGATGCGGAAGAGGCGTCCGTCGGATAAGCAATAGTTCCCATCGATGAAATCAACCATATCTTTATTATTTCTGATACATACGAGCGATCTGGTACTCCGGAAAGCGGTGGTAGTATCGAGCCCTGTTCCCAACCAGTGAGCCAACGGTTGTGTCCTGATGCCGTATTTGTTTCGCATCATGGAGAGGATCGATGGCGTTACATCAAGGTGGGTGATTACTGACTGGAACTTATGGGCTTTTTTCAGCATGGGTGAATAGATGATAAACGGAACTCTGAATCGTTCCATGGGAGAATACCACCCGATGTTGAGTTCAGGAAGGGAGTGATCGCCTGTAATAATGAAGATCGTGTTTTTGAAATCGGGTCTTTTGCGGTACTCGTTGAAGAAAGAGCGAAGGGCGTCATCGGAATAAAGAATCGTGGAATAGATATCCTTATACTTGTCGGCTTCTTTTCTTTCATTTTTCCCCATTTTCAGCTCATTCAGGCGCTTTTCATACATGGCAAGGTACTTCTCCCTCATGGGCGGTTCAAAAGGAGCGTGTGTCGAAAGAGTAAGGAAAATGTCGAGCGCTGGTTCCGTCTTCATGGAATCCATCACTTCGAACGACCGTTTGAACATCTCATGATCGGGATATCCCCAGGTAAATCCGCTGGAAGCTTTTGATTGCCGGGTATAGGAAGGTCCCCAGGTAGTAAGGAGAAAGTCGGTCTCGTTCCGGTGCAGGAAATTATCCATCTGATTGAAAGAAGGATCCCCTCCATAGAAGAAGCGCGAAGTATAACCACTTTGATTTAAATAACGAATCAGGGAGAGATGGTACGCAGACCCGGTAAGGTTATCCAGGTATTTTCCGGCGCCATACGGTAATGATCCGAACATTGCCGGCAATACATAGAAGGTTCTTTCAGAAGTAGCGAGGCAGTTTTGCCAGTAAAGACTATGATTCGAAAGAGAATCGATAAACGGAGTAAAGCTACCCAGGTACGACTGATCACCGCAAAAAGCCGAAGAAAGTGATTCAACGATGATAAAAACAAAGTTGGGTTTTGTTGCTCCGGTTTGGAAAAAGGGGCTCAGTACATCAGGCGTTTCGTCGAAATGGAGCAATGGGTTATCCCCGCCGATGAACCGGAATTCGGGATGATTGGAATGATAGAGAGAAAACTGCTCTTTCATAGCCGCATCAGGAGTGGCAGAGTAGGTCGGCAGGATTGAACCGGCATGCAGGAATGACCAGCATTTTCCGAAGAGATACAATGGTTTGTTGACAGCCAGGTAATAATCGAAGTCTGTGGTGTACTGTTCGGATTTCGGATTCAAAAACTTCAGAAAAAGAGGAGATAACAACAACACCGCGAAGAAAGCCAGCATAAACTTTTTTCCCGTTTTTACCTTTTTGAACAGGAACCAGGATCCCAGAACAGCGACCGCCAGTACGAGGAAAGGAAGAAAGGTAAGGAAACTAAACTTGGCTGACGACGCGGAGATGGTCAACATCTCTTTCAGGGAATAGGAAAAGACAACCTGATCAAGCGGTACCAGGGTGATCGAGAAGTAACTGATCAGCCCGAAATGGAGGAAAGAATAAAGGATCGTCATGATCAGCCCAATCATGGAAGCTGTTTTCCGGCTGAGCAGTCCGACCAGCAGGTATGGAAAGATACCCAGGAGGCAGATAACCAGCCAGAAAAAAAGGTCGGGTACCATACCGGAAAAGATCAACCCTCCACTCCCCGGAGGAAGGTTATGAACGGATCGTAACAGGAGAAACTCCATTAACCTGATGACAGGAATGACAGGCAGAAAACAAAGGGAAGTCCGCAGAAAATCCTGCAGAATAGCTGGCAGTTTAGTCTTTATCGTTGTTATAGTCATTATTCAATAGTCACTTCTAAAACTTCACCGATGATATCGTTTTCAGGGAAAGGAATATTATCCTGTTGGTACGTTGAACCCACCCACCAACGGGTATTATGAAACTCCTGCGAAACGATGAGTAACATCTGATTATTGGGGATGGAAGTTATTTTGCTGTCGACATACCCTACAACCCGGAGTTTATCTTTTGACGGACCTATCCGCCAGATGATGCGGTCGGGTTGCCAATCGATCTGAAAATAATAATATTCTCCTCCGAAAATTTCATTATCGGAAGCAGGCACTTTGGTAGTGATGGCGCGGTAATTCCGGTCCCACCTGTGTGCCCAGAACACCTGATTTTTATAGATTACAGGGTTACAGCCCGCGTTGAAATTCTGCGGATCCCAGCAAGCCATATCCCAGTTGGTGCAGGCAACCTGCAAGTCGTCGTTCTGATTCCGGATCTCTTCGGGAAGCGGGATGTTCCAGTTAGCCTGATCGTATTGGTCATCGATCCCATGGTTATAGGCAGGAGGCATGATATAGCTGGGACAATACGGGACGGTTTTCAGAATCTCGAAGTCAATTTCACTATACCCTATATTCTTCACCCGATTATCCTGTTGTCCGCCGTAATAATTCTCCATATACCCTTCGTTGTTACAATCGCGACGGTAATTCCACGGAGCCTCATTCATGGTGATGAGCCAGATGGCGTTGGTAAGCCCGTTCCAGAGGTTGTTTTGATTCAGCAATTCCGTCAGTTTAGCTTTGACAGTCCATTTCCCGTAAATAAAACCATGCCGGGAGATCACGCCGACATTTTGTTTTTTCCATTCCCCGAATTTCGTTCCCGGATTGATGATGGTGATCGAATGTTTAACAGGGTCGGAAACGACGGTCTTGCAAGGCACGGAAGCAGTGGAAGGAGTGGTAGCGACCAGTTCGTCCTGGCGGTAGAACTGTTTGTTCCAGTTGTAATCCATGAGCGAATAGTTATCGTTCAACACATCGGAGATGACGGGGATATTGCTGAATTTGGTGCCGGGGTCGATATAATGAACGAACTGGCTGAATTGAGCTGTTCTGTATAAAGCGGAATCCAATCCGCAGTTTTTCGTGAAGAAGCTCCCGTGTTTTTCTGAGGTAAAATGATTGGGCGGGAGATAGATTCCGGCTCCCGGGTCAGGCTTGGCGATCACTTTCAGGTGATACGGAAAGACAGAGACCACGGTGTTTTTCAACCGTCTTCCGTCGCCATATAAAAAATAGAAATAAGGATTCAGGAAGCTGTTGTCCACGATCTTCCCGATATTCTGGATGTGTTCGGGAACAGCTTTTGATTTGATGTTATCTGTCGTAGTGACAACGAGCATGAAGCTGTAATTACCCACCCTCGGATTTCTTTTCCAACGGTCGTTTTTCCCGTTAGCATAATACCGTTGCTCATCGCGGGGATTACCGACAATGCGGAAATGATCAGTCACAACATGAAACTCCTTATCGGCAGGGATCATGCCTGTTTCGGCAAATGTCTTTCCGACTTCTTCCCAACTGCCATAGAAATTTTCCCAGGCATAAGGATGGACTTTGGTAGAATCAATCGTATCTCTTTCAGGGAATTTGTAAGATTCATTCTGATAATAGATTTTATAGGAGAAAGAGGCTGGTGCAGTGCCGGTGTTACGGATGCGGAATTCCATGTGGAAGAACCCGTCTTCAGTCTGGCGGATGGAAGGAATGACAAACCCTTGTTCCATGGCATCGGTATAATCAAGGTAGATGGCTTTATCCATCATCATATTTTCCGATTCATGTCCTGCCGAATCGATCTTCCAGTTCGTCCAGGGAATAAAATCTGTAATGGTAAAGGCGCCGGTAGCCACTTCGGGTGTTTTGGTTTTCGAAGTACACCCGATAAAGCCTGTGAGGATGATCGGTATGATCGGCAACAATATCAGTTTCTTCAGTTGCATCACGGTTGAGTTTTCTGTTTAAATGAATAGAAGCGGAGGGTATTGGGCAGGAAGGGGAGTTCTTCCCATTCCTTGCATGCTCCTCCGTGATAGTTACGGTCTTTGCAATTCCTGGCAATGACAAGTACGGAAGCGACGGCCGGATCAGTGAAATAACCGGAGACCAGTTTCAACGCCTCATAGTATTTGGGGTTTTGATCTTTCGGATAACCGGTAAAATCAACATCACCCCGGATCACAAAGGTTGAGTCGTTGAACTGGAGTTCTTTGAGATCATATCTCCAGTCGCGGTTATATCTCAGGAAGGTCCCTTCCAATCCGGGTTTGAATCTTCCGAACAAGAACTGATCAGATGGTTTGAGGGTATCGTGTCCCACGATAGCGCCAATGTTGCTTTCGCGTCCCGGAAGTGCTTTGATGAATTTCTTCCCGGCGGAATTGTAGCGTACCAGGGCGTATGAATACCTGTTTTTCCCTTTTTCGGAGAAGACGGTTAGCAGGAGGTCAGCACTGTTCCCTTTAATGAATTTCCCGGCGGTGATGGTGAAATCGCTGTATTTGGGATCCCATTCCCCGATCCGGTTTTCGGTTCCTGATGCCATCGGTGTCCACTCATTCTTTGAGAACCGGAAAATCTGCCAGGCACCGCCATCTCCGACCAGAAGGAGTTCCGTAACGCGGTCGCCGTTCAGGTCACATGGAACCAGTGATTCTTTCCGTAGGATGTGGTTTCCGTTGATGACAGGTCCATTGGATTTCCAGATT
This sequence comes from Bacteroidales bacterium, assembly GCA_035403225.1. GTDB lineage: Bacteria > Bacteroidota > Bacteroidia > Bacteroidales > FEN-979 > DAIRDK01. The sequence goes on along the minus strand of DAONET010000004.1, from coordinate 88,413 downwards.
TCTTTCAGGGTCGCCTGTGCGTTTTTCGTGCATGGATTCCCTGTATTTTCCAAGGCAGCCAGGATGACGCCGTTCCCGTTGACAAACATGATCTCGCTTTTCCCGGCAGTGGTGAAAGAGCCGGTGAAAACGCGGGCTCCGGCAATGGCTTTTTGCAGGGAGGCCGCACAGTTGACATGAATGGTGCCAAAACCCTCTTCGCCGCAATAGTGATAAAGAACGGGTTTCCCATCAGGCTTTACCACGAAGGCTGATTCCAGGGAGCCTGCCAGGAACTTGCCGGCCACCACCTGATCGTTAGGAGTAATATCCAGGGTGTTTTCGTTCCCTGTAGCTGTCGTTTCCAGGTGCAGTAATGAAACGGGGAAAGGCGGCATATTCAGTTTGGCCTTGTATGGTGCACGCGTTAAGTCAAGCAGGGTGGAATCGCCCCGGCGGGGAGCCTGCGTTCCGAATACCACATAAAAATCATCGGATAAAATTTTCGTGTCGCTGTTGTTCCAGAAATAGACCTGGATCTTATCATCGGGACGGATCTTAACATCCGAGAGGTCGAAAGAACCGCTGATCTTGAACCATTTATCGCGAGGCACATACGGACCGTGCAAGCCGATCCCTTTCCAGAGAGTGTTAACCCCGACCGTATTCGTGACGGTCATCACGAGAGAGCCAACCGGCTCTTCAGAGGAAGAGAAGACATAAACCCAGGCGCTCAGAGCCACGGCTTTTATATCCCTGATGTTGAGATCACGGACGGTTTTCTCAAAGCTCACGGAAAAGGTATTTTTCCCGAAGGTCTTGGTCGAATAGTTCCCCGAGTGGGCAATTCCCTGATAAATATCGTCAGGGAGAGCTGCTTTGGGGTCAACTTCGAAATCGAAACTGTAACTGAACGGTCCGCTGCCCGGACCCTGCTGTTGGGTAATAAAAGCCTGATCTTCGGAAGAGGGACGTTTAAAGAATTTGTGAATCGGAAGATACCGTAATCCCAGGAAGATTGCCAGGGCGGCCAGTACAATACCTGCACTGCCATAGATCAGCCATTTCTTTTTTTTCTGCATGAGTATTCTATCGGATAATAATTAGTTTTTTGGAGTCACTGCAGGCGCCTGCGGTAAGCCGGCACTGGTAAACCCCTCCCGGGAGTTTAATCCCGTTGGAAGAGGTGCCGTCCCAGGTGATCCGGTACACGCCGGCCGCTTGCCGGTTGTCAACAAGCGAGGCAACAAGCCTGCCCTGCATATCCTGCACTTCGAGCCTGATCGATGCCGGCTCTTTCAGCCGGTATTGAATCGTGGTAGCGTCGCTGAACGGGTTGGGATAATTTCCCAGTAGTAAGATTGACGATGAACTCTGCGGATCGGGGAGTCCGATTACCTTATTCACCATGAGGGTAACCGGGATACCGGCGATATGGTTATACATATCCCTGACCAGTATATCAGCTTTGTATTCCCCGGGTTCCATTCCCTGTGCGTTAAAAGTGACCGTCACCGTATCTGTTTTCCCGGCGAAAAGGTCCCCGGTATTGGATTGAAAACTGAGCCAGTTGTTGGCAAGACCGTCACTGGCGATCCGGATCTCTTTGGCAGCCTGGTGCGGTGATGCTCCGGTGCTGTCGCCCCGGATGGAATAAACGATGAATACATCGTACGTCTGCGATTCGTCGATGGTTCCTGTGACATTGGTAGTAGCCGATTCTCCCGGTTTGATCACTCCCAGCCCGTTGGTCGTCTCACCATGCCAGGTGATGGAGGCGCCGTTTCCGTTTGTTCCGTCACAGATCAGCTCACCCAGGGATCCCCCTGAGAAATTTGTTGCCCCCGTCACTGAGGTGCCTTGCGGGAAATCCATCCGGATCTCTTCGATGTTTTCGTTATCGGTTCCACTGTTGGTGACCGTAAAATTCCAGCTAAAAGCTTGTCCGGGAACATAGGAGTTCGTATTACAAGTAATGGCCGAGCCCGACAGGTTATCGGTCACTTCGTTTTTATTGACGGAGGTATCATTAACCATGACCGTATATTCCAGAATCCCTCCGCCGGTATTGGTAACCAGTATCTGATCGGTGGCTGTCTGTCCCTGGTCCAGGGTCTTTTCCAGCGACGACGGGGCAGCAGTGACGGCCGGTAAACCGCTGGCAAACGGCGGTAACTTAACAAAATCGATCCACACACAATCCATGTTTCCCGACAAGGACTCATCCTTCTGATAAATCCAGCTGAACAGGTGGTATCCTTTGGTGACAGGGTATGATTGATAAGTCCAGGGGGTCACTCCATCCCACCGGCCCATTTCATAACCATCGATAGCAAAAGCCAGGTGGTCGTAATTGGCCCCTGTAGGATCGTCTTCGCAGGATGTTTTCCGCATAAAACTGATCTCCCCGTCTTGCAAGACGATCACCGGAATCTTGAGTTCGGCATTGGCTCCATCGAAAGTCCATCCTGATTGGGCGCAGTAATTCCCTTCCCAGGGCAGGTAATCATCGATGTACCACGGAACCAACCCGAAAGACCAGTCAAATTTATCGAACGTCCCCGATTCATAGTCCTCAATGATCTCACCCGAGAGGAACCAGGCGGTATCTGTTTTCGCAAAATCATTGGGGGCTGAAATATCAGCTTTCAGTGAAAAGAGATTTTCAAACGGAGTTTCCGGTGAGGCACTGATCGTAAAGGGAACCTGTACTGCTGAATCAGGCTCCAGGGAAGCGATGAATCCCGAACCTGCTATCACGGTAATGAGGGGATTGATTGAAGAGATCTGCACATTCAAATCCTGAATTCCAGCACTACCGTTGTTGTTGAAGGTCATCAGTACGTTGGCTGTTTCACCAGGATCCAGCCGGCTGTTATCGCCGTCGACAATCCCGACCCGGGTAATCGTCAATCCCGGAGCATGCCCTGTCAATTGGGCTTCTTTAGTCAGGTTCTGATTGGATGAAGTAAGATTAAAAACAATGGTGAACGTATGCAGGTCGGGGATATTCGGAGATACCTGGAAGGTGAAGACATCGGGAAAAAATAGTATTTGGCCGGGTCCCAGCGTCCCGATACTCTCCGTACTATCCGTAAACGTAATGTATGGATCTGTTTCTGTGACAGTCATGTTGACATTGTTCAACGACTGCTGGCTGATATTCTGAATGGAAAGGCTGACCTTCGCTGTTTCACCATATTCGATCACGGAATCGGTACCCGAAACGATGGAATAGTTCATGACAACTCCGTTAGCTGTAAAGTTGAGTACCTTGGTATTGGAAATACCGTTGTTGTCAGTCACCCGGAAAGTGATGGGAAGTCCCGTATAGGCATATTGAGGAGTTCCTGAAAACAACCCGTCTTCACTCAGCGTCATTTCCACCGGATATCTGCACGAAGTAAATTTATCGATCGTGTTAGCAGTGATGGAGGAGGCGCCGTTGATCATGGAATACTGGTAGTTGCGGTTATCTCCGCCCGACAAGCCGCCGGTCCATGCCGTCCCGGCAGGGTAATTCATATTCCCGTAATAATACTCGATCGTCCCGTTTGGATAAAGTTTTACCGCCATGTTAATAGCACTTGCTCCTCCCATCCCGTTCAGAGAAGCTTTCCACCTGATAATGGCATAGGTTGCATTTCCTTCATACCATATACCGTCTCCCTGGGAAGAATATAGATTGAGATCGTACATGAAAGGCGAAATGATCGAAGTCTGCTTGAAAAGCAGGTTTTTATTTACGATGTAAGGATAGGTATACGGCTGGTCGTCGAAAAGAATATACCCGTCAGCATATATATACAATTTAGTAATTGCTTTATTGAAGAAAGGAAAGGTAAAACCAAGATTCAGGATGGCATAACCTGTATTGGTGTTGGTAAGAGTAAGTGGTTGGGTGGTGATATTCGGGAAGGTAGCGGAGTTGGTGGATTCAGGATAGGTAAGCTGTACATCCCAGAGATACGGGCTGGTACCGCCGGAAGCCGTCAGCTGGCAAATGTAAGGTTGATAAACCGTCCCGGTCGGGAGGGAAGTATTCGTGATGGAAGGTTTGCTGAAGTTGGTTGCATGATTCAGGCTGATGCGGGTAATGGAATTATTGTACAGCGGGACGTTGTTGGTCGGGAAGTTATACGTGACGGGTGAACCGCTTGTATAATCGATGAGTGCACAATTTACGATCTCTCCTTCGTCGGAGCTTCCCGGATCGTTTTCCTGCACCTGAAGAAAATATTTTACTGTTTGCCCGCTGTTGAACCGGCTGAGAAGAGAAGTGAGGTCGAGCCCGAATTCGATGGTTTTATCCGCTTCCGATGTCCCGCCCTGCATATAAAAACCGCCTCCCTGGTAATTGAAAATGGGATATTCCAGCACCTGCGACGGGGCCTGTGCAGTCAGGTCCGAAGAGGTACCTACCGTAACCTTCAACCGGTTCCGAGAGGTATGTTTCAGCGTCACTTTCATGGTCAGCTTAGGCTGACACGTTGTTTTGGCATCCAGGATATAGATAGTGTGATTCCATATCCCGCCCGATGTAATATTATCGGCCAGGCATTTATACATGGTGTAACAGAAACCACTGTTACACCATCCGGTTCCGGCATATCCGTTGGCAAATTTCAAACCGCCGATTTCCCAGTCGTGCATATTCACGATTCCGTCGCCATTGAGATCGATCGTGTTGGTGTATTGCCCGTCGCCGTTATAATCAAACCGGATAGAGTCGTTGTACCCAACAATGGTCCAGGCATGACTGGGGGATGGTCCCCAGGAAGTCTGGACATATTTTCCGGCTTCCGGTGTTCCTGCCGGAAGAGTGGTGGATACGCTGCCGAAATAGTTCCCATAGATATTCCCCACTCCGCCGATGGAAGATCCTTCGAGGTGATCTTGCAACCAGTATTTCAGCGTCAGGAGCCCTTCTTCATTATCGCACCGGATGGCTTTCACCGAATTGATGCGGTTATGCATTCCGCTGTAATATAGGTCGTATCCGTTAATCCATCGTTTAAATCCCCCATAATAGAGCGATCCTCCATATTCGGCCACATTCATGGTTCCACAGGCCCTGACGATATCCCAGGAATCAAAGAAACTCACACCCATGTTTGTTCCGCTATTCAAAAAGTCCCAGACAAAATGTGTCGGATATTGGTTGGTAGTGGTATTTGCCGGGAGATTCCGGAGTCTGTCGACTTCGTACGTGAAATTGAAAGCCACACCGGCCGATTGACCGCATTCGAGACCTACCTGAGAGGTGATCGGTCTGAAATAAGGCTGGGTCGAGTTATCGACACTCACCGGTAACAAGGGAGCGTTAGGGCCTTTGTATTCTTCAGGGAGTGTAACCAATGGCACATTCGACAACACAAACATCTCTTCGGGGGTAATAGGAGCAAATACAGGTTCCGGCTGACCCGGCATTACCTGAGCCCGAATCACCCCAGTGAACAAACCACAGCTAAGTACGAGGAGAAATGGTAACAGTAAAGATTTTTTCATGGCGCCCTGTTTAGGAATGAGGATTGGAACTATCAAAAATAGTAAAATCCATATTTCCACACGGTTAATTTCTTGTCGATAATACATATTCGGCTTCTGATCTCATGGTACTTTCCAAGGGCTCCTTCCTCTCTTTAGCCAACGACCATACTTTATGCATCCATTTTGGAGTATTACGTATACCCCAGACTATCTGTGTAATGGAATCATTTTTCGTCTTGTTTTCCAGTTTATCAAAATCAACGCACA
>DAONET010000004.1:6713-82577 GCA_035403225.1 Bacteroidales bacterium | reverse complement strand
TGTGTAATGGAATCATTTTTCGTCTTGTTTTCCAGTTTATCAAAATCAACGCACATGGTATAATCTGCATTCCGTTTAATGGCTCTTTCCAGGGTAGTTCCTTCTTCGGCTGCCTGTTTCACCATCCCCCGGAACCACCAGCGGTTATTCCGGATGGTGTTTTCATACTTATAACTCCAGTCATCGCGCCAGGATGGATATAATGCCACATAAGCCTGATCAATAAAATCCCAGAAGCCGCAATGATTATTGATTTCCGAGACCATCAGCAGAATGAGATCGGTATTTTTGAATTTCTCCGTCAGGTTGGAATGATCCACCTTCGTATCGCCGTATGAATCTTTGTAATACAGGGAAGAGTTGTAATACCAGAATTCCGTATTGGCAAATAATTTGGGGGCATAATCGTAATAGATGTTGTTAAAATAGCTGTCGGCCACGCCGATGACCCGCAATGTCGGTTTTTTCGGATCGAACCTGATCACCGGGTAAGCGGCCTTCACCTTTGGCATGGGGAAAAGAAGGTTGACCATGTCGGCGATATCATGATCGGAACTACGCAGTGAATCACTGATGACGATGCTGTCGGAATGAAATTCCGGCACCTGCAAACTGTACTTCCCGCGCAGGTACGATGAAATGGAATCAACGGCGAGTGAGACGCCATAAAGACTCCAGTGCATACCGTATTCGGGGAACAACTTGTACCGGCAGGTGTCTTTCATCCCGATGAACCATTGGTTCAGATCGATATAATCGACATGCAAAGCATCCAGTCGCTGTTTCATGTATTCATCGTTCGTCATCGTCCGTCGTTCGGGATGATAGCAATTGGCGATGTTTTCGGGACAGAAACTTGCTTTCCCCGGTTCTATTACGAAAAGCAACCGGGTTCCCCATTTTGCAAGAGCTTCCTGCACTGATTTGAGACGGCGTATTTTCCGGTCGAGGGTATTTTTACCGATAAAATATTTCCCGGTGTATTCGTGGATGTAATCTTCCTCGAATAAAAACCCTCTCTTTCCGGCCACGAATCCTTCTGCATGGATCAGACCGAAACAGGAAAAATCAGCCTGGTTATTGATCCGGATGAGGGTATTCCGGAATCCAGTATTATCCTTTACCTGTGTGGATATTTTATCCTGAAATGTTCCCCTGAACCAAGCCTTCCACGAAAAAGACTTTAATTCGGGGACACCGGCATTTTCATATATTCCGAATAATTTCGGTTCCTGAACCACCTGATACCGGATTTGCCAGAGCGGGAGAACCAGCAATACACAGATCAATGACAGCAGCCCAACCTTCACACTGTTCATTTCCAGTAAAAATTGATGAGCAAATCTAATGAGATTTGTTGATTTGTTTACCTTTGTTTTCCCGAATTATTCAAAATGAGAAACTATCTGTTGCATGGACTCCTTTGCCTCCTCATTACCTTGTTGCTGCTGACCGGTACCCAGGGGATTTGGGGATTTTTCAAAGAAAAAGACCTCCTCGGTGTGGTTAATGTCCCCGATACCTGCTCCTTCACAACCGACTCCCTTTTTGATGGCACGTTTCAACAAAGTGCTTCAGTACATCTGAACAAACATCTCGGCTTTCACAACACCCTGACCCGGATCAACAACCAGATAACCTTCAGCGTTTTTGGGATTTCACCGGCAAATAACGTGATTATCGGCCGAGATAATTATCTTTTTGAACCCGGGTATATTAACGCCTGGCTTGGAAAAGATTTTACCAGTCGTGAAAAAATTTCCGGCAAAGTAAAAAGGCTCGTGAAATTCCAGCAACTTCTCAATGAAAAAGGGGTACATTTCATATTGGTATTTTGTCCGAGTAAAGCTCGGTTTATGCCTGAAAATCTACCTAAAAAATTTCGTACCAAGGGAAAATATACAAATTATGAGACATATGTTGATTTGATAAAAAAAGAGGGACAGGGGCTTCATTTCATTGACTTCAATGATTATTTCCGCAAACTGAAAGATACAGCTTCTTTTACTCTTTATCCCAAAGGCGGAACGCATTGGACCAATTTCAGTTCCCGGTATTATGTCTTGGATTCCCTGTTGCGCTATATGGAGTCACTAAGCGGAGAGAAATATCCTAATATTATTGCCAATCGCATTTATTGGTCTGATTCCCTTCTCATCCCCGACGATGATATTTCCACTCTTTTCAATCTTATCTTCCCCTTCCCTTCCGGAAAAATTACTTATGCTGATTTCGGGATCAAAAATGATGGAGCTACAAAGCCCAATGTTCTGGCCATTGGTGACAGCTATTATTGGCAGATCTATGGATTTGATAAAATCAATGAGCTATTCAATGAAAGCGATTTCTGGGTCTGGAATGAAGTTTTTTACCCTAAACATAAGTACGCCAACATTAAATCAGACAATTATATGTTCCTCAAACAGGATATACTGGAACACAAATTTTTTATCCTGATGGCCACAGAAATCAATCTCCCCAATTTATTGAATTTCGACGAAAAGACCTTTGCACTATTTGATCCGGATAACCCTATTGTGAAAGAATTACAGAAGAAAAGAGCGGAGAGGATCAACTTCTTTAAGGTAATGATTCAGAACAACCCTAAATGGTCTGCTTTAGTCAGAGAAAAAGCAAAAGTCCGGAAGCTCTCCTATGAACAAATGGTTCAGAACGATGCGGAATACATGGTGGATTACGAGATCAACAATCTGAAAAACAAATAGTTTATCAGAACCTGAAGTATATAAAAGGGCTGAATCCCGAAGAGGTGATAGCCGCCAGTGAAAGTACCAGCAACAGGATAGCAACGACCGACATCGTAATCAACACCGTGTTTCCCGGACGCGAATAAAACGTATCCACCCATCCTTCCACTTTTTTAATCCCGCCCCAAAAGGCAAAGATTGCGGCTATGGCGAGCATCGTCCAGAATTTGGAGTTCAGCAGGACATCGTTGGGTGCGGAGGTGAAGGCAAACATTCTTCTGAGGTAAAAGTGGGCGAAATCGAGATTATCGGAACGGAACAGCACCCAACCGAGCGTGATCACTCCGAAGGTGATGACAATACTCGGGATGCGGCCGATCTTCCGGGAAATTTTCAGGAACGCCAGGCGGTCAATGATGAGGAAAATCCCTTGGTAAGCTCCCCACAGGATAAAGGTCCAGGCAGCGCCGTGCCAGAATCCGCACAGAACAAAAGTGATGGCCGCAGACCAGATATAAAGAATCTTGTCGGTACGTAACCCTGCATAACGTTCCTTCTTCAGTTTCCGGGAGGCAGAATAGGCCAGGGGAAGGAAAATATAATCGCGGAACCAGAACGAGAGGGTCATGTGCCACCGTTTCCAGAAATCAGTAATGCTGGTGGCAAGGTACGGGAAGTTGAAGTTCTCGGGCAATTTGAATCCCATCATCAATGCCAATCCGATGGCCATATCCGTATAGCCCGAAAAATCAAAATAGATCTGGAAGGTATACCCGATAGCGCCGATCCAGGCTAAGCCCGAAGACAATTGCAGGGAATTCAGGGCGAAGATCTGGTTGACCGTTGCAGCCAGCACATCAGCGATGAGTACTTTTTTGGCGAGACCGATGATAAACCGGTAAAAACCGATCAGTTTGTTATCAATTGTTTCTTGCTCTTTCCGGTCGGCGATTTGTCCGGCAATCTGCCCCACTCTTACAATCGGGCCCGAAAGCAATTGCGGGAACATGAAGATATACAAGGCATAATCCTGCAACTTGCGGAAAGGTTCGTGGCGTTTTTTATATACTTCCAGAACGTACGAAAGTTTCTGAAAGGTGATGAACGAGATCCCAACCGGCAAAGCGATTTTTGTCCATTCAGCCGGTTTTGATCCGAACCATCCCAGGATGACATTGAACTGATCCACGAAGAAATTCATGTACTTGAAATACAGCAATAGCCCGAGGTTCAGTGCGACACTTGACCAAAAGAGAATCTTCCGTTGACCCGTTGAAGACACCTTCATTCTTCCCGTAAGGAAAAAATCAATGAGAACAGAACCTATAACATAAAAGACAAAAACCGGAGCTCCCCACGCATAAAACAAAATCCCGGAAAGGAGGATAAACCAATTTTTAAGTTTCCGTGCCAGCAAGAAGTAAATAATCAGGAATACAGGCAGGAAATATACCAGGAATAAACTGCTATTGAAGATCATGTGTCAATAATATGGCGTTAGTCGGTGTTTGTTTCCGGGTGACAACTCAGATAAGGATTCGGGAAAACGTTATTATTCCCTTTAAAGCCCTCATCAGAATCGCTTCGTGAAGTAAAAGTATTACTTTTTTTAAAATTGGCAATAAATCCCGCAAATGGGGAATAGGATAAAGGAATCATTAAAACAACATGATAATGACTTTTTAGTATACAGATATTAATATTTTCATTTTTCTGTTATCTTTGGAATATTATTATACGCACAAATTTTTATTATTATGGATCCTATCAGAAAAATGAAACGGGGAAATTGCAATATCCTGTTGTTTATCATGGTCTTTGAACTGTTCTTTTTAGTGATCGTCTATAAGATTTTTCACGTTCCTGTCACCCATGATGAAGCATTTACCGCCATTCATTATACTCCATATAGTTATTGGGAAATCATGATGTATCCCGATGCCTGGCCCAACAACCACATTTTAAATACACTCCTTGTAAAGTTTTTTTCTTCCCTTTTCGGGATGGAACAATGGGCAATACGCATTCCCAATATGCTTGCCTTTCTGCTCTATGCCATTGGCGTCTTCCGTCTTGTCCGTGCTATCTTCCGTCATGATTCCCCCTTTCTTCTGCCTGCATCCATTTTGTTCATTTGCAATCCCTATCTCCTGGATTTCTTTGGTCTGGCACGCGGATATGGTCTTTGCATAGGCTTAGCCACTCTTTCTCTCAGCTATCTGATTACCGGGATAAAACGGTCGCGTACACCAGATATCTGGATGGCATTTTTCCTGTCAATGCTGGCGTCCTATGCCAATTTTGCCTCCATCATTTTATTTCTGACCATCACGATTATCATCACGATATACTTTTTTTATTCGTTACCGGGCCGAGGTAAAAAACCTCTTCCTTCATTGCTCATTCTCTTCACCTTCTGCATTGCCTATGGACTGCTGATTTTGACTCCGTTTCTTAAAATGCAGAAAGAAAAAATGTTTGATTTTTTTGGTTCCCACGGGTTTTATTATGAAACCATGTTATCCCTGACTCATAATATACTGACCGAAAATCCCAAGCGCACTCCCTTTGATCATCCATTGGCTATTTTCCTGATGGGGGTGGTTGTTCTGAATATCGTGATTGTCCTTGTCAGGTTTTTCAAATCAAAAAGGAATACCTCCTGCTTCCGGCAACCGATCTGGATTTCCAGTATAGTACTGACACTATCTGTCTTGCTGAATTTTTTGGAACATCTCCTGTTAAAAACTCCATATCTGACAGGCCGCATCGGGCTTTTCTATTTCCCGTTATTCATTTGTCCCCTGGTTTGCCTGATTAGCTTGACCGACTCCGGAAAAGGGAGAGTTGTTAAAGTGTTTTTATCGGCGGTGGTCAGTCTGGCTTTAATCATCCATCTTGGCCTGACGGTAAGGTTATCCTATGCAAGGGAATGGTGGTTTGATGCTCATACGCTGACTGTTATCAATTATCTGAACAATGCAGAAAAGGGACACACCATCAAATTAAAAACTGATTGGCATTTCAATCCTTCTTTTACTTTTTATAAAGAAACCGGTAAAACAGCCAATATTGATCTTCTAAATTATGACAACAAAATCGATGTAAATACTGACGCTGATTATTATTATATTTTCACAGATGATTTTGAACAATTGAAATCCCGTTTTGATCCCGTGTGGGAGACGTGGGGCCGTTTTATGCTGGTAAAAGCCAAACGGTTGGAAATAAAAGATTAGGGTACCGGTTAATAGAAGACGATTTTCAGATCATCGGCAAAAAACAGACGTCCACCGGGATTTTTCAATATCACTGAAATGGTCGCATCCCATGGCATATCTCCGGGAAAGGTAAAATCTTTATAAACCTTACACCATCCTCTTGCATTGGAAATAAACGGATCAATCTGACACGAGTCACTCCATAAAATTTGTCCATTTTTTTCTATCAGGCAGAACATCTGTCCGCCAGAGGTACTTCCTCCGGGCACATTGACATATACCCTGGCGTCGGCATGCGTAGGGAATGGTAATGCAAAAGAGAAAAAATATAATGGGTCACTACCTCCCGTTTTATACTCATTACTAAGTATGATGCTGGAATTGTACGAGCGATGCAATAAATTAGTTCCGTAACTATTTACAACCACCGCTCCGTTTTCAAAATCATTGAGGTAAACATAAACCGGCCGCTGCTTCTGGATCAGCTTTGCATTTCTCAGGTAGTACCGGTACATCTCCCAATCCCACACTGATCCGGAAAAACATCCGCTGTAATGATAGATGATGCGGATATTATAATAACTCATCGCGCTCAGGAGCAAGATCATTAAAACCCCCGGGATACGGGTCCTGATGCGGACGACTTTTTCAGTAATCAGGCCGAACGGGATGGCAACGAGTGGAAGGAAATCAACAAAGGCCCGATGACCGAATCCGCATCCGAAGTACCAGCTGTGCCAGGAAGCAATGATGTAACTGGTAAGCAGGAAGAAAACCAACAGGAGTATCCCGTTCCGTTCCCGTAAGATGATCATCAACAGAACACCGGCGATGAACACAAACCAAACCGGGTTCCAGATAAACAACCCATTCAGCGGTGAGAACCAGATCTCTGCCAGTTTCGGATCATTCCAATTACTAAAGGATTCTCCCTGGTATGAATAATGGATCGGTTCACCGAACATATAATTCCAGTACAACATCTGGGGGAGAAACACCAGGAAAAAGATGATGGCAAAGGTGGCGATATTCCTCCAGGTAAACAGCACCCGGAGGCGGTCTTTCAGCGCACGAAACGAATCCACATTCCAAAACAGCAACAACAGCAGGATGGTCCCGTTGACCGGCCGGATCAGCATCGACAGGGACGCTGAAAAAGCTACCAACATAAAACTGCGCCAGGATCCTTTTTCCAGGAAAAGATGGATGGCATACAGATACAGGCTGATGGCGCAGAACGAATAAACATGCGACATCAGGGGCTGCCGGAAGGTGTAAAAATACAGGTTGGTGCCCGCGAAAATAAATATAACGGAAAGATACCTGACCAGTTTGCCGGTATATCGCTTCAGCACCTGAAAGATGAAGAACAAACCCACGACCAGGTAGAATACCCCTGCCGCATCAGCCATTCGGAAAAAGGCGGTAGAGAAACCTCCTTCCAACGGCAAACCGGCAAGATGTGAGTAAAGTACCGTTCCTCCAAAAAAAGGGGAAACCATCAACGCCACTCCGCAACCATATTTGGTCACCATCTTCTTACCGTCATGATCAATAAATTGATAGCCGGTAGAATCATTAATTCCTGCCGGGAATTTATTATAATCGAACCGATATAAAAAAGTGACCGGAAGATAGGCATAGTAACCTGCCCCATCAGAATAAATCTCGCTCTGCCAATCGAATCGCCTTATCTTGCTATGTATCTGAAGCGACAGAAAGAGTGCGACGCAAAACAATCCGATGAAAAAACAACAAGTAAACGATGGTAAATGTCGACGCATGCAGTGTTCGTTGATTACCTATTTTTCATATACATAAACATCCATATCATCCACAAACATCTCATTTTTCCCGTGATTCCAAAGGTAAACCTGCACCTGGTTGTCTTTTGGATTTTCCAGATAGGGTATTTCGTAATCCATGGTCACCTGATGCCATTTGTCAGGAATCAATCCTTTTCCTGCCAGTGGAAGGGATCGGTATTTTACGTGTTCACCGTTATGAACTACGGTGATGACCATGTCGACCAGGTTATCCAGGGAATCGGCGGAAGAATAAACCCAGGCCGTTGCCCTGATCCAATAATAACTGAGGGAGGAGACCTTGTCAGCAGTTGCTTTAAAGCCTGTTGAAAACTGGTTGGTTGAATCTAATTTATAGGCATACTTCCCGGAATGAACGGGTGATAATACATAATATGCCAATTCTTTCTGATCGGGATATTCAAAACCTTGTGAGAGTAATGGACGGCGATGATAATCCTTACCATCACCCATTGATTCCAATACATTATCGCTATTTTTCTCGGGCTCCAGCAACCGGTAATCTTCGGGATCAACATGATCTTTCAAAAACACTGCCTTGTAATACGGCCGGGTCATTCTCGATGGATCGAAAATGAAATTCATATATTGCCAGGTCTGGAACAGGTTCAGAAAGATTCCCCATCCGAAGACAAGGATAAAAAGAATGCGTACAAACCATTTTCTTTCCGAGACCCACTGGATGAAAAAGCCCATCGGGAGAGCGAGAAGAGCGTACGACTGCATCATCGAACGCTGTCCGAGACTCCCACCGAACCACCACGTAGTCCACCCGCAGATGATCATCAGGTTCAGAAAAGTGAAAAGGAAGATAGGGACGAAGCTTTCTTTATTCCTCCGGAAATGAACGATGAAACCGAGGATGGCAAAGGCCATCAGGGGTGTGTATATCAACCAGCCTTTCTTGAACGAGAACATGACCCGCATGAAATAGGGGGCAAACAGACGAATCCGCTCCCCTGCCTCGTAGCTGTAATAAATCCATTCGCCGGCATGCAACTTCCAATACAGGAGTTGCATAAAGCCAACCAGAAAGAGCAATATGCCGGCCACGATCACTTGTCCGTAATGGTCGAGCAGCAACCGCCATTTCTTCAGCAATGTCTCTTTGTTAAATACTCCCCAACATACCGGGATCAGCACAGCAATAATCTCTGTCGGCCTGATCAGGGCCATCATCCCCAGCACCAGTCCGAGTCCGGCAGCATATCCCCATCCTGGTTTTTCATTCCATTTAATCGAAAACCAGAAAAGCAGGGCGTAAAGGAAGAAGAGATAATTATGTGACATGGCCCCATCGTAGGCCGTAAGTTGGAAATAGTTTGTCCCGAGAACGATCACAGCCATGGTCAGGGCTGCGATGCGATCGGGCAGATAACGGAGCAATGCTTTCCGTAAGAACCATAAACCAATGATAGCGTAAACCAATCCTCCCAAAGAAATGGAGATCTCGTAAGGCAGTGAGAAGCCATCGGCCGGATACCCGAGAACAGGAGCCAGAAGATGGGCGATAAAGAAGAACGGAGAATACAGAATGGCCAGTCCCATGGTATATTTCATGACATAATCCCCGGTGGGACCTACATATGCCTGGTAAAAACCGATGGTCGGCTTGTAGGTATCCAGGATGGACTGCAACCAGGTGAAATCCTTCAACCCTACATCGTGATGAATGAAGGTGGCCGGGAGGTAGATATAGTAACCAAAAACATCCCACGAAATGATGGAGAGACAGTTATACGTAAGCCACCGTGGAAGCAGAAAACGTCCGTATACCACGGCAGTCGCCAGTATTACAAAAGCTGCCAGTGACCAGAGGTTCTTCTTTTTTAGGCTCATCTGCGCTGTTTTAGTTCTGATCTTTCAGGTATTTTCTCGAGAACAGGTTGTATTTGAGGATGCACCAGATGGCGCGGAATCCGTCTTTTGCCCCGATCTTCTTCCCTTCTTCGTAGGTCCGGCCATAATAACTGATCCCCACTTCATAGATCCTGATCCCTTTGAATCGTGCGATCTTCGCTGTCACTTCCGGTTCAAACCCAAACCGGTTCTCCCGGAAATATATTTGCTTAATGTATGCTGATTTGAATAGTTTATAACAGGTCTCCATATCGGAGAGATTCAGGTTCGTGAACATATTGGAAACGAACGTCAGCATCCTGTTGCCAATCGAGTGCCAGAAGAAGAGGATGCGATGCGGATTTCCCCCCATGAAACGCGATCCGTAAACCACATCGGCAAAACCGCTGAGAATAGGCTTTAGCAGGATGTTGTACTCTTCCGGATCGTACTCAAGGTCGGCATCCTGGATGATGAGGTATTCACCCGTCGCTTCCGCGATTCCGCGATGGAGGGCGGCTCCTTTTCCCATGTTCTTCGGCTGACTGAAGAGCTTAATGTTCTCCCCGAGATGAGCGGATATATACCGCTCCACGGCTTCCACCGTGGCATCCTTGCTGCAGTCGTTCACGATGATGATCTCTTTCCCCATGCCTCCGTTAAGGTGAACAGCCAATACCTTATCAAGGATCAGGTGAATAGTGGCGGCTTCGTTGTAGGCAGGAATGATAATGCTAAGGTTATGTGTCATGAGTTATGGTTATTCGTGAAAATAGATTCTTTTTACCCGCGGAGAAATACTGGTGAGTATTTCATAAGGGATGGTCCCTGTGAGTTTTGCCAGTTCCGTTACGGGATGTTCATCGCTGAAAAGAACCGCCTCCTCCCCTTCCCGGATGTCCATTCCCTGATTAACCAATTCGGTGACATCCAACATGACCAGATCCATGCAGATGTTCCCGATTACCGGGGCTGCCTTTCCCCCAATATAAAACTTCCCATGCCCGTTACCCAACCGCCGGTCAAGTCCGTCGGCATAACCGATCGGTACCACGGCAATGACTTTATCCGTGTCGGCCACTCCTTTCCGGTTGTAACC
This sequence comes from Bacteroidales bacterium, assembly GCA_035403225.1. Classification (GTDB taxonomy): domain Bacteria; phylum Bacteroidota; class Bacteroidia; order Bacteroidales; family FEN-979; genus DAIRDK01. The sequence continues at coordinate 71,884 of DAONET010000004.1, read as the reverse complement.
CACTGTATCTCCTTTGGGGATCCACCTTACCTGCGTCACAACGGTCTTCAGGGTGCTGACATTCCGCAATGCCGCTCCTTCCGCCTCATCAAAACCGACTCCATATAATCCGATCCCGATCCTGACCATATCCAGTTGCGCTTCAGGGAAACGGCTGATCCCCGCCGAATTCAGAATGTGACGAATAAATGGATACTGCACATATTGAGTAATTTTTTTACTCATTGTATTAAACAGCGCGATCTGGCGGCGGGTAAATTCATCTTCTGCAGGATCTTCGCTGGCGGCGAGATGAGAGAAGACCGACCTGACATGCAGCCGTGGATTAGCCTGAAGATGGGCGCCCAGTTCATCGAGATCGCGTTCGTTGAATCCAAGCCGGTGCATCCCGGTATCGAGTTTGATATGGATCTGCACTTCATCCTGCAGGGCTGTCTGATTGCGGTCAATCGCCTTTTCGATCAGTTCGAGAATATGGATATTATAGATTTCGGGTTCCAGGTTGTATTTAAGCAGCAGATCAAGGCTTTGCTCTTCCGGGCTCATGACGGCAATCGGCAGGCGGATTCCGGCTTTCCTGAGATCGACACCTTCGTCGGCGTAAGCTACGGCCAGGTAATCGACCCGGTGAAACTGCATGAGGTTGGCTATTTCGAAGCTACCGCTTCCGTAAGCAAAAGCTTTGACCATGGCCATGGCTTTCACGCCGGGTTTCAGCTTGGAGCGGTAATAATTCAGGTTATGAACGAGGGCATCGAGGTTGATCTCAAGTACTGTTTCATGCGCTTTTCGCTGAAGGACCCTGCTGATCTTTTCAAATTCAAACAAACGGGCGCCTTTCAGCAGGATGGTTTCGTCACGGAATTGTGATATCGGGTAATGAGCAAGGAAATCATCCGTAGTCAGGAAAAAAGAACCTTCCATCGGGAACATTCGTGAGTAACGCGAGATATCTTTCCCGATGCCGATCACGCGGTCAATCTTTTTAAACGCGAATACTTCTCCCAATTCCCGGTATAATTCTTCTTTATCGCGACCACTCTGCAATATATCGGAGAGGATGACCGTGCGTCGGGGATGTTGATTTTGCGATAACAGAAAATCGATAGCAATACCGAGGGAGTTGATATCGGAATTGTAAATGTCGTTTATCAGCGAACAATGGTTCACTGCTTCTTTCAATTCGAGTCGCAGTGCGATAGGTGTCAACTGCAGCATGCGAGGAGCTATCACGGCAGGGTCGGTTCCAAGATAGAGCATCACTGCCCAGCAATGGATGGCGTTTTCGATGGAAGCCTCGTCGGTTAACGGAATAGTGATCTGCATCTCCCGGCCTTGAAAGAGGCCTTCGATCAAGGTATTTTCTCCTCTCTTGTTGACGGCGGTGATCTTCAGGTCGGCCTCCCCGGTACGACTCCAGGTGAAGGTGCTGATGGTCGAAAGCGTTGGTGAAGACTGAATCTTCTCCCTGATTACCGTATAGTCTGAACAGTACATGATGATTTTGGAATGTTCAAACAGTTTCAGTTTCTCGGTTGCTTTCTGGGCGGCATTCAGAAAATGTTCATCATGAGCATGGCCGATATTCGTGATCAGTCCGATGGTTGGCCGGATGATGGGTTCGAGGTGTTCCATCTCACCAGGCTGTGAGATACCGGCTTCGATAATAGCCAGGTCGTCACCGCCCTCCATTTTCATCACCGATAACGGCACGCCAATTTGTGAATTGAAACTTCTCGGACTCCTGATGATCCTGAAATCCTGCGCCAACAGTTGGAATAGCCATTCTTTCACGATCGTTTTTCCGTTGCTGCCGGTAATTCCGATGACCGGTGACGTGAAGAGGCTCCGGTGGTAAGCTGCCAATTTTTGCAGGGCAGTCAGGGTATCATTCACCACCAAAAAAGCGGCGTCAGGATAGGGAGAGCCATCACCCGAAAGAGGCGTTTCTTTGTCTGTTCCGGGATTCAGGTAACGACGATCCCGGATCATGAACAATCGCACTCCCTTTTCGTACAGGTCGCCAATATAACGGTGGCCGTCATTGCGTTGGGTCACCAGGGCGACAAACAGGCATCCTGCAGGATCCACTAACCTTCTGCTGTCGATCAACAGATCCCGAACGTATGGATCATCTGTGCGGGAAGACAGGATATGTCCCCCGGTAATTTCACAGATGCGGTTTAATGTATACTTTTCAAAAGTCATGTAGTAGCAGGTTCTACCGGAGGTTGGGCCGGGTTCAATGAATTGGCATGCAATTCATCGTAATCGTGGCGGTTCTGATATATATCGCACGCCATGTAAATAGCATTCCGGAATGCTTCCGGGTTGGCCATGTTTTTTCCGGCAATATCATAAGCGGTGCCATGAGCAGGGGAAGTTCTCACAAATGGGAGACCGGCAGTGTAGTTCACTCCTTCATCGAACGACAACAGTTTGAAAGGTATCATACCCTGGTCATGGTACATGGCCAGGATGCCATCGAATTCGCGGAAGGAGGATGATCCGAAGAAACCATCTGCCGGATACGGTCCGAAAGCCAGGATGTTTTGCGCGATGGCTTTATTGATAGCTGGCGCCACTATCCGCTGATCTTCATCACCGATGATCCCTTCGTCGCCGGCATGCGGATTCAGCGCTAACACGGCAATCCGGGGCTTGACGATGCCAAAATCACGGATCAGGGATTGATTCATGATTCGGATCTTGTGAAGAATGAGTTCTTCGTTTATCTCCTGGGCAACCCGGGCAATCGGTAAATGACCCGTGGCCACCCCGATGCGGAATGCGTTGGTGACCATGAACATCAGGTTATCAGGAGTATTGAATTTTGTGGCCAGGTATTCGGTATGTCCGGGAAAATGAAATTTATCCGATTGGATATTTTTTTTGTTGATCGGGGCTGTCACCAGGACATCAATCTGGTGATTGGACAGGTCATTCACGGCCATCTCCAGGGCCATCAGGGCAAGTTCTCCCGCGAGGGCTGTCGATTTCCCCGTTTCAAGCTTCACCTCATCCTCCAGGATGTTGATGATATTGGGTTTCCGGGGATGGGCCTGGTCAGCTTTTCGTATAATGTTAAAATTGAAGTCGTTTGCATCAATGATCTTGCGGTGGTAGGAAGCCACTTTCGAGGATCCGTAAACGATGATGGTGTAATTCTCGTAAAGGCGCTGATCGAGCATCGTTTTAATGATGATTTCGTAGTTGATGCCATTTACATCTCCGTGTGTAATGCCCACGCGGATGCGGTTTTGTGTATCAGGAGTCGGTTGTGTCATCTGAAAAACAAGTGTTAGATTATATGATTGTCAGGTTGTCTTCGTACTAAAAAAATGGAAAAGCAGGCGAACTCCTACGCCCGTCCCGCCAATGCCACGATAATGATCCCGTTTATCTAAAAATGCCGGTCCGGCGATATCGAGATGAATGAAAGGATAGGAAGTGAATTTTTCGAGAAATTTTCCGGCGATGATAGCACCGGCTTCAGGTCCTCCCAGGTTTTTCATATCGGCCACCTCCGATTTCAGTGCTTCCGCATAATCATCCCACAGGGGCAATTCAACGATCCGTTCATGGACAGCGAAGCCTGATTTGATGAGTTGATCCATCCATTCGGTTGCACCGGCCTGCATCCCTGCTATTGCGCCTTTGCCAACAGCCCGGAGGGCAGAGCCCGTCAATGTAGCCAGATCGATGACCAGGGCCGGTTTATACCGGGAAGCATAACTCAAGGCATCAGCCAGGATCAGTCTCCCTTCTGCATCGGTATTGATGACTTCTACGGTCTTTCCGTTATGCATGCGCAATACATCTCCCGAAACAATGGCCTGTTCTCCCGGACGATTATCTGTCGCCGGTACCAGTCCGATGATATGCACCGACAGCTTTGCCCGTGCAATCGCCATCATTGCTCCGGCCACAGCCGCGCCTCCCGACATATCGTCTTTCATGTCGTTCATGTAATCGCCCGGCTTCAGGTTCATTCCGCCCGTGTCGAACATGATGCCTTTCCCAACCAGCACAAACGGGTTTTTGTTCTTCGGATGGGAAGGTTTGTACTCCATGCAGACCATCAACGGCGGTTCGTGACTTCCTTTGTTAACGCCCAGAATGCCTCCCATCTGGAGAGCTTCCAGTTTGTTTTTATTCATCACCTCCACTTCCACCCCGCATGATTTGCCCATTTCCGTTATTTCGTGGGCAAAAATCCCTGCTGTAAGCCCCGAATTAGGTTCATTGATGAGATCGCGGGCGAAGTACACTCCGTCCGTTACTGCATCCAACAGGGCGATCCCTTCGACAGGCAAGGCATCGGTGCAAATCCGGATTTCCTCCAGGGTAACACTGTCGTCTTTGGTGGTTTTGTATTTCGAAAAGCGATAGTCACCCAGAATGACCCCTTCTGCAAAAGTCAGGGTAACTAATGGGTCATTACCGGGACCCGAAATGGTGATGCCGGTTACTTTATGCTTGTTGAGAAAGGCCTGGAGCCGGTCTCCGGCTTTCCGGAGTTCTTCGAGACGCCGGTAAAGATCTTTCTCTTCTTTGATAAATTGAACAAAGTCCCAATAACCCAGGCGGTCAAATGGTATCCAGTCCGCTTTTTCCTCTTTCCTGTGACGTATGTAAGTGAGTTCGGGTTTGCTGAATATGCCTGCCGGAAGGTCTTTGGGAGACGAGACCAGGTATACCGTACATCCTGCGGCCTCATGCTTTACTACTGGTACAATCTTCGGCTTCATTTTTTTCGTAATTTTGGACCCAAGGTATGCAAAGGTAAAAAACAGGTTGGTACAAAACCTCTTTTTTCGAATATAATCTGATGAAAATTACATCCGTTATCCGGAAGGCGCTCCATCATGAATGGTTGACCAGCGGCGAAGCCTTATTGCTTTGGCAGGATGTCCCTGTGGCAGAGTTGATGCTGATCGGAGACGAAATTAGGAAAACCCTGCATCCCGACAACACGGTGGGTTGGATCATCGACCGGAACGTAAACATCACGAATATCTGCATATCTGGATGCAGGTTCTGCAACTTTTACCGGCCCATCGGCAACCGGGAAGCTTACATCACCACGATGGAGGAGTACCGCGCCAAGATCGAAGAGATGCAAAAGCTGGGCGGTAACCAGTTGTTATTGCAGGGAGGGATGCATCCTCATCTCGGGTTGGATTTTTACACTACTCTTTTCCACCAGCTGAAAGAATCCTTCCCCGGGCTGAAATTACACGCCCTGGGTCCTCCCGAAATTGTCCACATCGCCAGGATAGAGGGCATCACCTACCGGGAAGTGTTGGAGAAGCTGGTGGAAGCGGGGCTGGACAGCCTGCCCGGTGCCGGAGCCGAGATCCTGGTCGACAGAGTACGTAACCTGCTCTCACCGCGAAAATGCACTGCCGGTGAATGGCTGGATGTGATGCGTGAAGCGCACAAGATCGACCTTACTACCTCCGCCACCATGATGTTCGGGAATGTCGAAACCGTGGAAGAGCGATTCATACACATGATACGTCTCCGGGAAGTGCAGGAAGAACGTCCAAAAGGGAATAAGGGTTTCCTCTCATTCATCCCCTGGCCTTTCCAGGATGAGAACACGGTATTAAGAACCAAATCGGGTGTTGTCAACACAGTGACACCGGGAGAATACCTCCGCATGATTGCCATCAGCCGCATCCTGCTGCCCAACATCTCCAACATCCAGGCATCATGGCTCACCGTCGGTAAAGATACCGCAGAGCTCTGCCTGCATGCCGGAGCCAATGATTTCGGGTCCATCATGATCGAAGAGAACGTGGTTTCGGTGGCAGGCGCACATCATTCCTTCGATGCCGAAGGTATCTGCAGGGCCATTACAGAAGCCGGCTTCATCCCCCGTCAGCGAAATCAGGACTTTACTTCTGTCTGACTGAACCCTCGTGGCATGAATCCGTATGAACGGATCGCATCGAGGATGCGGGAGGTGGCTCCCTTGTTGGAATCGGAATAGATACGGCACACGTCCGACATGTGCTGGTAGTGAACGGGATCGGCAAGGAGTCTCTTCACCAGTGCCTTGGCCTCCTCCGGAGTCTTCACGCACACGGCGCCTCCCAGCCTGATGAGATCGACGGCCTCGGTAAATTTGGTGTGCCGGGGTCCGAACATAACCGGTTTCCCGAAACTCACCGGTTCAAGGATATTATGCAGGCCGGCCCCAAACGCACCTCCCACGTAGGCGAATGATCCATAACGGTAAAGATGGGCCAGTTGTCCGATGGAATCCACCACCAGTACTTTGGCCCTGGAGGCATTCCCTTTGGTAAGCTCCGATAACCGGACGATCGCGTCGCGTCCGACAGGCATCCCGGGTGTCTTACGGATGCCTTCCATGAGCGACGTAATCCGGGCTTCATGTACTTCGTGTGGTGCCAGGATATATTTTAGTTTGATTTTCCGGTTCACGATCATTGGAAAGAGAAGCGCATCATCGGGAGGCCAGATGCTGCCGGCGATCAGGATACGGCTGTTTTTACTGAACTTCTCCACGAGAGGGTATTCCACCGGACTCGCGGCAATGGCCGTGACCCGGTCAAAACGGGTATCTCCGGTCACCGTAAAGTTCTTGATCCCATGACTCTCCAGCAACGCTTTTGCCTCTCCATTCTGAAGAAAAAACCAGGTGACGTTCTTCAACTGCCTGAGAAACCATTTCCCGTACCAGCGGAAGAAATGCTGTCCGGGGCGAAAAACAGCGGAGACCATGAAGATGGAAATATCACGCCGTTTCAGTTCTTTCAGCATGTTGAACCAATACTCGTATTTCACGAAAAACGCCATGGAAGGGTTGATCAAACTAAGAAAACGGCGGGCATTGGCAGGCGTGTCGAGCGGCAGGTACCACACGAAATCGGCGACCGGTGTCTTCTTCCTGATCTCATAACCCGAAGGAGAGAAGAATGTCAGGATGATCAGGCTCTGAGGATATAACTCCCGGATTCTTTCCATCACGGGCCTTCCCTGCTCAAATTCACCGAGAGAAGCGCAATGGAACCACACAGTTTGCCCGCGGCGTTCAGCGGGCACGGAACTCATCTCCTGTTCGATCTTCCGGAGTAGATGATCCCTGCCCTCTTTCCATAAGCGGACTTTAGGATGAAAAGGAGCGGCCAGACGAGCAGCCCATCCATACAAAAAGATACTGAAAGTGTATAGAGTCTGCATCAGTACAGATAAAATTCCTTGGGTTTCCGGGTGTAGAGCGGTATGAACCAGGATACTTTAACACCGTAAAATTGAGAGGAATAGTTGTCGGGATCAGGCCCTTTCAGGTCAAAATTGTAATCGCGCATCCGGTGTGTCCATGCCTGAACAAATTCGAAGGCAACAGAGAAATTCAGTAACCGCGAATTGCTCAGATACATATAACCGATCGATCCTGTACAAGAGACTCCTCCGTTGAGTTTGTCATAGCCTTTCCGGTAGTCGTCTTTGAGTTGGTAGGCCGTATTGTTGGGATTATTGATCCTGATTTTATCCTGAAGGTACCCCACTCCTCCAGTGATCGTAAATCCCGAGTTGGGATTGGGTGACAGGATGGGGAAGAGTTTACCGAAGTAACCGTAGAAACTGTATCCTCTTTCGTATAAAATCACATCGGCAAACATCCCGTTGGCATCAATGATGTTCCATTCCGGCGTCGAGATCCAGATCATCATGGTCTCCTGATGCTTCACGTTGCCTCCGAAGAGATAATTCCCCTCGGCTCCAAGCAGCCAGTTACCTTTTGTCTTGAGTAAAAAACCACCTCCGATGCGTGAATTGGATCCGAATAATTGGTTCAGATCGCCACCGGGAAACTGGTACGCATAATTGGCATAGATAATGGGAGCAGTAATCGCTGAATCTTTTACATTGACCTGTGCGGACAAAGAAGAAGCAGTGAGCAGCAATATCAGCAGGGAAAGTTTGTTTTTCATGTAGGATTTATAGTTTGATCATGACACCCACTCCGGGATTTATGGTAGAAATCTTCTTTTTGATGACTGTTTCACTTCCGACGTAGGTCCATCCCACGTTGGGATCTTGCACTAAAGTATAAAAACTCTTTGATCTTGAAGGAGTTCCTCCCAGATAACTGATCCCGGCCGTAATGAATACTTTTTTGCTAATCCGGTACCCGGCGTAAGCCTTAGCCTGAAATCCGAAACCGAACCCTGTTCCGGATGAAACATACGGATGGAGGGTATCGGGGACTTCTAAGGAAAATATCGTGCCTGTGGAGAGGACAAAGCCACCTAAAACGGAAATATCCATGCTTATCCGTCCAAATTCTTTGATGTATACCGGGCCGGCAAGGAAATAATGGTTATTCCATCCCCCGGAACCCAGATAATCCTGACCGGGAGGGCAGATATTCTCCGCTTTTTTCTGGAATCCGTTGTGCTGGAACACATAGGTAACTCCAAGGCCCAGTTCATGTTTGCCGATCCAGTTAATTCCAACCTGGCCTATGAAACCGTCGGAAGCATATCCTGCATATTCGTCGGTAGTGGTAGTTGTCTGGTACTTGCCCATGGCAATGGACCATGCGCCGGAGGCATTGATGATGATCCTCGATTTAGCGTTGGTCACAGTATCCCTGTTTTCCGTCTGGGCATTCAAGGCAGAAGTCAGAAGCGCAAGAATCAGAATAAAGCCGGTACGTCTGATCATAAGGGTTGTTTCGATGTAACAAAAGTAACGTATTCTTGTGAAGAATCTTTTACGGTGAAGTTCATTCCACGGATTTTTTTTACCTTTGTACTATCCTGATTCCATGTGGATTCAATAAACTAAAAAACACAGATATGAAAAGAACTCTGGTCATCACTGCATTGGCGGCGTTGGTTCTGATATTGGGACCTGTAATGAATGCCGGTGCATGTACCAATTTCCTGGTAACAAAAGGAGCCTCTGCTGACGGTTCCACTTTTATCTCGTACTCTGCCGACTCTCATGTGCTGTACGGGGAACTTTATTTCCGTCCTGCGGCCGACTACCCTGAAGGCGCCATGCAGGATATTATCGAATGGGATACAGGCAAGCCCCTGGGAAAGATCCCTCAGATCCGTCATACCTATTCGGTAGTCGGGAACATGAACGAGCATCAGGTTTCCATCGGTGAGACCACTTATGGCGGCCGGGAAGAACTCTTTCATCAGAAAGGCGCCATCATGGACTATGGCAGCCTGATCTACATCGGCTTGCAGCGTTCTGCTTCCGCCCGTGAAGCCATCAATGTCATTGCCGACCTGATGGGAAAGTACGGATATGCTTCCGAAGGCGAATCGTTCTCCATCATGGATAAGAATGAAGTGTGGATTATGGAGATCATTGGAAAAGGTGAAGGAGAAAAAGGCGCTGTTTGGGTAGCACTTCGTATCCCCGACGGATATATCTGCGGTCATGCCAACCAGGCACGTATCACCACTTTCCCGTTGAATGATCCTGAAAACTGCCTTTATGCCAAGGACGTGATCACTTTTGCCCGTGCAAAAGGATGGTATTCGGGGCCTGACAATGAATTCAGCTTTTCCGATACTTATAATCCCGTGACTTTCAGCGGCGCCCGTGCCTGCGAAGCCCGCGTATGGGCTTTCTTCAACCGTGCCAATAAAGACATGGGGCAATATGTTGATTACGCCATGGGAAAAATCAAAACGGGCAAACACGGTTATGCCATTAACCGCATGCCCCTGTGGATCAAACCCGACAAAAAGATCTCCATTCACGACATGATGGAATTCATGCGCGACCATTATGAAGGAACACCGATGGATATGAACAACGATATCGGCGGTGGCCCGTTCCAGTGCCCTTACCGCTGGCGTCCGATGACCTGGGAAGTCGACAGTGTTGCGTATGTTCATGAACGCGCCACTTCCACCCAGCAGACCGGTTTTGTGTTCGTCTCGCAGGGACGCAGTTGGATGCCCGACGCTATCGGAGGAATCCATTGGTTCGGTGTTGACGACACCTATACCACGGTCTTCAGCCCGATGTACTCCAGCATGACCAAAGTCCCCGAAACCTTTGCCGTAGGAAACGGTAACATGCTCGAATACAGCCCCACTTCTGCTTTCTGGACCTTTACCTTTGTTTCTAACTGGGCTTACACAAAATACAATTACATGATCAAGGATATTCAGAAAGTTCAGCGTGAACTCGAACTGAAATACATCGACAACATGACTACCGTAGATAAGGAAGCCCTGGCCCTGTATAACAGCGATCCTAAGAAAGCCGTTGCTTATCTGACCGACTACTCTGTGAAAGCCGGTAATGCTACTGTCGCTGCCTGGAAAAAACTGGGCGAGTACCTCTTGGTGAAATACCACGACGGGAACATCAAAAAGGAAAAAGACGGGAAATTTGAAGACAATGGTTATGGTGTAGCCGTGATGCCTTCACAACCGGGTTACCCGGAATGGTGGCTCCGCGAGATCGTTCGCGAACATGGTGAGCAAATTAAAGACCTGACCCCGAAAAATTAATCCTCCTGATCACCGGTACATCCGGTAATCTGAAAATAAACACTAAAACAGAAAAGAAGCCGGGTATCCTGATATCCGGCTTCTTTTTTTACGAAATCCTTCATCTGATCTTTAAAAATTAGAGAAGCCCGTGTTGGTTTCTCAGGAAAAATGAACCAAAAAATTCGGTTTTTGTTATATTTGCAAAATATAAAAAATTCATTCTATGGACGGACAGAACACTTCCTCCAGAAAATTAAAGATCTATGCCGGGATTTTCATTCTGATTGTTCTGGCACTTCTTTTCTGGTTGTTTATCCAGCGATCACACCTGATGAAGCTGGTGAAAGAAAAAGAAGCCGACAAAATCGAACTTCAGCATGAACTCGACTCGTTGATGACTGAACACAATACCATTAAAGCCGCCTACGGGAGCCTCTCTGATTCACTGTCTGTAAAAGACAGTATCATCCAGGCCAACGCAACAGAGATACGCCGGCTGCTCGATACCGAGTGGGAATATAATAAAGTGCGCAAACGGATCGGTATGCTCCAGAAAATAGCCCAGGGATATGTACACCAGATTGATTCGCTGTATACCGCCAACCGGGCGCTGACAGAGGAAAACGCACGTATACGGGAAGATGTACGCACTGAACAATCCAAAAACCAGGCGTTGGTGAAAGATAAAGAAGTCCTCACTCAGAAAATGAACAGCGCCGCTATCCTCCGTGCATATAATGTGACGGTGATTGCTTACCGGGTGAAAGCCGGGGAAAAAGAGACCCCGACCGACAAAGCCAACCGTACCGACCGCCTGCGCGTTTGCTTCACTATCGGCGAAAACCCGCTTGTTGAAACCGGGAAACATTCAGTCTATATCTGCATCACCCGTCCTGATAATGTCGTGGTGATCAAGAGCAAATACGACACCTTCACTTTTAACGGACAAACCATCCCCTTCAGCATCCGCGAAGATTTCAACTACCAGGGAAAAGCCATGAATCTTTGCGTGAACTGGACTAAAAAAGATGCGGATAAACCTGCCATGAAAGGCCGCTATACCGTTAAGGTTTATACCGATGAAACAGAGATTGGGAGCGGGACCTTCGAACTGAAGTAATCTGCTTTTTCCTCCTGCCGGTTTTCTGACGAATTTTCGGAAAACCCTGAACAAAATTTCAAGGCAATTATTAGTCCTTTTGTCTTGGGAATCAATCAGATATCTTATTATGACAGGATGTTCATATCCGATGAAGCCGGGTTTGTACATTCTTCTTTGGAACGATGGAGAACGAACCGATGTCCTGAAGTTCATTATCCGATAATCCACGAAAAAAAAACATAAATGGAACCGCTGGTTTTCTGTAATTTTGAAGCCAGTTAATCCAGAAGCCATGCGCATCGGAATATTAACCGCCGGAGGTGATTGCCCCGGTATCAATGCAGCCATTCGCGGAGTAGGTAAAACAGCTATCCTGGAATATGGGATGGAAGTGTTTGGGATCTCCTCCGGGTTTCTTGGTCTGATCAACAAAGAGTTTGTTCAGCTTGATGAAAACCAGTTATCAGGGATCCTCACCCTGGGCGGCACGATCCTGGGAACATCGCGCGAGAACCCTTTCAAACAGGGGAAGTCAACGAGTTCTTTCGACAAACCCCAGATCATCAAAAAGCATTACCAGGAGATGGGCTTCGACGCCCTGGTCTGTATCGGCGGCAACGGCACCCAGCGAACCTGCGCCCAACTGGCTGAAGAAGGGCTGAACATCATCGGTATTCCCAAGACCATCGATAACGATGTGTGGGGAACGGATGTCACTTTTGGTTTTGACTCGGCGCTGACCATCATCACCGAAGCGCTCGACCGGCTCCATACCACGGCCAACAGCCACAAACGGATCATGGTGATCGAGGTGATGGGACATCATGCGGGATGGTTGGCGCTCTATTCGGGGATGGCCGGTGGAGGAGATGTGATCCTCATTCCCGAGATACCTTTTGAAATCGGTATTGTTGCCCGCTGCCTGAAAAAAAGGGCGCTCGATAAAAAGCCTTATTCCATCGTTGTCGTTGCCGAAGGCATTCCCTGTCCGAAAGGTGAAAAAGCGGGCCATTATATCGCCAGGACTATTGAAGAACTGACCGGGCTGGAGACACGTGAAACGATTCTCGGCTACATCCAGCGCGGAGGCAGTCCCTCCGGGATGGACCGTATTCTGGCTACCCGGTTTGGAGCCTATGCCGTGGAACTGATCGCCCGGAGAAAGTTCGGGGAAATGGTTTGTCTGAATGCCAATGACGTGACCTCACTGCCTTTGAGCGAAGTGGGAGGAAAACTGAGGCTGGTGCCGTTGGATCACACCCTCATTGAGAAAGCACGGAAAATAGGGATCTGCTTCGGCGATCGTAAATCCTAATCAAACCGTATATCCTTGACGTTCAGTTGGAGTGATTTGTTCCCGTTCCATTCGTTCTCTTCCAGGTGATAGCAGATATTAAAGGGGATCTTCTTTTCGATCTTCCAGATATGTTCTCCCTGCTGGAAGGCGATTCCCGCGAATGGTCCACCGGGAATCTCCGGATGGGCAATATTCAGTTTCAGGTGATTCTTCCCTACTACCCTGCTCCCTTCTGCATCGATCACCCCGTCGGTACGAAACATCGGTGGCATATTTCCCGGTCCGAAGGGCGAGAACTGCTTCATGATGTTGAAAAATTTCGAGTTGATGACAGAAAAAGGAAGTTCTACATCAACCTCGATCTCCGGCTTCAACTCAATCCCTTTCAGGCGCTCGGCTACGGTCTCTTCAAATCGTTTGCGAAAAAGATCCAGTTTCTCCGGTTTCAGGGAAAGCCCGGCCGCAAATTTATGGCCCCCGAAATGCTCGAGCAGGTCACTGCATGTATCGATTGCATCGTACACGTCAAAATCCTTGACTGATCGGGCCGATCCGGTGATCAAACCGTTAGCCTGGGTAAGGACGATCGTGGGACGGTAATAGGTCTCGGTGAGGCGGGAAGCTACAATCCCGATCACCCCTTTGTGCCAGTCGGGATGAAAGATAACGGTAGAACGCGCATTTTTCAGGTTCGGATCATTGCTGATCATCTCCAGCGCCTGTTGCGTGGCCAGGGTATCCAGGTTCTTCCGCTCCGTATTGTAAAGGTCGATCTGCCTGCCAATGGTCCGGGCCTCTTCCAGGTTATCGGAAATGAGCAGTCGAACCGAATTCCGCCCGTTCTCTATCCGTCCGGCCGCATTGATTCTGGGTCCAATGAGGAAGACAAGGTCGGTAATAGTCAGTTCTTTATTGAAGAAAAGACCTCCTTTCGACGAGCTTCGTTCGATCCCGCCGTATTGAAGAATCGCTTCGATGCCCGGACGCGGATGCGTGTTGATCAAACCAAGACCAAAGTAAGCCAGAATCCGGTTTTCGCCGGTCATGTCAACGATATCGGAAGCGATGCTGACCGCAACCAGGTCGAGATATATCCTCAGTTCATCAAAATCGATCCCCGTTTTCAGGCCATACGCCTGGATAAGTTTGAATCCGATGCCACAGCCCGAAAGCTCCTTATAAGGGTAAGGACAGTCACTTCTCTTTGGATCGAGGACAGCACAAGCTTCAGGAAGCGTGCTTCCCGGACGGTGATGATCACAAATGATAAAATCAATCCCTTTGGAGTTGGCATACTGAATCTTTTCCACTGCCTTAATCCCGCAATCCAATGCGATCACCAGCGAAAAACCCTGCTCAGCCGCAAAATCAATACTCCGGATGGATATCCCGTATCCTTCGGTATACCTGTCCGGGATATAATAATCAATCTGGCCGGAATAATTTCTGAAGAAGAGATAAACGAGTGAAACAGCAGTGGTTCCATCCACATCGTAATCACCATATACCAGGATCTTTTCCCCGTTTTGCAATGCCCTGCTGATACGCTCAATGGCTTTGTCCATGTCCTTCATCAGGAACGGGTCATGCAGATCTTCAATTTTTGGTCTGAAAAAAGATTTTGCCTCCCCGTATGAACGAATGCCTCTTTGAACCAACAGGGTTGCAAGGTACCGGTCGATATTCAGTTCCCCGGCGATCCGTTTAACTGTTTCCGGATCCCCCTGAGGTTTCAGTACCCAGTGTTTTTCCATAGTTCAAATTTCAAAGTAAAAATATCACTTTTTCCTCTTCAGAAGAAAAAAGCAACGCTGAATTTTTTCCTTTATCCGGGTTCCCGCCTGAAGGTAATGCGGAAGTGTATAATTCAGAATTAATCTGATTATACATAAGGAAAAAAACGGACTGTATTACCCGTTTACGGGAGTGCAGAATTAAAATTCCGCATTCTTCGGGGTACGCGGGAAGGGAATCACATCGCGGATATTAGCCATGCCGGTCACAAACAGGAGGAGCCTTTCAAATCCCAGGCCGAATCCGGAGTGCGGAGCTGTCCCGAAGCGTCGGGTATCGAGATACCAGGAAACGTCTTTCCCGGGAATGTGAAGTTCTTCAATGCGTTTTGTCAAGGATTCCAGGTTTTCTTCGCGCTGCGATCCGCCAATGATCTCACCGATACGAGGGAACAGGACATCCATTCCGCGGACAGTCTTTCCGTCCTCGTTCTGTTTCATATAGAAAGCCTTGATATCTTTGGGATAATCAGTAAGAATAACCGGTTTGTTAAAGTGCTTTTCAACCAGGTACCGTTCATGTTCGGCTTGCAGATCTACACCCCATGAAACCGGATACTCCCATTTCTGGTCAGCAGCCATCAGAATATCGACCGCTTCGGTATAAGTCAGCCGTTCAAACTTATTATCAATGACGCCTTTCAGTCTTTCGATCAGCTCATTATCATACATTTTATTCAAGAACTCCAGGTCGTCGAAACAATGATCGAGCGCATACTTCATCAGGTACTTGAGGAAGTCTTCGGCCAGGTCCATGTTATCGTTGACATCGTAGAAGGCCATTTCGGGTTCTATCATCCAGAATTCTGCCAGATGGCGGGGTGTGTTGGAGTTTTCAGCCCTGAAGGTCGGTCCGAAAGTATAAACCAGTGACAACGCCAGCGCGCCGAGTTCCCCTTCCAGTTGTCCCGAAACAGTAAGTTTGGTTTCTTTTCCGAAGAAATCCTGTGAATAATCCACGTTGCCGTCGGGAAGACGCGGAGGGTTTTTATCATCGAGGGTTGTCACCCGGAACATATCTCCGGCGCCTTCTGCATCCGATCCGGTGATAATGGGAGTATGCAGGTAGAAAAATCCCTGATCGTTGAAGTATTTGTGAATGGCAAACGCCATGGCATGACGAATGCGCAATACCGCTCCGAAAGTGTTGGTACGGGGTCTCAGGTGGGCGATCTCCCGAAGAAATTCCAGCGAATGTCCTTTTTTCTGTAGTGGATAGGTTTCGGGACTGGCTGTTCCGTAAACCTCAATTTCATTGGCTTGAATTTCTACCGATTGTCCCTGGCCCATGGATTCAACCAATGTACCTTTTACGGCGATACAGGATCCGGTAGTCACCGGTTTCATGAACTCTTCCGAGAAACGATTCCCGTCAACAACCACCTGGATATTGTGAATGATCGATCCATCGTTCAATGCAATAAAATAAATATTTTTACTGCCGCGTCGTGTGCGCACCCAGCCTTTTACGAGCACATCCCGGCCCGTTTCCTTTGATCTGACAAGATCACAGATCCTCGATCTTCGCAAATGTTCCATATCCATTCAGTCTTAAGTGATGCAAAATTAAGGGAAAAGGGAACAGCACAAAACTAAAATTTGATCTACCTTTGTTAAAATTGAAAAACGTCAGGTATGACAAACGAACCCGAATCTCCCCTGACCAAGCCCGGTTGGGTCAGTAAAGCGGACGATTTTACCCGTCGTCATTGGTATCAGGATAAACCTTTGAAGAAACGGAGGGGTGAACATATCTGGGCCATCATCTGGAATATAATTTTCCTGTGGGTGGTCAATAAAGTCCCTGACTGGAATCTTTCCTTTATCACCAGTATTTTTTTTTCCATCGTTCAGGCTGTCCTTATTTACAACATCTTTATTCAGATCGCGGCCAACACCATCATGGCCTTTATCGAGACCCGCTGGCCTTACTATCTGGTCCGGATCATATCAGAAGTGGCAACCTTCATTTTGTTCATCATCCTCTATTACCTGTATCCGTTTGACTTCTCCGGCACCAATCTGACCTGGCTCGACATGCTGATCCCGGTAATTTTCATCATCGTCATGATCGTATCCGCCATCAGCGCGCTGGTTGCTTTTTTCAGGATGATCTTTTCTCTTCATTAATCTTTCCAGATGGCTCCGGCGTTGAACATTCTTCCTTTGCATGACTGGCTTCCCTGCCAGGTCACTCCCTGCATCATTGCCGGTCCCTGTTCAGCTGAATCGGAAGAGCAGGTGATGACTACGGCCAGATCGCTGGCAGCAATCCCCAACGTTAAAGTTTTCCGGGCGGGCATCTGGAAACCACGGACGCGTCCCGGTTCGTTCGAAGGAGTTGGTTCCGTGGGGCTGAGCTGGCTGAAACAAGTCCGGGAAGAGACAGGGCTGAAGACCACCGTGGAAGTAGCCAACCCGCACCATGTGGAAGAAGCGCTGAAACACAGAGTCGATATTCTTTGGATCGGAGCCCGGACCGTTGTAAATCCTTTTTCGGTGCAGGAGATCGGAGAAGCGCTGAAAGGGGTGGATATCCCGGTGATGATCAAGAACCCGCTCAACCCCGATCTGAAGACATGGTTAGGGGCGATTGAACGGATCAATGCCATGGGCGTGAAACGGATCATCGCCGTCCATCGCGGATTTTCTTTCTTCCAGAGTACCCCATACCGCAACGCCCCCATGTGGGAGATCCCTATCGAGTTAAAAAGGATGTGCCCCGATCTCCCGATGATCGTTGATCCCAGCCATATTTGCGGAGAAACTACCCGGCTGTTGCCTACTGCCCAGAAAGCCCTTGATCTGGAGATGAACGGATTGATGATCGAAGTACATATCCGTCCGCAGGAAGCCCTTACCGATAAAAAACAGCAAATCACTCCTCAGCAGTTACAACAACTGATCTCAGGATTGGTAATACGGGAAGAATCAGGGGAGCAGGAATTTCAGAATGTACTGGAAAAACTACGGTCGGAAATAGACAAACTTGATCAGGAAATGATTGAGATCCTTGCCCGGCGAATGAATGTCGTGGGAGAGATCGGAAAATACAAGAAAATGAACCGTATCACCATCCTGCAATTGAAAAGATGGAGACAGGTTATCCACGAACGCGTAAGAGCAGGGGAAGAACTGGGATTAAGCAGGGAGTTTCTGATGAAATTGTTGCAGGCGCTGCATGAAGAATCGATCCAGCGCCAGATCGATGTCATGAACAGCGAAGATTGATCACATCCATCGTCGCCCTTTAAAATAAACAACCATCATCACGGCAATGACAATCATGATACCGGTGATGACCAAAAATGATTCGGGACGCTCCTGAATGGGCAACGGGACATTCATCCCATACAAGCTGGCCAGGAAGGTAAGCGGCAGCAGGACCGACGAAACCAGCGTCAGGATCTTCATCACCTCATTGGTCTTATTGACCTGCAGGGAATCGAAGGTGGTGGAATAACCACGAATAAGTTCTCCGGCATCTTCTACGGTATCCCAGGTTTTCTGATAGAAGTCGAGGATGTTTCCCCAATAATCTTCCATATTGGCCGCATAACCTTCCACAGCTCCGCTCTGCAGTTTATGGAACAATTGCAATTGGGGTTTGAACATGGTGTTCAGCAGCACCACATTTTTCCGGGTGATGCTGATCTTTTCGATTGTCTTTTCCGCCTTCTTGCTAAACAGTGATTTCCCGCAGTTGTCTACATCCTTCTCCACCTTCTCCACCAGGTTCTGCGTTTCATGCATCAAGCGTTCAAGGATCCGGTAAAGCAGAATATCGGTACTATCGACGTCCATCTTTTTCCCGGCGATAGCCCGTGCTTTCTCCTGACTGAACATGTCCTTCACCAACCAGTGCGATTTGCCGATGGTAATTAGAAAATCCTTTCCCCAAAAAACCTTGATTTCCTTGGTGTCGACAAAGGTCTGGGAGGTATCGAAACTCGGGAAATGGAGAATCAGGAAGTAGTAATCATCGTACACGTCGATTTTGGGTCTCAGATTCACCACACTTCGGCAGTCATCGATGTCGAGGGGATGAAAATGAAAGTGATCCGTCAGTATCTGAAGATCCTCTTCATTGGGTCTGACGATATGAGACCAGGTAAGGTTGCCGAATTTAATAGTTTCAATCACGGCCTGTCTTTTTAATGGATGATGAGCAATTTTCTTACCGGTGAAATAAATCCCGCCGTTTCAAGCCTGCAAAGATACACTCCCCGCTCAAGGTCAACCGTATTCAACGTAATTGATCCGCTCCGGGTTTCAACTTTTTCCGTATAAATTTCCATTCCGCGAAGATCGTATACTTTTAGCCAGGCAGGCCCTGTGGAACCTTCAGGTAGCCGGTACCGGAACGAAGCCACTCTGTCCGACGGATTCGGAGCTGGTTGTGAGAACCAGGCCCCCTCCGCTCCCGGAGTGTCAATCCCGGAGCATGACATGTCGATGACGGTGATTTTCATATCATCGAAATAGAAGCCGTCGGCGGTACCCCACGAATCGCTGTTGAGGGTGAAACGAAGCAACAGGTCTTTGCCGGCATAATCAGTCGTGACGATCTGTTCTTTCACCCATTCATTCATCACATTGTCGTAAACCGGCTGACCAGTGGCTTGCGCTGGTCCCCCGGGATGGGTATATCTGCCGGCGAACGGAACGAATGATGTCGCCGATGTTCCTGCAACCTGAACATAATCCAACCCATTTTCAATATCCCACCAGGCCATGTATTCGATCACCGCAACGGGTGAATTGGACAAGTCGACGAATTCATCCATGATCACGGAATTGCTTTCGTTGTTGGAATACCTTCCCGAAGGAGAATCTGTTATTGATGACGAAGGAGAGAAATAATGCTTGGTCGTCGTGTTCCATTTGGAAGAGTACCACTTGCTGAAGCTGCTTCCATCGTCGCTGAATGCTACCAGCGGCGGACCGAAATACCTGGTGATGGTATCGGTATGCGTATAGAAGCCGTTGTTGATCTGTAATAAAAATTGAAATGCTTCGCCGACAGGTAAATCAGGAGAAAGGGTAAATGAGATGGAATCGACAGCGGATTCAAAGAGCGCCAGGGAAGTGAAGGTGACCGGATTCCCGACCGAGGTAATCACGGCAGGATCGACGGGTTGGATGGAAACGGTGTACTGCCCGTTGCTATCCAGACCGTAACGCGTGATTTTGAACGGAAAATAGCCCTCGCGGTCGCCGATGATGGCATCCGATTCATCCCTGACCTCTGCATAGCGATAAGAGAGATGTGCCAGCAAGAGATTGGCCAGCATGTTCTCCTTAGATAACGGGATGATGCGGTTTGCCAGTGGCCAGAAGCCGTCGCTGCTCCCTCCGATCTCGGGGGTAAAAGAGATGTTTACAGGATGCTGGGTGACATCCCCGTACAACCAGTCATTCATGTCGCCGTTGGTGTTGTATAGCACCTCTCCCGATGTTCCCGTGATATAATTATTGTCGCGTGTAAGAAGGTCTGAATACTTCGTGAATATGGTACTATCGGGTGTGAGGGAAGTGATATACGACCAGGCATAAAGGCAAACATTCCCATGGGAATGATAATTCAGGGCCAGTTTGAAATCTTTATCATTGCAGAAGTCGCGAGCTATTTGTGTTTCCGGCTCAGAGAACGGTCCGCTTCCACGATACGTCTCATCACTGGTGACAGGAGATGATCCCTGGTCATCATAGCCCCACATATAGCCGTAGTTCCGGTTGAGGTCAACCCCGTAAGTGCCATCGCCGTTGTTGCGTTTATTCTTTCTCCACATACCACCTCCGATGGGATTGGTCATCTGGTTGTGATGATATCCGTCGGGATTCATCACCGGGATAAAATACATTTCGACATTATTGACCAGGTATTGTATCTCCGGATCAGTGGCATAATGCTCCAGCAGGTAGTTCATGAAATAAAAAAGCTGTTGCATGCCGATCGGCTCCCGGGCATGGGTCAGTCCGTCGTACAGCACCCTGGGTTCATCTTCGTTTACGTTCGGGTTATCGGAAATTTTCAGGTAATAAATGGGGCGCCCTTCGATGGTGGTGGTATTGTTAAATACCGCTTTTTCGGAGACGAGGTCGGGGTAGGCGTTGTGAAGGGAATCCATTTCATGATAAGCCTCCTCCAAGGTATAGAAACCGCCCATGGAGCCCAACTCAAATCCCTGTGGCACCGGATAATCGCCACCGGTCAGCATGCCGTCTTTGATCTCGTGGTTGATGGACTCAATGAGCGAGGCAAGGCGTGTATTCCGTTCCGTGATGAAAGAGGAATAATCACCGGTGATGGTCTCGTACGAAAAACCGGCTTGGGAGATCCGGGAAAGCTCTTCTTCCGAAAGGATCATTCTCACGGTCCCTTCGCGGGTCATGTTCCCTTCATCCAACGGGATGCCCAGCGAAGCAAGCTGATGGATGGTCTTACCGGATAACGAGATATTCACTTCCGAATAGCGAAGATCCTGCCCTGACAAGGAAACAGAGATCAGCATAGCTGAAAGGAGTATAAGGAATCTGTTCATGAAACAAACATTAAAAGTTTAGGAACAAGGTCACTTTCAACCCGGTACCAGTGCAAAGGTCATGAAATTTTCCGAGAAAAGATGCTGATGATCTACTTTTTCCAGCGGAAAGTCGTGATCATATGCTGTACATCTTCGGTGATGAAGTCGATGACGGGCGCCAGCGAATCGTTGTTGGGAACGACATCGAAATAGAGAGCCCCGCGTACAAAATGGGAAAGACTGTCGGTAAGATAGAACTGAAACGGGGAGGCAGCATCGCTTCCCTTGATGGTATAGGTGAGTCCGAAGACGTGGTGAGCCGTGTCGATATATTGTTGCTGGCTGATCGCGTTGGCTTTCTGGATATGTTTGTTCACAAGGGTGTGGGCATCTTCCAGGTAAACCGCCAGGTTCCGGTTGACCGGCTTATAGGAAATATGGAGGGCTGCTTTGTACCGGGGATAAACCACATTAATCCAATATGGTTCGGCCATCGGGCTGCTGTCGGCCACAACCCTGGCATACACGGGATATTCAAACGAAAAAGGGAAAGTGGTATCAAATGAACGGTATTCGTGCGACGGGAGATCGATGCGGAAGTACCCTCTCGGTTTGGGGGTATAGTCGTTTTTACAGGAAGAAAAGAAAAAAGTAAAGGTTACGGTAATCGCCGTAAAAAAGATAATCCGGAAGAAATTATTGAAAGAAATTCTCATTGATTCAGGGGATGGAAAAACCTGGGTTGGTCAGGGAAAAAGCGGGAACGCAGAAACCTGTGTTCCCGCTTCTTTCCGGTAATACATTAAAAGGGCAGATCATCTGCGCCGGCAGGTGCATCAGGTACGATATCGCTGCTATTGCCGGTAGTATCATCGGGTACGTTGTCCCTGCGAGGGCCACCACCCAACATGGTCATGTTATCGGCTACGATTTCATAGATAAAGCGTTTTTGCTTTTCCTTGTCTTCGTATTCCCGTTTGCGGATCTTTCCTTCAATACATACGGTGCTGCCTTTTTTCAGCCACTTTTCAGCCACTTCGGCCAGCCCGCGCCATAGCACCACATTGTGCCATTCGGTGTGCTCGGTCCGTTCGCCTTCTTTCCGGTATCCTTCTGTGGTTGCCAGCGAGAAAGAAGCTTTCTTTACACCATTTTCAAAACTCTGAATTTCCGGATCCCTTCCGAGATTTCCTACCAGGAATACTCTGTTTACTCCGTTTGCCATTTTCAATCAGTTTTAGTGAATAACTCCGTTAACAAAAGTAGAAAAAATTTGCCTGGTACCTTGCATAATTTCCCCTTAATCCGGTTTCTCCGGAAAAAGTAATGCAGAAAAAAATAATTTAGAATGATTCTTATTTTCTGACTCGGAGTAGCGGTTAATGACGTACACTGGAAGTCTTACTGATTCTAAAGGACAGAGCTGTGTCGGTCGTGCCCGATACTGCATTGCCCGGGTAAAAAAATCCGGTCAGCTCGTCATATTAAACACTGATAATATCCTCCAGTACCGGAAGAATGGGTTGAATGCCATAATTTTGGCGGATAATCTCTGCCAATGGGATCCGTGCACGGTCTTCACCGTGTGTTATCGCAAGACGCGGGCGGGATGGGGCAATCGCATTGAACCACTTCAACAAGTCTGCTTGTCCCGCGTGGGCGCTGAGTCCTCCGAGTGAGTGGATGCTGGCTCTGACGGCGATATCTTCTCCAAAGATCCTGACTTTCTTAGCGCCGTCGATAAGCCTTCTTCCCAAGGAACCCTGGGACTGATATCCGGCGATGAGGACCGCTGTTTCGGGTCGCCAGAGGTTATGACGGAGATGGTGCAGGATGCGACCTGCGTCACACATACCGGAGCCGGCGATGATAATACAGGGACCTTCCACGTTGTTCAGCGCCATCGACTCTTCAGCTGTCTGGCAAATCCTCAACCGGGAGAAATCCTGGCTGATGATTCCCTTATTCAGCATCTCCATGGCTTCCTCGTCATACAGTTCCGTATGTTTCACATAAATCTTCGTCGCTTCGATCCCCATCGGGCTATCGAGATAAACCGGGAATTCGGGGATACGGCCGCTCTCCATCCCTGCCGAGATATAATAAAGCAGTTGCTGTGTTCGGCCGATAGCGAATGCGGGGATGAGGATTTTTCCTTTTGTTTTTATCGCCTGCATCACGATCTCCTGTCCTTCGATAAAAGTCTGTTCGAGGGACCGGTGTTCACGATCGCCGTAAGTCGATTCCATAAAGACCAGGTCGGCTGAAGTGAACGGAACGGAATCTTTCAGGATGGCCATTCCCGAAGGGCCAAGGTCGCCCGAGAAAACCACCACTTTCTTATTTCCTCTGTCATCAAGGGTAAGTTCAAGGCTGGCAGACCCAAGGATATGACCGGCTTCCGTGGCACGCAGGATGCAGCCGGGAGCGATTTCCTGTGGTTCGTTGTATCCGACAGGAGTAAGCAGATCCAACACCTTCTCTACGTCCTCCAGGGTGTAAAGGGGGCTCAGGGAAGATTGTCCAAGCCGTTGCCGACGACGGTTCGTCTTCTCCAGGTCAAAACTTTGAACTTTGAAGGAGTCGCGTAATACCAGACCGACCACCTCTATTGAGGCAGGGGTAGCATAAATGGGATTGGAATACCCGGCCCTGACCAGCAACGGAAGCCGCCCTACATGATCGAGGTGCGCATGCGTGAGCGCCACGGCATTCAGATTCTTTACATCAACAGGAGGTAGTTTCCTATTCCTGAGTTCAGCGGTTTTCCCTCCCTGGAAGACTCCGAAATCAACCAGGATCTTTGCAGAATCTGTCTGGACGTAGTAAGCGGAGCCGGTAACATCCCCGGCTGCACCGTAGAGCGTGATGGTCATGGCATGAGTATTTTATGCAAAGTTAATGGAAATGCCGGATGTAATTCAGGACAACGGGAGATATTATTTTGTCTTCCTCAACCCCAGCAGGTCATCCACGATATCTTCCACCATAACCATTCCTTCCAGTTTCTCCTCATTATTAATGACCGGGAGCGACATCAGGTTGTACCGGGAGATTAGTTCGGCAAGGGTATCAAGCCGGTCGGTATCTTTCACCGTCACCGGGTTCTTTTTCATGATCTGCGAAATAAGGACCGATGGATCAGCGAGAACCAGTTCAGCAAGGGAGATAGCAGCCAGCAGCCTTTCGCTTTTATCAATGATGAACAGCGTATTGATATGGATCGGTTCGGGCTTTGCTTTCCGGAGTTCTTCCATAGCGGCGGCAACGGTAATGTCGGGAGGCAAGGTAAAGATATCGGTACTCATGATACTGCCCACTTCTTCGTCTTCGTACTCAAGAAGTTCGCGCACTTCTTCCGAAGATTCTCTTTCCATCTCCTTCAGCAGCTCTTCCTTTTTCTGTTCCGCCAGTTCATCGAGGATGTCGGCAGCTTCATCAGCAGGCATCTTTTCCAGCACGTCGGCTGCTTTTTCCAGCGGGAGGCTTCGGATTATCTGCAACTGGGCGTCGGGTTCCATCTCCTCCAGTACGTCGGCCGCCTGTTCTTCGTCGAGTGCGGCAAAGACATAAGTCCTGGTGTGCTTATCCAGTTCTTCAATGATATCGGCCAGGTCGGAAGGGTGAAGGGCGGTAAGTTTGGTGGTCGCCTTGGAGAGCCATAGCTGGGAGGTGGCGACATCGATGGCTTCGATATCATCCCAGAGAATGAGCCTGGTGGGCAGAAGGGAAATACGGAACAGGCGTTCAAGCCATTCCACGAGCTGCACCAGCCCGAGGTTTCGCAGCACCCCTTCCATCCCGACATCCACCGCGATGGCGTATGTCCCGGAAGGGATCACCACCAGGCGGACGTCTGTCACTTTTTCCAGTTTCTTCCCCGTAATATCGACAATCTGTTTCCGGAGGATGCTTTCGCGCAACCAAAGAACATTCGAAAGATAGGCGGTAGAGATCTCTTCAATTTCGTGACAGATGATCTGGGTACTCCTTTTATCGGCAAGTACTTCGAGGGAGGAGAAATCGAATACCCGTTCGTACATGCCGACTTTTACTTTGACGGCGATAACTTTCGGACGGGAAGGTTTATTCGGGGACGAGGAAACAGGGGTCAGTTCGATTAAAAAATCGATGACCTTTCCCGAAACACGGCGGTCATGGGAGAAGAATTTTTTTCCCAGGATCTGGCTCAGATAAAATGTTGTTCTTGCAGTCATGGGTTCTATTTGCCGGATAATCGTCCATTGGATGTAATCGTTTTATTTGCTTCTGCAAATATACAAAAGGATTATTTATTCCGACCGTTCAGGTATTTCTCCGTTAATTTGGCCATGGGGTACTTATTTATATCTTTTTCATTGATTTGCAGAAAGTTACCAGGAAGTGGCCGGTTCACCTTCACCTCAAAAAAAACGGCATGGATGAGCCGGTGCGAAAGTTGGTGTTTCACCTCCGGTCCCGACCGGATCAACCGTGCGCCGCAACCCCGGGTCAGTTCTTTCCATTCGCCGGACTTGACCAGTTGAGCAGGCGTCACAGCTCCCGTTGTCTCGATGAGTGGAAACTCATACAATCCATTCCAGATATCCTTCCCTTCACGGCGGTGAATATAAAAGAAGGTATCCATATCAGCGGTGTACGTGACGACCAGGTAATGGAAGTAGCGGTCGGTCACTTTGACCGGTTTCCCTTTTACAGGCAGTTGGTCTGTCTTCCCGGTTTGAAGGGCCCGGCAATCACGGCTGAAGATACATTGGTGACAGAGCGGGTTGGCCGGCTTGCAGCATTGCTGACCGAATTCCATCAGTCCCTGGTTAAAATCGCCCGGATGTTGAGGATCGAGTAATCGGGCAGCCAGGGAGTGGATAGTTTTCTTACCCGTGGTGGAATCGGCCGGTTCTTCGATCCCGAATAAACGGCTGAGGAAACGGATGACATTTCCATCGACCACCGGGACGGGTTCTCCGAAGGAGATAGAGGCGATAGCTGCAGCCGTATAGGGGCCAATACCTTTTAAGGTCCTGATTTCGGCGAATGTTGACGGGAAGATCCCGCCATGCTGTTCCATGATCTGCCTGGCTGCTTCCATCATGTTACGGGCACGGGAGTAATAACCCAATCCCTGCCAGCATCGCATGACGTCGTCGGGCCGGGCGATGCTGAGCGACCGGATATCGGGGAACCTTTCCGTGAATCGTTCGTAATATCCCAATCCTTGTTCGATGCGAGTTTGCTGGAGGATAATCTCCGAAACCCAGATCCGGTAAGGGTCTTGCGTGCGACGCCAGGGAAAATCGCGCCGGTTGACCCGGTACCAATTGACTAATTTTGTGGTAAAACCTTCCATATTGCGTGGCAAAGTTGGAAATTTTCCGTTTTATTTCTTTGGTTTCCAGAAAAGTCATATATTTGCATCTCGTTTCTCCTGATACTTTTAAACCCATTATAATCATATCATTAATAACTGTATAAAACATGACAAAAGCAGAAATTGTAGCAGAAATTGCTAATAAAACCGGGATTGAAAAAGTTGCCGTCCAGGCCACAGTTGAAGCTTTTATGGAAACCTTGAAGAACTCGATGATCAATGGTCAGAACGTTTACCTCAGAGGTTTTGGAAGTTTCATTATAAAAAGAAGAGCTGAAAAAACAGGAAGGAACATTTCGAAGAATACTACCATTATCATTCCTTCCCACAATATTCCTGCCTTCAAACCGGCAAAGAGTTTTGTGAATAAGGTTAAAGGTAACGTAAAAGTAAAAGTAAAGTAACTTTCTAATCACATCTGAATTATGCCAAGCGGAAAAAAGAGAAAGAGACATAAGATGGCAACGCACAAGCGGAAAAAACGCTTGCGCAAGAACCGGCATAAGAAGAAGTAAAACACTCCCTCTTATTTGTACTGCTGCAATTCCTTCTGTCGCAACTGGCTCTGGCTATACCAGAGCAGTCATATAAATCTGGCACGAAGTGAATAAAGAAATATTTATAAATTCAACCCCAAATGAGGTTGAGATTGCCTTGCTCGAAGATAAACTCCTGGTTGAATTAAATAAAGAAAAATCCAACAATGAGTTTTCAGTAGGAGATGTCTACTTGGGCAGGGTTAAGAAGATTATGCCCGGATTGAACGCGGCCTTTGTGGATGTAGGTTATGAAAAGGATGCTTTCCTTCATTATCTTGACCTCGGGCCGCAGATCAATTCTTTGCTGAAGTTTATCAAGGCAGCCCAATCAGGACAAAATCCCGGATTAAGCATCGCTGATTTCCCGATGGAAGAAGACATTCAGAAGTCGGGAAAGATCAACCAGGTACTCAAGCCCAATCAAAATATTTTGGTAGAAATAGCCAAAGAGCCCATTTCTACCAAAGGGCCCCGGGTAACATCCGAATTGGCTTTCGCAGGCCGTTACCTGGTATTGATGCCCTTTTCCGATAAGATCTCCGTATCTCAGAAGATCAAAAGCCAGGAAGAGCGTAACCGCCTGAAACGGCTCATCACCAGTATCCGCCCGAAAAATTGCGGCATCATTATCCGGACCGTAGCGGAAAACAAACTGGTGGCTGATCTGGATCAGGATCTGCGTAACCTTTTTAAACGTTGGGAGACGATCGCATCGAAACTGGTACAGGCGAAACCGCCTATGCGAATCATCGGTGAAATCGACCGGACATCAGCCATCCTCAGAGATTTGCTGAACGAGTCTTTTAATAATATCGTGGTCAACGATGAAACGCTGGCCGACGATATCCGGACTTACATTCAACGAATCTATCCCAATAAAGTCAACATCGTCAAGACATACACCGGCAAGACCCCGATCTTCGAAAATTTTGACATCGACAAGCAGATCAAGGCTTCGTTTGGGAAGACAGTGACGATAAAGAGCGGGACCTACCTGATCATCGAACACACCGAAGCTCTGCATGTGATTGATATCAACAGCGGGCATCGAGTGAACGCCGAAAACAACCAGGAAACCAACGCGCTGGAAGTAAATCTTGAAGCCGCCACGGAAGTGGCCCGGCAGTTGCGTCTGCGTGATATGGGTGGTATTATCGTGGTTGACTTTATCGACATGACACAAGGGTTGAACCGGCGAAAACTTTATGATCAGCTCCGGGAAGAAATGAAAAAGGACCGGGCCAAGCATTCCATCCTCCCCCCCAGTAAATTCGGGTTGGTTCAGATCACCCGGCAGCGGGTGCGACCCGAGATGAGCGTGCAGATCCTGGAAAAATGCCCCGCCTGCGAAGGCACTGGTAAGATACGGCCCAGTATTCTCATCATCGACGATATCGAAAACAACCTCGCTTACCTCCTCCGCGAACAGAATGAGTCGAACCTGTCCATCACGGTGAGCCCGTTTGTATACGCCTATATCCGCCGGCATCACTACCGCTGGAAATGGCGCCGGAAATTTGGAAAACGGATCAAAGTCGTCGAGCAAAAAGCCCTTCATTTCCTTGAATTTCATATCTTTAACCAGGAAGGGAACGAGATCAAATTATAACCGCTAAAAAAACTTTTATGGATATTGTCGTCAGTGGCGTCCGTTCAACCGGCAACCTCCATCTCGGAAATTATTTCGGAGCTATCCGGAATTTCGTGAGGATGCAGGAGGAGAACCATTGCTACTTTTTCATCGCCGATTATCATTCTCTTACCACGCATCCTACTCCGGTAGATCTTCGTCAGAGCGTACGAACGGTGCTTACCGAGTTTCTGGCCTGCGGGCTGGATCCCGAGAAAGCCACCCTGTACATACAGAGCGATCTTCCCGAAGTGGCGGAGTTGTACCTTCTGCTTAACATGAATGCATACCTGGGCGAGCTGGAGCGGTGTACTTCTTTTAAAGAAAAAATCCGTAATCAACCCGAAAACGTGAATGCCGGCCTCCTCACCTATCCTACCCTCATGGCTGCTGACATCATCATTCATAAAGCAATCAAAGTTCCGGTAGGAAAAGACCAGGGACAACACCTCGAGATGACACGTACCTTTGCCAACCGCTTCAACCGCATGTATCACGTGGATTATTTCCCCGAACCGGTTGCTTATAACTACGGCGAAGAACTGATCAAGATCCCCGGCCTTGACGGCAGCCTCAAGATGTCAAAATCCGACAACGAGAACAGCGCCATCTTTCTGGCTGATTCCCCGGAAGCGATTCGCAAAAAAGTGATGCGTGCCGTGACGGACACCGGTCCTACCCAGCCTGATCAGCCCAAACCACAAGCCATTGAAAACCTGTTCCTCCTGATGAAGGTCATGTCCGATGCTTCTACCTTCGAACATTTCAATACCCTATATAATAAGTGTGAGATCCGTTACGGAGACATGAAAAAACAACTGGCGGAAGATATCATTCGCTTTAATACTCCTTTCCGTGAACGGATACTGGATCTGCAGGCCAATCCCTCCTACCTCGAAAAAGTAGCCCGTATGGGAGCTGAAAAGGCCCGTGAAAGCGCCTCACAGACGATCAGGGATGTGCGTCGTATCATTGGCTTCAACTCCTGATCCTTATTAATTTCTTGATCGTGACGGGTTGCCGGCGACCATGATGCTTTTCAACAAATGAAAATAATACGTGATCCGCTGACATGATTGAAATACATCCCCTGCAAGAAACCGCAATTCTGATAGGACTTTCCCTGCCCGATCGTGATGTACGCCGGACAGAAGAACAGTTGGATGAACTGGCTTTCCTGCTTGAAACCGCCGGCGGTGTTGCCTCGAAACGGTTTTTCCAGCGACTGGAGATGCCCGACCCCCGTACCTTTGTCGGCAGGGGTAAGATCATCGAAATAAAGAATTATATTAAAGAGAAAAACATCGATCTGGTGGTTTTTGATGACGAACTTTCACCGGCTCAGTTCCGGAATATTGAAAGGGAGTTGGAATGCCGTATCATCGACCGGAACAATCTCATCCTTGATATTTTCGCCCGGCGGGCCCAGACGTCATACGCTAAAACCCAGGTGGAACTTGCGCAATGCGAGTACCTGCTGCCCCGCTTGACCCGGCGTTGGACGCATCTCGAAAAACAGCGGGGAGGCATCGGCCTTCGCGGTCCCGGCGAGCAGGAGATCGAAACAGACCGTCGTTATTTACGCTGGCGCATTTCCTTACTCAAAAAAAAGCTGGAAGGCATCGACAAGCAGAAGTCGACCCAACGAAAGAACCGCAGGAGCCTGATCCGGCTGGCGTTGGTGGGATATACCAACGTCGGGAAGTCCACTATCATGAACCTGCTCAGTAAATCGAACGTGTTTGCAGAGAATAAACTCTTTGCCACCCTCGATACCACCATCCGGAAGGTCGTGCTGGAAGATCAGCCTTTCCTCCTTTCCGACACGGTAGGATTCATCCGGAAACTTCCGCATACCTTGATCGAATCCTTCAAATCGACCCTGGACGAAGTACGTGAAGCCGACATCCTGCTTCACGTCGTAGATATTTCGCATGCTGATTTCGAAGAGCAAATCAATGTTGTACGCCAGACACTTGTGGAGATCGGCGCTGCGGACAAACCGACTTTCATCATCTTCAATAAAACAGATGCATACCGCTTTATCGAGAAGGAGGCTGACGACCTGATGCCTTCCACCGAAAAGAACATCCCGCTGGAAGAACTGGAAAAAAGCTGGATGGCGAAAGCTAATGCTCCTTCCATTTTCATCTCTGCCAAAGAAAAAATACATATAACGGAGCTTCGCTCCATGATCGCTTCCGCTGTCAGGGAGTTGCGCCTTCAGCGTTATCCTTATGCACAGAATGAGATTGAGGGAAATGATTAAATTTGCTGGAAATCCTTCCTGCTATGTTTTATCATGACGTCAAAAAACGCTGGCTGATCCTGCTGACGATCCTTACCGGAATTCTTCTTGCTCTTTCCTGGCCTGCACGCGGTTTCCCGGGGTTTTTGTTCATCGCGCTGATCCCGCTCCTGTTGGTAGAAGATTATATTTCGCGCAATCCGGAGAAGTTTTACCGCTTCAGCGCGCTGTTTTATTCGTACCCGGCATTTTTCACCTGGAATCTGCTGACTACCTGGTGGGTTGTCAATTCAACCACCGTGGGAGCCTTGCTGGCTGTCGTTATCAACTCGTTACTGATGTCACTGGTTTTCCAGGCCTTTCATTTTTCGAAAAAACAACTGAAATCGGCAACGTCGGGTTATGCCGCCCTGGTGGTTTTCTGGATCTCGTTTGAATACCTGCATCTTACCTGGAACCTTAACTGGCCCTGGTTAAACCTCGGGAACGGATTTGCCTCCTTCCACCATTGGGTGCAGTGGTACGAATACACCGGCACTCTCGGCGGCACCTTATGGGTGCTGATTGCGAATATCGCAGGGTTCCTGATCCTTTCCCGGATTCTTTCCGGCCAACGTCGCTTGTCAGGACAGATAGTTCCCATTTCTCTTTTCTGCCTGTGGATACTGGTCCCGATCGGAATATCGTATTTTATTTATAATCATTATAAAGAAGAATCAAGGCCGGTAAAAGTGGTGGTTGTCCAGCCGAACTTCGATCCCTATAGTGAACAATACACGGTGCCGCCTGAACAGGTACTGGGCCGGATCATGTCGTTGGGAAAGCCGCTGATCGACAGCACCACGAACTTCCTGGTGACCCCGGAATCGGCCATCCAGGAAGACATGTGGGAGAACGACCTGTCTACCTTTTACACGATCGGAGCCTTGCGCGATTATATCCGTGAATACCCTTCGCTTAATATCATTGTAGGCGGATCCACGTTCCGGTATTACCTGCCCGGC
Source organism: Bacteroidales bacterium (assembly GCA_035403225.1). Taxonomy (GTDB): domain Bacteria; phylum Bacteroidota; class Bacteroidia; order Bacteroidales; family FEN-979; genus DAIRDK01. The sequence continues at coordinate 39,871 of DAONET010000004.1, read as the reverse complement.
GAGAAGTTGCCGTACACGGTCAGGAAATTCAGGGATTCCGATCAGTATTATGATGCTTATAACGCAGCCATCATGGTGAATGCAAGGGATACGCTGCAGTTGTACCACAAATCGAAGCTGACTCCGGGAGTAGAAACGCTTCCTTCTTTTAAAGGATTTAAATGGATTGAAAAGTTCGCGATCGACCTGGGTGGAACCGTAGGTAGTCTGGGTACTGATTCCGTAAGAAGAGTATACAACACGGTGAACACGGTAAAAGCATCGGCTGTGATCTGTTATGAATCTGTTTTCGGAGGATTCTTTGCGGAGTTTGTCAGGAATGGCGCCGAGCTGATGTTCATCATTACCAATGATGGCTGGTGGGGCAACACGGGTGGTTACCGTCAGCATTTCTCTTTTGCTTCGTTGCGCGCCATCGAGACGCGTCGTTCCATTGCCCGGTCGGCCAATACCGGTATTTCGGCCTTCATTGACCAACGCGGGGATGACCACCAGATGACTGCTTATTGGAAACCAGCTGCCATCAAAGCCACCCTGAATGCCAATTCCAGAATCACGTTTTATGTGGCTCACGGGGATTATATTGCCAGGATCTCCGTAGCTTTAATGGTCATTATCCTGCTGACCAGCATTGGCATGTGGATGGCAGGAAGAAAAAGACAGAGAAAAAGAAGAAAATGAAAATCAATATTATTCCAGTCATGCTGATCCTGCTGGTGATGGCAGGATGCCGGAACCAGGGCGAAGAGAAAAAACAGGTATCCGGTGAGCAACAGACCCGGCTCAAGGTGATGCCCTTTAATGCCGATTCCGCCTTCCGGTATGTCTCCGACCAGGTTGCTTTTGGTCCAAGGGTAGTCAATAGCAAAGCCCATGATAATTGCGCGCGGTACCTTTCGTCCAAACTATCCTCATGGACGAAGTCATTCACGGTACAGGAAGGCACTGTTGCTGCATACAACGGTACTCCTTTGCGATTTAAAAACCTCATTGCTTCGTTCGGGCCATCCACCGGAACCCGGGTGTTGTTATGTGCTCACTGGGATTCAAGGCCTTATGCCGATTATGATCCCGATCAGGCCAACTGGGGGAAACCCATTGACGGAGCCAATGACGGAGCCAGCGGTGTCGGTGTTTTAATGGAGATCGCCCGACAGATGAGCCTCGCCCCTCCTCCGGTGGGTGTGGATATCATTCTGTTTGATGCCGAAGATTACGGCCCTCCGCGAAATGAAGATACCGGTCAGGACAGCCAGTCGTTTTGGGGACAGGGATCTCAATACTGGGCGAAAAATCCGCATACACCCGGTTATAACGCCTCTTTCGGGATCCTGCTGGATATGGTGGGAGCGCGGAACGCCACCTTCTGTGTGGAGACTTTCTCGTCGCAATTTGCTCCGGGTGTCATCAGTAAAGTATGGAATACGGGCATACAGTTGGGATACAACGCCTATTTCATTTTCGAGAATGCCGGAGCCATCAATGACGATCATATTGCCATCAACCAGATCAGGAAAATACCGACGATTGATCTGATCCACCTTGACCGGAGCTCTTCCACCGGCTTTTATCCTTATTGGCATACCCTGGGAGACCGGCTCGACAAGATCGATCCCGTTACCCTTGAAGTGGTGGGAAAAACCGTGATGACGGTGATTTACAATCCCTGAAAAAGCAGATCGTCACAACAACTCGTTGGCGAGGTTGGCCAGTTCCGACCGTTCTCCTTTTTCCAACCGGATGTGTGCATAGAGTTCATGATATTTGATCTTGTCGATGAGTGTAGACAAACCGTTACTCTGGGCATCGAGGTAGGGAGTATCGATCTGGTAGATGTCTCCTGTAAAGATGATCTTGGTGTTTTCACCCGCCCGGGTGATGATGGTCTTCACCTCGTGCGGAGTAAGGTTCTGGGCTTCATCCACAATAAAACAGACGTTGGAGATACTCCGTCCGCGGATATACGCCAATGGTGTAATGACCAGTTTTTCATGCTCGATGGCATCAGTGATCACCTTGTATTCTTTGTCTTTCTCCCCATATTGATTCTGAATAAACTTCAGGTTATCCCATAATGGTTGCATATAGGGATCGAGTTTTGATTTGATGTCGCCCGGCAGGTAGCCGATATCCTTGTTGCTGAGTGGAACGATGGGGCGGGCCAGGTAGATCTGTTTGAAGTTCCGCTTTTGTTCAAGGGCTCCGGCCAGGGCCAGCAATGTCTTCCCGGTGCCGGCGATCCCCTGCAGCGTCACCAGTTTGACATCCGGGTTCAGGATGGCATGCAGGGCGAAAACCTGTTCAGCATTTCGCGGGACAATCTTGAAACAGGAATGTTTCTCGATCTTTTCGATCCGTTCGTTCTTCGGATTATAAAAAGCCAGGACAGAGCTTTTCCCGTTTTTCAGAATGAAATAATGATTCGGAATAGGGTTTGTCACGCCGATGTCTTCCGGAAGGCAGAAATTATTTTCATAGATCGAATCGATCACCCCTTTTTCAATCCCCTCAACCACCGTTTTCCCGGAATAGAGCATCTCCACATCCTTGATCTTCCCTGTCTCATAATCTTCGGCGTGGATATTCAGTGATTTTGCTTTCAGCCGCAAGTTGATATCCTTGGATACCAGGACGACCTTTTTCCCGGGGTTCTCCTCCATCAGCACCAGGGCAGCGTTGAGGATCCGGTGGTCGGGTTTATTCTCGCCAAAGACTTTAATGGCATCCAGTTCGCTTTGCTCTTTCAGCTCTACTTTAAACCGTCCGCCCTTGGGCATTCCCAGGGAGGTCCATTGCGTAGTGACCCTTTTTGCGGAAAGTTTATCGATAATACGGATGAATTCCCGGGCCTCAAAATTGATGGTGTCGTTTCCTTTTTTGAAGTTGTCCAGTTCCTCGAGTACTGTGATCGGGATGGCAACATCATTGTCTTCAAACGAGCGTATCGCGCTATGGTTGTATAGGATAACGGAAGTATCCAGCACGAAGATCTTCTTTTCTGTTCTTTTTTTCGTTGTCATACGGAAGGTTTCGGGTAACTCAAATGTAACCCCGTAATCGCGGGTTTCTTCAACGGCATCCGGTAAGATATAAACAAGGAATTGTTTATTGAAGAGATTTTCTCTTTGGATACTGGCTCTTCACTCCTCCTGTATTTTTTTTACCTTTACCGCTGTCTATGAAAAAACTGTTTTTGCTTGATGCCATGGCCCTGATTTACCGGGCTTATTATGCGCTGAACAAGACGCCCCGGATCAATTCCAAAGGGCTCAACACATCCGCCATTCTGGGTTTTGCCAATTCATTGTTCGAGGTAATCCGGAACCAGCGCCCCACGCATATCGGCGTCGCATTCGATTCCATGGCACCGACTTTTCGCCACGAAGGATTTGCCGATTACAAAGCGCACCGGGAAGAGACCCCGGAAGACCTGGTCAAATCGCTGCCATACATCCACAGCTTACTGGATGCATTCAATATCCCGGTGATCGCACTCGCCGGGTATGAAGCCGATGACATCATCGGGACCTTGTCGAAAGAAGCTGAAAAAAGAGATTTCCAGACCTTCATCATGACCTCGGATAAAGACCTCGGGCAGTTGGTCAGTGACAAAACCTTCCTGTACCGTCCGGGCAAATTCGGTTCCGAAGCGGAAACCCTGGGGGTAAAAGAGATCTGCGAAAAGTACAGCATCTCAGAACCCGGCCAGATCAAGGACCTGCTGGGGCTGTGGGGTGATGCATCGGATAACATCCCCGGAATTCCAGGGGTAGGAGAAGTGACTGCCAAAAAACTGATCGCCGAATTCGGATCCGTTGAGAATCTGGTAGCCAACGCTGCCTCTATCGCCAATGATAAACTGCGCGATAAAGTGATCGCTTACGGTGAACAGGCCCTGCAGTCCAAAGAACTTGCCACCATTATGCTAAATGTGCCGGTCAGCTTTGATGAAGAATTTCTGAAACTCACCCGTCCCGACAACGAAAAACTCAAAGCCCTCTTTGAAGAGCTCGAATTCCGGACTTTCGGACAACGGGTGTTCACCTGGCTTTCTACCTATTCATTTGGAGATGAGGTACTTCCACTCTTCGAAAAAGAAGAGACCATTACCCCCGCTGCCGGAAAAAATATTCTGAACACCCCTCACACCTACCACCTGGCCGACACCCCCGAAAAAAGAGCCGGTTTGATCCAGATGCTGAAGTCGTCGGAGTCGTTCTGCTTTGACACGGAAACGACCGGCCTCGATACCTGTCTTGCCGAACTCGTCGGTCTCTCTTTTGCCATCCGCCCTCACGAAGCATGGTATGTTCCACTGCCCGGGAATTATCATGAAGCTTCCCGGGTGGTCAATGAATTCCGCGAAGTGTTCGAGGACGTGAACATTGGCAAGACTGGTCAGAACATGAAGTTCGATATCTCGATGCTTCGCTGGTACGATATCACGGTGAAAGGAGCGATGTTCGACACCATGATCGCTCATTACCTCCTTCAGCCTGACATGCGGCACAATATGGACCTGCTGTCGGAGACCTATCTCGGGTACCAGCCGGTGCATATTGAAGAACTGATCGGCAAAAAAGGTCAGGGTCAGCTCACCATGAATACCGTGGACATCGGGCAGGTAAAAGATTATGCCGCGGAAGATGCGGACGTGACCCTTCAACTCCGCCGGGTTTTTGAGCCCTTACTGCAAAGCACCGGAACCCTGGAATTGTTTGAAAAGATCGAAATCCCGCTAATCCCTGTCCTGGCTTCCATGGAAGCGGAGGGGGTTAAAATTGATGTACCCACGCTGAAAGGCTATTCCCTCGAGCTGGAAAAAGAGATCAACGTCATCGAGCAGGCCATTTATCAGGATGCCGGCATGGTCTTCAACATCGCCTCCCCGAAACAACTCGGCGATGTGTTGTTCGAACGGTTGAAAATTGTCGAGAAGCCCAAACAAACCCGCACCAAACAATACTCCACAAGCGAAGATGTGTTGGTCAAGCTTGAGCACAAGCACCCGATCATCGCCCGGATCCTGGAATACCGTTCACTGACGAAGCTCAAATCGACGTATGTTGACGTACTGCCCACGCTGGTCAGTCCCCGCGATGGCAGGGTCCATACCTCATACAACCAGGCCGTTGCCTCAACAGGTCGGCTGAGTTCCAACAATCCGAACCTGCAAAATATCCCGATCCGGACAGAAAAGGGCCGGGAGATCCGGAAATCGTTCGTGCCAAGAAGTGAAAACTTCCTGCTGTTGTCGGCCGATTACAGTCAGATCGAACTCCGCGTTATTGCCCATATGAGCGGCGATCAGGCCATGATTGATGATTTCAGGAGCGGAAAAGATATCCACGCAGCTACTGCTTCCCGCATTTACGGAATTCCTGTTGAAGAAGTCAGCAAGGAGATGAGGCGACATGCCAAGACCGTCAATTTCGGAATCATTTACGGGATCTCCGCCTTCGGTCTCTCCGAACGATTGAATATCCCAAGGAGGGAAGCGGCCGACATCATTCAGCAGTATTTCATGAAGTATCCGGGGGTGAAGAAATACATGGACGACACCATTCTCCGGGCCCGCCAGAAAGGTTATGTTGAGACCATGATGAACCGCCGGAGGTATTTGCGTGACATCAACTCTTCCAATGCCACGGTACGGGGTTTTGCCGAACGAAATGCCATCAATGCGCCGATCCAGGGAACGGCTGCCGACATGATCAAGATCGCCATGATCCGTATATACGATGAATTGGAAAAGCGGAAAATGAGATCGAAGATGATCCTGCAGGTGCACGACGAATTGGTTTTCGATATGCATCTTTCCGAAGAAGAAGAATTAAAACAGATATTGTTAAAAGAGATGCCCGGAGCCATCCCGCTCAGTGTACCGGTGATTATTGATATGAACACCGGGACCAATTGGCTGGAAGCACACTGATCTTATTGAAAACAATTATTATGGAAAATTTTACCAAGGATAGCAGGATCGTTCTGACCCTGGATGCAGGAGGAACGAATTTTGTTTTTTCAGCCGTACAAGCCGGGGAAGAAATCATTGAGCCGATCATTCTTTCTGCTAAGGGGGAGAGCCTGGATTCCATCCTGAAAACCATCACGGAAGGTTTCAGGCAAGCGAAGAGTAAGGTGCCTGACAATCCCCTAGCCATCAGTTTTGCGTTTCCGGGTCCGGCCGATTATGAAAACGGGATCATCGGCGATTTGCAGAACCTGCCTTTGTTTAAAGGCGGTGTTGCCTTGGGACCGATGCTTTCGGAACAATTCGGGATTCCTGTTTTCATCAACAACGATGGAGACCTCTTTGCCTATGGAGAAGCCATCGGCGGATTGTTGCCCGAGATCAACCGAAAGTTGGAAGAAGCCGGCAATCCGAAAAGATACCGCAACCTGATCGGAGTGACCCTGGGTACCGGGTTCGGAGGAGGTATTGTGAGCCGCGACGGGTTGTTTTTTGGCGATAACTCAGCCGGAGGAGAGATCAACCGCATGAGGAACAGGACTTATAAAAACTTTGATGCCGAAGACAGTGTTAGTATCCGGGGAATCCGCCGTGCCTATGCCATCCTGACCGGAGTAAATATGGCCAGTGTCCCGGAGCCCAAAGATCTTTTCCTGATCGGGATGGGTGAAAAGCCGGGGAACCGGCAAGCCGCTGTCCAGGCCTTTGAAAGTTTTGCCATTGATGCGGCCGATGCCGTTGCCAATGCCGTCACCCTTATCGACGGGCTGGTGGTGATCGGCGGAGGGCTCTCCGGCGCCTGGCCGTTGTTCCTTCCCAAGATGACAGAAGAGATGAACCGGCCCTTCCTGACCGCGGACGGAGGATCCCTGCCCCGCCTTGAAATCAGCACCCTGAACCTTGAAGATCCGCAGCAACTCTCCGCATTCCTTCAACCGACGGCCGTCGAGATCCGGGTACCTTTCTCAGAGAAAAAAGCGCTGTATGACTCACAGAAAAAGGTCGGATTGGGCATTTCACGTCTGGGAACCTCCAAAGCCGTTTCAGTCGGCGCCTATGCCTTTGCCTTATCCCAACTGGACAAAAATCACCCTGCAGGGTCATACACAAATGTTTAAAAATATTTAATTACATTTGTATCTGGAAAACAAACCTAGTATTCTCTTAATTTTCTTATTATGAAAAAAACTTTCTTCTCTTTGGTATTATTGGTTTCCGTTACGCTGGCTTTCGGACAGACCGTGCCCCGTCAGATGGTAGCGGTGGAAATCGGTACCGGTACCTGGTGCCAGTATTGTCCCGGAGCTGCTTTGGGTGCAGATGACCTGCTTGAAAACGGAAAATTAGTCGGGGTGGTTGAAAATCACAATGGTGACAGCTATGCCAACAATTACTCCAACGCAAGAAACACCTTTTACGGGATCAACTCCTTCCCGACCGCCAAGTTCGACGGTGTTCTATCCGTGGAGGGAGGGAGTCACACTCAAAGTATGTACGGCAGCTACCTGCCGAAATACAACAACCGGATCCAGGAGCCTTCGGATGTGAACATTTACATGGATATCACCAACGTCGACCTGGATTATACCGCCACTATCACCCTGGTAAAAACTGCCGAATGGGCTGCCACCAACCCGAAGCTTCAGTTTTGCGTGACCCAATCCAATATCCAGCAGAACTGGCAGGGGCAGTCCCACCTGGAACATGTCAACCGGCTGATGGTTCCCGACGCCAACGGAACCACGGTTGAATTTACCGGTGACGTCATGGTTGCTACCCTGAACTTCAGCCTTAACGCTGCTTGGCCTGTAGAAGATTTGGAATTTGTAGTTTTCGTTCAGGATAATACCGGAAAAGAAATTCACCAGTGCATCAAGCGTGCCGCCATTGACCTGTCAGCCGACTTTGTTGCCAGCGCCAATACCATCAACCTCAATGACACCGTACATTTTACAAGTACGGTGATGGGCGGTTATATTGGTGTTCCTCAATCATACGAATGGCTGACTCCCGGCGCAATTCCTTCTTATTCCACCGATACTAACCTGACTGCCCGGTACACTCATTGCGGTCCCCACGATGTTACCCTGATCGTGAACCGTGGCGGACAGATGGACACCATCGTTAAGACGATGTTGATCCAGGTCGGCCCCGTGGTGAATGTTACCTCCAACCCCGGTGACACCACCTGCTGGTACGAGCCCATTACCCTCGATGCCACTACGGCCAATGCAACCTCTTACCTCTGGTCGACCGGTGATACTACCGCCTCCATTACCGTCGCCGGTAACACTTATGGCACCGGCGCTCACACCTTCGATGTTACCATCACCACCTCTGATGGTTGCGAGCAGACGATTTCTCATGACATCTATTTCGAAACCTGCACCGGCATCGATAATCCGGCCAACCACTTCACTGCTGCTGTTTATCCGAATCCCAACAACGGATACTTCACGGTTGTGATGAACGGACAGAACAGTCTCCGTTCTGACCTCAGGATTTTTGATATGGTCGGAAAACTGGTCTATGAAGAAAGCGGACTCGTGATCAATGGTAAAGAAACCCGCACCCTGGATCTCAATCTTTCCAGAGGACTGTATTATCTTGTCCTGCAAAATGCCGATGGAAAGACCGTTACGAAATTCTCTGTTACGAAGTAAAATTCTTTTTACAGATAAAAAAAAGCCTGTTCCCCCCGGATCAGGCTTTTTTTTCACTGATTTATTGTATCTTTGTAAGGAGACTACCCTAACAGATTTATGTTTTTCAGTTATTAATCCTTTCATTATGAGAAAAATTTTTCTTCTTGCTTGTCTTGTCTCGGTAACACTGTTTTCTTTTGGGACCGAAGTAACCAAAGTATTCTATTTCAACAGTCCGATTATCAAACAGGTTGGAGAATACCAGATGATCCGTTTTGAGAATACCTTGTTACAGGGAAAAACCGGAGAGCCTGTTCTACCGTTTGCGTCGGTTTCGCTGATGGTTCCCCCGGGGGAATATGTACGCAGCATGCAGATCATTCCGGAAGAAGAGACCGTGATTCCCGGGAGCTTCATGCTTTACCCCCAGCAGCCGGTGCAACCTCTCTCCATTGGTTCGACCGGAAAATTCGAAAAGAATGAGCTGGTATATTCGACCAACATCTCCTATCCTGCTCACCGCTTCACCGGGCCGAACATGCAATATCTGAACGGATACGGGTTTGCGCTGGGAACGTTCACTCCTCTCACGTATAATCCGGTAACGGGAGCCGTATCATTTTTCCAAAAAGTGACGGTTAAGATTGAGTCGACCCCTTATGATTTCTGCAAAGAAGAACTGAAATTTTTACCCTCATCGTCTGCTGCCATCGAAAGAGTCAGGGCATTTGCACAAAACCCGGACATGATGGTTTTATATCCCGCCAAACCTGCGCTGAAGACAGCATACCAGGCCCTGATCATCACTCCGTCGCAGTTTACCTCGGGGTTTGATGAACTGGTTTCTTACTATAACCAGAAAGGAATCACCACGCAGGTCGTTTCATTGGAATCTATCGTTTCGAGCATGCAGGGGCAGGATTACCAGGAGCAGATCCGCAATTATATCATTCAGGAATACCAGACCAACGGAATCGAGTTTGTAGTTTTGGGAGGTGACGTTGAACACATTCCTTACCGCGGATTCTATTGTTATGTCAATTCCGGTTCCGGCTATACCGATGATAACATCCCTTCAGATCTTTATTATTCATCTCTCGACGGAAACTGGAACACCAACGGAAACAGTTGGTGGGGTGAGCCGGGGGAAGATGATCTTCTACCGGAAGTAGCCGTCGCCCGTATGCCATTCAGCACAGCTGACGAACTGCAGCATATGGTTCACAAATCCGTTTCGTACCAGGGCAATCCCGTTACCGGTGAATTGAAACGCCCGTTCCTGGTAGGTGAATTTCTGTATTCAGATCCCATGACCTTCGGGCAGGACTATCTGGAACTTCTTGTTGATGACCATACCGACAACGGATATTTCACTCACGGCATTCCTTCGGCCGATAACACCATTTACCGGTTATACGATACCCTGATCTCCCCTCCCGGCAACTTATACAGCTGGGACACTCCGACCCTTCTCGCCGAGCTCAATGCCGGAAAATCGTTTATTCATCACAGCGGTCATTCCAATTCCGATTATATGATGCGCCTTTACCTGTGGGATATCACCAATGAAAACTTCTCCCAGATTGACGGCGTCACGCATAATTATCAGCTCATGTACTCTCACGGTTGCATCTGCGGCGCCTTTGATGCCTACGACTGCATCGCCGAAAAATGTGTCACCATTGATAATTTCCTTGTAGCCGGTGTCTTCAATTCACGATACGGATGGTTTAACCAGGGTGAAACGGAAGGACCTTCTGCTCATATCCACCGGGAGTTCATCAGCGCCTTGTACAATGATACCGCAAGTCTCCGTGTCACTACCTTAGGGGAAGCACAAATGGTTTCGAAGATCAAGACAGCTCCCTGGGTGGATGTTGCCGGTGAATTTGAACCCGGTGCCCAGAGATGGTGTTTTTACGATTGCAATGCCCTGGGCGACCCCGTTCTGAAGATCTGGACTTCCGAGCCTTCAACGGGTATCACCACTACCACCTTCCCCGAAAAACTTACCATCGGTCCCAATCCGACCCGTGGAGACATCAGGGTACGGTTCACCCTTGCCCAAAACGCCAAAGTGACCTTTACGCTGATAAACAGTTTAGGGCAGCCCGTCATGACAGAAACCAGTGGCAATCTGGAGGCCGGAAGCAACATCTATCCGTTGAGTCTTCAGGGACTTTCGGATGGTATTTATACCCTCCGTGCGGAAGCCGGAACGGTTACCATGACCGGGAAACTGGTTTTGCTCAAATAACAGGTCCCGTCTGCCTGTCAGATACGTTTGTTTGTCGACATTCTCCGGCGGAATTTTTAATTTTCGGAGAAATTTTTTAACTTTGTAAAGTGGAAAAATGACTGAAAACCAATAAAAACAATTCTATGAAAAAAGCCTATCTACTCTTATGTTTGTGTGTGTTTGCCACCTTCACTTTAACTGCGCAGACATACTCCTATTCCGATTGTTGGGGCAAGGCAGGGATGAACCTGGTGAGTTCCGGCACGGACAGGGCTGAGGTGGTTTATTCTGTTCCATCATTCTCACTCGAAGATGTGAATATTAACGGAGAGATGATGAAAAATGTAAACCTGCCCGGCAACTTCCTTTTTAACGATGCAGGGATGCCAAACCTCCCGGGAAAAGGAAAATATATTGCCATTCCAACCGGTGCGACGCCGAAACTCCGTATTATTTCACTGAACGTCGAAACCATCCATAATGTAAATATCGCTCCTGCCCCGGTTCTTCCGCTGGATAACGATCCCAATCCGCTCGTTTACAGCAAGAATACCGAGGTCTATTCGAAAAACGCCTTCTATCCTGCCGAACCGGTACAGATGTCCGAAGTAAACCAGATTCGTGGCGTTGATGTCGTCATTCTGGGCTTCACCCCGTTTCAATATAACCCGGTTACCAAGGACCTGATCGTTTACAAAGACATCCGCGTTGAGCTTAATTTCGAAGGTGGAAATGGTCAGTTTGGCGATCCCGCTTTCCGGAGCCGCTGGTGGGAACCTATCCTCCAGGATCAGATTCTGAACTCCGGCGCACTCCCTGCGGTTGATTTTGACAAACGCTTCCAGTCATACTCCCAGAAAGCCAAAAACGATGAATGCGAATATATCATCGTTATCCCGACAGGTGCTGATTTTGCACAATGGGCTGATTCTATCAAAAACTTCCGTAACCAGCAGGGTATCCTGACCAAAGTATTCACCACCACCCAGTGCGGTGGCAATACTGTTGCAGCCTTGGAATCCTGGTTCAACAATGCCTATAATAACTGGACCATTAAACCCGCTGCCTGCCTCCTTTTAGCCGACTACGGGACAGATACGACCAAGAATATTATCAGTTATCTGTACAATCACCCGGACGGATATCCCGATTTTGCTTCGGATAACAAATACGCCGACGTGAACAGCGATGAAATGCCCGATATTGTTTTCAGCCGTATCACTGCCAATAATGCTGCACAATTACAGGTGATGGTCAGCAAAGCCCTCAACTATGAACGCAATCCTGTCATGGATCCGTTGTTCTATGACCTTCCCATTACGGCCCTCGGATGGCAGACCGAACGCTGGTTCCAACTCTGCTCTGAAGTCGTCGGTGGATTTTTCCGCACCGTACATGACAAGAATCCTCGCCGTATCAATGCTGTCTACCAAGGTACTCCCGGCAGTGTTTGGTCATCCGCCACCAACACCAGTAGTGTTGTAAACTATTTCGGACCCAGCGGCCTCGGATATATCCCACAGACGCCTGCTGAAATGCCTTGCTGCTGGACCGGTGGAACAGCCACCAAGATCAACAATGCACTTGACTCCGGCGCCTTTATGTTACAGCACCGCGATCATGGGAACTATACAGGCTGGGGAGAACCCTCTTATACTACCACCAATATCGGACAACTGAACAATCAGAATAAACTCGCTTTTGTTTTCTCCATCAACTGTGAGACAGGAGCCTTTCATCGTTCTGCCGAATGTTTTGGTGAAAAATTCCACCGTCATACCAAGAATGGAGTCAATGCCGGCGCTCTCGGCGTTGTTTGCCCCACCGAGACTTCCTATTCCTTCGTGAATGATACGTACGCCTGGGGTATGTACGACAACATGTGGCCGGATTTCATGCCTGCTGAAGGCACCACCCCGGCATCACGCGGAGCTCTTCCTGCTTTTGGAAATGCAGCCGGCAAGTATTTCCTGAAACAATCAAGCTGGCCTTATAACACCGGCGACAAAACGGTCACCTACCGTCTTTTCCATATGCACGGCGATGCATTCACCCGCCTCTATTGGGAAGTGCCTCAGGAACTCACTGTTAACCATGATACAGTTATCAACTATGGCTCCGTGGCATTCAATATCACCGCCACCGAAGGTTCACTGATCGCCCTCACGGTTAATAACGAAATCATTGCCACTGCCGAAGGTAATGGAACCACCGCTGTTGTCATTGATATCCCGTTACTGGATGTCGGAACAAAAGTTTTGGTAACCGTTACCAAAGAAAATTACCTGCGTTACAGCGATGAAGTAGAAGTAACGAATAACCAACTCGGAGCTGACTTTACCGCCAGCGCACCGAACCTCTGCAAAGAATCAGGCACTAATTTTACCGATCACTCGACAGGTTCCCCCATTTCCTGGTCCTGGACCTTCGAAGGTGGTAATCCCGAAACCTCCACGGATCAGAATCCGCAAAATATTGTATATGCCGCTACCGGTGAATATTCTGTGACACTGATCGTTTCTAACGGTACCGAAGCCGATACTACCGTAAAAGAAAGTTTCATTCATGTTTATAACTTCCCGGAAGCCGGTTTTACGGCTGACACTGTTTGTTTCGGTTCACCTACCCAGTTCACTGATCTGTCAGTAGCCAATGGCGGTACCATTACCTCCTGGGCCTGGAACTTTGGTGATCCTGCCTCCGGTTCCGATACCTCTTCCCTGCAGAACCCGACCCATGTATTCTCGGCTGCCGGAACATACACGGTAAGCCTCACCGCTACCAGCAACGGAACCTGTTCCAACACTTATTCAATGGAAGCTCAGGTGCATGAAATCCCCGGTATCGCTGCTACGCCGACAGGCGAAGTGCAACTCTGCCAGGGCTCTTCCGACGCTGTCTTCACTACTGAAGGCGTTCTTTATGCTACCAGCTATATCTGGATGGTCAATCCCGAAACCGCCGGTGGTTTCGCAGGCAATACTGCCAGCGAGACACTGGTTCTTGATCCTGCCTTCACCGGTTCTCTTGGTATTTCAGTGAAAGGCATTAACGACTGTGGCGAAGGTGACGTATCTGCAGAATTCTCTGTCAATGTTCTGCCCATTCTTACTTCCCCTGCTACTCCGGAAGGACCCGACACGGTTGACCTTAAATCCGTTACCACCTCCGACTATATCACAGCTGGTATTACAGGTGCTGAATCCTATGTTTGGACGCTGACTCCTGCTGAAGCCGGAACAATTAGCGGAACCGGCACTACGGGCACTGTTACCTGGGAATCTTCTTTCAGAGGAATCGCTACTATTTCCGTTAAAGGTGTCCAGAGCGGCTGCGAAGGAGCTCTTTCGGAAGCTGCTTCCACCCTGATCCGGAACACCGTCGGTATCGGCGAAAATGAAGGATTCGGAATCTCGGTTTATCCTAACCCCACATCGGGCAAATTGACCCTGACAATGAAAACCAACGGAGCTACCAAGGTGAACCTGTCTGTTTATAATATTCTGGGAAGCCTCGTTTATTCAGATAATGATGTCACCGTTAATAACAACCTGACGCTTGTTATCGATCTTTCTTCCCTGCCGAAAGGCCTCTACCACCTGAAAGTAGTAGACGACGGTAAATCGATCGTTAAGAAAATCGTCATCGATAAATAATCTATCGCTCTAATAATAAAGACGATATAAAAAAGGCTGGCCGGTTTGGTCAGCCTTTTTTGATAGGTTTTATACATAACATCTGGTTTTTTGATTATAATTCTCTATCTTTATCCCAAATTCATCCAAGTCATTATTATTTATTGTATTAATCAATCCCGACAAACATGAAGAATGTTTTTTACACCTTGTTAACCATGATTTTTTTGCTGCTGATGCAAGGATTGTCAGCACAGAAAGTCACGTATTCCGACCCTTGGTCGAATGCCGGATTCACACTCCAGGCATCCACCGACAAATCAGCCAGTATTAATTTCTCCATCCATGATCTGAACCTGGAAGATATACCGGTGGATGGTCAGGTAATGAAAAATATCGGATTGCCTGGTAGCTTTCTTTTTAATGATGAAGGCTGTCCCAATCTGCCCGGTAACGGAAGGTATATAGCGATTCCGCAGGGAGCCACTGCTACCTTGCATATTCTCTCCTCTCGGGTAGAGACCATGCAAAACATAGATATCATTCCGGCGCCCAGGATTCCCAAAGAAGATGAGGCCGGTGAAATGGAGTATCATAAAAATATGCAGGTTTATTCCACCAATGCATTTTATCCTGCGCAACCGGTCACTCTTTCCGCTCCCACCCAGATTCGCGGTGTGGACGTAGTAATGCTCGGGATCACTCCTTTTCAATATAATCCTGTCACGAAAGAACTTAAAATATATCGAGACCTGAAAATTGAGATCAGTTTCCAGGGAGGAAACGGTCATTTTGGAGAAGATCGTCTCCGTAGCCGGTTCTGGGATCCGATTCTGGAAGATGCGCTGTTCAACGCTTCTGTTCTCCCCAAGATAGATTATGACGCCAGGGCACAGGAAGTAACGGATGTCCCCGGATATGAATACCTGATCATCACTCCCACCGGAGCTCCCTTTGTTCAATGGGCTGATTCCATACGGAGGTTCCGTATCCAGCAGGGTATTTCAACGGTTGTGAAGACCTTAACCGAAGTCGGCGGTAACACCACCACCGCTATCGAATCTTATATCGATAATGCCTATCATACCTGGAATCCTGCTCCTTCAGCTATCCTCCTATTAGGTGATTACGGCGCCGATGCCACCTGTTCGGTCATTTCTCCGATCTGGGATTCATACTGTGTTTCCGACAACATGTTTGGCGATGTCACCGGTGACAGTTTGCCGGATATCTGCATGGCCCGCATTACGGCTAACGATGCTTCACAATTACAAGTGATGGTCACCAAATTCCTCAATTATGAGCGGAATCCTCCGACATCTGCCTATTTCTATTCTCATCCTATCACCGCTTTAGGTTGGCAAACGGAGCGTTGGTTCCAGATCTGTTCGGAAGTTACCGGAGGGTTCTGGAAGAATGTTCAGTTGAAAACACCTGTTCGTATCAATGAAGTATACAGCGGTACACCGGGCAGCGTTTGGTCAACGGCTACCAATACCAGCACGGTTATCAACTATTTCGGTCCGGCTGGACAGAATTATATTCCGGCTACTCCTGCCGAGATGCCTTGCTGCTGGACCGGTGGAAATGGAACCCAGATCAATGCTGCTATCAATGCAGGTGCTTTCTGCCTGATGCATCGCGACCATGGCGGTGAAACGGGTTGGGGAGAACCTGCCTACGGCAACTCAAACATCAACGGGCTGACCAACGTGAACCAGCTTTCGTTTATCTTCTCTATCAACTGCCTGACCGGAAAATACAACTATGGCAGTGAATGTTTCGCAGAGAAGTTCCACCGTTACACATACAACGGGCAGAATGCCGGTGCGCTGGGCCTGATCGCCGCTTCCGAAGTATCATATTCTTTCGTGAATGACACCTACCTGTGGGGCATGATGGATAACTTCTGGCCCAATTTTATGCCCACCTATGGAACAAATCCGGCTTCACGCGGGTTCCTGCCATGCTTTGGGAATGTAGCCGGAAAGTATTTTCTGCAACAATCAAGCTGGCCTTATAACACCAGCAACAAAATGGTAACCTATCATTTATTCCACCACCATGGAGATGCTTTTTCGGTAGTGTATTCTGAAGTTCCTCAAACACTCACTGTATCCCATAACCCGAACATCCAGGCAGGCACCACCTCTTTTCAGGTTACCGCCAACACCGGATCGTTCATTGCTCTTACGCTGAATGACCAGATTCTGGGCACCGCTACAGGTACAGGAAGCCCCGTCACCATTACCATTCCCAACACGCTGGTTGTCGGACAAACCATGCATGTGACCATCACTTTACAGAACTACTTCAGATACAATGCCAATGTTCCTGTTATTCCCAACGGTGGTCCCGCCCCCGATTTCATAGCTGATTCAACGGCTATTTGCAACGGAAATAATGTAGACTTCACTGATTTAACCACAGGCAACCCGACGAGCTGGCTTTGGTCATTCCCCGGTGGAACCCCTGCTTCTTCAACGGATCAGCATCCACAGAATATCGTTTACACCAATGCCGGCAGTTACAGTGTCACCCTGACAGCTACCAATTCCGTTTGCCCCAATACCATTACCAAGACCGCTTATATTACCGTCAGTGGTCCTACCTCTACTCCATCGGCTCCGGAAGGAAATGCTGAATTATGCATGAACAGCACAAACACCTTGTACACGGTAGTACCCGTTCCCCAGGCTGTAACCTACAACTGGGTATTGACACCCGATACGGCAGGTGTGGTTACTCCTTCCGACTCCAACACCTGTGTGGTTAACTGGAGTGATACGTACGTTGGATACGCATATCTGAAGGTTCAGGCTGCCAATGGTTGTGGAATCAGTGGGTATTCTCCCGAACTGACGATCCACATCCAGCCCTTCCCCGTAGTTCCGAATCAGCCTTCAGGTCCGGCATCTCTGTGCTTCGGCATGCAGACCACCTCGGATTATTCCACGAGTCCTGTTGAAAATGCCCTCAATTATACCTGGTCGCTTCAACCATCAACCGCCGGAACAATAACCTGGCTCGACACGGCTTGTACGGTGACCTGGGATGCATCCTTCATGGAAACGGCCACTTTGAAAGTGAAAGCAGGCAACAATTGCAGTGAAAGTCTGTACTCCGAACCGCTGGAGATCACCGTGAACGAATACCCGGTGGTAGAACTCGGTGAGGATCTCACGATCCCCCAATTGCAGACCACCACATTGGATGCCGGTAATCCCGGAGCATCCTATCTGTGGTCGAATAGCGCAACAACCCAGACCATTACAGTCGGATATCAGGGAAATGAAGCCGACACCTATTTTGTTGATGTCACCTCCAATGGCTGTGTTGGCAGCGATACCATTACCGTGAACTACTATGATCCGACGGGCATTCCCGAATACAACGGTAAACTCAATGTGATTGTCACTCCGAACCCCAGTAATGGCAAGTTCAAACTCGATGTGGCCTCTTCTGTTGATCACCGCTTTGATCTCCGCATTATGAATGTACTTGGCGAATTTGTTTACCAGTTACCGGACATCTCGTTGCAGGGTAAGTACAGCGCTGTCATTGACCTTTCGGTATTGCGTGATGGAGTTTATTACCTCCTGATCAGCACTCCGACAGACAAAGTCACCAGAAAATTGGTTATTCAGAAATAAAAGATCATCTGTATATGAGAAAGACCTTATTGACCCTGGGATTAATCCTGTTTGTTTTACAAGCAGGGATATCGCAGCAATCTGATCAATCAACCGTTTCCACCGGGGATACGGCCAGTTATCCCTATTGGATCAGGATGATGCAGGATCCTGCTGCTAATTTTTACCAGACTCAACGGGCCTTTAACCTATACTGGCAAAACCGTCCCATCACCAAAGGCTGCGGCTGGAAGGTTTTTAAAAGATGGGAATATTGGACACAGTTTCGCGTTGCGCCGGACGGGTCCCGTCCGGCGCCCGACGCGGTGTCGAAGGCCCTGAAAAACTATAAAGGGAACCGTTCTAACAATGGCAACTGGGTTTCTCTCGGGCCCTCCGTGATTCCTTACCCCGGACCAGCCGGTTATGAAGGGATCGGCAGGATCAATGTCGTGGCCTTTCATCCGACTGATCAGAATAAGTTATATATCGGAGCCCCTTCCGGGGGATTCTGGAGAAGCAATGATCATGGAGTAACCTGGACCACTACTACCGATTCGCTGGCCACTCTCGGAGTCTCCGCCATCGTGGTTGATTTTTCCAACGCATCGAAGATTCTGATCGGGACCGGTGACCGGGATGCAGGGGATGCCCCCGGCCTTGGTGTATTCAAGAGCCTGAATGGCGGTTCGACCTGGACGGCGTCCAACACGGGAATGGGTAATCAAACGGTGGGAAAGATCATCCAGGATCCGACCAATGCCCAGATTTACCTGGCTGCCACCAGTGGCGGAGTTTACCGCTCTGTCGACGGAGGGTCTTCCTGGAGCCTGTCCAAATCGGGCAACTTCAAGGATATCTGTTTCAAACCGGGCGATCACACCATCGTTTATGCCGCTTATAACGCTAATTTCTGGAGATCATCCGACAATGGAACTACCTTTACCCAGATCACGTCGGGGTTGACTTCAGGGCAGCGTGGTACGATTGCCGTAACCCCTGCCAATCCAAACTACGTTTACTTTCTTCAGTCTAACAGCAGCAGCGGTTATCAAGGATTATACCGTTCCACGGATGCTGGGCTGAATTTCACCGCCCGTTCCACTTCTCCTAACATCCTTGACTGGTCATGCACCGGGACAGGAAGTGGCGGACAAGGATGGTATGACCTTTCTATCGCTGTCGATCCCACCAATGCAGAGGTTGTTTATGTAGGCGGGATTAATATTTTTAAATCATCAAACGGTGGCGCCACCTGGGCCATCAATGCACATTGGTACGGCGGATGCAGTGTCCCAGCCGTCCATGCTGATATCCATTACCTTACCTATTCTCCCCTGAGCGGGAAACTTTACTCCTGTAACGATGGCGGTATTTACTGGACCTCTAACGGAGGGACTGCCTGGAATGACATCACCGTCGGATTGACCATCGGGCAGATTTACAAGCTGGGGCAAAGTCAGACGGTAAAACAACAAGTCATCAACGGGCATCAGGATAATGGCACTTACACCCTTTATCCCACCGGATGGGAAGCCACCGGCGGAGGCGATGGGATGGAATGCGCCATCGATTTCCAGAACTCCTCTTACATGTACCATACCCTCTATTACGGCGATATCTTCCGTACGATCAATAACGGCAGTGAGACCCAGATCGGCGGCAGCGGAGTGGGAGGCATTACCGAAAGCGGGGCGTGGGTAACTCCGTTCATCCTAAGTAAATCTGATCCCAAAGTGATGTTTGCCGGGTATAATAACATCTGGCGATGTTTGGATGTCAAAGCATCAAGTCCCACCTGGACCAAGATCTCGGACAACCTCGGGAACAGCAACAGCCAGAATCTGCTCGACCTGGAACAATCACCGGCCAACACGCAGATCCTGTATGCTTCCAGGTACGACAATAAATTCTTCCGTACCGACAATGCCCTGGGGAGCACTGTCACCTGGACCGATCTCACCTCTCTTCTCCCCACATCAGGAAAACCGGCTGATATTGCAGCCCATCCGACTGATCAGAATATCGTTTACATCGTTATGGGAAATGGCGTGTACAAATCCATTAACAAAGGACAGACTTGGACAAATATCACCGGGACTCTCCCTGCCGTATCCAAAAACGCGATCGTGTATTATAAAAACGGAAACCCTGAAGCGCTCTACGTTGGAAGCGACGCAGGCGTATATTACCAGGATCAGACCACCGGCGGATGGATCCTTTATAATACCGGTCTCCCGCTCAATGCGATCATTTCGGAATTGGAAATTTACTACGACAATGATTCCACCAGCCAGGATGTGATCAGGGCTGCCACCTATGGCCGCGGGTTATGGTCATCGGATCTTTACACTCCATATTCCGCAGATTTCACCGCTGATTCCACCACCATCTGCGCCGGGCAGAACGTCGATTTCACCGATCTTTCAACAGGGGCGCCCACTGCCTGGGCATGGACTTTCCCCGGTGGCACCCCATCCTCGTCATCCGTTCAGCATCCTCAAAATATTGTCTATAACACTCCCGGCACCTACAACGTTTCCCTGACTACTTCTTATAATCTGACCAACGTCTCCGTAACTAAAAACAACTATATCACGGTCAACCCGGTTCCCGCATCTCCGGAACAACCCTCAGGCGACACGTTGCTGTGCATGAACAGTTCTAACAAAACATACACCACCGTTGCTGTCAGCGGTGCATCGAGCTATACCTGGAACCTTGTTCCCGATTCTGCCGGTGTCATGACCCCATCGGATAACTCCGTTATGATTAACTGGAGTGATACCTACACCGGATACGCTACCCTTTCGGTACAGGCGAGCGGGTTGTGCGGAGTCAGCTCCTTTTCTCCCGGTCTGACCATTCATCTCCGGCCTTTCCCCGGAGCCCCCGGAACCCCTGCGGGTCCCACCCAACTCTGTCAGGGAGTGATTTCTTCAGCCTATACCATTCCCCCGACTGCCAACACCAACTATTATTCCTGGCGAATTCAGCCAGCCGGAGCAGGAACTATTGCCGGAGCTGATACCACCGGTACTGTGACCTGGAGTCCTTCTTTCACCGGATTGGCCGAGATCTCTGTCAAAACGGTGAACGACTGCAGCGAAAGCTCTTATTCAACGCCGGCCCAGACGACCATCAATACGAACCCTGTCGTTGACCTCGGAGACGATCTGATCCTTCCTCAATCGGGAACGGTTACGCTTGACGCAGGAAATCCCGGCGCCACTTACCTGTGGTCAAACGGGGCCACTACCCAAACCATTACGGTTGGTTTTCTAGGCAATGTCAGCGATACATACTGGACTGACGTAACGCTTAATGATTGTTCCATGAGCGATACCATCGTGTTGAGTTTCATTCCTGAAGGAGTAGATGAGCCATCAGCCTGTTATGTTCATGTCTCTCCAAATCCCAATCCCGGAAAATTCCGGATCGAAATTTCTTCCCCGTCAGGAACAGACCTGGTAAATATATCTCTTCTCAATCTCCTTGGAAGTGAAGTCTTCTCTCTGAAAAATATTGCCATTTCAGGAAAATACGGGCAGAATATGAACTTTTCCAACTTACCTGAAGGATTATATTATCTGATTATTAAAACCAGAAGCAACCAATCGGTACATAAGGTTGTCATACAGAGGTAAGACATGTTTTAACTTTAATAGCTTTTTATTTTGGGGTGAGGGTGTCCGGATGATTCGGACGCCCTCTTTTCTTTTGACATCATTTCTTTTGTAACTTTGTTATAAAGAACCCTTCCCATGAAGCATCTCTCCAAATACTTCCTGTTTCTGATGATCTTTTTCTGCTGTGAAGCAGGCAATGCGCAAAATCCAAGGTGGTTCCCCAAAGTGAGCCCGGAAGGGAAAAAGATCGTGGATACCCGCCGGGATAACCTGTCGTACTGGAAACACATGATCTCGCTGGGATATGTGGAAGGGAATCCTTACCTGGTAGTTCCGGATGCCATCCCGACGGGTTCTGTAATCCGGGCCAACGGAGTTTTTGTGCAGGACTCTCCGGATGTACCTGTAACGGAGGAATCAGAGACCACCCAGTCGGAAACATCAATCTTTGTTAATCCCGAAAATGAGAATGTCGTGTTGAATTCCAATAATTCGACCGACTGGACAGGTGCAACGATCATGCAGTTGTATGGATCTGATTATCTCTATTCTTCGGATGCTGCTGCTTCCTGGGGGGGATCGGTCACCGGAGCCGGTCAGAGTAACTCGGGCGACCCTACGACCGCTATCGGCCGCAATGGTTGGTGGTATGTCGGAAAGATCAGTAACAACTGGGGCCAGAATGTAGCTTATTCTACAAATCAGGGGCAGACCTGGACCGACGTTGTCTCGGGGCCTGCGCCGGGAGGATCAGACATTCTTGACAAGAACCACCTGTGGATTGACAATTCCCTTACCAGTCCGTACGAAGGTTTTCTGTACAATGCCTGGACAAGTTTTATCTCAGGCGCTTCCAATGACGGGGAAATAGAGATTGTCAGAAGTTCAGATCACGGTCTGACCTGGACCTCTCCCCTGGTGATCAGCTCTGAAGTGCATGCCGGCAGCCACAATCAGGGAGTAAATATCCAAACCGGCCCAAACGGAGAAGTGTATGCGTTCTGGGCGATTTACGACAGCTGGCCCAGTGATGAGACCGCCATTGGCATGGCTAAATCGATTGACGGCGGAGGCATCTTCGCTCCTGCTGTCAGGGTCATCAGCAATATCAAAGGAATCCGTAATTCAGAGACCAATAAGAACATGCGGGTTAATTCTTTTCCCGTTGCAGCCGTAGATATCAGTAACGGCCCTTACCGCGGAACCATTTATGTGACCTGGGCCAACATCGGTGTCCCGGGAATCAATTCAGGAACGGATATCGATGCATATCTGATCCGTTCTATGGATGGCGGGGCCACCTGGTCCTCTCCCATCCGCATCAACCAGGATCCTTCCGGACTCGGCAAGAATCACTTCTTCCCCTGGATCACCTGTGATCCCGTTACAGGGAACCTGGCGGTGCTGTTTTATGATGATCGCAATACCTCCTCCGAGCAAGCGGAAGCATGGGTAGCTTTTTCGTATGATGCCGGCGATACATGGACGGAGATGAAAGTCAGTGACGTCGCCTTCACCCCCGGGCCGATCACCGGGCTGGCAACGGGTTATTTTGGAGATTATCTCGGTATCCAGTCCAATAATATGAAAGTATACCCGGTATGGACTGATAACAGATCAGGCCGGGCCATGGCCTATGTAAGCCCGATTTACATCGGTCCTCCACCCAACCAACCCTTTGTCACCTACTATTCCAACGAATTGTCGCTGATCACGGGGAAAGGACGGCAGAACATGAACTACGGAGATTCCCTGTACCTGAACCTCGGCATGAAGAATATCGGCGATCAGCCCGGCACCTCTCTTTCGATATCTATCAATACTGACTCACCTTATATCCTGATCACCGATAGCATCGAAAATTACGGCACCATGGCTCCCGGCGAGATCAAGACCATCCCGCAGGGATACTCCCTGAAAGTATCGGATACCATCCCCGATAACCTTCAGGTAAAAATCAATGTAAAGACAAGCGATGAGGACACCACGTGGATCAGTCATTTCATGCTCGAATCGCATGCCCCTCAACTGGTCATTACCGGCTTTGTTATTGACGATCTCCTCACCGGCAATGGCAACCATCGCCTGGATCCCGGGGAAACGGCAGATATTATCGTGACGACTTCCAACACGGGAGACTTTGATTGCCTCCATACCTGCGGCCATCTTTCCTCCCTTCAGGAAACGGTCTCGGTAATCAACGACAGTGCGTATTACGATATCATCCCTGCCGGTGAATCAAAGACAGCTACGTACAGTGTCATGGTGGGGGAAGAGGTGCCCCCCTCTTCCGGGATCAGTCTCCTTGCAGAGTCACGCTCCGGGCTGTATCATACATCCTATCAGTACATCGGGACTGTCGGGGCTCTTGTTGAAGACTGGGAAACCCATACGTTCACCAAATTCCCCTGGCAATTCGGAGGCTATAAAAACTGGATCCTGACCGACGATACGGTATATGAAGGTGTGTGGTCAGCAGAATCGGGGTGGATATATGAGAATCAGTCGTCAGAACTGAAGATTACTTATTCGTCAGCCATCGACGACAGCATCAGTTTTTACCGTCAGGTATCATCGGAACCTGAATGGGACTTTCTGTACTTTTTCATTGACGGGGTCAAAGCAGGTCAATGGTCGGGCGAAATACCCTGGGGAAGAGTCGCCTTTCCCGTTGTTGCCGGCACCCATACTTTTAAATGGAGTTACGTCAAGGATGTGTACATGAATGTAGGGGATGACCGTGCCCGGATCGATTACATCACCTTCCCGCCACCTGTTTTCCCGGAAATGAATGCAGGTCCCGATGATACGATCTGCGCCGGCTCAACATACCAGCTTGCTGGACAGGAAAGCCTGGCTGATTCACTGATCTGGACCACTTCCGGCGATGGAAACTTTGATCAAGACACGCTCCTGAATCCGGTATACACTCCCGGAACTAATGATATCATCGCCGGTTCGGTAAAACTGACCCTACGTGGTTATGCTCTTTACACCGAAACAAGCAACAGCATGATTCTGACCATCGGAAATATACCCCAGGTATCTATTTCCGTTGACCCGAACGATACCGTTTGTCATTGGCAATCGATCATGTTAAGCCTTGATACCCTGGAACCGGGAACCTACTGGTGGACACCAGGGTCGTTCACCACTCCATCGATCACGGCGGATACCTCCCTGACGGGCGGCATCGGAACCACTTGGTTTAAGGTGACGAAGACCAATCAATATGGCTGTGCCAACCACGACTCCATTGCCATCTCTTTTAAGGATTGTACCGCCATTGAAGAGCCGGGAGCTGCATTCCGTTTTGCCGTCACACCCAATCCGTCCGATGGACATTTCACCTTAGACATATCCACGCCTGTTCCGGAAATCGTGGCGTTACGGCTCTATTCCAACAACCATGCGCTGATCTTTTCGGAAGAAGGAATCCGCGTACAGCAAGGGTTCGTCAGAAAGCTGGATTTCTCGAAGCTGGCAGCCGGCATGTACCTCCTTGAAGTGGAACGTTCCGAAGGAACGATGACCGGGAAGATCCTGATCCGTAAATGATCATGCTCAGATAAAGAGAATTCCGACACCGATCACCGCCACGACGGCGCCGATGATTTCTTTCATGGTCACTTTCTCCTTGTTCAGGAAGATGGAAGGTACGATGATCAGCACCGGAGTAATGGCCATCAGGGTAGCCGCTACTCCCATATTGGCATGTTGAACGGCCATGAGGGAGAACGAAACGCCCAGGAACGGGCCGAAGAAAGCGCCCGTGGTGAGTTGCAACATCGGTTTGGGCAACCGGGTTGCATGAAAAAGATCTTTCCAGTGTTTGCGTAAAGTGATAATGAGCGAGAAACCGACGATCCCGGCCATCACCCTGATTTGGCTGGAAGCAAACGGATCGTAGTCTTTCATGCCGTATTTGCTCAGGACAAGTCCACCCGCCTGCCCCACGGCGCCGCCAAAAGCAAGCAGCAATCCCCACACGGGGAAATTGAATTTGAGCCTTCGGAAAATGCCTCCGTTTCCTTCTTCACCATCTCTGCTTAATACCACAAAAGCGATACCCAGCACGGTCACCATCATCCCGATCAGGTTCCAGAGAGTCATGGTCTCACCGAGGAAAATCCAACTGAAAAAGGCAGTGATGGGCGGAGCCAGCGCCATAATCAGCATGGAGATCCGGGCTCCGATCACCACGAATGACTGGAATAGGCAGAAATCGCCGAACACGAATCCGACAAACCCCGACAGGATCAGCCAAAACCAGGTGCTTGCCTCCGCATCCACCGGCAAGGGTAACCCACGGTAAAAAGTAGCGAAAATGAGTAAAAATACAAACCCGGCGACCAATCGCAACAGGTTGACGATCAACGAACCGATACGTTTTGAAGCTGCTTCAAAGGCGAGGGCAGTAACTGTCCAGAACATGGCTGTCAGCAACGCCGCAATCTCCCCGATATGTGATTCCATTATTTCCCCCTTGTCATCATCTGCTTAACCATTCCTGCGGATCCTGAATGGTTTTCCCAAGCCATATTTCAAAATGAAGTTCCGATTTCCCATCTTCCGGATCAGAATGGATCTTTCCGATCGTTTGTTTGGTCTTTACCTCCTGCCCTTCCGATACGTTTACCTCCTGCATGTTGGAATAAACCGTCAGGTATTCCCCGTGCCTGATGATTACCACCTTGTTCAGGTTGGGAACAGAGAGGATCCGGCTCACCTTCCCCTGGAACACGGAACGGATAGTCGTACCGTTGGTAACCGAAATATCGATCCCGTTGTTTTTTACCTTGACATATTTCAGCACCGGGTGTGGATGTTCCCCAAAAGTGCTGACAACAACCCCCTTTTCCGATGGCCAGGGCAATGATCCCCGGCTGGCGGCAAAGGTCCCTGAAAGCTTCTTTTCAGCCAGGGTGGATGACATTTCGGTGGAAGTTTTCGATCCGGCTCTCCTCGCGAAAGCCCGTTCGTTCGCGATCAGTTTCTCGATCTCGGCCTGCAACTTATTCAAGGCATTTTGTTTGGTCTTTAACGTGGCCAATAATTCTTTCTCCCGCTTGGTGAGTTCCTTGACCGTGTTATCTTTTTCCTGTTTTTCGCGGGTCAGTTTCTGCCTGCTTTTTTCCTGCGCATCTGCCAGCTCCACTTTCTGATCGCGTATAGAATGCAGGTCCTGTTGTTTCAACAGCAGTTCCGCCTGTGTTTGCCGGATCTTATCTGCCTGCTTCCTCCTGAACTCAGCATATTGCCGGTAATACCTCAAGCGATGATACGCCTGGTTGAAATCTTTTGACGAGAAGATGAACACCAGCCGGTTGTTTGTCCGCATGGTGCGATAGGCGTATAAGATCATCCGGGCATATTCCTGTTTCAGGGTATTCAGTTCCTCCTTCAGCGACAGGATGGTCTGGTTGCTGGTTGCGATCTCGTTATCCACCGAACCGATTTCGGCGCTGATGGTTTGGATCAGGGCTTCCCGTCTATCGATCTGCCGGTTCAGCAACCGCAACTTGTTCAGTGAAGTCTCCTTTGATTTCTTTGTCTGATCCAGCAGAGAATTGGTGTATTCTATTTCTGTTTCCAGCTGCTTCTTCGTTTTATTCAGATTTTGCCGTGACTGCCCCTGCACAGTTCCGTCTGCCAGGAAGAATCCCGGCAACAGGATGCAGAAAATGATCGTTATACAAGACAGGCGCGACAGAGCAGCAGAAGTCATTGATCAGTTATTTTTATCGGTTGGTACGTGGCCGGGATTTTGAAAGGAAATTGCTGTACTTCATCTACCGAGACTTTCGAGAAGTTTGATTTCACGGTGATATTGTTATCAGCATAAATATTATAATGCATCTCCATCGGGAACAATTGCCCCTGGATGTCCTCGAAAGAAGTGTAAGTCGCCTCAAGCCGGATATGCTCTTTCTTTACTTCCTTTACATCGGCCCGGGTGATTTTATACGTGGCCGGATCGAGCCAGATATTCTGAATAAACACTTTCACTCCTTCTCCGTTATTCCTGACATATTTTTTCAGTTTCTGCCGATCAAGGGTCGAGAGACGGTACATCTTTCCATCGACCGAAGCCCGGAAACGGTTATCGTCATAATGCGACAGGTCCTTCCCGATGAGAAAAGCCTGAAGGATGTCGTAATCAATATCGGTGTTCAGAAAACGATTGAGATAGTTATAATCGCCGATGAAATACGTGTTGTTCATCCGGTTGATGAATTTGATGGAGTCCTGCGATATCATCAGTCGGATGACTTCGATCCCCATCATGGGCGACAGACTGATCCATATCACGCTGTCTTTACGTATGCGAATATGGCCGGTGAATGCCTGTTCGATGTCTTTGTTTTTATATTCGGCTGAAAACTTTGCTGTCACGTAATCGAATTTCAGCTCATTCTCTTTTAATTTTGAAAAGAGAAAATCAGCTTTGGCGTCCATTAATGGTTCTTTGATAACCCTGCGTTCGCTGGAGCAGGAGGAAAATCCTGCTAACAGTGCAGCGGAGGCCAACATGATAATAAACCGGCGCATCATACTTCTAATCAATCCATTTCTTTTGTTCAACTTTTTTATCTAACAAGGAAGAACCGCCACCTTTTGTCCGGGCTTTCAGCCAGTATTCCATTGCACCCGCTTCATCACCCAGTTTGTAGAGGGTATCCCCGTAATGTTCCAGAACCTCACCGCTGGGGCCTTCCGGGTCATTCAATGCTTTACCGATCCATTCCTTCGCCTCGTTGTACTTGCCCAGCTTGAACATGATCCATCCGTAGGTATCCTGGAAGGAGGGGTTTTCGGGCTCGGCGGTGACAGCCTTTTTCGCCATCCGTTCCGCTTTATCCAGTTCTTTGTTCCTGACCGACAGGTAGTAGGCGTAGTTGTTCAGCACATATACATTGTCGCTCTTATACTGAAGCGACTTTTCATACGCTTTGTCCGATTCTTCGGGGTTGTTAAGGGCATGGTAGGTATCACCCAGGTGCATATAAACCTGGGCGATGATGTCGTTATCGCTCACTAACAGGGTCAGCGCCCGGTTAAACTGATCAAGGGCTTGCGTGAAATCCTTTTTCTGGAACATCGCAATCCCGTTCATGATGTAGGCTCCCGGTTGTTCAGGGAACAGTTCAGTGGCTGTTTTCCCGTATTTCAGCAAGTGATCATAATCCTCCAGCATGACATCCAACCGGAGAATCTCTTCCCAGATCAGGTACTTGCTGCTGTCGAGTTCAACGGCTTTGTCGAATACTTCTCTCGCTTCTTTGTATTTCTGATCCTGCACAAACAGATCGCCGGCGATGGAATATCCTTTGGGATTGTTGGGATGAGTGGAGATAAGAATGCCTGCCAGCGTCTCCGCTTCGTCTTTTAACTCATCAAAGACTTGGTTTATATTGTAAAATGAAAGGAGGATGGCCACTTTGGTGTCAATATCCAATGAAGGATTGGCGAAACCCAGTTTCAACTCCTCAAAAGCTTTTTCCTTATTGCCCTGTTTCCGGTAGAAATCGGCCAACGTCATGTGGATGTAAGGATCATCCGGATCTGTGGCCAGGATCTGCTGGTATAATTCAAACGCCTTGTCTTGTTTGTTCAGCGCCATATACAGCTCGGCCAGGATAGCCATATACTTGGTCTCACCGGGGAAAGTTTTGATCAGGCTTCTGACTTCGTCTTCAGCTTCGTTATAATCTTTCTGCAATAAAAAGATCTTTTGTTTTTGAATAGAGATCTCTTCGGTCACGCCGATCTTGGTTTCAATCTGGTTGTACACCCTGATCGCGTCGTTGTACTTTTCGGCTGAAAGATAGAGATTGGCGAGCTGGTAATAATGATCAAGGTTATCGGGTTCGTCAGCAATGAGGCGTTCATAAATTTTAATGGCATCGTTGTATTTCCCGGCAAACTGATATAAGTCGGCAGCAAAAAGCTTGTACCATGAATTTCCGGGGTTCAGGGTGATGGCATCTTCGATCTGGGTAATTGCTTCCTGAACATTTTTTTTGTCGGCCAGGAGGCGAGCCAGTTCAAAATGGCCGTTGGGATCTCCCGGGTATTTTTCGATATACTTCCGGAATTGCTCCTCCGCCTCGGACTCCTTGCCGGTGATTGCCAGCCGCTTGGCATCGATCAACGCAGCGGCATTCCCTTGCTTTTCGGTCTTTTTCTTGTCGTTACGGTCTGTCTTCCCCGGTTGGTCTCCGCCGGGGACACCTGCCGTTACTCCGGAAACGATCAGCAGGAGCAAGGCGAAGAAGAGAGATACTATCTTTTTTGAATACATGTCAGATCCGATTAATGAGTCCCTGTGTGACCAAAACCACCGGCGCCACGTCCGGTCTCCTTCAATTCTTCCACTTCGATCCATTCCGCTTTAGCGTGTTCCGAGATGATCATCTGGGCGATCCGCTCACCATCCCTCACGATAAAGTCTTCAGCCGAGAGATTGATCAGAATCACTTTGATCTCTCCCCGGTAATCAGCATCAATGGTGCCCGGCGAATTGAGCACCGTTATCCCCTTCTTCGCGGCCAGTCCGCTGCGGGGTCTGATCTGCGCCTCATAGCCTGACGGTAATTCAATAAACAATCCGGTGGGGATGAGCGCCCGTTGCAAGGGTTTCAGCTCGATTTCTTCGTCCAGGCTCGCCCGCAGGTCCATTCCTGCAGAAGCAACTGTTTCGTATTCGGGCAGTGGATGACGGGAAATATTTACGATGTTTATCTTCATAAGAGATTGAAATCTGCAAAGTTAATAAAAAGGATGGTGCAGGTTACGGGCTTCAGGATGAGAAAAAGGATTTCAGTTTATGCCCTTCCATCACGACCACCGCTACGAGGTAACCGGCCAGGAGCGCAGTGTTGAATACCAGCCTGACGGGTTTGTATTCAGGATGGATCCACTGACTCAGGTAATAAAG
Source organism: Bacteroidales bacterium (assembly GCA_035403225.1). Lineage (GTDB taxonomy): Bacteria > Bacteroidota > Bacteroidia > Bacteroidales > FEN-979 > DAIRDK01. Next base: position 9,176 of record DAONET010000004.1, on the reverse strand, counting down.
CAAAACAGCCAGGACGAGGTAAGCAGATACTTTAACCACACGGTACGGTATGCGGTAATATTTTTGTCCGAGGAAATAAGAGATGATCATCATCAGTCCATAACCGATGAAGGTAGCCCAGGCCGACCCCATATAACCCGAGAGGTAATGATCGGGAGAACGGGGGATCCACAGAATGTTCAGTACGATGGTCACGATACAACCTCCAACGGAAATATAGGCGCCGTACATGGTCTGGTCAGTCAGTTTATACCAGATGGACAAATTATAGTAAAGCCCCAGAAACAGATGCGCCAGCATCAGGATGGGGATGACTGCGCTCCCTTCCCGGAAATCTCTGCCGATAAAGAGGATCACTACATCCTCGAGGTAAAGCATCGTGATGAGGAACAGCACGGACACGGTAATGACGAAGTAAGTCATGACGGTAGCATACGTCTGCCGGGCATCTTTTTCTTTGGCATAAGAGAAAAAGAAGGGTTCGGCCGCATACCGGTATGCCTGGATGAAGAGTGTCATGAGGATCGCGATCTTGTAACAGGCGCCGTAGACCCCCACCTGTGCTTCCGCAATGCCGGGAGGGAGCAGGTAACGCAGCAGGATCCGGTCGAAGGTTTCGTTGGCGACACCCGCCAGCCCTGCAAAAAGAAGGGGCAGGGCATAGACGAACATCCTCTTCCACATGACTTTATCCATCCGGGTATTGAATCCTTTAATCTCGGGGATCAACAGGAAAATGACGGCAACGCTGGCAATGAGGTTGGAGATGAAAATATATTCAATGCCCCATTCCGGGGTATAAATGAACCGGAGAAAATGATCGTAAAAGCCCGGTTCCGTGTGCTTCATCAACCAGGGACAGAGGAGAATGAAGAAGAGGTTCAGCGATATATTCAGAATAATGTTGACGAGTTTGATCGAAGCAAACCGGATGGGCCTGTTGAGAGCGCGGAGTTTGGCAAACGGGATGGACGAAAGAACATCAAAGCCGATAATCAGGGCAAACCAAACAACATACTCCGGATGATCGGGATATTGGATCCATCTCGCCACCGTATTGGAAAAGACAAGGGAAAAAAGCAGAAAAACGGAGGTGGAAATCAACAAGGAAAGAAAACCGGTACTGAAAACCTTGTTTTTACCCTCTTCTTTCTGGGCGAACCGGAAGAAGGCTGTTTCCATTCCATACGTCAGGATGACCAGCAGTAACGCAGAATAGGAATAGAAGACATTGACGACGCCATATTCTGTTTGGGTAAAGACACGAGTATATAAGGGAACAAGCAGAAACCCGAGAATTCTGCCGATGATGCTTGGTAGACCGTAAATGGCTGTTTGCCCGGCGAGTCGCTTAATGGGATTCATTGCAACAAAGATACTTCTTTCCGTTGAAAAAATCCGGTTCTGTCACATTACCTTTTTCCCCTTCGGGGGATTAAGAAGAAAAAAATGAATGATCACATGGAATTGGGGAAACGTGGCGAAGAGATTGCCACGGGGTTCCTGAAAGACAAAGGTTACAAGATCCGGAATACCAACTGGCGGTTTGCCCGGTACGAAGTGGATCTCATTGCAGAAGATCGTGGCGTGTTGGTGATCGCGGAGGTGAAAACCAGGCAGTCGAATGTCGTCGCCGAGCCGGAAGCTTCCGTTACGAAGGAGAAACAGCGTAATCTTATTGCCGCCGCCAATGCTTACCTCCGGTGTAAAAACCTTTCCATGGAGGTTCGGTTTGATATCATCGCCATCATCGTCACCGGCGAAACGCATCAATTGACACACATCCCCGATGCCTTTTACCCGATGATGCGGTGAATTATTTCCGGCCAAAGTCGGCCGGTATTTCGCCCCAGTATTCTGTTTCCCACTTGATCACCCGGTTGGGCCAGGTGTTGTTGTTGATCCATTTAACAGCCCTGTCTACCAATTCGAACAGCGCCCGGTTTTTCTCGTTCCGCTCCAGGGTGGTCTTGATAGCCTTGTTCCTTAACCAGGTCAAGGCGGTCCTTGAATCGGAGTACACCGGCCAGTCGATTCCGCGTTGCTTCAGAAAAGCCAGGGCGTGCACCAGCGCCAGGAATTCACCCAGGTTCACCGTCCCTTCGGGAAAAGGTCCCTTGTGAAAGATCTGGGCTCCGCTTTTTGTATCCACTCCCCGGTATTCCAGCACCCCGGGATTACCGCTGCACGCCGCGTCCACGCAGATCGAATCCGCAATCGGTTCACCGATCATGGGATTATGACAGACAATCTTCTTCGGTTCGTTCAATCCCTTCGAAAGGTATTTGGAAGGATCATCCCGGAAAGCCGACTCGGCCAGCTCCCTGGTCGGAAATCCTTTGTATTTGGCCCCGTTGATGCCCTCCACTTCTTTTTTACAGGTATTCCAACTGGAATAAACCCCCGGCTTCTTCCCTACCCATACCGTATAAAACTTGTTCTTTGCCATTCAATAAAATCAAT
>DAONET010000004.1:0-6613 GCA_035403225.1 Bacteroidales bacterium | reverse complement strand
ATTCAATAAAATCAATAAACTGTCATTAACTAAAAATGATCTCCGCCTTTTCCTCCACTTTCAAGCTGACCTTTCTCCCCATGATCAGGGCAAGGTTCTTGTCGCAATGACCGGCAGGGAATCCGAAGCAAACAGGATATGCATACTCGCTTACCGCTTCGGAAATGATCTGGTAGGCGTTTTTTCCGAACGGGATTGTATTATCGTTCATCCGGTCCATCCCTCCTACCAGCAATCCCTGCAAGTGATCCAGCTTCCCGGCCCGCTTCAGGGTCATCATCATCCGGTCGATATGATACAGGTACTCATCCACATCTTCGATAAATAATATCTTACCGTCCGTATCGGGTTCCGAGACCGATCCCATCAGACTATACAGGATGGAGAGGTTTCCGCCGGTCAGCACTCCTTCTCCTGCCCCATTCCGGCTGAGAGGGAGGGGCGACATCAGGTACCGGATGCGTGTGCCGAACAGCACATTCCGGAGTGACTCCAGGTTCTCCGGAGGCATCCCCTCCCTGATGTTCACCGGCATGGTGGCATGCAGGGTTTCAATACCGCAGTGCCTCAGGATGTGACAATGCAGTACGGTGACGTCGCTGTAACCGATAATCCATTTAGGATGCTGGTTGAATCGGGTAAAATCGAGCCGGTCGATCAAACGCACTGTTCCATATCCTCCCCTCGAGCAGAAAATGGCCCGGATGGAATCATCATCCAGCATCTGCTGAAAGTCGGCAACCCGCTGTTCATCCGTACCCGCATACTGGTCACTCTTGCAGAAAACATGCGTTCCAAGCACTACTTCCAATCCCCATTTTTGCAATATCCTGAGGGTAGGATGCACTTCTTCAAAAGTGATACTCCGGGCAGGAGAGACAATGGCGATCCGGTCGCCCGTCTTGAGAAAAGGAGGAGTAATCATGTGAGCCTGCATAAGATCACGGCGTTTTTGTAATTTTGCCGAAATTACACATTTTTAAAATGCCAGCATACAAACGTTACACCGTCACTTCGGCGCTTCCATACGCCAATGGCCCGATTCACATCGGGCACCTGGCCGGAGTATATATTCCGGCCGACATTTATGTCAGGTTTCTTCGCATGAACGATGCGGATGTCATTTTCATCGGCGGGTCCGATGAGCATGGAGTCCCCATCACGATCAAAGCCATGCAACTAGGGATCTCTCCCCAAACCATCGTGGATAAATACCACGACATGATCAAAAAATCATTCGAAGAGTTTGGGATTTCTTTTGACATCTATTCCCGTACTTCCAATAAAATCCATCACGAAACCGCTTCCGCGTTTTTCAGGAAGATGTACGACGCCGGTCAGTTCATCGAAAAAGTATCGATGCAGTATTACGACGAAGCCACCGGTCATTTTCTGGCCGACCGCTATATCACCGGCACTTGTCCTCATTGCGGTTACGACAAAGCCTATGGCGATCAATGTGAGAAGTGCGGCACTTCCCTCAACGCTACCGACCTGATCGAACCCAAGTCGGTCCTGAGCGGTAACCCGCCCGTTCTGAAAGAAACAAAACACTGGTTTCTTCCTCTCGATCAATATGAACCCTGGTTAAGAGAATGGATCCTGGAAGGGCATAAGGATGACTGGAAAACCAATGTTTACGGACAATGCAAGTCATGGATCGAACAGGGGCTCCAGCCGCGCGCTGTGACACGCGACCTCGACTGGGGAGTGAAAGTGCCGGTGGAAGGAGCCGACGGCAAAGTGCTGTACGTATGGTTCGACGCCCCGATCGGTTATATTTCGGCTACCAGGGAACTGACTCCTGACTGGGAAAAATACTGGAAGGACCCGGAAACGAAACTGGTTCATTTCATCGGGAAAGATAACATCGTTTTCCACTGTATTATCTTCCCCTGCATGTTGAAGGCGGAAGGCTCCTTCATTTTACCCGACAACGTTCCTGCCAACGAATTTATGAACCTGGAGAACGACAAGATCTCCACTTCCCGGAACTGGGCCGTATGGCTGCACGAATACCTGGAAGATTTTCCCGGAAAGCAGGATGTATTGCGTTATACACTCACGTCGAACGCTCCGGAGACCAAGGATAACGACTTTACCTGGAAGGATTTTCAGATGAAAAACAACAGCGAGCTGGTCGCCATCCTGGGAAATTTCGTGAACCGCACCATCGTACTTACCGAAAAATACTTTAACGGGATCGTCCCTGCTCAAGCCACCCTGACTGATGCCGATAAAGCCGCCCTGGAAGAAATGAAAAAATTCCCGGCACGCATTGCCGAAAGCCTCCAGGCATACCGTTTTCGTGAAGCTCTCTCTGAAATGATGAACCTCGCCCGGCTGGGTAATAAATACCTCACCGATGCCGAGCCCTGGAAGAAATATCCGGCCGATCAGGAACGGGTGGGAACCATTTTGAATGTTTCCCTCCAGATCTGCGCACAGCTCTCCATCCTGGCGGAACCATTCCTCCCCTTCTCAGCCAAAAAAATCAGGGATATGCTGAATATCCCGGCCATGAAGTGGAAAGACGGGGACAAGCTGAACTGGCTGGAATCCGGTCATCAGTTGAACAAGGCCGTCCTTCTCTTCGAAAAAATCGAGGATGCTGCCATTGAAAAACAGATTCAGAAACTGCTCGACGCGAAGAAAGCCAATATCGCTGCCGCCGCTGCCGCAAAACCCGTGAAACCTTCCAAACCGGAGATCACGTACGATGATTTTTCGAAGATGGACATCCGCGTAGGGACCATACTCGAAGCAGTGAAGGTGCCGAAAGCCGACAAGTTGTTGAAGATCACCATCGACACGGGCCTTGATCACCGCACGGTCGTTTCGGGCATCGCCCAGTATTTCAAAGCCGAAGAGATCATCGGGAAGCGTGTTTGTTTCCTGCTCAACCTGGCTCCCCGGAAACTGAAAGGCATCGATTCCCAGGGTATGATCCTGATGGCGGAAAACCCGGACGGATCGCTCCGTTTCGTGACCCCCGACGAAGGGTGTTTGAACGGTGCGGACGTGAAGTAGGAGGAAAAAAATCACTGATTAGTCCCTCTGTGGCAGAGGATTAATGGTACATAAGTAAAAAAAAATTACTTTTATTGCCCAAACCATTAACTCTCGTCTCTATGAAACGTACTGGTCAATTCTTCATCTTGTTTTTTGCAATCCCGCTAATGATCCTGACGGGTTGCAAGAAAGATTCGGATCCCTCCTACACGTACACCATTGTACCCCTTACCATCCTTGGATTTACGAATGCGCCAACCGCCATTCTCGATCAACCTTTTGTCAGGCAGTTCCCGGCCATGGGCGGAAAACCGCCGTATACGTGGACACTGGTTGAAGGGTCCCTCCCTCCCGGGTTAAGCCTGGATCCCAGGGGAAGAGTTTACGGCACACCTTCTACTTCCGGCGAATACACCTATAAGCTGAAGCTTACCGACTCCAAAGGAGCACAAGTGACCAGTTCCTATACCCAGACGATCAGCGTCAGCGGGTCTACCGTTTTCCTGTTGGGGACGCCACAAATACCGGAATATGGTCAGGACCAGAACACAGGTTATCTCTTCTTTGCCCAGGGAGGAGCTCTTCCCTGGACCTTCACCATTACCGGTTTGCCCGATGGGTTGAGCTATGATCCTGAAACAGGTCTGATCAGTGGAACACCCACAGAACCCTTTACCGGATCAATCGTTATCTCCCTCCGGGATGCGAACGGGAACGAGGCAAGCGGATCGCCGGTGACAGCCACCTTCTCGGTCAATGCCCCTGAACCAACCGGCGGTGGCGGCGGTGGACACACCAATTGCATCTATGAGGGTACCTACATCGGACAGTTTACTTACGTTTATTACCAGCAGGGACAGAATGGAGATTATTCCCCCGTCACCGCCGGATTTCAGTTATCAGTAAAAATGGAACACCTGGCTACGGCTGAAGGAATCAGCGTCATGACCATCACCCACGTCACTTGCAGCGATGCAAATTTCGGCTGCCAGGTGGGCGGTTGTACTCCGAACTATGGATCGGTTGCCAATCTGCCGGCTGATCCTCCGGCCAACTCCTCGAATCCATCACAACCCGGCATGGGGATCGTGATCTTCTTCCCGAACGGCGCCACCCTGGCTACAGCCAATGCCGAAGGCAACCTGAATGTTTCTTCAGATGGGAGAACATTGTCGAACAGCCTTGATCCGGGTATACAAGATGCCACCTGGATCGCCATCGCCGGAGATTTCGGAACATCCGTACCCCCCGGAGGACCTTCAACAGAGTTCAAGAGTTGGTCGATGAGTTGGAGCAGCACCCTGAAAGAATCGTATCAGCCGCTGCTATCTACTACATCCGACCAGCACTGCCTGGATTGCTGTTATCCCTGAGAAGCTGGTTCCTTCTCTTTCTTTAATCCAAGGATAAAGGCGATAACCCCGCCGGTAATCCCGTAGATTACCGTATTCACAACGATATCGACAATCGTGGAGGTTGGTGTATACAGGTTCATCCCCGCCATGATATACAGATCGACCGTAAAAGAAAAAAAGAAGCCGATCACCAGTCCGCCGTACAAGCCGCTCATAAAAGTGGTAAAAGCGGCCCAGCGCTGGAAGACAAAGGCCATAAAGAAACTGATCGCCAGATAACCAAGGACCAGGAGGAAAATGTTGGGCATCTCCATCATCAATCCTTCGTAATGGATGGTGTTTGCTGTAAAAAAATCCATTAACATCACTCCGTAAACCAACCATCCAAAAAAGAAAGCAATGATCGCACCAGCAATCGTTGCCAGAAATAGTTTCAGGTTCATGGGTACGGTTTTTGGTTAATAATACATAAAGATAGTGAATTTTTGGCGAAATCGGAAGGGTTGCCCGATTGATTTGATATCCCCTGAGTGAGATGCGTTCAAACGGATATGGGAAAATTCTTCCGCGATCGGGAGGAAATCGAATGGTAAGAAAGCACAGGGGATCAAGAAATATTCGTCCCTTGATTTTCACTCTATTGCATTTTTTGTGAATTTTGCAGTGCGGAATCGTAACCTGTCTCGAGGTTTATTCCGCGATATTGAGTTCTATTATTTCAGCGTAAAACTTACCCTATGGCACAGATCATCAATGATATCTCCAGAACATTCAACGAGTATCTGCTTATTCCCCGGCTCACTTCAAAAGATTGTACCCCCGACAGAATTGACCTGAAGACACCCCTCGTTAAATTTTCGAAAGGAAATACCTCGGAAATCATGCTTAACATCCCGTTTGTTTCTGCCATCATGCAATCGGTTTCCGATTCCAATATGGCCATTGCTTTGGCCAGAAACGGGGGACTGTCATTCATCTTTGGTTCCCAAACCATCGAAGAACAAGCGGAGATGGTGAAAAAAGTGAAAAAATTTAAAGCCGGTTTTGTGGTAAGTGATGCGAACCTGACTCCCGAAAACACCCTGGAAGACATTCTCAACCTGAAACAAAAGACGGGATTTTCAACCATTGCCATCACCCACGACGGATCATCGTCAGGCAAATTATTGGGCATCGTGACAAGCAGGGATTACCGCCCCAACCGGGATAGTCTGGATAAAAAAGTAAAAGACTTCATGACCCCGTTTCCCAAATTAGTCACCGGACATTACGGTATCAGCCTGGAAGAAGCCAACGATATTATCTGGGATAATAAAATCAATACCCTCCCGATCATTGATGAGAACCAGTGCATGAAGTATTTTGTCTTTAGAAAAGACTACGATAACCATAAAGACAACCCCAATGAATTGCTTGATCCTCATAAAAGGTTAATGGTCGGGGCCGGAATAAATACCAGAGATTATCGGGAACGGATCCCCCGGTTAGTCGATGCCGGAGTTGATGTATTATGCATTGATTCCTCCGATGGATTTTCGGAGTGGCAACGGGAAACCATCCGGTTTGTCAGGGACAATTATGGAGAAACGGTGAAGATCGGCGCCGGGAATATCGTGGACGAAGATGGTTTTTCTTATTTGGCGGAAGCCGGCGCTGATTTCATCAAGGTCGGCATTGGCGGAGGTTCCATTTGCATCACCCGGGAACAAAAAGGAATTGGCAGAGGACAAGCAACGGCCTTGGTCGAAGTGGCCAAAGCACGCAACGAATACTTCAAGAATACCGGTCAGTACATTCCCATCTGTTCGGATGGCGGGATCGTTCAGGATTATCATATGGTGCTTGCTTTAGCCATGGGAGCGGATTTCTTAATGATGGGCCGGTATTTTGCACGATTTGATGAGAGTCCGACGAAAAAGATTCTGATCGGGGGAAATTATGTGAAAGAATATTGGGGCGAAGGATCAAACCGTGCACGAAACTGGCAACGTTACGATATGGGAGGCCATGGCTCGCTCAAATTTGAAGAAGGAGTGGACAGCTATGTTCCTTATGCCGGGAAACTCAAAGATAATCTGGATGTCACTGTCGGGAAGATCAAATCGACGATGTGCAGTTGCGGAGCTTTATCCATTCCCGAGTTGATGCAGGAAGCAAAGATCACCATGGTTTCTTCCACCAGCATCATCGAGGGAGGCGCTCACGATGTGATATTAAAAGAAACCAAACGGGAGAATTGACCTGTT
>DAONET010000003.1:0-129532 GCA_035403225.1 Bacteroidales bacterium | reverse complement strand
CTTAGATGATAATCCTCCAATCTTCGTTCTTGAAGATAGAAGTACTATCATTAATGGCAGTCGTTTTGAACCAGGTATTAAATTGTCGACATTACCAAGCAAGTGCCTTGATTTTGGATTTGATTGGAGTGGATGTGATATAAACCTCGAGTTTCCAATAATAAATCCCAATCCCAAAAAAAGTGTGAAACCTAAAGCGGGGAAGTTGGCAGTGCAGGATTATCTTGAACAATGGCTAATGAAATCCGCAACAGGGGATACCCTGATTATCAAGGATCATGCTTCAGGCGAAATTGCGGATTTTATTGAAGTAATGGAATCGAGTATGACTATAAAGTTTTATCACTGCAAAGCCTGTTCTCCAAAAAAATCTCCCGGGGCACGTATCTCTGAACTTAAAGTTATCGAGCAAGTGCTACGTAGTATTATCTACATAGGAACAAATTCATTGATTTCAGAACTTTATAGACGTGTTACTGAAAACCAAAGACCCAATACACGAATGGTTTATGGTACTTCAACTAACCTAAAGAACATCGGAAAGAAATTCCAAGCAAACCGGTGGACGTTTGAGGTTTGTATTGTAAATCCTGGTATCGACCTTAACAGATCAATTAGAGCCGAGAATACAAACACACTCTTAATCGCTTGTTATGAATGGCTTGGGGCTGCCAATGCAAGTCTTAAGATCATCGGCTCATAAGGGAATATCAGAATCATAGTTCAAAAGCAAATTGTTTAATACTTTTACATGAAATTACCTTCCAATGGATAAGAAATCCCTATCCGAACGAGATGTCTGCACGAAGTTTATAACTCCTGCAATAGTCAAAGCAGGCTGGGACTGTGATAGACAGGTCCTTGAAGAAGTTTCATTCACAGATGGCAAAATATATGTTAGAGGGAAACTGACTGCCCGGGGGGCTCGCAAACGGGCTGACTATATCCTTTATCAAAAGCCGAATATTCCCATAGCCATTATTGAGGCTAAGGACAACAACCACTCAATTCGTTCCGGGATTCAACAAGCATTGGACTATGCCCAGGTCCTCGATATCCCCTGCGTTTTTAGCTCAAATGGTGATGGGTTCCTTTTCCATGACAGGACCGCAGAAGGGAGGAATATTGAAACAGAACTCCCCCTCGATTGTTTTCCCTCACCCGAGGAATTATGGCAACGGTATAAGAAGTACAAAGGAATTGCCACCTCCAACGAAGAGTCTATTGCAACACAGGATTACTATTTCGATGGTTCCGGCCGGCGACCGCGCTATTACCAACAGATAGCAATAAACCGAACAGTCGAAGCAATCTCGAAGGGTCAAAGCAGGATCCTGCTTGTAATGGCCACTGGGACAGGTAAAACCTATGCTGCTTTCCAGATAGTATACAGGCTTTGGAAAGCAGGGGTCAAGAAAAGGATTCTTTTTCTTGCTGACCGAAATGCCTTGATAGACCAAGCCCGTAGGGGTGATTTCAAGTATTTTCGGGATAAAATGACTACCGTGAAAAATCGGCAGGTCGACAAAAGTTTTGAAATATACCTTTCACTCTATCAGGGCCTGACAGGGAGTGAGGACGAAAAAAATATTTACAAGCAATTCAGTAGAGACTTCTTTGACCTGATTGTTATCGATGAATGTCACCGTGGCTCTGCCAGGGATGACAGCGCCTGGCATGAGATCCTGAATTATTTTAACAAGGCAACCCATATTGGGCTCACGGCTACACCCAGGGAGACTAATGAGATCAGCAACATAGAGTATTTTGGAGATCCAATTTATACCTATTCGCTTAAACAAGGAATAGATGATGGATTTCTTGCTCCCTACAGAGTAATTAGGGTTGGCTTAAACGTCGATTATGAAGGGTGGAGACCGGATGATGGAAAAACCGATAAGGAGGGGGATCTGGTGGAGGATAGGGTTTATAATACAAAGGACTATGACCGCAACCTTGTGATTGATGAAAGAACAAGTACTGTTGCAAAAAAGGTTTCGGAATTCTTAAAGGGATACGACCGGTTTGCAAAAACAATTGTGTTCTGTGTCGATATTGATCATGCAGAAAGGATGCGTTCAGCCCTGGCAAAGGAAAATGCCGATCTCGTTGGCGAGAACTATAAGTATTGCATGCAGATTACGGGAGACAATGATGAAGGCAAACGTGAGCTGGATAACTTTACCGACCCCGAACAAAGGTACCCCGTCATTGCAACGACCTCTGAATTGATGACCACAGGAATTGATGCACAAACCTGCAAGGTGATCGTTTTGGATGCGAACATTGCATCGATGACCAAGTTTAAACAGATCATAGGAAGAGGTACCCGGATTAACGAGGAATATGATAAAAAGTACTTTACTATTCTTGACTTCAGAAACGCCACAGATTTATTTGCAGATAAAGATTTTGACGGGGAGCCAATCAGTGTTAAACCTGTTTCGGCAGAAACGGACCTCACTGATATCATTGAGGAAGGAAACTTAGTATTTGAACCCCTTACTGATTATGTGACTGATGAGGAAATTATTTTTGAGGACCCAACAATACGCGATCCGGGCATTCAACTGTCTATTACTGAGCCAAGAAAAAAGGTTTATGTAAATGGGGTTGATGTTTCGGTTTTGGTCACTCGAGAACAATATTTTGACCAACATGGGAAACCAATCACAACCAGCCTCAAGGATCATACGCGGGGAATTATACGAGGTCAATATGCCTCATTAGATGATTTTCTAAAGAAATGGAATTCCACCGACCGTAAAACAGCAATTCTCGAAGAACTTCAACAGCAGGGTGTCTTGGTTGAAGCTCTTGATGAGGCTGTAGGACGTGACCTTGACCTCTTTGACCTTATTTGTCATATTGCCTATGATCAACCGCCTCTAACGCGTAAAGAACGGGCGAATAATGTCATTAAGCGGAATTACTTTGCCCAATATGGAGAGAAAGCACGGAGAGTCCTGGAGGCTTTACTTGATAAATATGCCGAAGAGGGGATTTCAGATATTGAGAATATGGAGATATTGAAAGTAAGACCTTTGACTGATTTTGGATCTCCACTTGAGATTATTAATGAATTTGGAGGGAAAGCAAATTACCTGGATGCTGTAACATCACTCGAAAAAGAACTTTTTAAAAACACAGGCACATGAAAATTTCGCAGATCATTGATAAAATTGATGCAAACCAATTATTTGTACCAGCATTCCAGCGCGAATTCGTGTGGAAACGAGACAATGTAAAAGACCTCATCTATTCCTTGATCAGAGAATATCCCACTGGGACTATGTTAACCTGGGAAACTAATAATCCTCCGGAGCTCAAGGGCCCTCATAAGTACGATACCAAACAAGGATCGGTCAAACTTATCCTCGACGGGCAGCAACGAATAACCACACTATACATGCTGATAAAGGGTGCAATCCCGCCTTACTACACAATTGAGGACATAAAAATTGATCCGCGTAACCTATACGTCAATTTACAAACCCTTGAATTGGAATATTATATGCCCAGGAAGATGGATAATAATCCTATATGGACTTCCATAACCGATATTTTTCATGGCAAAGTTAATTCCTGGGAAGTGGTAGAGAAAATAAACGCCGATGGTGAGAATAGGGTTGATAAAGAGTTTCATAAAAAATTGGACCAGCATATTAAGGCCATCGAGAAAATAAAGGACCGCGATTTTCTTGAGCAGGAAGTACCAATAAAAGCCTCATTGAAAGAGGCGATTGACATATTCTACATTGTGAATGCAAGCGGGGTAAATCTGACTGAAGCCGAATTGGCCCTGGCGCAGATCTCAGGCTACTGGCCAGAAGCACGGGAATTATTTAAGAAGAAACTATCTGAGCTTGAGAAAAATGGCTTTCCCTTCAAGCTCGATTTTGTCGTTTATATTTTGTTGGGTATTCTTTATCATATGGGGTCTGACATGAAGAAATTGCACTCCAGGGATAACATCGATAAAATAAAAGCGGTCTGGTCAAAATTGGAGAAAGAGACCCTTGACTATGTCCTCAACATTTTACAGACACACGCATATATTGACCATTCAAAAGAGATCAACTCCGTTTACGCTCTGATTCCTATTATTGTCTTTGCACAGGACAAAGGGAAAGACCGAATCTCTCATGTGGAGATCCATAAGATGATCAAATGGTTTTATTATTCCCAAATCAGGTACCGGTACATCAGCCAGTTACCTCAGAAACTGGATAAAGACCTTGGGATTATTGAAAAATCAGAAAATCCCTTTGACGAGATGCTGAGCATTATCAGATCCGAAAGGCCTCTTGAAATAACAAAGGGTGAGTTTATTGGTGTTGGTGTAAGTAACCCTTTGTGGAGCCTGATGAAGTGGTACTTTAAAAGCAGGAATGCAGTTTGTTTCTCCACAGGTATTGGAATAAGAAAGCCTATGGGTAAAATTTATGGGCTTGAATGGGATCACATTTTTGCCTATTCCCTCTTAAAGGAAAACGGATACAATCTGAACAACCGAACTAAAAATGCCCTGGCACAAGAGATTACCAACCGAATTGTTTTGACCCAAACCGCTAACAGGAGTAAGAGTGCATGCCATGCTGATGTTTACCTCAAACATGTTCAAGAGCTATTCCCTGAAGCCTTGGACTTACAGTGTGTTCCTAAGGATGAAGAACTTTGGACCATTGAGAATTTTGAACGTTTTCTGGATGCAAGGAGGGAGATACTTGCCGGACATCTCAACAAGTTCCTGTCCTCCATCACAGAAAATATAGAAGAGCCTACTGTCGCTGATATTGATGAACTCATAAACCAAGGGGAATCGACCTACTTGGAATTCAAATCCTCTTTGCGTTGGGATCATAATGAACTTTGCATAAACCGGAAGTTGGAGGATGTGGTGCTGAAAACCCTTGCAGCGTTTAATAATGGGGATGGAGGGACCCTATTGATTGGAGTGTCGGATGACGGCGATGTCCTCGGATTATCGGATGATTATAATACACTGGATGGAACTCGTGACAAATTTGAACTGCATCTAAGGACCTTGATTAAGAATGCATTCGGGATTGACTTCTCGACGCGCAATGTTAAAGTTACCTTCCCCAGGGTGGGCGAAGAAGAGATCTGCATGATTGAGGTCGATATGGGAATCAAACCACTTTATCTTATCAGGGTTGACAAAAATAAGATCAAACAGGAAAAATTCTACGTACGCAGTGGAAATTCCTCTCAAGAAATAACGGCCCCTTCAGAAATCATGAATTACATCAACTCCCGGTTTAACCATAAATCATGACAAACATTACTGGCGTATTAAAAAGCATCCGTGATATCATGCGCATGGACACGGGATTGAACGGTGATGCGCAACGCATTGAACAGTTGGGATGGATGCTGTTTTTGAAGATATTTTCGGATAAAGACAGGGAACTTGAAGTTCTTAATGAACACTATACGTCTCCAATACCACCAGAATATCACTGGATAAAAGAAAAGGGCAATTGGGCAGGTGACAATGAAGGCATGACAGGTGATAAACTCCTGACCTTCGTTGACCAAAAGTTGTTTCCCGCACTTCGTAACATTGATATTAGTGTTGGAAATGGCAGGGCATTGATTGTACGTGAGGTATTTGAGGGTAACCACAACTATATGAAGTCGGGCATTAACCTCCGTAAAGTACTGAACAAGCTCAATGAATTAGATTTTAATATAGCAAAAGACAGACATGCTTTTGGTGAATTGTACGAAACGATTCTTAAAGACCTTCAAAACGCTGGGAAATCTGGTGAGTTTTATACACCACGTGCTATTACAAATTTCATCACCGATATCATAGACCCGAAGCTTGGTGAAAAGATACTTGACCCCGCTTGTGGTACGGGTGGTTACCTGACCTCTGCAATCGAACATCTGGAACAACAAGCTAATAGCGTTGAGGAACGAAAGAGCATACAGGATAACGTTCATGGGTGGGAATTCAAACCATTACCGTATTTGCTTGCAACCACTAATTTGATTCTACACGATATTGAATTGCCCAAAATCAAGTTTGGGGATTCTCTTAGCCAGCCGTTGAGCAATTACAGGCAACGTGACCGTGTGGATGTTATACTTGCGAATCCACCGTTTGGCTCTTTTGTTGGTGATGGCAATGAAACCAACTTCCCAGCAAATTACCGCACAAAGGAATCTGCTGACCTGTTTTTAGTGCTGATGATTCATTTACTGAAAAACGGTGGTCGGGCAGGAATCGTACTACCTGATGGTTCGCTAACCGGGGACGGGGTTAAGCAGAGAATCCGTGAAAAGTTGTTGACGGAATGCAACCTCCACACCATAGTACGACTGCCAAATTCCGTGTTTCAACCCTATGCAACAGTTGCGACCAACTTGCTGTTTTTTGTTAAAGGCACACCAACCAAAGAAGTCTGGTATTACGAACACCGATTACCCGAAGGTCAAAAAGCATATAGTAAAACCAAGACCATACGGCTTGAAGAGTTCGAGCCAATAAAGCAGTGGTGGAACAACCGACAGGAACATGAACAGGCATGGAAGGTGGATATTCAGACCATCATCGAGCGTGGATATGATTTGGATATTAAAAACCCAAACAGGCAGGAAGAAGTGCATGAATATACCAGTACTGAACTAATTGGATTACTCGAATCATCTATGTTGAAAAGCCAAATGTTACTGGAGCAACTAAAATCGGAACTATAATGGGATGGCAGGTGCACAAACTTGGAGACCTTTGTAACATTGAAAAAGGCAATATCGGTATTACCAAAGCAATTGCTGGTGAATATCCGCTTGTTGTTCTTGGTGAAGAAAGAAAAACGCATAATGAGTATCAATTTGAAGATGATGCAGTAATTATACCTCTTGTTTCATCAACGGGGCATGGTCATAGAAGCATGAAAAGAATTCATTTTCAGTCAGGAAAATTTGCATTGGGTTCGATTCTGTGCGCTGTAACTCCCAAAGATAAAAGTAAGGTGTCTGCACAATACCTATTCCAATATCTTGACCTGAACAAGGAAAATGAACTGGTTTCACGGATGCGTGGAATGGCAAACGTGAGTTTACCAATGAGTGCAATTGCCGATATTGACATACCATTACCTCCATTCAAAGAACAAATTGAAATTGTTGAGCGATTGGGAAGTTTACAGAAATCGAATAAAGCAATTTCCGATGAACTTTCAAACCAAGTAACATTTCTTAAACACCTCCGTCAGCAAATCCTGCAAGATGCAATACAGGGAAAATTAGTACCACAGAACCCCGAAGATGAACCAGCCAGCAAATTGCTGGAACGGATTATAGCCGAAAAGGAACTACTGGTCAAGCAAAAGAAAATCAAGAAAGAAAAATCATTACCACCGATTAAGCCAGAAGATATACCGTTTGAGATACCTGATGGGTGGGTGTGGTGTAGACTTTCAGAAGTTTCGAACTTCATTGATTATCGAGGAAAAACTCCAAATAAAGTCTCAGCAGGTATCAAACTAATAACTGCAAAGAATGTAAAATATGGCTTCTATTCAACATTACCCGAAGAGTTTATTTCGCCTGTCGATTATAATAAACATATGACTCGTGGGATTCCTCGAAATGGAGATATTTTATTTACAACTGAAGCACCTTTAGGGAATGCATGTATTCTTAACTATGACAAGCAATTTGCACTTGCACAAAGAATAATTACCATACAACCAATATTGTTTGACAATAAGTTCCTTCTATTTTCTATACTTTCAAAAACTTTCCAAAATCAATTGATAGAAAAGCAAAGCGGCTTGGCTGCGAAAGGAATAAAATCGAAACGCCTCAGTGAAGTATTTATCAACCTTCCACCCCTCCCCGAACAGCACCGCATTGTCCAGAAAATCGACCAACTAATGAAATATTGTGATGAACTTGAAGCCACCATTCAGCAGAACCAAAACTACACGCAGGAATTACTGCAGGTGGCGTTGAAGGAAGCATTGGAACCTGACAACTTATAAGATTGAGCATGAAGGGACCTGATGAATTAAAAAAGATGCATGAGAAGTTAATGGCATCAACCACCTTTACCTTCCCTGTTAAGGGGCGTGTGGATGTGACAACCAAACAAGGGGTATATATAATTTTTGATCCAAAAAGCATCGTTCTGCATGTTGGCAAAACTAACAGGGCAAAAACCGGATTAAATCAACGGTTACAGAACCATCTAACGAATCATTCATCCTTTTCGAAGAGCTACCTAAAAGGAAATGGGAAAATTCTTCGGACGGGGTACAAATTCAAGTATCTTGAAGTGCCCGATGCAAGGGATAGAACCATTCTTGAGGCATTAACGATTGGTATGTTATGCCCGGCTTATGTAGGGACTGGTGAGAAGAAATGACATAGATTCTGATCGACTGTTCTAACAGGTAACAATGAAATAGTTTTTTTGACTAACTTATAATTAACAAATACGACATGATCACAGATTTAAACGGATTTTGGGAAAGGCAACATGATAAGAGGGTCTTTGAAATAAAAGAGACCGAAACAGAATATTTTTCTGTAGTGGAGAAGGATACTAATAAACAGTATGATTTTCATTTATCCCTGGGTAGTCCTTTGGGAAATGATGGGCATCTAACTTCCAAGGATCCATCCTGGGACAGTAAACGTATACATGGAATGGATGAGGACACTTTTTATATTACTCATCAATTTTCAAACGAACCTTGGATATTCAAAAGAAAACATTATGAAGAAGCCAATTGAAGCCTGGAAGACAAAAATGGCGATTATCAGGTCTTTCTTAGCATGGTTTTCAAGACTCAGGTCCGCGTAAATCCTTTTAACTTGGCATTTTCAGCCTCAAGTTCCTTGAGCCGTTTCCGGTCCTGGACCATCTCCCTCCATATTTGGCTTTCCAGTAATAAAATGTCGCCTCACTAATCCCATACTCACGGTAGAGTTCGGACGTTTTCATCCCTGCCTCTTGTTTCTTAAGAATGGACACAATCTGTGCCTCTGAAAACTGGGTCTTTTTCATAGATTTTTTTAGCCATTTTATATTAACCCGAAAATCTCTACTTTAGGATTGTCCTAAAAATGGGAGTACCTCATTTTCTAAATATTGCTAATTTTAACTGGCCGAACTTCGGGGAGGTATACAATCCAACATTTTGACTATGAGCATAGCAATCGCATTAATAAGCAAGGACAATGGGGCAGTAGGTAGCGACACATTAATCTATTCGGGTGCTACTTACGAAAACAATGTTATCACAAAGTGGGCTGAGAAAGAGGACGAACCTTATTCCAAAGTGAGACGATATAAAAGGTTGAACATTTTGTTGGCAGTTACAGGAATGATGCGCTTAAATGGGAATGATGTTCTTACGGAGATAGAAAGGATCATCGATACTTATGATCTAAATAGCGGAGGTGAATTAAAGAAAGTAGCGGAATTTGTTGCTTCAGAGGTACACAAAAGGATTATGGGAGAGAACATTAGGCATTTGTCGAAAAACTTTCAGTTAATTCTCCTTTCACAAGAAAAGCTTTTTCTGGGGGACTACATGTATTACTACTACGTATTCACTCCTATTGGGGGAAGTATTTCAATGGATTTAAAAGAAATCAAATCTTCTGCCGTACTAAAAGGTAGATACTTTCATTACCTACCTTTCGGTGATACATTGGCACAAGATGCCATCCATAAAGCCATGAAGTCTATCAAAATTGAAGAGAAAAATGCTCGCCAATATTACTTTAAAGTAATTGATTATGCGATCCGTGAAGGAATTACACATTGTGGCCCACACCCTGAAGCTCAAGGGACACATCCTTCATGTGGGGGTACACCTTCAAAAATACTTATTTGAATTGTTACTTGCCTTGACCCTGGTGGAGCAAAGGAATTTTCAAATTTTCCAAAAGGTATTACGGCGTCTTGTTATGCAAATTGTTTGCAAATGAAAAAGGGTTTCAGTTGCTGATGCTTCCGAAACCCTTGTCTTTTCTGGCTCCCCCTGCAAGACTTGAACTTGCGACCCTCTGATTAACAGTCAGATGCTCTAACCAACTGAGCTAAGGAGGAGTGTTTCCCAAAATTTGGGAGTGCAAATTTACATATTGTTCAGGAAAAAACAAAGTTTGCCTGAAAAATTGGATGATGATCCCTTGTATTCTCTTGCCAATACGAAAAGAGAACAATCCCGAATTATTACTCTAAAGCTTTGATAATCGCAATGATATCTTCCTCGGCATGCTTGGGTTCGGCTTGTTGGTAACATTCAAGGACCTTGTTACCCAGCGGGGAATTCAATCCGGCCTTTTTGGCCAGCCGCAGGTCTTTGGTGATGTGCTTGAAGGCAAAAGCCGCTTTATAATTGTTTTGCAGGATGGCATCTCCCTTGATTTTCATGTACGTGCTGCCAATAGCACTGTTGTTGATGACCTGGAGGAAATCGCTGACTTCGAGTCCGTGGTTTTTGGTAAATAGTACCGATTCTGACAAGCCCTGACTGATGATTCCCATCAGGACGTTCACGGCCAGCTTCATGGTGTTGCCGGATCCTGTTTTTCCCACCAGCAGCGCCAGTTTACTTAAGACGTCCAGCACGGGTTTTGCCTGGTTGAAGGTTTCTTCTTCGCCGCCGGCCATCACGACCAATGTTCCGGTTTCCGCTTGCTTTACGCTTCCGGAAACGGGAGCATCAAGGTAATGGTTGCCGCTTTGCCGGCACAGATCTGCCATTTCGATACTTACTTCTGCAGAAACCGTGCTCATGTTGATGAGGATCTTCCCGCTGATACCTCCCGGATGGAGCAACCCGTTTTGACCAAGAAAAATATCTCGTACAGCTGTATCATCGGAAACCATCATCACGATGACATCGGTTTGTTTCATCAAATCCGACGGAGACGACGCTACCGTGGCTCCCGCGGATGACAGTTTTTCTTCTTTTCCTTTTGTACGATTGTATACAGTAACAGGGTATCCCGCTTCTATCAGCCTCATCGACATGGGGGTTCCCATGTTTCCGAGTCCTATCCAGCCAACTTTAGTTTTCATGTAACAATAATTTTGGGTGATGATTTACCTTTTAACGACGGGTAAATTTACCAAAATTCCACGAAAGGGATAAGCAACTGCCGGTTAATGGAACAGTTGCTCATCCCCGATGCTGCTGGTTTTACAGGCAGGCTGTTTGCGCGGTTTTTTAAGATAATGAGGAGGTTGGCGAATTATTTGACAGAATAGATGGTCACCTCGCTTCCATTGGACATATAAAACATTTCTCCTCCCTGACTGAAATGAGGCGCCCGGTACCGGAAGGCATCAGCATCGCCGGCGCCGCGAACGGTCATATGATCCAGGTCGATGGAGGCAAACTCGTTGATTTCCATCTTGGCTCCATCCCCTTTGGTAAACACGGAATAATCGGACCAGGGGTCATCGGCCTGCATTCTTTCTTCTTCATACGGCATGAAAAAAGGGAAAGTCGGCGTTTTCACGGTGCCTTCCACCTTGTTCGCTGTCTTATCGACCTTCATGATGCCGCCTTCGCAATTGATGATGATCTTGCCTTTTTCGGGGAAATAGACCATCGACCAGGCGTCATTCAGCTTTTCATTGGAGATGGAAAGATTATTGATGACATTGCCTGTTTTCGGATCAAGCACCAGTAAATTACGGTCGGTGGCGCAGACCAGTTTCCCATCGATCAACTCCATCCCGGCGATCAGCCCAATCTTGATCTTTGCCTTTTTCTCCAGGGTTTCCTGGTCCCAGACAACTTTACCGGTGGAGGCGTCATAGGCGTTGATCCCGTACTTATCCTTGTTGTTGTATTCATATCGCTCAATATTTGGACCCTTGTCCTGAATAATAGTGGCGCACTTTTTGGCTCCGCCGCCATATCCCATGATTACCATACCGTCGGCGTAGAGGAGGGAAGGGATTTTCTGGGCATCGGGATAATCTTCCGAATCCCAAATCTTCGTTCCGGTGGCTGCATCGTAGCAGGAGAGAATGTTCCTGGCTTTGTTGACTACAAAGGTTTTTCCATCGACCGTCACGGGGTGTGGCGCGGGAAACGGTGTCAGCACATTTTTCCCCAAGCCGGCTGTTTTTATGTCGCTGGCTTTGAAATTGGCTTCCCAGATCAGTTCCCCATTCACCGGGTTGAGCACCGTTAGTCCGGTATTCGGCTTCGGACTTGGATTATGTTCAACAAACAATCTTTCTCCATCATAAAACATCCTGGCAAAATATTCCTGCTGGTTAACCCAGTTGAAAGCGCAGTTGATATGATACACTTTACTCCACAGCAACTTATCGGTCTTTGCATCGTACCCCATAAAATTCATGTCGAGTTTTGGTAAATCGATACCCGTTATCGCTTTGTAAGGCAGGATTGTTTCACTGATCATCAGCACGTACATCTCTTTGTCGGGGATGTCGATAATATGAGCATGCAGCTGGTCGGCCAAGTACTTCTTCTTATTGAAATAATCATCGATATTGGTCACTTCCTTCCCTTCCTCAATGGTATAATAACTTGCTGTTTCTCCGGTAATAATCTTTACCAGGTCATAGTATTCCATGATGAAGCAGTTGAAATCCCTGCCTTTCCCTGAGAGGGTAATGGGTTTGGACCAGATCGTCTTTCCCGTGGTGACATTCACCAGATCGACGCTTTCGCGGGTTGTCAGCAGCACTCCGTTGGTTTGCTCATGGTAATATTCGCTGAATCCCTCACCGAGGTCATAATCACCCAGGCCTGACATATATTTATCGCTTTTCCAGAGGAGTTTACCGGTATTCCCGTCGATAAAATACTTGGTGGCGATACTTTTTTTCGTGTCTTCGTCATATACCATGATTACATTGGCCACCTTGTTCCAGAATTGGTTTGAAAATTTCTTATTGCTGAAATCTTTTTCAAAGTTTTTCTGCCACAGCGTTTTACCGGTGATTCCATCAAGCATCAGCATATCTGATTTTGTAGAACAGAGGAAAAACGCAAAGTCGTTGGAATGGTTGAAAGTCTGGATAGTCGGGGTGAAAGGTAACCGGATTTGCTGCAGAACTTTAAAAGCGGGTCCTCCGGCCGAGGTATTCAGCGCGATGACAGCAAAAAGGAAAATGACGGTTATTTGGAGAAATCGGATGGTGGTGTACTTTTTCATGGGTTTGGGATTGGTTTATTAATGATTCCGGATTTAAGGTTCAGCCAAAAGCCGAGAAATTTGTTTAGGGTTAGAGATCGATGATCCGGGAGATGCATGGTAAAGGATCTGCCATTTCTCCCGACAGGTTCACCTGGTCGAAGTAGTTATACCAGCCCGATTGTTGAATGATTTGTTCAAACCCTCGCATCGAACCGGTATCAGGGAACCGCCATACGGCAAAATAATCGAACGCCGCTCTGTTTGAGGTCTTCGGATCATTAACACTCCAGGAGATGATTTCGACACCGGCTTTCGCCAGTTGTTCAATCCCTTTTCCCAGTTCAGCCATATAAGCCGAACGGGTTTCCCGGTTAAGGGCCAGCCACTCGGGGCGGGCTTTCCAACATTCAATGAATAAATACATACGGTACAGGTTACTGGTTTGCGACTTTATGATGGGTTTTATTTCATGAACTTTCCGGTATAAATGTGGTTATCGGCATCAATCCTGATCAGGTAGTTTCCTGAAGGCCAGCCGGATACATCAAGCCGGGAAGGGAAGGTAGTCATGGCTTTGTATGCTATCTTTTGTCCCTTGGAATTGAAGACTGTGAGTGATCCGTTTTGAGGATCTTTCCCGGTGGAGATGGTGACCAGGTCGATGGCCGGGTTGGGATAAATCAATGCCGGTTCTGATGAGGTTGTTTCCAGGAGACCCAGAGAACCTCCGCCATTATCGGTTTTCAGAAGGGCGGTGCCACAGGCAAAGCCATGGTCGCTATCTCTGAAAAAGATGGAATGAATGGGTCCCAGGTTGGGGGTAGTTTGTTTTCCCCAGGTCAGTCCGCCATCCGTGGTTTTAATAATAGTTCCTGAATAGCCACCGGCATAACCCACATTATTATTCAGGAAAAATACCGTATTCAACCCGGCCCCGACCGTCACCGGTATTTCTGTCCAGGTCAAACCCCCGTCGGTTGTTTTGGCCATACAGGGGACAAGGGCGTTTTCCTGACCTGCAGCATAACCTGTCAGAGGATCGGAAAAATAGATGCCCAAGTAGTCATTTGAATTTGAGAGTTGGGTTCCTGTCCAGGTGAGGCCGCCATCTTCGGTTCGGAAAAGAGTGGAAGTATTTCCGGCAAGGAATCCGGTGGTACTGTTGAGAAAGAACAAAGAGAAAGTCGTTCCCACCGGGGAATTTAATGTCTGCCACGTCAGCCCGCCATCGGTGGTTTTGTACATGGAATGTTCATCCCCTGCAATATAGCCTGTATTCACATCTGTGAAGGACACCTGTCGCAGATCCTTTGTCGTTCCGCAGTTCAGATGGTTCCAGGTATTTCCTCCGTCGGTTGTCTTCAGCAGGTTGCCACTCAGGCCTGTAGCATATCCGATGGTTTCCGAAGGGAAAAACAAACAGGTAATGATGCTGTCCATGGCAAAACCTGTGACAGCATTCCAGGTGGTTCCTCCGTCAGTCGTCTTCCAGATAGTGAATCCTGAGGAACAGAAACCTGTGGTATTGTTGACGAAGGTGATGGAGTTTGTGCTTACCTGAACGCTGGTATAATACCACTGGGCATACATGAATTGGGAAAGGAAAAACAAAGTGATGAAAACGGCTGCTTTTTTCATATGATTTCGTTTTTACATTGATCTATCGGGCAAAATTCTGCCGAATAATCATGCTTGTCAATCGCATATTGATGTGATAGGCAGATAAGAGGGTGTAAATCAGGCTGAATGAAAAGGGTATTCCGATCAAAGACCGTGAGCAGGCGGATTTCCGGGTTTCAGCGTTTGATGCAATGAAGGATGGCTTCAGTCCGGGTACGTACCTGGAGCTTTTGGTAGATTTTCCGGATATGGCTTCTGACAGTATCGATACTGATGGACAGTTTATCGGCAATTTCCTTATAGAGATAACCTTTCGCGAGACAAGAGAGAATCTCTTCTTCTCTGGGAGTGAGGGAATCCTCGGGTGATGAATGGATGACAGGTTTGTTGAATGCCGTTACCACTTTGCGGGCGATTTCACCGCTCATGGGTGAGCCCCCGTTCATCAGTTCACGGATGGCTTCCAGCAGCCGCGCCGGTGGTGTTTTCTTCAGGAGGTACCCGGTAGCTCCCGCTTCCAGGGAGGTGAATATTTCATCGGTATTTTCGAAAACAGTCAACATCATCACCTGGATTTCGGGGAAGCGGTTTTTGATGTGGACGACACATTCGGGTCCCTGCATGCCGGGAAGGTTGATATCCATCAGCACAACGTCAGGGATATCGGCACTGATCCGGTCCAGCGCTTCTTCGGCCGTACGGCAGGCAGAAACACAGCGGTACCCTTCCGATCCGTCGATCAGCATCCGCAAACCATCCCTGACAGCTTCCTGATCTTCCACGATCATAATCCTGATTTCCTGCTGCATATTCGTGATTGATTTTCCCTGCAAAGATAGAATGCCCTGTTCACCCGGGCATCACCCTTTCATGCTATTTTTCCTGGTTAACGACACTGAAAAGTTCACCCTTGTCCCTTTCCCGGGAGCGGAGTCCATCACATAGGATCCTCCCAGATTCTCAATTCTTTTCCGCATGGTCGTCAGACCGTTCCCATACCTATCCGGTTTTTCCGGGACGAAACCTTTCCCGTTATCTTCAATGCTAATGGAGAGGAAAGCGTCGGAATACGAAAGCGAAACATTGACCGATCGGGCTTCTGAATGTTTCACCGCGTTATGGATGGCTTCTTTGACGACCAGGTAGATATTCCGGTTTTGCTCGGATGTCATGGAAACCGGAGGACATTCTTCCGGGAAGTGGAAACAACCGTCGATACCGGCGCTCATGAGGTATTCAGAAGTATGTTGGCGCAGATAGGCCATAAAACTTGCCAGGTTATCATTTTTCGGGTTCATGGCCCAGATGATCTCACTCATATCATCTACGACGGTTCCCGAAATCCCGGAAATCTGTTCAATGGACTTCATCATCTTATCCGGATCCCCTTGCTGCTTTTTAACGATCTCACTGAGGATGGAGATCTGGGTCAGGCTGGCGCCGATCTCATCGTGCATATCCCTCGAGATACGCAAACGCTCTCGGTCGATCGCATTACGCTGCTCCAGCGCCTTGATCAGATTCCGGTTTTTGGCTTCCTGAATTTTTTTTATTGCCAGCGCCAGGGCGAGAACCAACAATAAAGATAAGAGGCTCAAAAATGTCCATGTCTTCCAGAACGGAGGCCTGATCATAATTTTTACCAGGCATCTTTCTTTTCCCGGATTTTTCAAAGGATCAATGCATCTGCCCCATAAGGTATATTCCCCGGGGGGAAGATTACGGTAGGAAAAAGTGGCGTAAGACGAAGGTTGACTCCATTGATGCTGATATCCTTCCAGAAAAAATGAGTACTTGGCCGTTCCGGATGGGAAATAGGCAGGAGTGAAAACAGTGCCCTCCAGATACGGAGCATCCCAGTTGATGTTTACGGTCGTCCCTTCTGAAGGAATGCCGGCTGAAAAAGTGCTGTCAGAGATAAAAAGGGAGATCAGCCGGATATCAGGAGGGGGGATGTTGATCACCAGTTTGGAAGGATCAATGCCATTAATGCCATTGATACCTCCGAAATAGATCCTGCCTCCGGGAATGGAAAGATTGGCGTTGGAGTTAAATTCTGAAGACTGGAGATTATTCCGGTCGGAGAAGCGGATAATCCGGTCCCGCTCCGGAGCAACGCATCCGATGCCTTTGTTACCGGCAAACCAGATTCTGTTTTGAGCATCCCTGACAAGGGAATAGACAATCTCGTGCTTCATCTCTTCCATGCAAGGGGGTACTGATGTCTTTTTCCCGTCAGGAGTAAAGCAGGCAATACCATTTTCCGAACCGACCCAGATGGTGGAATCCACTACCATTATGCAATAGACCGGAGCCGTGGAGATGCCGTCTTTTGCATAGAAATAAATGGCAGGTAACCAACCCGGGGAAAGATCTTTTCTGAATAACCCGAAATGGTTTCCGATCCAGCAGAAGCCGTGATAAGCTAACAGGTCTTTTATCTGAGTCTGTTCGCGGATGAACGAGACACGGGGGTGGTCGCCTGTCTCGCAGGAGTACAGGTCGCCATAGGTGGATAATAAAAGGTTATTTCCGGGAAGAGTCAGAAAAGTGGCAGACTCCGTTTTCAAAGGATAATGAAAGATGATGGCTCCGCGGGCATTGAAAATATAAATCCCCTGGCTGGTAGCAGCCCACAGCCTGTCCGGACCATCTGTCACCAGATCGTAATAATACAGATCGCGGGGCAATTTTCCGGTTACGGCCGGTCTCGATCGTCTCAGATCCGTGGATAATCGCCATAACCCGTTTTTAAAGGTTCCGGCCCAGATATCGCCGTCGAAATAAGCCATGCAACGGGTAAATCCAATTTCAGCCCTGTCAAACATCATTTGCCCGGGAGAAATGAAAAGCAGACCGTTGCCATCTGTCCCTAACCAGATGTTCCCGCGACTATCTTCAAACATCGAAACCACCGCAGGCTCCAACACTTCAAGATGTCTTCCTTCATGAGTGACCGGCCTGATCTCCGACAACTTCCCTTCGCTGATCCGAAAGAGTTTTTTATGATTTTTATCAGCAATCCAGAAATGATGTGACCTGTCAATGAAAAGGGATGAACTCTCCCTGATCCCGGTTCTGAAAACTTCCTGCAAAGCGCCATTGGCTGCCCGGGAATAGATAATGCCTTCCGATAGCAGGAAAACTTGCCCGTAAGTATCGGTACAAAGAAAGGGAGACCGTGTCTTCAGCGGGATCCATCGGGCACGCATCAACGTATCGTTCGAAATAACTGGTTCCAGATCCAGATAACCGGTTTCTCCCGAGATGAGA
This sequence comes from Bacteroidales bacterium, assembly GCA_035403225.1. Classification (GTDB taxonomy): domain Bacteria; phylum Bacteroidota; class Bacteroidia; order Bacteroidales; family FEN-979; genus DAIRDK01. Next base: position 111,463 of record DAONET010000003.1, on the reverse strand, counting down.
ATATGCTTATCAGGGGTTTGAACACTGTTTAACGCCTGAAATGCCTCGGGTAGGGAATTACCCGGTTTGAAATCCAAATCAACAGGGTAGAGTCGGGTGTCGCCTATCAGACAAAGCCGGTTGGCGGACATCCAACACAAAGGTCTGTTTTTGTATAACGGTTGAAGGAGGGTAACGTATTGATATTTGGACTTTTCAATGGTTTTAAAACGACCTTCTCCGGAATTGAAGCGGAAAAGCAATGATCCGGTAGATAAGACCAGACCTCCGTTTTTTTCACAGGCCATTTCATGAATGGCCTTGCCATAAGCAGAGAAGGGGATGTTTTCGGGGATATCGAAAGCACGAAAGGAAGAACCGTCGAAACATTGGATTCCATTGCCCGTAGCCAGCCAGATCAAGCCCCGGTGATCCTGGGATATCTGATAAACAGTGCTCTGAGCAAGGCCCTGTTCGACATTATACACAGTCATGTTGACATCTGTAGCATTCCCGTGCTGACAAAACCCGGCAGGAGAGAGCATGCTCAAAATCAGGATAACACCAGGGATAACCCGGAAATACAGGGAACGAACAGATAAAAACCGACGCTTCAATATGCGGGAATTAAACGTTGATCGATGATTTGTCTTTTCACAAATCAACAAGTAAAGTAAAATAAAATCATTGAAACAGGCAACAGAAGGAAATATCCTTTTTTCAGCATTCTGTTTGAATCCGTATTAAAGGGAAACAGGATCAGAATACCATATGTCCCCGGAAGGCGCTGTTCCCTGTCGTTTCGTTGATTCCGTCGAATTGGAAGTCAGGTCCTTTTTGTACCCGTTGCAATTTGATCGTCTCTCCCGGTATGATTTCTTTGATATAGTTGACAGACAGATAACCGGGATAATTCTTTACCAGATGATCCAGGGGGAATGAATCGATCATCCAATCAATATACCTGTGTGAAGTTACGTGCCGGTTGATATCAAAATCGTACCAGACAGGTCGGATGAAAGCAGGATCTCCTCCGGTGATGACTTTCAGTTTTTCAGGCATCTCCGGTATGGCATGTTTGTTTTTCAGGGAGGTAAGAATATCTGTTTGCGCCTGTGAAATGGCGGCGAGGCGTTTCTTTTCCCTGGTAACCGCTAACCAACCCGAAGTGGCCCTGACGACGATACGGCCGGCTTCATCCCGTACCAGAAAGTCACGGAGGTAGTTTAACCCGTCCACATCCTTGGGCCAGGTCTCCACTTCAATGGTCTCGTCCAGTTTCAACGGTCGATCAATTTCGATCGTAAGACGGTGCAATACCCAGAAAAGATTCTGTTTTTTCAGGTCTTCATACCCCATTCCCAGTGAATCGGCAGAGCCCACGGCTGCCTGTATCATCATTTCGACCAGGGCACCCGGTCTCAGGCGGGCTTCCATATCCACATCAGCGGTGGAAAGATGGCGGGAAGTGCGAAAAATCAACCTGTTCATCATGCTGAACAAAGTTAATCTTTTCGCTTACGGGAAATACCCGGTTTTCTCCTTACACAAAAATGATCTGGGACTGGGGGCCTCCGGCTCTCTCATAGAATTCACCGACCGTCAGCACACCGGAGACCCCGTCCCAGAGATCTTCTTTTTTCAGTTTGAACATATCCATAGCCAGCTTGCAGGCGTATATCTCGCCTCCTCCGGCCGTGATCATTTCCAGAAATTCATCCACCGGGGGGATATCGATTTTAGCCATCCCGCTTTTCATCATGGCCGACACGCCTGCTTCCACCCCGGGAAGGATACCCAGTAACGTGGGGAAGGGCAGCCCGCCGGGCATACGCAACGCGGGGTTGCCGACCGTGGCCGTCTTCAGCGATTTCATCGTCTTCTTCGTGATGGCATCCAATCCAAAGAAGGTAAAGAACATTTTGGTCTCAATGCCTTCCATCACGGCGCCGTTGGCCATGACCAGGGCAGCGTACACATCCTCGATGGCGCCTTTGGCACAGATGATGCATACTTTTTTCAGGGGATATTCTTCTTTTGCCATGATAATGCTGAATAAGAATTAAACACAACTTGCCGGTTTCGGAATACCGGCGATCTTCGCTGCCTTTTTCATGGGAGCTCCGGGAAACAGCTGATAAAACCCTTTGATATCGGTGATGCCCGAGTTGCCGACAGACCGGATGGTCAATGTCTCTCCTTTGGCATGCTTCTCCCGGATAAAATCAAGCACCTTGAAGTGTTGGTCCGTGAGCTCCAGGTTTTCCTCTTTCGCGATCTCTACCGCGATCTCTTTTGTCCATTGGGAAGGGTTCAGAAGATAACCCTCTTCGTTAACGTCAACCGTGACGCCTGCATAGGTTTTCTGTGCCATACTTGATTGGATTAATTTTTCTTATGAATTGCTTCTATTAATCGGATGGAATAAGAAAGGGATTTGCGGACTTCCGGAGATTTCAACCGCATCATGATCTTCCACCAGGAGATGTTATCCCGCTGCTCGTCCATGTTGATCTCCTTCATTGCACTCGTTATCCGGTTGATTCCCGCCAACACTTCCGGGTCGGTGATGTTCTTCAGGGCGGAGGTGATCGTCTCCATTTCCGATTCGATCCTCTTCAGATCTTCCGCCGTGAATGATTGCATGAAACGCTCTGCCAGCCGTCCGAGACCGATCATAAAATCGATGTACCCCTTGCGCTGGAATTCGTGGAATTTTTCGATCGTGTCGAGACCAACCTGGTGGAGGATGGGCGTGACATCCTTCATCAGGTCATGGAAGCTTTCAAGCATATCGATCATCTTCACAAACGTGCCAAGGTTCCCGGCAAGCTTGACCATGAGACAGTCTAATCCGCAGGTATCCAGCTCAATACCTGCTTTATCCAGAGTCTGAACGGTGTGATGAAAGGCGTCTTTGGTCACGATGGACACATCCTTCACCAGATCATCGAATTCTTCTCTTTTACGATACTGATACTCAACGAAATCAAGTACCTTATCCAGTTTGACGTTGAGTTCGTCAATCTGTTCCTGAATATGTTGATCCCGGTCCATATTATTCCAGATTTTTACCTGCCATGTTCATTTTTGAATCGATGGGCATCTCTTTGCCTTTCAGCAGAATATACCAGTATATCCAGCGGAACATCAGCTTTCCGTAGTGGTTCATCCGGGTCTCCTTCAGCAATCCGAAGGGACCGAGACCGGGAAGCGGGAACAATCCGGGCAATGGTTCGGTATCGTAATTGAAATCGATCAATGCTCCTTTCCCGAATCCCGTTTCGATGTAGCAATTGGAGTGGCCGTCGTAGGATCCGGTCAACGGGCGGTTTTCGATCGCGCAGACCAGGTTTTCGGTCAGCACATCTGCCTGAAAATGAACCACTGATCCGGCTTTGGAGGTAGGGAAGTTGCCGGCATCGCCGATGACAAAGATGTTCGGGAAGGCTTCGGACTGCAACGTGTTTTTGTCGGCTTTTACAAAATCCATGTCATCTCCCAACCCGCTGCGGCCAATCAAGGGATCGCCCTTATGCACCGGGATGGTCACCAACACATCAAAAGGCACTTCCCGTTCATCGTATGAGACGATGGTTTTTTTGCCGGTATCGACCTTCTCGAGGTAAAAATCGGGGATGATCTGAATGTTTTTATCTTCGAGCATGCCGCCCAGCACCCTCGATGCCCGGGGCTTGGTGAAGGCTCCCGATAATGGCGTCACGTATTGAATGGTCACCTTGTCCCTCATACCCCTTTCGGTGAAGAAAGCATCGGCATAAAAAACAAACTCCAACGGAGCCACCGGACATTTGATGGGCATGTCGGCGATATTCAGGACCAGGTTTCCTCCCTGCCATGTTTTAAAAAATCCGGCCAGCGCATTAGCCCCTTCGATGGTGTAAAAGTCAAAGATGTTTTTTTGCCACAATTCCCCTTTCAAACCGGGAGTCTCTTCCGGTACGATCCGGGTCCCCGTCGCAATGATCAGAAAGTCATACCTCAAAACCATCCCGCTTTTTAACACGACCTGATTCTTCTCACCCTCTATCCGCTCTATTTCTTCAATGATGAAATGAATGCCGATGGGGAAGAAGTTGCTTTTCGGTTTGATGACATCCTTCTTCTCGTATTTTCCGAAGGGAATAAACAAAAATCCGGGCTGGTAAAAATGGGTTTTGATCTGGTCTACGATCGTGATATCCCATTCATCGCGCCCGAGTACCTGCCGCATTTTGTTGGCCATGATGGTACCGCCGGTACCTGCGCCAAGGATCAATAACTTTTTCATGAGAGCCGGTGTTTTAAATATGGACAAAGGTAAATATAAAAATATAATCATTGTCGAGATTGTTAAAAAAAAAGTTGGATGACCGGTTAGCAGGAGATAACAGGGGGGGTGAATGAGCATAAACAGCGCTGTTTTGGCCAATTGCGAGGATACTATTATCTTTGTGAATCAGAGTAAGATGAATGGATGAGCACCGGCATATTATCTCCCAGTCGCATCAACGAAGCAAAGGATTCGGGGTTGACCCTCAGCAGGTTGCTCCCCAAAAGATATTGTATCGTGATGTGCTGAACGAGCGGCTCTCTCTTCGCCGGGAGATGATTGACATGATCATGCCGTTTATCTCCGAGGTTTATGGTTTGGTCAAGGGTTCGGGGTTCTTCGTGATCCTTGCCGATGAAGACGGATGTATCCTGACCATGACCGGTGATAAAGAGATCATACAAGAGGCAGAGAAATTCAGCATGGTACCGGGGGCCATCATGTCGGAAGCCAGTGCAGGCACCAATTCCATCGGGACGGTTATCGCTGTGGACAAACCGTTGCAACTCACCGAGTCGGATCATTACCTGAAAGCTTTCCAGCGCTGGACGTGTTCGGCGGCGCCGGTTCATGATACGAACGGGAAGATGATCGGGGTCATCAGTCTTACCGGTTACAGCGAGATGGTACATCCGCATACCCTGGGTATCGTGGTGGAGGCGGCGCGAAACATCGAAAACCACCTGGAGAACGTCGAGATCCATAAGCAACTGTACGATGCCAACATGTACGCTTTTGCCATGATGAACAACCTTTCGTATGGCATTTTTGCGATCGACCTGAACGACGATATCCACTGGGTTAACAATACGGCGTGCGACACGCTGAACATAAGACGGTTGCATTTGCTAAACCAGCCGGTTGTGAGGTATGTAAAAGACTGGAACAAACTAAAGCGGAGGATCCTCACCTCGGGAAATATCCAGGACGAAGAGACCATCCTGACTTACAACCGCGAGGCGGTTACTTACCTGATCAGCCTGTTACCGATTACGACACCCGAAAAGCAGGTGCTGGGTTTCCTGTTTACCTTCCGTCCCCTGAGCGGAATGTTGCGGTTATTGAATAAATATAGCGGGCAACAGGCACGATTCACCTTTGCCGACATCATCGGGGTTTCGAAAAAGATCAAAGACACCCTTCGGTATGCCAGGACGGTGGCCAACAGTCCGACGACCCTGTTGATAACGGGTGAAAGCGGCACGGGCAAGGAGGTATTCGCCCAGGCGATCCATAACGCAAGCGATCGTTCCGGGGAGGCGTTCATCGCGTTGAATTGCGGAGCGATCTCGCCCAGCCTGATTGAGAGTGAGCTTTTCGGGTACGCCGATGGTGCATTCACCGGCGCTAAAAAGGGAGGAAATCCGGGGAAATTTGAACTGGCCGACAAAGGAACCCTCTTTCTGGATGAGATCGGGGAGATGCCGCCCGATATGCAGGTGAGGTTGCTGCGGGCCCTGCAGGAAAATGCCATTAACCGGATCGGTAGTTCCAAATCTATCCCGGTGAATGTCAGGATCATCGCAGCCACGAACAAGAACCTGGAAGAAGAGGTCAGAAACGGGAAGTTCAGGCTGGATCTGTTTTACCGGCTGAACGTAGTCCCGCTTCACATCCCCTCCCTCCGCGAACGGAAGGAGGACCTGTTGCCTTTGCTCAAGTATTTTCTGAAACATAAGGCGACCAGGTTGAATAAACCTGTCCCCGACATCGATATTGACCTCATCGACCGGATCAATCTGTACCATTGGCCGGGAAATATCCGCGAAATGGAGAACTTTGCAGAAAAACTCGTCATCCTGGGAGGAAATCTTACTCCCGATATGATGGATGAGGAATTCAGAGCTATTCGTACATATAAAGATGAAAATGTCGCGGTTGAGCCGGCAGCCTTTCAAAACCAGCTGAAACCGGCACTCAAAACGCTATCAGAAACTGAAAAAGAAATGATCAAACAAACCATCGAAATTCTCGGGAAAAATATGACCCAGGTGGCGAAATCACTGGATATCAGTCGAAATGCCCTGTATCAGAAAATCAAGAAATACGGGATCAAACATCCCGATTAACCTCTCCCGGTTTTCTGTTTTCTTCCTTTTCTTTGCAGTTTTGTCATAAAAAATGACAGTGTCATAAATAATGACACGTATTTTTGTTTAACTGTTCATTTTGATGACACATAATTACTGAAATGAAAACAATAGATTTTGATAAGATATTGAAAATAAATTAGATATGCATTGTGGCACGGTATTTGAATTACTCTGGGAAAGTAAAATTCAATGCTAACAACTAAATAAAAAAGAAATGACCAGATTCACATTACCCAGAGACCTTTATTTTGGTCACGGTGCACTAGCAGAACTGAAAAACCTTAAAGGGAAAAAAGCCATCATCGTTGTTGGTGGAAGTTCGATGAAGAAAAACGGTTTCCTTGATAAAACGGAAGGCTATCTGAAAGAAGCCGGATTGAAAGTGAAACTTTTTGAAGGAGTGGAGCCTGATCCTTCGGTTGAAACTGTAATGCGTGGAGCCGAAATGATGCGGGAATTCAATCCCGACTGGATTGTTGCCATTGGCGGAGGCTCACCCATCGATGCGGCCAAAGCCATGTGGATTTTTTACGAACACCCCGAAGCCACGTTTGAAGAAGTGGCCAAGCCGTTTAACATTCCTGTTTTGAGGAAAAAAGCGCGGTTCATCGCCATTCCTTCGACCAGTGGAACAGCTTCGGAAGTCACCGCTTTTTCCGTCATCACGGATTATAAAACGCAGATCAAGTATCCGCTGGCCGACTTTGAGATCACACCCGATATCGCCATCGTAGATCCGGAACTGGCTTATACCATGCCCCAGAAACTGACGGCACACACGGGAATGGATGCGATCACACACGCTATTGAAGCTTACACCGCCAGTAACCGGAGCGATATCTCCGATCCCCTGGCCCTGAAAGCTATTATCATGATCAAGGATAATCTGTTGAAATCATATGCCGGAGACCAAGCAGCCCGTGATAAAATGCATATTGCCCAGTGTCTGGCCGGGATGGCTTTCTCCAATGCCCTGCTCGGGATCGTCCATAGCATGGCTCATAAATCGGGAGCAGTATTCCACATTCCTCACGGATGCCTGAATGCAATCTACCTCCCGTTTGTCATCGACTACAATAAAAAAGTCTGTGCCGACCGGTACGCGGAAATAGCCCGTTTTATCGGGTTGGAAGGGAAAACCGATACCGAACTGACCGATTCCTTGCGCGAGTTCATCAACGGGATGAATAAACAACTGAATATACCGTCGACCTTGAAGGAATACGGGGTAACGGAAGAAGATTTCCTGCAGAATGTCGACCGCATCTCGAACAATGCAGTCCTGGATGCCTGCACCGGATGCAATCCGCGGGAAACCAAAGCCGGTGATTTTAAAAAGTTATTCGAAGCTGCTTATTATGGTCGTAAAGTTAATTTCTGAACCTTGACTACCGGATTGCCCTGAACCGGCATGCAGCAGGGACAGGGCAATCTTCACTCAAACCAAAACAATTGTTAAAACCAAAGAGATGTTCAATATTCTGGAAAAAAAGAAGTTAGGCCCCGATGTCTTTCTCATGAAAGTGTTGGCGCCAAGAGTTGCCAAACACGGGAAACCCGGACAGTTTGTCATTGTGATCCCCGATAAGAAAGGAGAGCGGGTTCCCTTGACGATCTGTGACATAAACCAGGAAGAAAAATCAGTGACCATTATTTTTCAGGTGGTGGGATTGTCCTCCCGGAAGATGTCGCGTTTTGAGGAAGGAGAAGCTTTTGCCGATTTCGTCGGTCCTTTGGGGCAACCCTCTGAGTTGATCCATGAAAGCGCTGAGTGGCTTTCCAGTAAGAATGTCTTATTTATTGCCGGCGGATTGGGCGCCGCGCCTGTCTTCCCCCAGGTAAAATGGTTGAGTCAGCACGGGAAAAAACCCGACCTGATCCTCGGTGCCAAAACGAAAGAACAGTTGATCCTTTTGCAGGAACTGACCGGATTTTCGCACGAGGTTTTCATTACCACCAACGATGGCAGCGCCGGGATCCAGGGATTTGTGACCGGCCCGCTGAAACAGCTGCTGGAAGAAAGACCGGGGTATTACGATCGCTGCATTGCAGTCGGTCCGCTGATCATGATGAAATCCGTTGCCGACATGACCCGTCCCTACGGTTTAAAGACGATTGTCAGCCTGAATCCGTTGATGATCGATGGAACTGGAATGTGCGGAGCCTGCCGGGTGACGGTGGGAAACCGGACCCGGTTCACTTGTGTTGACGGCCCCGAATTCGACGGTCATCTGGTCCACTTTGAAGAGGCCATGCGCCGTCAGGGCATGTATCACCAGGAAGAAACCGAACAGGACCATCTCTGCAACATAGATCTCGCTATCAACAAATCCCATACTAAATAAGAAATATCATGGCCATCAATAAAAGAATACCGGTACAGGAGCAGAAACCCGAAATCCGTCGCACCAACTTTAACGAAGTATGTCTGGGTTATACCCCGGAAGAAGCCGTGGCAGAAGCTTCCCGTTGTTTAAATTGCCGTAAACCCCTGTGTATTGAACAATGCCCGGTGCAGATCCATATCCCGGAATTCATTCAACATGTTAAAAATAAAGAGTTTGCTCTGGCAGCAGAAACGATTGCCCAGTCATCCTTGTTACCGGCTATCTGCGGAAGGGTTTGTCCGCAGGAAACCCAGTGTGAAGGGCAATGTGTTCTGGGGAAGAAAGGGGATGCTGTCGCCATCGGGAAATTGGAACGTTTCGTAGGTGACTGGAGCCGGGAAAATACGACTTCGACGGAGAAGAAAACAGGCTGCAACGGGCACAAAGTGGCCGTTATCGGAAGCGGCCCGGCCGGATTGACCTGTGCAGCAGACCTGGCCCGCATGGGATATTCCGTTACCGTATACGAAGCGTTACATAAAGCCGGAGGCGTGTTGGTTTACGGTATTCCCGAATTCAGGTTACCCAAAGACACCGTTGTTGCACACGAAATTGAAAACATCCGGAAAATGGGAGTGAACATCATCACGGATGCCGTGATCGGGAAAGCCGAGAGCGTGGAAGAGCTGATGAAATCAGAAGGATTTGATGCGGTGTTTATTGGTTCCGGCGCCGGGTTACCCAAGTTCATGAATATTCCCGGTGAAAACCTCAACGGCGTACTATCGGCCAACGAATTCCTCACCCGCATCAACCTGATGAAAGCCTATACCGATGACCATGATACTCCGGTGAAAACCGGGAAAAAGGTGGTGGTTGTCGGTGGAGGGAACGTGGCGATGGATTCGGCCAGGGGCGCTCTTCGTCTCGGAGCTGATGTCACCATCGTGTACCGCCGTTCGGAAGCGGAACTGCCTGCCCGCCGGGAAGAGGTAGAACATGCCAAAGAAGAAGGGATCCGGTTCCAGCTGCTTACCAACCCGGTGGAGATTATCGGGGACGAAAAAGGATGGGTGAAAGCCCTGAAATGCATTAAGATGGAATTAGGAGAACCGGATGCCAGCGGACGCCGTAGCCCGGTGGAAATACCCGGCTCGGAATTCCTGATTGAAGAAAACACGGTCATCATGGCCTTAGGAACATCGCCTAACCCATTGATACCCAATACAACGCCAGGACTGGAAATCAATAAACACGGCTGTATCAGCACGAATGGCGATGACGGAGCTACTTCTCACGAAGGAGTTTTTGCCGCCGGCGATGCTGTCACAGGCGCGGCAACGGTCATCCTGGCCATGGGAGCAGCCCGCAAAAGCGCTCTCGCTATCGACCGTTATATCAGAACGAAGTTTAATACACAAAACCATGAAAAGTGATAATAAATCCCATCGGGAGATCCCTGCGTCCACGTACGAAAGGATCGCGGACTACCTGCCCGTTCTGAAAAAACTCTGCTTACAGAGCCGGGATTTTATTTCTCTTCAGCGGATCTCCACCATCGTGGGACTGCCTGTTTCGACAGTGAAAGCTGATCTGGAAGAATTGGGTATCAGGCATGAAAGCAACGGCATCTGCGAAGTGAAATCGTTGATCAGCAGGATGGAAGAGAACCTGGAGGTGAAAAATGCCGCTAAGACTTACGTTTTCATGGCCGGGAATACTCCCCGTACCACGGAACTTCTGAGGGATGAGTACCTGCATCATCCGACCGTGAACGTGGTAGCCATTTTCGAGAAGAATCCGGCCGATAACGATTCCTCCGTGCTCGGGGTCCCGGTGCTGGATTGCTCTAAACTGGTCTCCCTTGCCCGTCGGATGCATGTCACCGAAGGCATCCTGACGTCGCTGCCCGAAGAAGCGGATTATTATATCAGCAAAATGGCGGAAGCCGGGATCAACCTGATCCGGAACCATACCGGCAGCAGGATTGAACCCGCGGAAGGATATGAGATCATCAATATCTGACGTAAACTTTTCTTCATGGCACATCGTAATGAAATAACCATCTGTTTGGGGAGTTCGTGCTTCTCACGGGGAAATGACAAAAACCTGGAGATCATCAAGGGATTTCTGAAAGAACACGATTTAAAAGATGTGGTCAGTTTCAAAGGGCATCTGTGCGATGAAAAATGCAATCAGGGGCCGGTATTGCAAATAAATGGCACAGAATATACCAACGTTACCAAAGAAAATATCATCAGCCTGCTGAAAAAGCACCTTTTGAAATAATTTTATCCGGATGGTCGTGAGCGCACCAGTCATCTATACCGAAAAAAACAATTGTCAGGACTGTTACCGTTGCATCAAGCAATGTCCGGTCAAGGCTATCAAGATCGAAGGAAACAGCGCCTCGATCATCCAATCGCAGTGTATTTACTGTGGCAATTGCATTCAGAGTTGCCCGGTAAAAGCCAAAAAATTCAGGGAAGATATCCGGAATGCGCAGTGGCTCATTGATTCCGGAGAAAAGGTCATTGCCTGTCTCGCACCTTCCTGGATTTCCGATTTCCCGGATTACACAACAGGGCAATTCTTCCGGATCCTGAAAAGACTGGGGTTCAGCGGGGTCTCCGAAACAGCTGTTGCTGCTGAATGGATCACCGCCACGTCGCATGCCTGGTTGGAGAAACAACCCAACGGGGTTTATTTTTCCAGCTGTTGTCCCGCGGTAGTGAATTTTATCTGCCGCTATGCGCCGGAACTCAGGAAGAACCTGGCTCCCGTGTATTCCCCGATGCTGGCTCACGGACGGTTGCTTAAACAAACGTTCGGTGAGAATATCAAAACCGTATTCATCGGTCCCTGCGTGGCCAAGAAGGAAGAAGCTGATTGTTATCCGGATACCATCAACGCGGTGATCACTTTCCAGGAATTACTGAACTGGATGGAGGAAGAGAAGGTTGTTGCCGGAGTTGCAGAAGAGACCCTTCCGGATGACTTCATTATCGGCAAGCCGGGGAAAGGGAAGCTTTTTCCCATCGACGGCGGGATGTTGTCCAACATTAAAAAAGATGTCGCCGCCACGGATATAGAGTATATGACCTTCTCCGGAATAAAGAATATCCGCGAGATCATGAAAGAAGTCCCCGGATGGAATGTCGACCACAGGATCTTTCTGGAACTGATGGCATGCGACGGGGGATGTATCAAGGGACCGGGTTCCGTAAATCAGGAAGGACTGGCCGGGAAACGGCTGAAGATCATCTCTCATTCTCTTATTGCTGACGGAGATCAGCAGAAATACCGGGAACTCTCCGTGTCCGGAGACGCACCGGAGAACCATTTTGAACGGATATCGCCGGTCATCACCTGTTGTTATTCCGAAGATGAGATCCAGGACATTCTCTTTTCGATGGGAAAATACACGGAACAGGAGGAGTTGAATTGTTCGGGATGCGGATACGACAACTGCCGGGAATTTGCCAAAGCCATGCTGGAAGGGAAGGCGGAAAGGGCCATGTGTATTTCATACATGAGAAAAGTCGCTCAGCATAAGGCCTCGGTATTGTTGCAGAAGATGCCTTCGGGAGTAGTCATCGTGGACGAAACCCTGCACATTATCGATTGCAACCGTAAGTTTGCCGGGATGATGGGGAAAGATACCCAGGTCATTTTTGAGAACAACCCGGGACTGGCCGGCGCCGATCTCCGGCAGTTATTGCCCTTTCACAAGTATTTCTCTTCCCTGATCACTTCGGGAGAAGAGATGATCGAACAGGATGTTCACGATCACGACAATTATTTTCATGTTTCTGTCATTACCATCCAGAAATATAAGATTCTCTGCGGAATCATTGAAAACATGCGCGAACCGGAAGTGCAGAAATCGATCATGGTCAGCCGGCTTAAGGACGTCGTGGTGCAAAACATGGCATCGGTTCAACGCATCGCTTATCTCCTGGGTGAAAATGCGGCCTTCACGGAGTCCATGATCAGTTCGATCCTCAATTCGCATGAAACGGAAGAGAAAGTTCAAAAATAACCGGCAATGCCTTCCTTTGATCACAGAGAAAATTCTTTCATCGAGATCGGAATCTCGCAGGAGAACAAATCAGGATGCCTGATCTGTGGCGATGCTTTTATCTCACGAAAAATAAAAGGGGAAAACCGTTATGTTTCGGTATTGTCCGATGGACTGGGCAGCGGGATCAAAGCCAATGTGCTGAGTACCATGACGGCCTCCATGGCCATGAGTTTCAGCTTACGCAATGAACCTGTTGTACAGACCGCTCTCACCATCATGGATACCCTTCCCACCGACAGTGTCCGCAACATCAGCTACGCCACCTTTACCATTGTCGACATCGATAACGACGGGGATACCACGGTAGTAGAATTCGATAATCCGGGGTATATCCTGTTTCGGGAGGGGAAAGAGATCGAGACTACCAAAGAGGAGATCATGCTTCCCGAGCGAAAGGCGGGGCGGGGGATCCTGCTGTCGCACATCCATCTTTGCAAAAACGACCGGCTGATCCTGTTCACCGACGGCGTGAACCAGTCGGGTATTGGCCGGGAGGCTTTTCCTTTTGGCTGGGAACGGGAGGGGGTCATTCACTTGGTTGAGGATACCCTGAAAAAGGACCCGGACATCTCTGCACACGACCTTTCCCGGGTGGTGGTCAAACATGCTGTTGCAAACGATGGATACCTTCCCCTGGACGATACCTCCTGTGCGGTCATTTACATGCGGCAACCACGGGATCTCCTGATCTGCTCCGGTCCTCCGTATGATCAGGGGAAAGACAGGTACCTGGCAAACCTGGTCATGGGCTATCCCGGAAAGAAGATCATCTGTGGCGGAACCACTTCCAAGATCATTTCCCGGGAACTTCACCGCGAAATATCCATGGATATTGAAAATCCGATCGACAAACTGCCACCCGCGGCCAGCATGGAAGGGATAGACCTGGTAACGGAAGGGATCCTTACCCTCTGTGCGGTAGCCGATATGCTGGAAAAAGGGATTACCCCCGAGCAGTTACCGGAAACGCCGGATGGCGATATCGTCAGGCTGATCTTTGAATCGGACCGGATAGACATAGTCGTCGGAACCCGCATCAACGAAGCGCACCAGGACCCCAACCTCCCGGTAGATCTGGAAATCAGAAGAAATATCATTAAAAGGATCACGACCGTCCTGGAGGAAAAATACCTGAAAAAAGTCCAGGTAAAATTTTTGTAAGCCTGTGTCGGGAATCAGGCTATTTGTCTTCCACTTTCTCGGTCAACGATTTAAATCCTTTTCCCAGGATCTCAAAGGCTTCAAGTACAGCAATGAAAGCGTCGGGATCGACCCGGTGTATGTATTCCTCCAGTAAAAACAACTCGCGGGGGTTGACGACGGTGAAAATGATTTGCTTGCGCTCATGGTTGTACATTCCTTCTCCGTGCAGAAAAGTGCCTCCCCGTCTCAGGTCATTGATGATACTGTTGCGGATCTCCTCGTGCTTATCCGAGATGATAAAAAGGGTCTTATCGTAGGTGAACCCGTGCAGGGCGATATCAATGACCCGGCCGACGACAAAAATGGTGATCAGGCTGAACAGGGGGATTTTCCAGTCACCGAAAACAAACAGGCTGATGGCCACGATGCTTCCATCGACCAGCATCATCAGCTGTCCCGAAGGCCACCGGGTATACTTCTGCAGGATCATGGCGATGACATCGCTTCCGCCGCTGGTCGATTTTGCCTTAAAGGTCATGGCCACCCCGATCCCGATAAACAGTCCCCCGAAGATGCTCGAGAGAAGCATTTCATTAGGAACAAGCGGCTTCGACCCGTACAAGTAATACAAGGTGTCGACGTAAATGGAAGTCAGGACAAAGGCAACCACCGTTCGGGTGCCAAACCGGGGTCCCAGCAGCTTTGTCCCGATCAGGGTAAGCGGGATGTTGAACACCAGGGCGGTCAATCCGATAGGCGTCCCCAGCAGGTAATGCAACATGATGGATATCCCGTAAATGCCTCCGGGGACTATCTTGTTCGGACTGATGAACATGACATACCCCACTGATACTAAAAAGGTGCCGACAGCGATCAGGGCATATGATTTGAACCAATTGGCCGAGAATAATTTATCCTTTTGTAAAATGGATGGTTTGATCATTATAAATGCCTTCCGGTTTCTGACTATCCAAAATTAAAAGAAAAATCTTCCCTTCCGTACAGGAGTTTTTCAAATCATTTTATCATCACTCTCCCCGAGTAAGCATTTCCCTGGCTGCCGGTGATCATCAGCATATAAGATCCCTGTGAAAGGGAACCGGGAATGGTAAAGGAACCAGTCCCCTGAACTTGTTGATCACAAACGGATTGTCCCGTCATGGTGTATAACCTGAACCGGTATTGTTCTCCGGAAACCAGGCCGGGGCAATGAACGGTTTCGCCGGGCGACAACGGATTTCTGAAATAGCAAAGGGTTGATAACTCCCCGGGTTCTTCCAGGCCGATGTAGGAGGAATAGAAATGATCCTTCTTCGACGAATTTTTCCAGGCCAGGAGGGCATCGTCATAGGACTCGTATAATTCCTGGGTCAGATTGTGATTGGCATCCCAGGTGTAGGAAGTCCGGTATTCATCATTCCAGGTATTGGCAGGCACTTCCAGTTGCTGGTTCAGCGTCTCTGTTAACAAGTCTTCAGAATAAGTGTTCAACGTTCTGTACCCCTGATAATATTCGAAGGTTGACATGTTGATGTCTTTAGAATAATGTTCCATCTCACTTCCTGCCTCGTTATAAGCCGTGTATTCGGTCTCTTTGAACTCGCTCAGCGATGGGATCCAGATATACCGGAAGGTTTGCCAGGGTATTCCGTTGGAATGATAGGAATAAAGCTCTTTCTGATCAGGTTCCCATAGCAGGGCGACTTCGTCCCATTCATAGGATCCTGCCTGGATTTTGTTTCCGTTTTCGTCATAATGATAATCGATTCTGACTGCGTTTTGCCATGACAGAGTGATTTCATCCCACTGGTACATAAAATTCTTGACCAACCATCCGGAGGCATTGTACTCATACGTTATTTTCCCCAGGTTTTTCCAATCACTGATTCCGGAGTCCCATCCGGAATATAGTACTTCCACCACTTGGTTTTGTGCATTATAGGTAGCCACCTCAGCTTGTACATTGCACCATGATGAAGTTGGCTCATCCCACAATTCAATGATTCTGCTTACGGAGTTTCCCTGCAGATCGAATCCGGTGGTTAAGCGGCTGTAATTTTTCCAGGACAAAGTCGGGACGTCCAGGTTCTTCTGTACCACCTGTATGCCCTGAGAATAATAGGTATACATTCCCTGGTTTCCTGAAGTGTAGCTGTTGGTGGTTTCATCGTAATACTTTTCTTCCCATTCCGTGATATCGCCATTGCTTTTATAAAGAGCATGATAAACCTCCATCCAAATATTATCCGATGGATTCCAGTGCATCTCGAAGGAAGAGGAAGGGGTCATATTATCCGGGAAATAGTCGTTGGAGGCTTTTGTGAAATTGACCCATTCCGAAAGGGTATAGTTCCATGAAAGGGTTAAACGGTTGACCGGTTGACCGCAACCGTTGGAAGTACGGAGTGTCCGTTCAATTTTTTGCCAGGCTGAAGTGGTACTATTCCAGTGCCAGGCCCAGGTTGAATCTTTCCGCCACTCGGCAGGAGCGGCAGGTACTGTCATTTCTTTCTTCGCTTCCGGCACCGGTGCGACCGGGAAGAGCTTCGGAAGAACAATCTGGGCATTTCCTGTGGAAAGGAACAGGAAAATTCCTGCGCATAATAAGAATAATTTCCTTTGCATAAAAGAGGTGTTAAATGGTTAAAAACAGACTATTGATGGTAAACCGGGTATTTATGTCATACTCTTTATGTGACCCAAAGATATATAAATCATTTTGTATCCTTAATCCTTTACCGGGATTATCATTATTTTTGCAAAATCCTGAACATAATGGGTGGGATCCGATCAAAAGCGATAGTATGGAAAATCCCATCACACGACCAGCGGACATTGACATTGAACAGATTATTTTGAACGGCAGGTCGGAAGCCTTAAAGAAACTCCCCCGTTTTGTTTTTAAAATATTTGCCTGGATCATCAAGGAGGATGAAATGAACAACATCCTTTCAAAATACCCTGATGCCACCGGGAAAGATTTTTTAGTTAAAATTATCGCTGAATTAAACCTGAACGTGGAAATCGAAGGAGCAGAGAACCTTCCGGAAAGCGGAAAGTGTTTTTTTGTTGCGAATCATCCGTTCGGAGTGATTGACGGTCTGATCCTGACCCATGTTGTATCCGGCAAGTACGGCACCCTGAAAGCAATCGCCAACGACTCGTTCATGTTTCTTCCCCAGCTGCAACCGCTGATTGCCCCCATCGATGTTTTTAATCATTCTTCCAAAGAAATTGCCCTGGTGTTGGAGAACCTTTATCAATCGGATGTCCCTATAACACATTTCCCTTCCGGGGAAGTGTCGAGAGTCTATCACGGAAAGATCCAGGATAACGTTTGGCAGAAAAGTTTTATCACCAAAGCGATTCAAAGCAAAAGAGATATTATTCCCTTCCATTTTTATGGCAGGAATTCCAGGTTATTCTACACGGTATTCCTGGTAAGGAAATTTCTGGGGATCAAAGCGGATCTTGAGTTGATCCTTTTGCCCCGGGAACTGTTCAGAAAGCGAAATAAAACCATCAGGGTCAGGATCGGGGAACCCATATCATACAGTACCCTTGACAAATCCGTTTCTCACCGGGATTGGGCACGGGAGATACGCGCACGGCTTTATAAGATGTAAGGCTGGTCACTCAATACATGACCAATTTCCTTAAAATGTCAAGGCAGTCGTTTTTGTATCTTCTCCCTAGCCCTCTCCTTGCGAGCAAGGCGAGGGGACACGTTCACCGGAACCTCTATCTTTCATATTATCCTTTCGGGATTCGTTGCATAAAAGAGAATTTGCCGTTAGGTCCATCCTTGAAGGTGAGGCAAAAAGGCAGCGGTTTCAAAATTGCCATTGGCTTTTCGGCGGGGCAGATCAAATGCGAAATGTAAGGATACCGATATCACATTTCGGACTTCACAGTTCGCATCTGGTCAGGTGGGTCGTCGAAAAGGCACGGCTGTCGTTTTTCTTTTGGTTCGTTTTCTTTTTGGACAAGCAAAAAGAAAATGAACAAGAAAATCAGAAGGTTAGAAAACGATAAAAGAAGATTTAAAATGGTGTATAACAATTAAATATACCTCATTTCAGAAATTTTGTCATGTACATAAGGCTGGTCAGAAAACTCAGCGTAAAAGCGTCACGATCATCAACCGAATCGGTTACACCTACCGGCTTTTCTCCGTCATCAGACTTGTTTTTTCCTCGGAAAATCGTTATATTTGATTTGAATTCAGGTATTTAAAATTCTGAATCATGATCAGATGAAAGATTGTTGATATCAGATTGGAATGACAACATATGGGCCGGAAAATTTGGTAATGAATGATTTTAACAATCAAGGGTATGAAAAAGCTATTATTCGGTTGGATTCTTCTTTTCATGGCGTTTTACGGTATGGGGCAGTTTGTACCTCAGCCGCTGAATTATCCCGGAACGGGGTATTGGCCGGTATACATCTCGATCTCGGATCCGCAGCATGTATGGATCGGGACCACTCACGAGGAAGGACTTATCTTTCCATACGCTGCTAAAACCACCAACGGTGGAGATCTGTGGACATTTGATTCCATCCCTGTTCCAGGCGAACCCTGGTGCAGTTCTATCTGCGAATGGGACACGAATACCTGTTTCTTTGTTTTTACGGATATGATTTTAAGTGGAGGAACGATTTGGAAAACGACGGATGGTGGCGATACCTGGTCTAATCTGACCACTACCCAGTTTGATGGCGGTTTTGCCAATTTTTATCATGCTTTCAGCGCAGATACGGGAGTAGCCATGGGAGATCCTACGGAAGGGTACTTTGAGATCCAGATCACCAATGATGGAGGGGCCACATGGAACAGGGTTCCGTCATCTGATATCCCGGTACCTCTTGTCGGCGAAGCAGGCCTGAATAACGCGTACTCCGCCGTCGGAAATTCGATCTGGTTCGCCACCAACCAGGGCCGGTGTTTCAGATCTTCCGATAAAGGACATACCTGGCAGGTCACGCAGGTAGTAGAAGGTGTAACCGCATCGTTCAATGTATGTTTTTCCACCGGGGAAAAAGGAGCATTTTGGCGGGGGGATTATATCGGCAATGATTTTGTCATCACCACCGACGGAGGTGTCACCTGGGATTCCGTGTCAATACCGGAAGGACATTCCATCGGCGGAATGACCAGCGTCGGGGGGTTCGATGGCGGTTTTGTCCTTACAGCTTTCAAAACCCTGATGGATGTATATTTTACGCCGGATTTGTTTATGAACATGATACTTATTGAATCTAATGTTATGTCAAACGGAACGGTTTCGTTTTATGATGCGACCACCGGATGGCTGGCCGGAGGAGAATCCGGGTACAACGAGATTTATAAATTTACCGGTGTTCTGACGGCGGTAAAAGAAGCGGAAAAGGACCCGGGCAGGTTATCGATTGTCCCGAATCCGTCCGCCACCGAGGCCCTGCTAAAACTCCCGGCCACCGACGGCATTAAATCCCTCGTGATCAGGGTCACCGACATGACCGGAAAAGTGATGGAACAACGGAGTATCGAATCGTCCTCCGCATGGATAACCTTGAATTCGACCGGGTATGCCAATGGCATATACCTGGTTGAGCTTTTGTCGGGAGATAAAACGATGGCGCGGGCCAGATGGGTGGTCAGACACTGGTGAAGATGAAACCTGCCGGAATCGCGCTTTTTTTGCTCCCGTTGATGTAACTTCACGTAAAATTTGCGATATGTCACGGTTTTTTTTCATTGGAATGTTGGCCCTCGTGTTGTTGTGGGCTTGTTCCCCGGTCAAAGAGACGGTGAAAACCTCTGCGGTGCTAACCGGTGATAGTCTGGACAGCACCGAATACGATATTGTGGTCATCGACCCGTCATTCGATCAGTGGTATATACTTAACTACAGTCCGGCAATGGATCATTCAAACGATTACTACCGGAATCAGAATATCATCGCTGCCGGAAACTGGAATAATTATTATCGAATGGGACGATACCCCGGCATCATTGCCTGTTTGCTGAATTATCAACCAGGTATTGAATACGGTATTGAAGTGAACCGTACGCTCTTCTGGTACTTTAAGTATATTAGGAGTCAGTACGGCATCCGGCTGTATTAACAGCCGTTGTTCCGGTTTGCTGTTTAAGGAATTCAGCCAATTCCAAGGGTTTCTGTGTCCCCAGCAGGATCGGTTCGCCCTTTTTCAAGGTCAATTGCAGTCCTTTGTTTCCGGCGACATTGAATGCTTTTCCTTTTTTACTGTAGCGGATCCCCCATCCACCGTAATCAAGAAGAGGATTGTATTGTACCACTTCACATTTTTCAAGCTGGTCCCAACGGATCAGCCGGTATTTGATATGAAAGGGATACATCCGGTACCGGATTCCGCTCTCATCGATCAAGGCTGTCATTTTTAAGGATAAAAGAAGATAGAACAGCCCGCTGAATAATGCCAGCATCAGGAAAGCGATGACGATCAGCCCGCCATCACTCATGGGATGGTTCCCCATGGGAACTCTGCAAATGATCTGACGGTAAATGCCCATACCAAATATTCCTAAAACCAACACTCCGGAAAGAATGAGCACTATCCAGATCCAGGGTTGTTTGAATTTTTGAGTTTCGCAGTAAGTCATACAAGAAAATGTTGCATGACAAAAATAGTATTTTCAGGATAACACCTCAAGATCATTGAATCGTAAGCGCAAGGTCATCGAGTTGGTTGTATAAAGTCTGGAAAAACCGGAACCGCTGCTTTTCACCCACCCCGCTGATCAGGTTTGCCTGCCGGATAAGATTGGACATCCATTTTTCGGTAAGCTTGTTGAACGACTGGTTAGTGGTGAACATTTTATTGAAGGTATGGAAACTCATGTACAGAATTTTCATCTGACCAAGGCAGACCAGAATAAAATTATTTCCGATTTCGATATCACTGGAATAAAGCTGAAAATTGGCCGTCAAGTCGTGAGTAAGTCCGTCGGAACGCAGTTTCATGTTCATTTCCGATTCCCGTTGGACTTTTTGTATGGTTTTCTTCACGGAATCGACCAGATGCAGCGCATCTTCCCGGCTGGCAAAAACCCCCGTCTGCCAATAGTAGATAACTTGTTTCAGCATACTGCTCAGGATGCTTTCCGACCATATCTCGGTAGAGTCAATGGCCGCATAAAGGTCGGCTAATTCCCGGCAAATACCGATCAGCTCTTCGTTGATGTCCGATACCGCGAATTTCTTCCCGGCATATTCGGGATCGATGGCTACCGATCGAAGCCAGTAAAACATCTTGAAATGCAGGTACTCTGGAGAAGCAAAATAATGAAATACAGGCACATCCACTGCTGCATAGGTAATATGTCTCTCCGGGATCCTGATGAATCTCGCCAGTTCGTCCCTGATCTCCGTGAGGTACCTGAAATAATCGCTGTACGTGTTTACTTCGTTGTAATTGAAATTGACCAGGCCTTGCTGAAGAGGCATCAGGGAGTCGAAAGAAAACTTGAAATGCTCGCAAATAGTAGCAATCTCGTGGATGGTGAATGCCGTTTCCCCGCGGATCCTGCGATAGGCACTGTCGGAACTGATCTCCAGGAGATCGGCCAGCTCATCGGCCAGGGAAATATTGGCCGGCAAGGTACTCTTAATTTTATTGATCAGCACGCCCTGGATAAGAGGATCATTTTTTACCATGGCCTGAATTTTTCAATTTTCTGGATAGTAAGATAAGAAAAACTCACGTAAAAACCTAATATCCAATGAAAAATGAAAACAGGACCGGCAACTTTATTCTTTTGTTATATTTTGATAAAAACATGATTATATATCAGAATATCAGTATGATAACATTATTTATTGCAGAACTTGGAAAAACAGGTTTTTTTGTGTATATTTGTATTAACGGTCATTAATGATAAATGGAGAAACCAGTAAGTTTTTGGGGCATCAGGTCGACCGTTCCTGATGCTCCGTTTTTAGGGGACGTTACATACGTCCTTTATTGTTTCACTAAAAACCAACTTTATGACAGAACATCCTGAAAAAAGCCCTGAATGTTGTCCGGAATTCAATCCGGCTCCCTGGGATGACAAGATCATCGTGTGGGAAAATAAACGGTTTATCAAAGATCGGGTATGCACCTTGTTTTACATGCCGCTCAATTTTGGCAGTGTCATGAAGCGGACTTTGGACAAGGTCACCAAAGCGGGGAGCGCAGTTCAGGACTGGATGTGTCTTTCCGATCACACCTCACGCTGGAACATGGATGTTTACCTGGCTGTTGATCAGGAAATTCCGAATGCCGAAAATGTCGTATTGAGCGGGAAATTTTTCAGCAAAGTCTTTGAAGGGCCTTTCAGTGACACCGACAAATGGTGTAAGGAATATAAGGAACTGGCCAAAGCCAGGAACCTGACCATCAAAAAATGGTACATGTGGTACACCACCTGTCCGAAATGTGCTAAAAAATATGGCAAAAATTACACGGTCATTATGGCTCAGGTCGAATAGCTGATGATAGAGAAAAAAAAAGCCGTCATTGCTGACGGCTTTTTTTGTTCCGGATTGGTTAGAAACGGGCCCGGAGGGACATGATAAAGTTTCTCCCGGCGCCACAGAGACCGGAGCTGTATGGACGATACAACTGATCGGTGATGTTTTCGATACCTGCGCTGACCGAGAAGATGTTATTCAGCTGGTACATGGCTTTAAAATTCAGGGTGTACCAGGCAGGGGAATAGGGATTGCCGTCTTCATCGATGGCATACATATAATCTTTTCCCCGTTCTTCTTCAGGAAGGTTTTCGTAGCTGACTTCTCCGTTATAAACGGCGGAAAGGTCAAGTTCCAGTTTATTTTTGGCAAAGGTGAAGTGGGTCACTCCGAACCAGGGGGCGGCGTGGCGTAACGGATCGGTGGTGCCGTCGTCGAGTTCTTCTTCGCCTTTCTGATAGTTAAACTGGCTGCTGATGCCGAATCCTGCCGGAAGTTTCACTTCAATACCGGCTTCAATTCCATATACGGTGGCGTAGGCGGCATTCTGGATCGCCTGCACTTTACTCATCTCGCCTTCATACATGATGCTGTCGAGGCCGTTCAGCGTATAATCGCGGCGTACCATGGCATCCTGAAGGTAGGTGTAATAACCGGTCAGATCTATTTTCACCGATTCGCCGAAGATTTTGGCAATACCGATTTCTCCGTTGTACGCGTATTCGGGTTTCAGGTCGGGATTGGGGACCACTACGGAACCGGGTTCAGAATCGAAGATCTTACCCAGGTCGTCTACATTGGGTGCACGGAAACCCGTGGAGAAGGTAGCCGTCAGTGACCATTTTTCAGCCGGGTTGTAAACAAAGCCCAGGCTTTCGGTTAATGCTCCGTCATTGATTTTTGCTTCAGAGAAAGGTAATGGATAGAACGCCAGGTTGTTGCTGAAATCAGCATCGAGCGTGAAGTAGTTGTACCGGACACCGACCTGCATCAGGACCTTGGGGCTGATGCGGTACTGGTAGTTCATGTAAGCGGCGTACGATGCCCAGGTCGATTGCGGATAACGGCTTGCTCCGTCGACAAATTCACCGGTGGTGATATCTTCGTCTTTCCCTTTGGAATCAACATCATCTAGCACGAATTCAACGCCATAGTACAGGGTGTGTTTGTCCCGGATGGATTTGGTGAAATCCACATTGCCCGAATAAGCATTGACATTTTCCAAGGTATGGGAACGAGTGGTCTTCTGGAAGTTGCGATTGATACGGCTTTCTTCAAATTCCTGCCAGGCGAGGCGGATGATCATTTCATCGTACATCAGGTTCGATGAGGTGTTGGTGATGGTCAGGTTATTCATCATCCATTCCTGCGGTCCGTAATACCATTCAGCGCTTTTGGGAAGGCCTTTTTTAGTCTGAAGCAACCGGTCGTACCTCGAATAATCCGTGGTGGTTGAATATTGGAATCCATAGAGAAATTCCCATTTATCGTTCGGTTTGAAAGCGATTTTCTGCAACAGGTTGTATTCCGAATAACCGGTGGGATTCTGCACATGGGGATCGTCGTTGTCCACGACTACGTCGGTGCTGTCAACCCGCTTGACATACCAGTTTCTCAGGTATTCATCCGGACCGTTGCTGCCCATTCTCAGGTCTCCGAAATTGGTGTTGGTGAAACTGGTTACGGAGGCCCATTTTTTCCATCCGATGTTCACGTCGAAATGTTCGGTGACTTCCTTATTGGCTGACGAATAGCGGAACGCGGCATTGCCGTTGACCGTCGGTTTGGAGGTCAGGGAGTATTTGGGAGTCAATGTGCGGAAAGCCATCACTCCGCCGAGGGCGTCGCTGCCATAGATGAGCGAAGTCGGTCCGAACATCACTTCGGCGCTTTCGAGTGAGAAAGGATCTAATGAGATGACATTCTGTATGTTACCGCTTCTGAAAATGGCGGTGTTCATGCGGATTCCATCCACGGTGTACAACAGGCGGTTTGTGGCGAAACCACGGATCATCGGGCTGCCGCCACCCTGTTGGCTTTTCTGAATAAACACTTCGCCTGATTCCGCTAACAGATCTGCTGCTGTCTGCGGGTTATTCAGGGCGATGTTTTTCGGAGAGATGATCACGATCCTGGCCGGGATTTCCCGCTCATTCTGGTTCCACCGGGTAGCGGAAACCACTACCTGATCGAGAGTGATGGGGGTCGGGGTCAAATAGATGATGGTACCGGCTTTTGCGAGATCAGCATATCCGTAATGTTCTGTTTTATAACCGATGAACCGGACTTCGATGAACGTGGCGCCCTGGAATTTTGAAATATCGGCTTGCCCTTCAGCATTCGTGATAACAAAAGCTTTCGGATGATCACTCATGAGGGTAACCAGCTCCAGCGGCTGATCACTTTCTTTGTCTTTGATCGTAATGATCTGGGTATATCCAATGATTTGAGAGCATAACAGCAGACAAACCAGTAATAATTTCTTCATTTTTTTCTGATTAAGTTAAACAAAGGGTTGCCCCCGGCGAAAAACAGCGGAGGAGAATAGTAATAATAAGACGGTTGTTTAACTCATCTTTGGAGGAGGAGAAGGAGGTTCGGAGATCCATGGACAATAGGAGCATGGCTGAACCCGGGTATACCTGCTCATCCTGCTTTCCATGTCAGGATTCCATGAGAACGGGTTGGTAATATAATAAGTCTTCAGGTAGGTTATTAATTGCTTCTGGGTTTCCTGTTCCTGCGTATCTGCCTCCAGGACGCCGGCAACCAGGTCGTCGATCAACTTGTCGATGGATGATTCCTTCCGGTCCCAATAACACCAGTAAATGACGGAATCACCCCTGGCTTTTTTTTCCACCACATCATACATCTGTTGTCTGTACCGGAATTCATGCGGGTTTTTCCAGTGAAGAGTCTTCGAATCGTTGATGGAAAAAACAAACAACACCAGGTCTTTTTTGTCAAGTCCGGCCCTGATCTTGCATTTCACTTCTTTCCTGATCTCCATCCTCTGAATGCTCAACCAGGAATAACAGAGAACAAACGGAGCTGTCAGGCAGAGAAAAAGAAATATGCCGATTCGTTTTTTCAAGGGACCGTTGAATTAAAGGGGCCGAAAAACAAAAGTAGGAAGTTTTTCGAAAACACGGGTATAAAGGAACCGGGCAAAACGCTTTCGCCGTTTCCGAAGGCAGGCGCCTGATAAAATGGATTATTCTATCTTTTCGATTTGCCCGATGATTTTCGACAATGCTTCCTTCAGTCTGGTTTCCGGAGCGATGAAGTTGTAACTTCCCCAGAAGGCATCGTCGCTGGTATACGATTCATCCGAAAAGACGACATCGGGTTTCATCAGTTCCTGCTTGGGAAATTTAACCACCTCCGAGGTATCGATGTTACAGGTGGCGAGTTCCAGGAAGGTGGAGAAATGATCCGCGGAAAGATGGTGTCGTAACCTGGTTTTCAGTTGGATATCACAACGGACATGGTTCAGGTAATACCTTCCGTTGAAGGGAGCATAGCTTACGGAATAGGTGATTTTTTCGAGTTGAATGTTGACGTTAGGGCTTTTCTTCAGAATGAAGTCAACGGCTGCCTTTTCAATATGATCGGGATTGATCTCGAAATCGGCGCCCAGGATGGCATCATTCTCTTTATCAATATAAATGGTCCCGGTATAAAGAGCCTCGTCCAGACCGGCATGTTGGGTAAAGGTGATGGCATAGGCGTCATGGTGGTCAGTCGGGATGAGGTTAGAGTAAAAGTAGGTGTAGTCGACAGGCGGTCTCAAGTCGAGGAAACCCGGGATGCATTTGACAATATCGAGTTCCAGGGCTGATTGAACCCCGGCTTTCAGCTTCAGGAGCACGGTATCACCGGGATCTTCTTTCCTGATTTTACGAGACTTCAGCAGTTTCACCTGATCGGAGTGTTCACCGCTGGTGACAGGGGCTTTGTATACTTTGAAAACGGCTTCGGAATAACTGATGTAGCGGCCGTTTTTTTCCACTCCTTCCCGGTAGAAGGTGGTCAGGTAAGCCGGATCTGTCGCGAAATTCTCTTTGCGCCGGTCCATCGCGTTCGCAAGGATGGAGACCGGATCCAGATAGCGGATAATTACTTCCTGGATAGAGATCACCCGGCGCTCAAGGCACAGATCCACCTGTTGTTCGTCGAGCAACCCGACCGGGATGCGCTGACTGATATACCCCAGGTGTGAGACTACCAGCGAGGTCCCGGCCAGCGAGGCAGGAACACGGAGGACGAAATAGCCGTCGCTGTTGGTGACGGTCCCGATATTTTCTTCCACGATGCCGACAGTGGCAAAGGGAATCGCTGTCTTTCCATCCTTGTCGCGGATGTGTCCCCTGATCACCACGTCACGGGGAGATCCGCTGACCGGGATGTTCACTTGTTCCGTGCTTTCAGAAGGCGGTGTTTTTTGGTCATTCCGGTAAATCAGAATGTGCTTTCCCATCACCTTATACGCCAGCCGGGGATCGGAAAGGAGATTGTCCAACACCTCATGCAGGGGTTGGTTATCGGCATGCAGCCTGACACTTTTGTCGTTTTCGACGGTTTCGCTGTTATAAATGAAAAAGCAACCGGCCTTTTCCGACACCAGGTTCAGGGCTTCGTAAAGGGAAGTATGTTGCCTGGGGATACTGATGCGTTGATCGAGCAGCGGTGTCTGACCGTACCCGGCGACAACGAAAAAAAGCAGAAAGCCCGCTCCGAGGAAACGAGCTTCTGAAAATATATGATGACAGTGAGGGAAGAACCTGTTGCGGTTCTGCCCTTTATTTGTTTTCAGATAATACGACAGCCCCATTGAGTTGTTGGCTTTTCAGATTCAATGTCGCACAGAGGAGGTCGGTCATGATTTCGGGCGATTCGTTTTGAAAAGTCACCGTCATCCTCCGTTTCCCGATCTCATCATCTTGCAGCACAAAGGTAGTGTTGAAATTCCGGTTCAGGACGCTGATAATATTTTGCAGCATTTCATCTTTAAAATGCATACGCTGCTTATACCACCCGTCGGCCTCCCCCGGCAAATGTTTCGACTTCACCAGATGATGCCCGATGACCGAGATCTTTTCGCCGCTTGTCGCCATCACCGGATGTGCAGGGTCTTTTTTCAGCGTCACTTGTACTTTTCCCCGGGCTACAAGGAGTTCGAAAGTATGGTCGTTTTCCGTTTTTACATTGAAAGCGGTGCCGAGGACCCGGATCTGCACTTCTTCTGTCGAAATTAAAAACGGTTTTTCCGGATCAGGGGCGATATCGAAGAAGGCTTCCCCTTTGAGTTCAACATTCCGCGAGTCGGATCCGAAATCACCGGGGAACGAAAAGGACGAATGTTGAGCGATATATACGACGGAGCCATCGGCCAGGGTTTTGATCCGGGTGGCGGGCTCATTGCCGGTATTGATTTGCACCAGTTGCGTTTCCGGCTTCCGGTTCATACTGAAATAAATCACGACGGCCACCCCCAGCACGATCGCTGCCACTGCGGCAATCCTTGCCAGGTAAAGCGGGAACATCTTTTTCACTTCCACGCCCTGTTCCGGGATCAGTTGTTCGTCCCGGAGGCGTTCGTGCAACTTGTTCCATGCTTTCCGGGTGTCCGGAGTTTCAGGATCCATATATCCTTCCATTGCTTTCCACTGTCTTTTCATTCTCTCTATACGGATTTTATCTTCTTCAGAAACAATCTCTTTCTCTTCATAAGCTCGCGCTTCCTCTTCACTCATCTCCCCGCTCAGGTACCTGGCAAGCCTTTCCGCTGTCCCGTTGTTATTTTCTGTTTTCATGACGTTTCTGTTTTGAGGTCATTCTGTCCCTGCCGGCTCTCCGTTATACGCTTTCAAGGTCTTTCGGAAGATCTGCAGGGCTTTTCCCATCTCCGCTTCCACCGTTTTCACCGAGATGGAGAGAATCCCGGCAATTTCGCGGTATTTCTTTCCTTCGAACCTGTTCATCCTGAAGATCCGGGAACAGCGATCCGGCATTTGCTGTAAGGTGGCGTCAATGACTTTGCCCAGATCGTTCAACTCTGTCTCTGTCTGCACATCCGCCGGCGGTTGTCCCCGGAATTCGCGGGAGACCTGTTCAGCGTATCTTTCCTTCACGGCCAGGTGACCGAGATAATGAAGCGCATTGTTCCGGATAGCCTGAAACATGTAAGCGTTTAACGATAACCGTGGAGTGAAGGACTCTCTGTTTTTCCAGAAATGATAGAAAAACTCCTGAACCAGGTCTTCCGCTGCATCCATATCATTCAGTATTTTATTGGCATGACGACACAAGGGTTCATAATATTTCACGAACAACCGTTCAAATTCCCGGATGTCACCATCCCGGACTTTCTTTTGGATATGGAGATCCGTGAGATTCATCAGGTTACTTTTTCATGCTTTTCGACAACTTCAGAATGGCATTCTGGATGGAAATTTCAGGTTCGATAATGTTATATTCACCCCAGAAATCGTGGTCTTCGAAATCACCGATCTTTTCACTCAATACCATGGTCGACTTGAACTGTTCCTGGTTGGTGAATTTAACAATATTATCTTCATGACGGTCGGTAATGGCCAATTCCGAAACAACCGTATAGTTATTCCTGAACAGCCGCTTTTTCCAGTCACAACGGAATTTCAGGTCGACCCGCACATAATTCAGGTAATATTTCCCATTCTCTTCCTTATAGGTGATCAGGTAATTGGTTAAAGTGGGCATGAACAGCAGTCCCATCGGTTTTTTCTGGATGAACATATGGGCTGCTTTGGCTTCGTCGTTCAGGTCGAGGCTGAATTCTGCCCGGGTAATGGCCATATCTTCCTGCGAGATGTACAGGGTTCCATAATACAACGGTTCGTCCTTTACTACATTGGGCGAAAATTTAACGACCCAGTTCAGTTTATTATCCATGCTGACCATCGACCCCAGTTCAAACTGGTAGTTATCGAGGTCATCCAGGGCGATGCTGAGGTCGGTGTTCTTAACCACATCCAGCAGCAACGCCACATCAGGCCCTCCCTGTAATTGCACCATCAGCGTATCGGCTTTCTTCACATTCGTGCTCTTGCGGCCTTTGAAAACCTTTACCTGATCGTATGACATGCTCAGGTACGGGGTTTTATAAATGTCGACCACGGCTTCGGAAATGGAAACATAATCGCGACGCTGTTTGATGGACTCACGATAAAACCCGGTCATCATGTTCGGGACCTGGCTGTAGTTCTTTTTGATGTTGCGAAGAGCCGCGGCGACCATTTCGCGGGGATCCTTCGGGATGACGGAAATCTCCTTCAACTGGATGGGCTGGAGATCAAGGTAGAATGTCTTTCCTTCGCCGGTTGATTCACTGATGCTGAATCTTTTGGTTGCATAACCAAGATGTGATACTTCAAAAAAACCGGCTTGGAGCGAGGCGCTCACTTTTAAGGTGAATTCGCCTTCGGAGTTCGACACGGTCCCGATACTGGTGTTGGGGACCGAAATGGTGGCATAGGTGATCTTATCGCCGGATTTGGCATCCTTTAATACTCCCTTGATGGTAACAAACGTTCCCTGGGCCGAAAGGGTCCCGGCGGCAACGAAAAGCAGTAATGCTATGCCAACACGGATCAGATTCTTGCTGAATGTTTTCATGACATAAGGTTTTACAGTTTCACTTTTTTGGGTTGGTAACATTTATATGATACCTCAGAATTGAAATACCCTATGGAAACTTCTTAGTACTTGACAATTTTTCTGCAAAATCCCGAGGCTGTTGTTTTTGTATCTTCTCCCTAGCCCCTGTATCCTTTCCCTAGCCCTTTCCTTGCGAGCAAGGAAAGGGGACACGTGCACCAAATGCCTGACTGCCAGCATTTCAAATGCAAAATGTAAAATGTGAAATGTAAGGGGAGGAATATCACATTTCGCACTTCACAGTTCGCATCTGGTCAGGTGGGTCGTCGAAAAGGCACGGCTGTCGTTTTTCTTTTGGTTCGTTTTCTTTTTGGACAAGCAAAAAGAAAATGAACAAGAAAATTAAACCTTGTGGCTGTCCCGGATGTTGACGATCACGGAAGCGATGACGGCGATGAAGAAGAGAACCACCGTCACATCGGCCACCAGGGCAGCCGGTACATGCAAATCAAACACCCTTCGTACCAGGTATTGGATATAAGAGGTCTCCTGCGGCCGTTCTCCCAGTCGTTCCAACACCCTCCAATGCCATTCGGTAAACGGGCAGAACCCGATCCCGTATATCAGGCCCAGGCCGAACCACGAAGCAGCCGTCAGCACCTGTACTATCAGGCATGCCTTGCGGGTAGGCTTCCAGATCCAACCGAACAGGTTGAGGATCACGATGGCCATATGAAAGACTAAAAAGAAAAAATCGGCGACCCGAAATATCCACATATCGAAATACTAAATCACAAATGGCCGGATTTTTCACTGATCCGGGGGAAGGGAAGGCAGTTTATCTTCCGGGCAGGACGGTGATATTCCGTTTTTTCAAGAGTTCTTCAAATTTCACCGCATCATTCTTCGATCCTTCATACATGCCCCAGTGGATCGGGATGGCAATCCGGGCCCTGGTGTCCAGCACCGCCTCTACCGCTTCTTCAACGCTGGTCATGGTATAAGTCTGGCCCAGAGGCAACATGATGATGTCACACTTGATGTCCTTCATCTCCGGGATCCTCTCGGTATCACCGGTATGGTAAAGAACGACACCCCCGAAATCCATGACAAAGCCTACGTAACGGCTGCTTTTCGGGTGGGCATTTTTAACCCTGTTATAGGCCGGAACGACTTTGATGACGAGCCCTGCGGCTGTGACTGTCTCGCCCGGCGCCACGGCCTCGACATGCTGATAACCCTCTTTTTTCAATTTATCGAGACAGGCCCGGGCAACAATAAACCGGGTGTCTTTTCCCGCTATCTTCGCGATATCCGAAAGGGATAAGTGATCGCTGTGATCGTGGGTGATCAGGATCAGATCGGCTTTATCCGGCAATTTCAGTTTATAAGGATCAATATATATCGTGCTTCCCTTGTACGAAATTTTCACCGTTGCCTGTCCCAGCCATTGTATCGACCGGGCAAAATTCAATACCTGATTAAAATCCTGTGACGCTTCCATAACGGCTTTGTTTTTATTTAAACAAGGTTGATGGTACGATCCGGTCTGAAAAAGCAGCAGTACCGGAAGTAAAAAAATAATCGGGTTCATCCGGGTTGTTTTTCACTGTATTTCAAAGTTACAACGATTTATCCCCTTTCGGAAGATTATTTTACATTTGTGATGGTACAAAAACGACCTGTATGAAGTATATCGGCGCCCATGTCAGCGCTTCAGGCGGGGTGGAAAATGCCCCGGTGAATGCACGCGAAATAGAAGCCACGGCTTTTGCCCTGTTCACCAAGAATCAGCGGCAATGGAAATCGGCTCCGTTATCGGCAGAGAGCATCCGGAAGTTCCGCGATAACTGCGCAAAACTCGACTTCCGGCCCTTCCAGATATTGCCTCACGACAGCTATCTGATCAACCTCGGGCACCCACAAAAAGACGGCCTGGAGAAATCACGGGAGGCCTTTCTCGATGAGATGCTGCGGTGTGAGCAGCTCGGCCTCGACCGGCTTAATTTCCATCCGGGCGCTACGTTGGGGGAGATCAGCGAGGAGGAGTGCCTGAAGCGCATCGCCGCATCCATCAACATGGCCCTGGAGAGAACCAACGGAGTGACGGCTGTCATCGAAAATACCGCCGGACAAGGGAGCAGCGTGGGTTACCGGTTTGAGCATCTCCGGTATATCATCGACCTGGTGGAGGACAAAAGCCGGGCAGGGGTGTGCCTGGATACCTGTCATGCATTCGCAGCCGGGTACGACCTCGGAAGCAACGAAGGATTCAGGGAAACCTTTGATCAGTTCGAACAAATCATCGGGTTCCGCTACCTGAAAGGCATTCACCTGAACGACGCTAAAAAGACACTCGGCAGCCGCGTCGACCGACACGATAACCTTGGGAAAGGACTTTTGGGAATGAACGTGTTCACCAACATCATGAAAGATCCGCGTTTTGACAATATGCCGTTGATTCTGGAAACCCCGGAAGAGACGTTGTGGAAGGAAGAGATTGCGGAGTTGAAGAGGTTGGCGGGGTAGAGAAAATTTTACGATACTCTGGGAAGATTGTTTTTGCAAAAGGGGAATAAGAGGAGAGCAGGAAGAAACTTCAGTTATCCGCGTCGCTTGTCTTGTCACGTTTCTGTCCCGGTTTTTCTACAAGCCCGAAAAAAGGATCGAGATTAAATCCCTCTCGCAGCAGTCCTGCCCGGTTCTTTTGGTAGAACCCGAGTATTTTCCCCGCCGGTATCGTGAAGTTCAGTCCGTAACGGATGCTTTCACGGGTATCGGCGAACACATCCCCCTTGTATGGAAAGATTTCGTTGTAGCGTTTATTCCCGGAGGCAGGCTTCAGAAAGTATTCTTCTTCGGAAGATACCGACCTCACCATGCCGACCAGTTCAAAATGAGGCACGCCGTCGCGTATGGCAAGGATAAGTCCGCCGCTGTATCCTTTGTTCAGGAGGGCATCGACCGTGAATTCATCGGGGTCGGTCTGCACGGATTTGCTTACTATCGCCTTTGTTACCACCGGCATCCCCATCGGGTATCCGAAGATATAAACGAAACTGCCCCATTCCAACTCGGCGGAATGACCATATGGAAAAGGAAACACAACCGGTTCCTTTGATGGGGAGGGGCAGGTCTTTCCTATGATGGCGACATCCAGTTCAGGGTCTGCGGCCAGCACCACGAACGGGCCGCATTCACTCATATCGCGTACCCAGTTTTCCTGCTTCTTTTTAATCGTGATACTTTGGATGACAGGTACCTGGCTCTCATCAAGCGGATCATACCAGGTGATGATGGTGTCGGGAGCATTCACAATGTGTTCGCAGGTCAGGAGAGCGATTCTTTGCCCGTCATACAGCATCACGGTGGCGCTTCCTGAAACAGATTCCTGCGTTTCAATCGTTCCCAGGGCTATTCTGGTGAAAAGTCCGGATGTTATATGAGACCTGAGCACCTGCGCTTCCCTGGTGAATTGCCAGGTGGTGTAATAGGAAACGCTGTACAACTTTTTTACCGAGGAGGCAATCATTCCCATCTCACCGGAACCATTCTTTGAAGGGAATTCGCTGTCGTAACGACCATCAGACAAGGATTTCCGGAAATCGCGTATTTCCCTGGTCATACAGGCACTGAGGAACAGAAGTCCAACCAATAACAGGATTCCGGATCGTTTCCTTTGTTTGCGCATAAAGGGCCGTTTTGCAAGCAATATTCAAATATACGAATATTGTCGTAGGATGCATGCCCTGGTGAATCAACGACACACTTATTACCTGAAACAGGGTATGCTGAACTTCCTGTCAGGAAAAAGTACCCGGTGATTAATCATTAAAATCTGATACCCAGCTCTTTAAGTTGTGTTTCGGAGATTTTGGCAGGAGTCTCGGCCATCACGTCTCTGCCGGCGTTATTTTTCGGGAAGGCCATGAAGTCGCGGATGGAGTCGCCTCCGCCGAAGATGGTGCACCAGCGGTCGAATCCGAAAGCGATGCCACCGTGGGGAGGAGCGCCGTATTCAAAGG
Organism: Bacteroidales bacterium; assembly: GCA_035403225.1. Classification (GTDB taxonomy): domain Bacteria; phylum Bacteroidota; class Bacteroidia; order Bacteroidales; family FEN-979; genus DAIRDK01. The sequence continues at coordinate 77,361 of DAONET010000003.1, read as the reverse complement.
CATTCATGAGGAAGCCGAACTGGTATGCGGCTTCTTCGTCGGTAAATCCGAGCACCTCGAACATCTTTTTCTGCAGGTCCTTGTTGTGGATCCTGATTGATCCGCCGCCGATTTCCACGCCGTTGATCACCATATCGTAAGCATTGGCCCTGACGGCGCCGGGATTGGTATCCAGCATCGGGATGTCCTCGGGGCATGGCGAAGTAAAAGGATGATGCATGGCATAATAGCGCTGATCTTCTTCGTTCCATTCGAGCAGAGGGAAGTCGATCACCCATAGGGGTTTGAAATCACCGGCTTTCCGGAGTCCGAGGCGGTTACCCATCTCGAGCCGGAGTTCGCCAAGGGCTTTGCGGGTTTTTTCGGCAGGGCCTGCCAGGATCAGCATCAGGTCGCCCGGTTGCGAGCCAAAGGCTTCCGCGATCTTCTTCAGATCGTCGGGGGTATAGAATTTATCGACAGATGATTTCAGGGTTCCGTCGGGTTGGTATTTGATGTAAATGAGGCCACCGGCGCCCACCTGCGGACGTTTCACAAAGTCGGTCAGTTCATCCAGTTGCTTGCGCGAATAATCTCCGGGTTGCGGAACATTGATCCCCACTACCAGACCGGCTTCATCAAAGACCTTGAACGACTTGCCTTTCACGAGGTCAGTGATCTCCGTAAAGGTCATTCCGAAGCGGATATCCGGCTTGTCGGAGCCATATAGTCTCATGGCGTCGGCATAGGACATGCGGGGAAAATCAGGCATATCCATGTCCAGGATGACTTTGAAGAGATGTTTTGCCAGTCCTTCAAAAGTATTCAGGATATCTTCCCGGGTAACGAACGACATTTCACAGTCGATCTGGGAGAACTCAGGCTGGCGGTCAGCACGGAGGTCTTCATCGCGGAAACACTTCACGATCTGGAAATAGCGGTCCATCCCGGCCACCATCAACAGTTGCTTGAACGTTTGAGGAGACTGGGGGAGGGCGTAAAATTTGCCCTGTTCCATGCGGGAGGGAACCACGAAGTCGCGGGCGCCTTCGGGCGTGGAGCGGATGAGATACGGTGTCTCCACTTCGATGAATTGCTGGGAATTCATGTAATTCCGGGTGGCGATGGCCATCTTGTGACGCAGTTCGAGGTTCCTGCGGTTCATGGGACGGCGCAGGTCGAGGTAACGGTATTTCATCCGGAGTTCTTCTCCTCCGTCGGTGTTGTCTTCGATGGTGAACGGAGGGATTTTGGAAGTATTCATCACTTCCAGGGAATCCACGAGGATCTCGATGTCGCCCGTAGGCATCTTGGGGTTTTTGTTGCTTCGTTCTGCCACTTTCCCGGTTGCCCGGATGACGAATTCTCTTCCCAGCTGGCGGGCTTCTTCGCACAACGGGGCGTTCACTTCCATGTTGAAAACGAGCTGTGTCATTCCGTATCTGTCACGGAGATCGATGAAGGTCAAGCCTCCCATTTCGCGGCTGCGTTGCACCCATCCGCACAGGGTTACACTCTGTCCGGCATGGCTCATCCGCAGTTCACCGCATGTATGTGTTCTTAGCATCTGCTTAAGTATAAAACAGGTGCAAAATTAGAAAAAATCAGGCTATCCTTTTCCCCTGATGAGGAAGGAAGTGAAGACAGATCATTTCACGGCAACCCTCAAACCTTCCGAATGTGCCGAAAACTCCGGAGCATACATGCATTGCACGGTGGTGATCCCGTTGGAAAAATTTCCGGCGTTGTTGGCTTTCAACGGATATTCGAAGACATGGGTGCCTTTCGGCAGCCGGTCGAAGAAGAAACCGGCCGACAGATCGCCGATGGCCTGATAGTAACCCAGGCCGTCCTGGTAGCGGTACCCCGACAAGGCGGAAGAGGTGATCCGGGATGATTCCGGCGAGCCTTGTACCGGTGGTTCCAGCCCGGCGGAACGCATGTCTTTCATATGGACAAATTCCAGGTCGCGGTCGACGGAAAGGACAATCCGCACTTTTACTTTATCTCCCGGTTGCAGGATATTGGTGTCGGACAGGCTATACAGTGCCGGTCCATTAGGGGTGTTTCGTTCCACCAGCACCTCACGGCTCACCTTCAACGGGCTTTGTTGCGAAGTGACCTTATCGGCGTTCTCGAAATATTGCCAGTAGAGTCCTCCCCACGCCACCCCCTCGGATGATTTTGTCACGCTTATTTGCGCCATTTCCGGGGTGATCTCACTGCCGTTCCACGACATCCGGAAATACCCGGTGCCGGCCTCCGCTTGGTTATCCTTCAGGTTGGAAGGATTGATCTCTTCTTTTCCGAGGCGGATCTTTACCTGTGGATCTTCCGCCAGCCGGTCAGCGCCGCGCAACAGGAGCGCGTAGCATGCGTCAACAGTGGCCCTGTTGCTCTTCCACAGTTGGGTTTGTTTCTGTTTCAACAGCCAGACATTCATCTCATCCACGGCTTGACGATCGTGGTTGACTTCATCAAAGGCTTCGATTAACATGACCTGTGTCTCTACAGGTGTCTGACTCCAGAAATATCCCGGGCGGATCGCCCAGTACTTGCCCATCTCTGCCGAAGAGAGCGATTTCTCATTCAATGATTTCAAAATGCCGGACGGGGTGTTGAGATCTCCTGAACGATTCAGCGCCACCGCGATCATTCCCTGAAGCATCAGATCCTGCGATAACCAGTATTTGGCGGCCTGCCGGGTGAAATAGTCCAGAGCTTCGTTGTAATCCGGAGTGTTATGTTGTATTCCGAAAGCAGGATCACGGAAGAACGAAAGCGCGTAGAGGTACTGGACCTGGATGGAGGAGAGGTGGTTTTCGTCCATCTTGTCCGGGAAGTCGGTTTTAAGCTGGTGATAGTCGTCCACCAATTCCCGGTCGAGATAAAGGACAGCCTTTCTGATCATTTCGAGGGTAGCGGGATCTTTGGTGATCGTGGTGACACCAAGATGATGGAGACGTCCGAATCCGGTCACGATTTCCTGGGTCACCCATCTGTTTCCGGGCATTCCTTTGAACCATGGCCACGAACCATCCGGTTGTTGGAGATCACGTAACAGGGTCATGTTGCGGCTCATCCTGTCTGCCAATGCGCCTTTTTCAAAATACAGCCCCAGTTTCTGTTTATTGGCGCTCTCGTCTTTTGCTTCCATCACCCACGGTGTCTCCTGCAGCAAGGCTGATTTCAAATCTTCGTTCTTCTCCAGGTTTGACAACAGGGCGTTGGGGGTGAGCTGTCGCCAACTTTCAATAACACCGCGGATCTTTGGATGGGATGCAGTGATGAACGATGCCAGGGCATTGGAATACCAGGCATCAAAGATATTGTCGGCCGACTGGAAGGTGACTTCATTCAGGGAGGGCAGCGCTTGAATCGCATACCATACCGGGTTGGAAGTAAACTCAAGGGTGAGCCGATAGTTCTTCAGCGTTGAGCTGGTACTTCCGGCGGCGGCCAGTTTATCAAAGGTAAAATGGAATGTTCCTTTCCCCCTGACCGGCAGTGGCAAGGTTTCGGTGACCATCATCCGGTTCGGGAGGACGGGAATAATCTTTTCTTCCCCGTCGCTGAAGATGCCCGCGGAAGCGGTAATGCGATACTGCAGGAGCGATGCGGGGGCATCAGCCGGGACGGTCAACCGGAAGGTGACGGAAGAGGCGGAACCTTTGGGGATCAGGACCTGTGCTGAGGAGGCTGCAAGCCATGAATTCAGGCTCTGACCGCTGACAGGGTCCGTGAGGTGGATCTCCACCCGGCAATCCTGATCCGCCCCTGAGAGGTTCACCACCTTGGCGGAGAAAATCAGGGTATCGCCCTGCCGTACAAAGCGGGGCGGGTTGGGAGTGACCATCAGTTCTTTGCGGGTGACCGTATATTTTTCCGTCATCCCGTAATCGAGGTTTTTCGTGATAGCCATCCCCATCAGTCGCCAGCGGGTAAGCGATTCGGGGGCTGTGAATTTCAGCACCAGGGCGCCGGTGGAATCCGTCACGAGGGAGGGGAAAAAGAAAGCTGTTTCACGGAAGTCGCGTCGTACCTGCATCACAGATGCCGGTGGCGTTGCCTTCTCCGATTTGGTGGTTACGCTGGTGGTCATGGCTTGTTCTTTCGCTGACGACGGGATGGTCATCGTTTCCTCCAATTTAACAGGGGCAGTGCTCTTAACTCCGCTGACGGCGGAAGAAAGATCCATCGCCCCGAAACGTCCGCGGAAGTTTTTTCCTCCGCCGGTGTATACGTTTCCGAACCAGTTCAGCCGGTCTGTCTCGCGGAATTTATAGCCGGCGCTTTCGTAAATTCCATAAAAAGAACCGGAACTGACACCGAAACCATCCGAGTTGTCCCAGGGGATCGTCCGGTAATACGATGGAAAGATACTCATGGACCATGAATGTTCCCGGAAAGCATCCAGCGAGGCGTCGTACATGGTGGCCAGAAAGTCAGCCGGGATGATCTTCTTCTCCGGGCCGGTGATTCTGACTTTCCATTCTTCCTTTGCACCGGGGGTGATCTTATCGCGGAAGGTCTCGAAAACGATATCCAACTTTTTATTTGACCAGGGGACCGTTATCAGTTGATGATTTTGAAAGATGCGGTTATGTTTGGCGAAGATGAAACTGACGGAGAAATTACCCCGGAATCCTTCCTCTACCGGCACTTCGACGATCGTCTGCCGGTCAGAGACCTTCAGGCGGTTCAGCGAATAGATCGTGTCGTGGACGATCACCTGACAGATAATGTTCACATCGTCTTCCGTCGAACCCACCAGGAACGACACTTTTTCTCCTGGAACAGCGCTGGTTTTTAACGGGATAAACCAGTTGATCATCCGGGCGGGCATCTCTTTGGCGGATGGATCAAAAGCGGTAAAATAAGTGACCTTCTCCACTTGCTGCCCAAACGGGTCGGTGGTGGTCAGAATCAGCTTGTACGATCCCTGACGGGCGGATCCGGATCCCGGGAAACGCAACGGTATCAAAGAATCGGTGGCAGTATGCAGGATTTGTTCCAGCACGGTGCTTTCCACCGGCCAGGTGGCGGGATTGTTTTCCCCGTCATAGATGTCGTAGGGAAGATCCGTGTGAAATTCCCGGCGTGACATGACCGTCAGATCAGGTTGTCCCCATAAGCGGGGGATATAGGCTCTGTCGGGCTGTTTTAACCGCTGCAGGGAGACTTTTACCTCACAAGGTGTCTTGGCCCCGTTCAGGTTGGTGGCGGTGACCACCAAAGAGCTATCGGTGGCCATATTGAAATTTTCACCGAGTGAAGACCCCAGTACCAGCGAAACATATCCCGCAGAAACGGTGCCGGTACCCGACTGGGTTTCCCCGTTCAGGTCGGTGATATCGGCATAAATCATGAAATCAAAAACGGGTTGATCGTCAACCGGAATGGAAATATCGGGAGTGGCAGAAAAGGATATCGTAAAAGCGCCATCGGATCCGGTAGTGGTGGTTCCGTTGATAATTTCTGTTTCTTCGGAATTGGGGATCGGACGGTACCAAAACCAGTCATAGTAAGGGAAGCGGGCTGTGCGTACCACCCGGTACGAAACGCGGGCTCCGTCGAGATTGTTGCCCGCGTAGGCAATGGCTTTCCCTTTCACGGTAACGGTTTTGCCGAGCTTATAGTTGCCTTCCACCGGATCGAAGGTCACTTCAAAGGTCGGCCGGCGGTACTCTTCCACCGACACCGACACCGAGCCGGACTCGTTCGAGATAGTCATCATCCCGGTGAGAACACCCGATGGAGCGATAAACGACCCGTTGAACGAACCGAATTCGTTGGTGGTGAAATCGGTGGCGGCGATCTCCCGGTTATTGACGTCACGGAAAACAACCCGGGTGGGATAACCGGTCTTCAGGGCATATGTTTCACCTCTTTTTTCCATCACGATCCCTTTGAACCAAATGGTCTGACCCGGTCGGTAAACAGCCCGGTCGGTGTAGAAGTTTGTCTGCATCAGGGTTTTTTCCGGGTTTTCGGTTTGGGGAAAGAGATAGAGGTTTTGGGTGATGAAGAGATCATTTTTGGTCCTCAGTTTCAGAAAGACGGAAACAGCTGTTTTTTTCTCCTTTGGATGGGGTAACGTAAAAAAGCCGTTTTCGTCAGTGGTGTAATCACCGATCTTGGTCAACTTCCATTCCCGGGTCCTGTAATTATAATCGCGGGTGTAAGCTTCCGCCGACACCTCTTTCATCGGTTTCCCGGTTTCCCGGTCCAGCACGAAGATATCCTGCTCCTGGTTGTTATTCAATTCGTTGAAATAACTGATCCGGGTGACCCAGAGGTCATGGAAAGCGGCCACGGCTTTTACGTCGGAAAAATCCTTATCTGCTGAGCCAAGAACTACATAATACCCGGCCGGAACATCGGGCATGATGATCTCCACACTGTGTTGCTGATAATCGCTGTCGGAAGGCAATACCTGCGACCAGGCTTTCACAAAATATTTTTTACAGAGAAATTTCAGGATATCTTCCCGCTTCATCGTTTGATCAAGTTGGTGGTACTCTTCGGGGTCGATGCTGATGAGCCGGAACCAGAGCCCGGTCAGGTTTTTATACGTTACCAGGGCCGGGAATTTCTTATCGGGATAAACGGCAGCCGGCGTGGTGACATTCAGGGATGATCTGCGGACAGAAGCTGCAAGTTCCTGGCAGTTTCTGCTTCCTTCTTCCTTCGGATATTTTTTCAGGGTTTTTTGGCAGATATCCAGGGCTTTCACCAGGTCAAATTGGTGCTGTTGCGACACAAGCGGTTTATAGAGGTTTCCCTGTTCAACGAGATAGCTGGCCCGTGCAAACGAGACCGAGGCAGAAGCCGGGAAAGTGTTGAATCTTTTTTCCAAATCAGAAAGGTTCTTGGAGTAAACCGTATCATTTTCTCCCATCCCGCTGTTTTCGTGAAGATAGGCCAGCCGGTCGAGTTCATAGCTGATATAAACCCGCGGTTCGGCATCGTTCAGGTGAAAGGCGGCGGCATCGGCAAAGAGGTTCAGCGCGACTTCATGTTTTGATGGAAATCCTTTGACCGGGTCCTTCATATTATCCGAAGCAGTGAAATACGCTAATGCGCGTTGCAGCAGGAAATCGTACAGGGTTGGACGGAGGGTAGGATCGAGGTTTTTCGCCGATTCTTCTTTCGTTTGACTTTCCATGATGATCGCGTATTCCGTCACCGGGATCTTTTTCAGAATATCGGATTCTGATAGCGAAGACAGGTATGCGGTGTTGGCATGAGCTGTGATGGTGCCCGGATCCCATGTCTGAATGCTGTCGGCACGTTCATCACCGGTAGCGCTCCTTCCGGCGAAACGGTAGTTGTTCTGGTTGTAATAATTCCAGTACACTTCCCCAAGGAGAGACCGGTAGATCGACGAAAGAGGCTCTCCTGCGGAAAGGGTCTCCGTTAGCAGCAGCTTCGTGGCGAAACCGGGAAAGTCTTCCCTGAACTGCTCTTCCAGCTTGAGTTTCCAGATCACTGCCTTCACCTGCTGGGGGTTATCATGCCGGTCGCGGGCGAGTTGATAGATGGCGTTCACGGTCTCCAGCGCTGATTTCGGTAAACCGGCTTTTTCCAGCGAATCGACCCGTTGCCATTGCCGGGTATAGGTTTTTTCATCCGACGGAGTGGCTGTTACGGAAGAACAAAATAAGATCATGGCTGAAAGCACGATGATCGCTCGGTAGCAAGGGATTGTTCGGGTCATTCTTTCTTATTTAAACTGTTTCAAAGATACGAAATGAGTCGACCGGAGCCGGCTCCGGTTCCCCGGTTGCTTCCATCGACGATGACTCATCCGGGGGCCGGCAGAAAAAATCAGGGCATTAACGCCGGAGGGATTCCGGCAAGCCCCTGATACTGAGTTAATTCCATTTTAACAGAACCAACGATCACTTCCGACTTCGCCAGGACGGGGATGCGGTACTGGTCATCGGTGACCCAGATACTCATGGCGTATGGCTGGCTGAATACATTGCCGGTAGCCACGGTGGGTTTGAATTTCATGCAACGGAAGGTGCCTGCGACCGTCTTGATGGTTTCTTTCCCTTCATAATAGATCCGGGTAATGTAGATCGAATCATCGAGGAAGTAACTCATCGGGAAGAAATCGCCCGGTTTGAGACCGGAGAGGTCTATGGTACGAGCGTAAAAAAAAGCAGAGATAAAATCCTGGGTTCCTTTGGGAACGCTCCGGCTGATGGTGCGGCTGCTGGCAGAGCCGGTGAACTGGTTAAACCGTACTTCGTCGTCTTTTTTGTAATCTCCTTCCCGTGTCCGCCGGATAAAATACCAGGGGACCATGTATTCCATGTCGATAAACGATTCGAAATAGTCATCCACCTTGAAGAAGACATTGAAAGCGCCCTTGGATTTTCCTTTTCCCATGGCATGATACACTTTTCTTCCTTCGATCTCTTTTTTCTGAAAACCGATTTCCAGGGAAGCGGTTCCGGCTGTTACTTTCCCCGTGAGATACGAGTCGTAATACACGATGAAATTAAATTTTTCACCAGGGATGAATGCCCGGTTATCGACTCGTTTCAACTCCTGGCCAATGGCGGGAGAAACAGCATACAAGGCGCAATGAGCAATGAGGAACGAGCAAAGAAGGGCTTTTGAGAAGAATGATCTGGTGTTCATTTTTCAGGATTTTATCAAACCGGATAACAATAAACGTGCCAGAACAAAAACCGTTTTGGTCAGATCACCACATTCACGATCTTCTTCGGCACGACGATCATCTTTTTCGGAGCATGTCCCTGCAGCCATTTCTGTGATTCGGGCGCCGCGAGGACCGCTTTTTCAATCTCCGGAACAGGCATATCGAGCGGGAAGGTCATCATGAAACGCATTTTTCCGTTAAAAGAAACCGGATAATTGAAGGTGTTTTCCACAAGATATTTCTCGTTGAATTCGGGGAACGAGGCTTTTGAAACACTTGGTTCATGACCCAGTTTCTGCCAGAGTTCCTCGGCGAGATGGGGAGCATAGGGTGAGATCAGAATCACCAGGGGCTCCAGGATGGCTCGTTTGGAGCATTTCAGGTCGCTTAGTTCGTTGGCACAGATCATGAAAGTGCTCACTACGGTGTTGAACGAGAACCGTTCAATGTCTTCCTGCACTTTCTTGATGGTCTTATGCAGCACACGCAGTTCTTCCGGAGTCGGTTCTTCGTCGGTCACACAGAAAGTAGTACCGGCGTCATGAAAGAGCCGCCAGAACTTGCGGATGAAACGAAAGACGCCCTCCACCCCGTTGGTGTCCCAGGGTTTCGACTGCTCCAACGGTCCGAGGAACATCTCGTACAGACGGAGCGTATCGGCGCCGTATTCGGCAATCAAGTCATCCGGATTGATGACGTTATACAGCGACTTTGACATCTTTTCGATAGCAAAACCGCAGATATATTTTCCGTTCTCCAGGATGAATTCCGCCTCGGCAAGATCAGGCCGCCATTTGCGGAAGCCTTCGGTATCAAGCACATCGTTGTTAACAAGAGAGATATCGACATGCATCGGAGCCGTTTCATAGTCATCCTTCAGGTTGAATGAAACGAATTTATTGGTGCCGGCAACCCGATAAACAAAACTCGACCGTCCCTGGATTTTTCCCTGGTTGATCAGTTTGTGGAAAGGTTCCTGCCGGACCGTCATTCCCATATCGAAAAGAAACTTGTTCCAGAAGCGGGCATACAGGAGGTGGCCTGTGGCGTGTTCGTCGCCGCCGATATAAAGGTCAACGTTCTGCCAGTATTCCACGGCTTCTTTGGAGAAGTATTCCTGGTTGTTCCGGGGATCCATGTACCGGAGGTAATATCCGCTTGATCCGGCAAAGCCGGGCATGGTATTGGTTTCGAGAGGATAACCCTCTTTGGTTTTCCAGTTCTTCGCACGGGCCAGGGGAGGATCGCCTGTTTCGGTGGGGAGGTAGGCATCCACGGGCGGCAACAGCAACGGCAGCTCGCTTTCGTCGAGCATCATGGGGATCCCGTCTTTGTAATAGACCGGGAAAGGCTCGCCCCAGTAACGCTGACGGCTGAAGATAGCATCGCGCAGGCGAAAATTGATTTTCCCCGTCCCGATCCCCATTTCCTCAATCCGGCGGATCATGGCGCTGATCGCTTCTTTTACCTTCATGCCGTTGAGAAAACCGCTGTTGACCAGGATCCCGTCTTTGGCATCATACGAACTTTCCGAGATATCTCCTCCCGAAACAACTTCTATGATCGGCAACCCGAAATGTTTGGCAAACTCATAGTCGCGGCTGTCGTGAGCAGGAACGGCCATGATGGCGCCGGTTCCGTATCCTGACAGAACATAATCGGCTACCCATATGGGCACAGGTTGTCCGTTGAGCGGATTCACGCAGTAAGCGCCGGTGAAGGCACCCGTGACTTTCTTGACTTCCGCCATCCGTTCACGCTCTGAACGGTTGATGGCTGTGTTGACGTATTCATTCACTTCCGCTTCCCGGTCGGGCGTGGTGATCTGCGAAATCCAGGGATGTTCGGGCGCCAGGACCATGAAGGTAGAACCGAAAATGGTATCGGGACGCGTGGTGAAGATCTCCAGACTCAGCGAAGAGTCTTTTATCGGGAACAGCACTTCCGCTCCTTCCGACCGGCCGATCCAGTTCCGCTGGATCTCTTTCAGCGAATCCGACCACTCGATGTCGTTCAGCCCGTCAAGCAAACGCTGGGCGTAAGCCGATATCCGGAGAAACCACTGACGCATCATCTTCCGTTCCACGGGATGACCTCCCCGAACAGAATAACCGTTGGCCACTTCATCGTTGGCCAGTACCGTCCCCAACCCAGGGCACCAGTTCACCATGGCTTCCGACAGATAAGCCAGCCGGTAGTTCATCAGGATGTCCTGGCGCTCTTTTTCACTATACCCTTTCCAGGCAGGATCTTCTGTTTCAAAACGACGGACAAGGTCAGTAATGGGTCGCGCCTTGTCCTGTTCCGGATCGTACCAGTGTTGGAACAATTGAATAAAAGTCCATTGGGTCCATTTATAATATTCAGGATCACAGGTTTTTACTTCACGGTCCCAGTCGAAACAAAAACCGATCTTGTCCATTTGCTCACGGTATCGGGCCACATTTTTTTCCGTCGTGACCGCCGGATGTGTTCCTGTCTGAATAGCATATTGTTCTGCAGGAAGTCCGTACGCATCGTACCCCATCGGGTGAAGGACGTTGAAGCCTTTCAACATTTTATAACGGGCGTAAATATCCGAAGCGATGTATCCCAGCGGATGACCCACATGCAAGCCGGCCCCGGAGGGATAGGGGAACATGTCGAGGACGTAAAACTTTGGTTTCGAATGATCAATGACCGCGTGAAAGGTCTTGTTCTTTTGCCAGTATTCCTGCCATTTTCGTTCGGTTTCTGTAAAATTGTATTCCATTTTTTTCAGGATAAAATGATGCGATTTCGGGGTGCAAAGTTAGGAATTATAAAGAAATCGTAACTTTACCCGCGTTAACGGTTTTTATGGCACAACGTGAAGAGATCAGTTCCAGGCGCCGTCTCGGCACCTCTTACGTGACTACGGTCATCAGCATCACCCTGGTGCTGTTCATGCTCGGGTTGCTGGGGATGATCATCCTCCATACGCGGAAAATTTCCAATTATGTGAAAGAAAATATCGGTTTCTCCATCATCCTGAAAGACGGGGTGAAGGAATCGTCTATCTTTCAGCTAAAAAAGAGACTGGATCTGACTCCGTATGTAAAATCGGCCGAATATGTCACCAAAGAAAAAGCGGCAGAAATTTTTTCCGAAGAACTGGGGGAAGATTTTGTGGGATTTCTTGGATTTAACCCCTTGCTTCCTTCCATCGAACTGCGTATGAAAGCGGATTATACTAATCCCGACAGTGTGCGTAAGATCGAAACGGCTCTTCTCTCGCTGGATGAGGTGAAAGAGGTGGATTATCATCGGCCGCTAGTGGGCCAGATCAACGCCAATGTCAATCGCATCAGCATGATTTTGCTGGGTTTCAGCGCCGTGTTGCTGTTGATCTCCATGGCACTGATCAACAACACCATCAGGCTGGCGGTCTATTCCAAACGGTTCCTGTTACGAAGCATGCAACTCGTCGGCGCCACCAAGAGGTTCATCCAGGGACCTTTCCTCGTGAAAGGGTTTGCGCAGGGTTTCATCAGCGGACTGCTTGCCATCGGCATGCTCATCGGGGTGCTCTTCCTGGCTTTGCAGGAGATGCCGGAACTGGTGGAAATCCAGGATTTTATCCTGCTTGGAGTGCTGTTTGCCGTCGTGCTGATTCTGGGGATCCTCATCTCCTTGTTCTCGACCTATTTTGCGGTGAGAAAATATATGAAGATGAAGACCGATCTGTTGTATCACTGATGTGGAAGAAAAAACGTACTTTTGAACCCGAAAATTGATTGCAGGAATGGAAAAGAAAAAACAAACGAAGGCTGCCGAACCGGTGACGAAAACCCCGGTAAAACATGCCGATTTCGCTTTTGGTAAAGAAAATTACCGCTTGATGCTCATTGGCTTGGCTTTCATCGGCCTGGGTTTTCTTCTGATGATCGGCGGCGGTTCATCCGACCCCAACCAGTTCAATCCGGAGATATTCAGCTTTCGCCGGATCACCCTTTCCCCGATCCTCATCCTGGCCGGATTTGTGATCGAGATTTTTGCAATCATGAAGAAACCGAAGAACTGAGATGACCTTGTTTGAAGCCATCATCGTGGCCATCGTGGAAGGAATTACTGAATTTCTTCCCATCTCATCTACCGGCCACATGATCATCACCCAACAGATTCTCGGCATTCCTTCTGATGAATTTGTCAAAGCTTTTACCGTAAACATTCAGTTTGGCGCGATCCTCTCGGTGATCGTCCTTTACTGGAAACGCTTCTTCCAGAGCTGGAAATTCTACTTTCAACTGGCCGTCGCCTGTATCCCCCTGATCATTGCTTTCCTCCTGGAAAAACAGATTGATGCCATGCTCGGGAGCGTGCTGATCGTAGCTATCGCCATGGTGGTTGGAGGGGTGTTCCTGATTTTTGTCGACCGCTTGTTTGATCGCCCCGAAAACGAGAAGACACAACTCACCTACAAGAAGTCGTTCTTCATCGGACTGATCCAGATCATTTCGGTCATCCCGGGGGTGTCGCGTTCTGCTGCCACGATCATCGGAGGAATGAGCCAGAAACTAAGCCGCAAAGCCGCCGCCGAATTCTCCTTCTTCCTGGCCGTGCCAACCATGTTTGCCGCTTCTGCCTACAAGCTGATCGAGAACTACACCCTGATCAACGCCGGCAACCTCAGGATCCTGATCATTGGAAACGTGGTTTCTTTCATCGTTGCCATGATCGCCATCCGTACCTTCATCTCGTTCCTGACTAACCACGGTTTTAAGCTGTTCGGCTGGTACCGGATCATCGTCGGCCTCGTCATCCTCACCCTTCTCTTCGCCGGCTTCAACCTGAACATCCTTTAATGCTGATCTTTCTATCTGATAATCTTTAATTTTTCAAATTTTCAAACCTCATCATGTCCCCTTTCGATTTTGAATCCGGTGAAATCCTCTTGATCAACAAACCATATAAGTGGACTTCGTTCGATGTGGTGAATAAAATCAGGTACGCCATCAGCAAGGGGTTGGGAATTAAAAAGATCAAAATCGGACATGCCGGCACCCTGGATCCCCTGGCCACCGGGTTGCTGATTCTCTGTACGGGAAGAAATACCAAGAAGATCGACGAATTCATCGGGTACGACAAAGAATATACCGGCACCTTCATGATGGGGGCCACCACCCCGTCTTTTGATCTGGAAACGGCAGTTGACCGCAGGTTTCCGACGGACCACCTGACAGATGAGATGATCCGGGAAGCTACCCGGAAGTTTACGGGGATCCTTCAGCAGGTACCACCCTTATTCTCTGCTAAATGGATCGACGGACGACGGGCTTACAAGTTCGCCCGCAATGAAGAACAGATCGAGTTGCAGCCGCATACCATCGAAATCTCTGCCTTCGAAATTACCGCCATCGCCTTGCCGGAAGTACATTTCCGGATCGTATGCAGCAAAGGCACATACATACGCGCCCTGGCACGCGACTTCGGCGAAGCCCTGAACACCGGTGCCCACCTTACTGCGCTCTGCCGCACCCGCATCGGTCCCTGGTTTCTCCGCGATGCTTATGAGGTGGAGGGGTTGATTGAAGAGATGGGGAAGGGTGAACCCGCGCCGGCCGTGAATAATGAGTGATTTTCCTTTGGTTCTGTGACGTTCCTCAGGATACAACAATCGCGAAGAAAAGTTAGTACCTTTGAGAAGTTTTATCGGATAGAGGCGGTATGACGTATACATTATATTCTGACGAGTACTTCATGAACGAGGCGCTGAAAGAGGCGCAGAAAGCGCTGGAGAAAGACGAAGTGCCCATTGGCGCCGTAGTGGTATGCGACAACCATATCATCGCACGGTCACATAACCTCACCGAGACGCTGAACGATGTCACCGCACATGCCGAGATGCAGGCCATCACCGCTGCTTCTTCCTGGATGGGGGGCAAGTATCTCAGCGATTGCACCCTTTATGTCACCCTTGAACCTTGCGTGATGTGCGCCGGAGCGATTTTCTGGTCGCAGATGGGAAGCGTGGTTTACGGGGCCGACGATGAAAAGCGGGGGTACACCTTAACCGGGTGTGCGCTGATGCATCCGAAGACACAGATAAAAAAAGGGATCCTGGCGCCGGAATGTAAGAAGTTGCTCAAGGATTTCTTCCGAAAGAAAAGATAACATGGAAATACCGATCATACCGGAAGTCATGATGCTCACCCAGGTCAAACAGGCAGGGCAGCGGTTGTTTCAGAAGAAACAGATCCGTAAGGTGGTGGAAGAGATGGCCGTAACAGCAAAAGCCATGTGGGACAAGGGTTGGGCGGAACGCAATGCCGGGAACATATCGGTGAATGTCACCGGGTTGGTCCCGCTCAATGAACTCTCAAAATTGGCGTCGTTTCCTTTTTTCCCGTTGCCCAAATCCTTTCCGAACCTTGCAAATAACGTATTTCTGGTCACGACATCCGGGTCCCGCATGCGCGAAATGGCTCAAAATCCGGTCGATAACCTTTGCTTTATCTACATCAGTGAAAACGGTTCAGCCTATCATATCGTAGCAGTGACGGAGGATATTAAAGAGATTAGACCGACTTCCGAATTGTTAACGCACCTTGGCATCCATAAGATGTTGTTGGTGAAAAAGAGGCCGGAGAAAGTCGTTGTTCATGCCCATGTGACGGAACTCATCGCCTTGTCGCATATTCCTTCGATGAAGTCGAACGAGTCGATCAACAACGCATTACTAAGCATGCATCCGGAGATCGGAATGTTTCTTCCAGAAGGAGCAGGTTTTGTCCCCTTCGAAACACCGGGCTCCGAATCCCTTGCTCAGGCTACCGTCACCGCTTTTGAGTCACGGAAAGCAGTCATTTGGGAAAAACACGGGTGTCTGGCTGTCGGGGAAACGGTATCCGATGCTTTTGATACCATGGATATCTTAGCAAAAGCAGCCGGGATCTGGTTTCTGATAAAGGCCGGAGAAGGAGAGGGGTAAAGGACGGAGGTACGACCTGTTTCTTTTCAAAACGGATCGGAAAATCTCACGGAACTATTTAAATTTACAGATCAATTACTATCATTATGTCACTCAATCATACTACTGCGCTGGAATTAGTACACCAGCACATCGGCAACGATAAAATGATTCAGCATTGCCTGGCTTCGGAAGCGGTCATGCGCGCTCTGGCATTACGGCTTGGCCGCGATGAAGAGAAATGGGGGCTGGCAGGTCTGCTGCACGACCTCGATGTGGAGGTGACGAATGCCGACCCGCTGGTTCACGGTACACAAACGGAGGTTCTCCTGAAAGACTTTGAGATAGACCCGGAAATACTGGATGCCATCCGGATGCATAACGAGTGTTCGTCGGGTAAAGAGAGATCAACCGAGTTTCAGCATGCGCTCGCTGCCGGGGAGACCATCACCGGATTGATCTTTGCCACCACCTATGTCTATCCCGACAGAAAACTGACCAGCGTAAAACCGAAATCGGTGGTAAAACGGATGAAAGAAAAAGCATTTGCTGCATCTGTTAAACGCGAAAATATACTGGAGTGTGAGAAGATCGGTATTCCACTGGATGAATTTGCCGCTCTGGCGATCGGGGCGTTGATTCCTATTGCCGGTGAACTCGGACTCTGACGGAACGATCTGTTTGTTACTTCTTCATGGTGGAAGGAGAGATGGAGGGTGCCAAAATTTTTTGTACCTTTGCACCCCCAAAAAACGAGGGAGTAAATATGCCATTAACAGAACTTAGAAACATCGGGATCGCCGCACATATTGATGCTGGCAAAACAACATGCACAGAACGGATTCTCTATTTTACCGGGGCTAACCGGAAAATGGGAGAGGTACACGACGGGCAGGCGACCACCGATTTTATGAAACAGGAACAGGAACGTGGAATTACCATCGCTTCTGCTGCCATAACCTGCCATTGGAAGGGCTATCAGGTGAACCTGATCGACACCCCCGGGCACGTTGATTTCACGGTAGAGGTGGAACGATCGCTGCGTGTCATCGACGGGATGATTGCCACATTCTGCGCGGTGGGAGGAGTTGAACCGCAAAGCGAAACCGTGTGGAACCAGGCCGATCGTTACCGCGTTCCCCGTATCGCGTTCATCAATAAAATGGATCGTACCGGCGCCGATTTTCAGGCCGTCGTGGACCAAATGAATAAATATCTTGACGCCAATGCTTTTCCGATTCAGTTACCCATCGGCGCGGAAGACTGCTTCGAAGGGATTATTGACGTCATTGAACGGAAAGCCTATCATTTTGAAGAGCTTGAACTGATTGAAACGAAAATACCTTCCGAATACCTGCCCCGGGTAGATGAAGCCCGGCTCCAACTGGTGGAGAAAGTAGCCGAATTCAACGACAAGATCATGGGGATGTTCTTTGAAGAGCAGGAAGTTCCGACAGATTTGCTGAAACAGGCTATCCGCGAAGCTACGTTGAAGATGCTGATCACGCCGGTTCTATGTGGTTCCGCCTATAAAAACAAAGGGATCCAGTTGCTGCTGGATGCGGTGATCGATTACCTCCCGGCGCCTGTTGATGTCGGTTCGGTGGTGGGAACCGACCTCCTGGATCCAACCAAAACACATACCGTTCACCCGTCACCCAAAGAGCCTTTCTCGGCGTTGGCTTTTAAACTCATTCATGACCCTTATGTCGGGCAACAGACGTTTACCCGCGTTTTTTCCGGGAAAGTGAAAAGCGGCATGCAGGTATTTAATGCCTCCAAAGGAAAACACGAACGCGTCGGCCGCATCATGAGGATCCATGCCAAGGAACGGGTGGAGGTCGAAGAAGCCGGTCCCGGCGATATCGTTGCCTTGATCGGGCTGAAATTCACCAAAACAGGCGATACGTTGTGTGACGAAGATCACCGGCTGCTGCTGGAATCCATCCACATCCCGCCTACGGTCATCGAACTGAAGATCAATCCTGCCAAACGCCAGGATCAGCAAAAACTCGGCGATGCACTCTATAAACTGGCTAACGAAGACCCTTCTTTCAATGTAAGGTTTGACGATGAAACCGAAGAAACTATTATTTCCGGGATGGGCGAGCTTCACCTTGAGATCATGGTCGATCGTCTGAAGACAGAATTCAATGTGGATGCGGTTGTAGGAGAGCCTTCGGTGGCCTTCCGCGAAACCATCACCAACGAATCGGAATCGAACTTTAAATATGTGAAACAAACCGGTGGAAAAGGCCAGTATGCACACACCTATATGCGTATCGAACCTAATACCGGCAAGGGCTTTGAATTTATCGACAAGGTTAAGGGAGGCAACATCCCGGCGGAATTCATCCCATCGGTTGAAAAAGGGATCAAAAAAACACTGGCCCGGGGTATCATCAGCGGTTTCCCGGTTGTGGATGTCAAAGTGGTCCTCCTCGACGGGAGCCACCACCCGGTCGACTCTTCCGATATGGCTTTCCAGACCTGCGCTTCCATGAGTTTCAAGGAGGCCTTTATGAAAGGTAACCCGATCCTTCTCGAGCCGGTGATGAAAGTGGAGATCAACACGCCCGATGAGTACATCGGCGAAGTAGTGGGTAACCTGAACCGGCGTCGCGGCAAGATTGAATCCATGCGCCGTTACCGCAAAGGTTCCCAGAAAATCGACGGATTTGTGCCGCTGATGGAGATGTTCGGCTATGCTACCCAACTGCGTAACATGACCAGCGGTCGCGCTAACTATTCTATGGAGTTTCACCAATATATGCCGCTTCCGAAGAACATCCAGGAAGAGGTCATTAAAAAACTGGACGAGAAAAAAAGACAAGGGAAATAATCAACATAAAAAAACGCCATTTTGAAATTTATTGAGTTTGATTTTGATAACCGCCTTCAGGAAGGCATCGTTTCTCTGGGATTCGAGGAGACCACACCGGTCCAGGAACAGGCTATACCACTGATCATGAAGGGTCGTGATCTCATTGCCACCGCACAGACAGGTACGGGGAAAACGGCCGCATACCTGCTCCCGATCATCCAAAAGATCCTTGAATCGGGTCCGGATCAGTCTGTCAGAGCGCTCGTGATCGTCCCCACCAGGGAACTGGCTGTGCAGATCGATCAGCAACTGGAGGGGTTGTCCTATTTCACCCCGGTGAGTTCCGTCGCCATTTTCGGCGGGACAGACGGTTCGGTATTCTCCCGGGAGAAACAGGCTTTGCAGGAGGGTTCGGATGTGGTGATCTGCACCCCCGGAAGAATGATCGCTCATCTCAATATGGACTACGTTGATTTTTCAAAACTTGAATTTCTGGTGCTTGACGAAGCCGACCGCATGCTCGATATGGGTTTTTATGATGATATTCTGAAGATCCTTTCCCATATCCCCCAGAAACGGCAGAACCTCCTCTTCTCGGCTACCATGCCCGAGAAGATCCGCGACCTGGCCAACAAAGTGCTGCACAACCCCGAGAAAGTGAGTATAGCGATATCCAAACCGGCCGAGAGAATCATGCAACTTGCCTATTCTGTATACGACACCCAGAAGATCCCGCTGCTGAAGTACTTGCTGGCTCCGATGAAAGATCGCATCATCCTTATTTTCTGTTCCACCAAGTCTACCACCAAACAGCTATCCCGTGATCTCAGGTCTTCAGGATTCTCCGTGGAGGAGATCCATTCGGACCTTGATCAGAAAACGCGTGAAAATGTGCTGAACCGGTTTAAAAACAGGGATATCAATGTGCTGGTCGCTACCGATATCCTCTCCAGGGGTATTGATGTGGAAAATATCGATATGGTCGTGAACTTCGATGTGCCTCACGATGCGGAAGATTATATCCACCGGATCGGCAGAACGGCCCGGGCGGAGGCTTCCGGGATCGCCGTCACGCTGATCAACCCCAAAGACCAGGGAAAATTTGCTGCGATCGAACGGTTGATCGAACGTCAGGTCCATATCGGTGCCCTCCCGCTGACCCTGGGCCCCGGACCGGAATACAAAGGGAAAATCGAACGGTCCAAAAAGCCGCGTTCCAGGTATCCCAGACCACGGCGGTAATAAACAAGTCTGATTTATATTTCCGGAAGAACATTTTCAGTACCTTTGC
The DNA here is from genome assembly GCA_035403225.1 of Bacteroidales bacterium. Taxonomy (GTDB): domain Bacteria; phylum Bacteroidota; class Bacteroidia; order Bacteroidales; family FEN-979; genus DAIRDK01. Next base: position 57,662 of record DAONET010000003.1, on the reverse strand, counting down.
GAGTTTCTTTCTCAACGTATGAACTGTGTTATGAAACTCCGTCTGAAACTGTTTTTGCTGCCCGCAGGATTGATGTTGACCTTGTTTTTCCTGCTCCCTTCTTCCGCATTTTCGCAAACGCGATACCCCGGGACCGTCTCGGGCCGGATCATCGATTCCCAAACCCGGCTGCCAATAGAATATGCCAACATCATTCTGCGCGATACCACCACCAAAAACATGGTGCAGGGCATCGTTTCCGACAGCACCGGTTCATTCCGTATCAACGATGTCCCGACCGGAAGTTACTTCGTGGAATACAGTTTTATCGGTTATAAGAAACAACAAACCAAGGCGGTCACGGTTGGCCGGAAAAATCCAAAAGTGAACCTGGGTGTGCTGAATCTGGCCCCCGAAGCGATCAATATGGATGAGGTTACCATCACCGGCGAAAGGAACCTGATGATCAACAAAATCGATCGAAAGGTTTTCAATGTGGAAAAAGATATCTCGGCCCAGACCGGTACCGTCACGGATGTCTTGCAGACCATTCCGTCGGTTTCTGTCGATATCGATGGAAATATCAGCCTGAGGGGATCGGGTAATGTTACTATCCTGGTCAACGGTCGTCCTTCCGTTATCGCAGGATCAGCCAACCTCGAGCAGATGCCGGCTTCACTGGTCGAACGGATTGAGGTCATCACCAATCCCTCTGCAAAATACCAGCCGGATGGTACCGCCGGCATCATCAATATCGTGATGAAAAAAGAGAAAAAAAGCGGTTTTAACGGAGTACTCGGGGCGAACGTGGGGAATAAGGAACGGATTAACACGAACCTCCAACTCAACTACAACACCGGAAGAGTGAATCTTTTCGGGAGTTATGGCTACCGGCTCAATTACCGGGCCGGAACCGGCGACCTCACTTCTCAAACCATTGATACCGCTACCGGACAGTCCGTTTACCTCGATCAGCATTCATCCAATTCGGCGGTTCCGTCATCACACCTGGGACAGTTGGGTATGGAATGGGATATTTCTTCGAAGGATGCAACTGGAGTCACAGGAACCATCAATTACCGGGACGTAAACCGCGATGGAAAGACCTGGAACTTGTACAGCGATAATGAACAGGTGGCTGCCGAAGAGTTTATCAGACATCAGGATGGAGACGAATGGGAGACGAGCACCGGACTTACAGCGTTTTACCAACATACCTTTGATGCCAGGGAGGACCATCTTTTCAGGACCGATTTTGAATATCAGGCCGACCGCGAACGGGAGAAAGATAATTATACGAATATCTATACCCTTCCTCTTTATCCCGAGGAAGCAGAAAATACAAACAGCAAAAACGCCGAACAGCAGCTTACACTTTCCCTGGATTACTCCCGCCCTTTGTGGAAAGATGCATCGCTGGAAGCAGGATACCAAGGCGAAATGCAGATATCCGACCAGGATACCCGGGTGCAGGAGTTGGAATCGGAAATTTGGGTCACCGACTCCTCCAAAAATAATGCTTTCAATGGCACCCAGACAATCCATGCCGTTTATGGCACCTTGAGTGCCCGGTGGAACAAATTTGCCCTCATGGGCGGACTCAGGGCCGAGGAAGCCTTGCTTCACCTGAATTTCAAGACCGTGGATGCTACCACGGATGACGATTATTTTGCCTTGTATCCCACCTTGCATCTGAGTCTTGAACAAGGCAAAAACGAATGGCAGCTGAGCTACAGCCGGCGTGTCAACCGGCCTGATGTCGAAGACTTGAACCCCGTTCCAGAATACCGCGATTCCCGGAACATCTTTGTGGGGAATCCCGATCTGAAACCGGAAGATATTCACTCTCTGCAGTTTGGATACTCTTTCCGGACCGAAAATCTGAACTTAGTCCCCAGCCTTTTCTATCGTTATAAAGAAAACGGATTCACCATGGTGACGCATCCGCTCAACGATACGGTTCTGGTCACCTCGTTTGCCAACCTCGACAAAGACCAATCGGCAGGTCTCGATCTGAGTGGCACGTGGAACATAGCGAGGATCGTTAATTTAAATTTTTCCGCTTCAGGATTTTACAGCCAGATCGATGCTTCCGAGCTTGGATATAGTAATAAAAGAAGCACTTTCTCGTGGAACGCGAAACTGAATGCTGCGGTGACGATCACCAAAACTACTTTCCTGCAACTAAACGGGCAGTATCGGTCTAAAGCAATGACCGCCCAGGGAATGCGCAAACCGGGATGGGGAGTGAACCTCGGAATCCGCCAGGATCTTTGGAAGAAAAAATTCTCTTTCCTGGTTACCGTTACCGACCTCTTCGATTCGCAGAAATGGGAAAACAGCGTTGATACCGATGTCCTTATCCAACATTCCGTCAGGAAACGCGACGGACAGGTCATTTATGCCGGGTTTGTTTACAATTTCGGCCGGAACGGTAAAAAAACCAAAGACGCGAAGTTTGAATTCGAAAATGGACAGGAAAGTCAGCCGTAAAAACCTGTACTACAAATCTATAGTATAATTATACCGGATGCTGTCGTCTTTTTTTTGTCCGGGATCACGCTGCGGTGCCGGCGATTCGGTTTTCGGCGCCAGGGAATAGTTTATCTGAAGTCCGGGAAGCTTGAAATTGATCTTGGTCGTTTTCGTCACCTCCACCCGTTGTCCCCTGTTTCTGACTTTTTCAAACCGCAACAAGCTGATCAACCGGATGGCTTCTTCATCACAGCCATATCCTAAACTTTTGATTATCTGCGGATTAAAAACATTCCCGTTGTCATCAATGCGATATTTGACCAGTACCGCCCCTTCTATTCCCGCTTTCAGGGCTTCATCGGGGTAACGAAGGTTCATGGCGACAAATTCGCTGATGGCCCGGCTGCCACCCGCGTACTCGGGGAGTTTCATGAACTGCTTTTTCTTCGGATGATCGGGCATAGAGGTAAATATTTATTCTTCCGGTGTTACTTGCGCGATGGGGGAGAACAGGTATCTTTTCCGGTTATCGAGACACAGGCAAAGATACCGGGTCCTTTTCTTTTCCAGTTTCCGGAAATGACGGCCCGTGGTAGTTCTGAAGGTGCATCCTTCAGGCAGCGATTCAACCGTCACGAGACCCGACGCGGCATCATATACGGCCAGCGCCCGAAGCAACTGCTGGTCGCTGAAGGTGGAGGCTTTGGGGTTTTCCAGGTGAATCATCAGGGCGTCAAGAACAGGAGCCGGGAAGATGTCTTCCGTCAGGTATTCAAAAAACAACAGCCGGAATGTCTCTTTCCATTCCTTGCCATGCGGAGAATAATTCTTCCGGGTTCTACGAACTGAAAACATACGATCCATTTTGCTTTTATACACCTGATAATGAGCAAGTTCATGGATCAGGGTAATCAGGCAGGCGTAAGGGTTGAGGTTCTCGTTTATCGTGATCGCGCAAGGGTTTCCGTTCTGGGAAGGCCGAAAATCACCTGTTTTGGTGGCTCTCCCGCGAGTGATCTTCAGGCGGATTTGCTGGAGGGAGAAGGTACGGGCGATCTGCTCCAAAGCGGCATCGGGAACACGACCTTCAAGCATCTGCCTGAAATTCAGGAAGGAAGCTGAATGGTCGTTCGCTGACTGAAAGAGGGGCAATCGCATTTTCTTGGTTTTGGATAACGATTATAATACCGGTAATTGGAACAACTTCCAAGCAGCATGACCAGGGCCAGTGAAAGGGTAACGAATAACAAGATCCTGAAAGGGTTTTTCATGGGCTGGTCATTTTATTTACAACTTCCGTTCCCGGGTTTTATTTTCGGATACGAACCCAAAAATAACTAATTTTGAGCATCAAACCATGTATAAAGTCTTCCATACCATCGGCCGGTACCTGTTCCTGATAAAACGGGTTTTTACCGTTCCTCAGAAAGGAAAGATCTTTCGCGTTCAGCTTTTTACCGAATTCCAACATGTAGGGCTCGAATCCCTGGGGATTGTATCGGTCATCTCGGTATTCATGGGTGCCGTTGTCGCCATACAGACTGCTTTCAACATTGACAGCCCCTTGATTCCACTGTCAATGGTCGGTTTTACCACCCGGCAATCGGTATTCCTCGAATTCTCCCCCACGGTTATCGGCCTGATCCTGGCGGGGAAAGTGGGATCGCGTATCGCTTCGGAAATTGGAACTATGAAAGTTACGGAACAGGTCGATGCCCTGGAAATCATGGGAGTGAACTCGGCTAACTACCTGATCCTGCCTAAAATAGCAGCCTGCCTTCTTTTTAACCCGGTTCTCATCATCATCAGCATGTTCCTGGGAGTACTCGGCGGCCTGGTGGCCATGATGGCTACCGGTTTGGTCACCACCCATGACTTCATCTACGGGATCCGGTCGTATTTCGAAGTGTTCCCCATTTTTTATGCCCTGATCAAAACGGTGGTCTTTGCCTTCATTATATCCTCTGTGTCAGGATTTTATGGATATGAAACCAATGGTGGCGCCTTGGAAGTCGGTCAGTCAAGTACCAACGCCGTGGTATGGAGCAGCATCCTGATAATCCTGTTCAACCTGATTTTAACTCAACTTTTACTCACATGATCAAGGCGGTGGAAATTACTAAAAGATTCGGCGATCAGGAGGTGCTCAGCAACATCTCCGCCGAGTTTCTGCCCGGCATGACCAACCTGATCATCGGTCAAAGCGGATCCGGAAAGACAGTTCTGATGAAATGCCTGGTCGGACTTCATGAAGTTGACAGCGGAAAAGTGCTGTATGATGACCGGAACTTCTCGGAGATGAACATGACGCAACGCAAGGAAATACGCCGGGAGATGGGAATGCTGTTCCAGATGGGAGCTCTTTTCGATTCCATGAATGTTGAGGAAAATGTGATGTTCCCGCTAAATATGTTCACTCAACAAACAGCCGAAGAAAAACTCGACCGGGTGAACTTCGTACTGAAACGGGTAAACCTGGAAAATAAAAACCACCTGATGCCATCAGAACTCAGCGGTGGTATGCGGAAGAGAGTGGCCATCGCCCGCGCTATTTCTATGAACCCGAAATACCTCTTTTGCGATGAACCCAACAGTGGATTGGACCCACAGACATCCGGACTGATCGATATCCTCATTCGCGAGATCACGAAGGAGTACGGCATCACTACCATCATCAACACCCATGACATGAACTCCGTGCTCAGCATCGGCGATACGGTGGCATTCATCTATGAAGGGAAACTCTGGTGGCGGGGATCCAAAGAAGATGTCCTCCATACGGATAATACCCAGTTGAATGATTTCGTTTTTGGCACCGAACTGACTTCACGTTTGCGCAGGTAACTCTTATGAATACATTGGATATTGTCATTCTGGTGGTAGTCGGGATTTTCACCCTCATAGGACTGAGAAAGGGATTCATTGTTACCTTGGCCACGCTCGCAGGCCTGTTTCTGGGCATTTACCTGGCCATCCATTTTTCTGATTATGCTTCCGGCATCATTGAAAGGAACTTTCATCCATCGTCATTCTGGCTCCCTGCCCTGGCTTATGCGGCTACTTTCCTGGTGGTGCTGATCGGGATTTACCTCATTGGCAAACTGGTTGAAAACCTGGTTGAAAAAACCGGTATGGGAGTTCTGAATCATATCGGAGGTGCCCTCTTGGGTTTTGCCAAAGGGGTATTGATCATGGGCACGGTATTTTACCTGATCAACCTGGCCGACCCCGGGGGAAAAATGATCAGTCCTTCTTCCAAAGAGCAGGCTGTTTTTTATAAACCCGTAGCGAAAGTTGTTTCGTTACTGATAGAAAAAATCCCATTTTAACCCACCGGATGCCGGGAAATTCCGACAGCGGGTGTGATTAAAATGGGATAGGGGACCGGCATCAAACCGGATACAGGAACTTATTTCTGAGGAGTAACCTCTTCCTGGGCCGGCTGAGCAGGGGGAACCTTCTTACCATCCAACTTGAAGTTGATCGGAAGGGTCATTTGAACCGCGACTTTTTTACCGTTTTTCATCCGGGCGGGTTCCCATTTCGGCATCAACTTCGATACTCTGAGGGCTTCTTCGTCGCAACTGCCACCAATACCCCTGAGAATGTTAAAATTGGAAAGGGTCCCATCTTCTTCAACGACAAAGTTTACGAAGACTTTCCCTTCCTGTTTTTTATCCATGGCATCCTTCGGATACTTGATATTCTGACTTAGAAAATGCGACATAGCCTCAAATCCTCCTGGAAATTCCGGTTGAAAATCCGGAACTTTCTTGATATCCTTTGTATTGCCTTTGGGTGATTTTTTCGGTTCCTGTGTTTTTTCCACCTGAGCCTGTTTTTCTTTCTCTGCTGTTTTTTCCTGCGCCTCTACAGCTTCAACCTTGTCGGGGTTCTCTCTTTTAATGGTTTTCTCCTGGGCCGACAATGACGTCATCACGCCGGAAGAAAAGAAGAACAATACGGCAAAGAATACGGGCAGGGCAACAATGGCTTTTAATCCGGCCATTTTTACTGAACGCGATTTTGTCATCATGATAATTCTGCTTTTAATAAGTGAAACATTGAAATGATTGGTTATGGTATTCAGCTGAATTCCTAATGAATGGTTAAAAATCATCCGACGGTATGTACTCAATCCGATACCTTGCCGAAGCACTCCTTCATCGGCGAGGTATTCATGTACGGTTTTTACCGAACGCTGCATCATCCAGGCGAAAGGATTGAACCATTGGATAATAGTGGTCAGCTCCATCAGGATCAGGTCGGCGGAATGCCATTGTCGCATGTGAACTTTTTCATGCTCAATGACTGCCGGAAGCAATTCATGATCCATGGAGGCTGATCTGATAAACAACAGGTGGAAGAATGAAAAAGGAGAATACCCGCGGTCGACGATCACCATCCGCATGCCATGACGACGGGTGATCCCGGTTCTTCGGATCAGCAAAAGCAGTTGAATCAACTGGAAAAGAAACCTCACGGTGAAAATAAAGACCCCCGTCAGGTAGATAACAGCGACTATTTCCAGCCATTGTATATGATTGATGGTGCTTGTTCTGATTTCTTCCGGCGTGATGATGACCGGATCCAGGAGAAAGGCCATGGAGGCCAACGGGCTGGTGGTCTGAAAATGAACAGGAACGAATGGACATGCGAATGAGATGATCGTTGCTGCCAGGAGATAAATCCGGTTGATCCTGAAAGTGGTATCGCGGCGCATGAATAACCAATACACCGTGTAGAAGCAGGCTAAACTGCATCCTGACATCAGCAGGTATCTGATCGTTTCATCCATGACTGTCCCTTTTTGATTTTTTATGCTCGATCTCATCGTCAATCAAACGACGGATCTCTTCCAGTTCCTTTAACCCGAGGTCTTCTTCCCTGGTAAAAAAAGAGGCCAACGCCTTGTAGGAATTTCCGAAGTAACCCGAAACCATATTCCGGAAATACAACCGGGTATATTCTTTCTTCGTGATCAGGGGATAATATACATACGTACGACCATAGGCCCGGTGATTGACGAACCCTTTTTGCTCGAGGATACGGATGATGGTGGAAACAGTATTGTAAGCCGGCTTCGGATCGGGAAAATGGTCCAGCATATCCCGTACCATTCCTTCTCCCATTTCCCATAAAATCCGGATTACTTCTTCTTCCGCCCGCGTCAGTTCGCGAAATTCTTCTCCGTTTTTGTCTCCCTTTTTCATAATATAGTATCTGATCAAAGTGGAAACAAAGATACAACTAAAAATTTAGTTTGTCAACTAAAAAATTAATCGTTCGTCGATAAACTTTATTTATTCGTCGAGAAAAAGGCCTTCAACGGAGGGAAAAAAAAGAAAAAATTGGTCAATCCAGAATGGCTTTGATGCCCGGAAGTACCTTGCCTTCAATATATTCCAGCATAGCTCCGCCACCGGTGGAAACGTAACTCACCTCGTCGGCGAGTCCGTATTTATTGATAGCCGCAACGGAATCGCCACCGCCGACCACGGAATAAGCGCCGTTTTTAGTGGCTTCGGCTACCGCCTTGGCGATGAAACGGGTTCCTTCTTCAAAGTGACTCATCTCGAACACCCCCATCGGTCCGTTCCAGAGGATGGAAGAGGAATTGGCGATCACCTGGGAGAATTTCTGGCAGGCTGCCGGCCCGATATCGAGACCCATCCAGGGATCGGGGATATCATAGGCGCTGCAGGTCCTGGTGTTGGCATCATTGGAAAAAGCATCGGATATGACGGCATCCGGAGCCAGGTAAAAGTTTACTCCCATCATTTTGGCTCCTTCCACGATATTCTTAGCCAGGTCAAGCTGGTCATCTTCCACCATCGAAGCGCCGGTTTGTCCGCCCAACGCCTTGATGAACGTGAACATCATGCCGCCGCCGATGATCAGGTTATCTACTTTATCCATCAGGTGGTTGATGATCTCGATCTTGCTGGATACTTTGGCGCCGCCCAGGATGGCCGTTACAGGTTTTTTCCCTTCTTTCAATACGAAGTCAATGGAAGCAATTTCTTTTGCCATCACATAACCGAACATTTTGGCAGTGGGGAAGAACTTCGCGATCACAGCAGTGGAAGCATGGGCGCGATGAGCTGTTCCGAAAGCATCGTTGACATAGATGTCTCCGAGGGTGGAGAGCTTTCTTGCAAATTCCTCGTCACCTTGTTCTTCTTCTTTATAAAACCGGAGGTTCTCCAGCAGCAGAACATCACCGGGTTTCAGCGATACGGAAGCTTCCTCGGCGGAAAGCCCTATGCAATCATCGGCAAACTTCACCGGCTGGCCCAGTTTCTTCGTGAGATAGGGAACCAGATGGATCAGGGAGAATTTTTCTTCGGGTCCGCTCTTCGGCCGGCCAAGATGCGACATCAGGATCACCGACCCGCCGTCGGTAAGGATCTTCCGGATGGTGGGGATGGCTGCATCAATACGTGTTGCATCTGTAATGTTGAAGGATGAATCCAGGGGCACGTTGAAATCGACACGGATCAGCGCCCGCTTTCCTCTGAAATTAAATTGATCGATTGTACGCATGATCATTGCATTTTGATAAAGTACAAAGTTAAAATATTTCAGGGGTCATCGGCAATCTTTTTAATTTTACGGCGAATTGAAAACGATATGGAAGACTTGAAAGTAACTTGGGTCCAGACGGATCTGAAATGGGAAGACCCCAAAGCAAACCTGGATCATTTCCGTGAATTGCTGAAGGAAGTGCACGACACTGACCTGATCCTTCTCCCAGAGATGTTCAACACCGGGTTCTCGATCAATCCTGCCGGTTGTGCCGAAACTTCCGACGGCCCTTCCTCCGCCTTTCTGAAGGAAACAGCCATGAAAAAGGAGTGCGCGGTTGCCGGGACTCTGTTGGTCAGCGAAAACGGGTATTATTTCAACCGGCTTTACTTTTATTTTCCCGATGGCACCTGCGAGATATACGATAAACGCCACTTGTTCCGTTTAAGTGAAGAGTACCGGATTATCAGCGGGGGAAAGAAAAAAACCATCATCCGTTACAAAGGATGGAAGATACTGCCGCTGGTATGTTACGATCTGCGTTTCCCGGTATGGAGCAAAAACAGGTATGAAAACGAGGAGTACGAATATGACTTTCTCTTTTATCTTGCTAACTGGCCCGATAACCGTTCCTGGGTCTGGAGGTCGTTATTGATGGCACGCGCCATTGAAAACCAGGCTTATGTGGCCGGAGTGAACCGTACCGGGATCGACCATTTCGGGGCGCTGCATTCAGGAGGCTCCATGATATGTGATGCCAAAGGAAAAATCATGGCCGAAGCCGCGAACAACCCGACCTCCGTCCAAACGGTCACCCTTTGCTACCAGGACCTTCAGCTTTTCAGGAATTCTTTTACCGTCGGTATGGACTGGGATTCATTCACTATACACGATTGATCCGATGAACAGGCTGTCAGCTGTAATTATCGCGTACAACGAAGAGTACAACATCGGAAGATGTCTTGCCTCCCTGCAGGGACTGGCCGATGAGATCGTGGTGGTGGACTCTCATTCGGGTGACCGTACCACGGAGATCTGTTCTTCCTTCGGCGCCCGCGTTTTTCAACACGACTTCTCCGGATACAGTGACCAGAAGCAATATGCTGTCGGCCTGGCTTCCAACGACTGGATCCTGTCCATCGATGCGGATGAGGAGGTCACTCCCGATTTGAAACAATCCATCCTGGAACAGATGCAGGCCAACATTCCTGCTGCCGATGGTTTTTACGTACTTCGCGATCTTGTTTACCTGGGGAAAAGGTTAAAATACGGAGGTACGGCCGGTGAAAAGATTCTCCGCATATTTAACAGGAGGAACGGCGCCTTCGATGGAGCAGCTGTTCACGAAAAGATTATCGTGAAAGGAACAACCGCCGTGCTGGGTGGAAGATTGCTTCATTACTCGTATCGCGACCTCTCGCATCACCTGGACAAGATCAATGAATACACCCAAAAAATTGCTGCCGATAATTTCCGCAAAGGCAAACGCTTTCCGAAGATCTGGGTGATCGTGAAGTTCAAGACCGGTTTTTTTACGTTTTATATTCTGAAAAAAGGAATCCTCGACGGGTATGCCGGGTTCATATGGGCTCTGATGGGATCGGTGTATGCCTCCCTGAAGATCTCCAAAACCATTGAATATTATCAAAATTCCAGGAAAGCGTGAAATATCGGCTGACATACGAACTCTTTGTACGTTTCTGTTACCTCTTCGGCATCGCTGTCATTATCGCGATGATGCCATTTTCGCGGTATGTCCTCAGCATCGGTCAGTTCATCGTCACCGGAGCCTGGGCCCTCGAACGGGTCGATCAGGAGAAATTTATGACCTGGTTTCGGAAACCCGCCCGGGTAAAGAAGGTCCTGCAGGGTTTTCTCTTTCTCCCCGGACTCCTCCTGGAAAGTATCTGGAAAGGATTTAAAGCGTTGTTCCATAACAAGGCGGCCATGGTGCTGATGTCGGTTTATCTGCTCCATATCGCCGGACTCCTCTTCACCAGCGATTTTGCATACGCCATTAAGGACCTCCGGATCAAGGTGCCGATTTTTATTCTGCCCCTGTTCCTCTCTACTTCGGAAGCAATCGGTAAAAAGGCATTTTACAGGTACCTGATGCTGTTCCTCCTTTCACTGGTGGTTGTAACGGTCTTCAATTCATACCGGTTCCTGCACGGAGAATTCATCGATATCCGTGATGTTTCCAGGTACACATCGCACATCCTGCTGGGATTGATGCTGACACTGGGGGTTTTCACCTGCGGTTATTTCATTTTTCACCGCAGACTGATCCCTTTCTGGGCTAAAATCCTGCTTGCGATCGTTTCGGGATGGTTCTTCACCTACATGATCATGACTAAATCGATGACCGGTCTTTCCGTCTTCCTGATCACCCTGGTGCTGCTCTTGCTGATCGTGGCTTTCAGAAGCAGGAAACGATGGCTCCGGCCGATCCTGGCAGCGGTGATTCTGGTATCCGTGACAGGATGTGGCCTCTACCTGAGGTCAGTTGTGCAAGATTATTATCATGTGAATCCCATCGATCTGAGGCATCTTGACCGGGCCACTCCACGGGGCAATGTTTATTATCATGATCGTAAGGCCGGGCTTGTAGAGAACGGTAATTATGTCTGGATTTATGTTCAGAAAGATGAGATGACGGAAGCATGGTCAAAACGGTCGTCCATTCACATCGACAGTCTGAACCTCAAAGGAGAACCGGTGTTTTTCACCCTGGTGCGGTTTCTTGCTTCCAAGGGATTGAGGAAAGATCTTGACGGGGTGAATGCCCTGACCGACGAGGAGGTGCATGCCATCGAAAAAGGGGTTGCCGATGTGGTCTATATGCAGAAATTCAGTATCCGGGGCCGGATCTATGAAACACTGATGGGCTATGATAAATATCAGAAAACGGGAGATCCTACCGGATCTTCTCTGATGCAACGGTTGGAGTTCTGGAAAGCCGCTTCGGGGATTATCGGTCGGCATTGGATTACCGGGGTTGGCACCGGCGATGTGAACATGGCGTTCCAGAACCGGTACGAAGAGATGCATACCAAACTGGCACCCGATCAACGATGGAGAGCTCACAACCAGTTCCTGACTATCTTCCTCACTTTCGGGATCTTCGGCCTCATCTGGTTTGTGGCAGCCCTGTTCTATCCTCCCCTGAAACTGAAAAAATTCGGTGATTTCTTCACGATTACCATCCTGATCATGCTCTGCTGTTCCATGATCACCGAAGATACCCTTGAATCACAGGCCAGGGTCACTTTCTTCTGGTTCTGGTACAGCTTGTTCCTGTTTGCCAGAAAAGAAAGTGATCCGTTGGTGCCTTCGCGGTCTGCTACTTGAAATGGATCCCCAGCCGGAACCCAATGAAACTCAGGGCTATTTTATAATCAACCTGCGAACGGAGCGTGTCCTTTATATAAACATTATAGGCTGATTGAAGAGCCTGGTTCTGATAGCAAACCTCAAAATGGAAGCGGAATCGCGGAGAAATCTCTTTTGCATACCCGATCCCGATGTTGAACATCGTTCCCCCGGTTGCAGAGGCATAATAGGTTGTTTCATCCCGGTTCCCGAAACCATATCCCAGACTCGCGTTGGCATAAAAAGTCGTTGGCGCAGGTTTAAGGTAATAACTGAGCTGAGCGAATAGGGGATAAAACATTCCCTTTTCCCAAAATTCTATTCCGAAGCCCGCTCCCAGTCCGACCCGGTCGTTGAACATGAACCCGTTGATTGTTTGTAACGAGATGATAGTCTGGTCGTTGTTGGTATGCGTCCGGATACCATCAATAATATTATTCTGAAATTTTCCGATCCCAAAGGCATATCCTGCTTCTGTTTTATTGAAATATTTCGCGGTTAACGGCACCCCTTGTGCAAAGGCCATTCCGGCTGTCCATAAGGTTATTGCCCCGATGATCAATACCCGTTTCATATGATATGATTTGGATAAAGGTACAAAAAGTAAAAATGATTACCTTCGCCGACAGTAAAATAAGGTTGGATGAATGAATCAAGCGACATGGCGAATGACAGGTGGATCGCAATCGTAAATCCCAATGCCGGAATTCGCAAGGCAGGTCAGGAGTGGCCGGCTGTTTCTGACCTTCTTTCCAATGCCGGTGTCGATGTTCGGAGCGTTTTCACTGAATTTCCAGGCCATGCTGATCAGTTGGTAGCGGAAGCCATTAAAGAGGGATACCGGAACGTGATCGTCGCCGGTGGCGACGGGTCCCTAAACGAAGTGGCCAACGGCATCTTCAAACAGCCTTATTGTGAACCCTCGGGAATCACGGTGGGGATGATCCCTATCGGAAGTGGTAACGACTGGTGCCGTACCCTGGGGATTCCCATTCAGTTCAGAGAGGCTGTTGAAATTATCCGGAAAAAAAGAACGTTGCTGCAGGATGTCGGCAAGGTTCAATACTCTTATGACGAACAATCATGCATCCGGTATTTTCTCAATGTGGCAGGTCTGGGGTACGATGCCCTCGTAGCTCATAAGACCAATCTCCAGAAAATGAAAGGGATGGGAGGACCGCTCAGCTATCTTTATTTTGTTTTTGCCAGCCTCCTGCAGTTCCGTTTCCCAGATGCGGTTGTCACCATTGATGGCCGGGAAGTGTTCAGGGGAGACCTCTTCTCTATGAACGTGGGTATTTGTAAATACAGCGGCAACGGGATGATGCAGGTTCCCTATGCTATTCCCGATGACGGGTTGCTGGATATCACCTTGATCCGGAAAACTTCCAAGTTGATGGCAATTCGCTATGCCACAAAGCTTTATGATGGAACGCTGGTCAACTTGCCTATTGTCAGTACTTACAGAGGAAAGACCGTTACGGTGGAGTCATCGAAACAGATCTTCATGGAGGTGGATGGTGAATCGGTGGGGTATACCCCCTTTACGTTCGGGATCTTACCACAGGCTCTCCGGGTGGTATGCGGTGAAAATAAACGATGGTGATTCGCCTCTTAGTTACCCCCGTTTTCCTTTTCTTTCCAGTCCCCGTTTTCTTTGATCAGTGTTATTAGTTCATCTACCGCATTGGTTTCTGAAATGCCTCTTCTGATCATGTTTTTGCCTTTATACAGCGAGATTTTCCCTTTTCCAAAGCCTACGTACCCGTAATCGGCATCTGCCATCTCGCCGGGTCCGTTGACAATGCATCCCATGACGGCGATTTTCAGTCCTTTCAGGTGCGAAGTCTGAGCCTGGACTTTCTTCAGCGTTTCCTGAATATTGAACAGGGTGCGGGCGCAGGAGGGGCAGGCAATGTATTCGGTCCGGGTGATCCGCCGTCCGGTGGCCTGCAGGATACCATAGGCGACAGGAATCTCGAATTCCGGGTCTTCGGTAATGGAAACACGGATCGTATCCCCGATGCCATCGGCCAACAGACTGCCGATACCAATGGCGGATTTCAACCGCCCGTCGTCGCCGGCGCCCGCTTCCGTCACGCCCAGGTGGAGGGGATAATCCATCCCTTCTTCCTTCATGCGCTCCGTTAACAGCCGGTTGGCGGCGATCATGACACGGGTGTTACTTGCTTTGAGCGACAAAACCAACTCATCAAAGCTGAAATCACGGCAAATCCGGGCATATTCCAGCGCCGATTCCACCATTCCTTCGGGGGTATCGCCATATTGTTGCACGATCCGTTCGGAGAGAGAGCCATGATTCACCCCGATCCGGATGGCTGTGCCATGGGCTTTGCAGATACCGAGAAGCGCGGTGAGACGGTCGGCGGTATAATTACCCGGGTTGATCCGTACTTTCTCCACAATGGTCGCGGCTACTTCAGCGATGTTCGGATTGAAATGAACGTCGGCGATCAGGGGGGTGGTATAACCCCGGTCCCGCAAGGTTGCTTTGATATTCCGGAGATTCTCTGCTTCCCGCATCCCGGGAGCGGAGATTCGGACATATTCACATCCGGCTTCGATCATTCGGATGGCCTGCTCTACCGTGGCGATGGTGTCCATCGTGTCGGTATTCGTCATCGACTGCACCCTGACAGGGTAGTTGCCTCCCATCGGAACATCCCCGATATGAACCACCCGGGTTTCCGATCTGCTGAATAAAGCGTTCTTCATACAGCAAAAGTAATCATTATGAGAAAGGAGTATTATCGCAAGCCCTTTACTCTTGGTTTTCCGGCGACAAATTCTTTCAGATAGAACGGCTCGAAATGAGCAGGATCTTCGAAAAGACCCGAATGAAAACGGTTTAGCGCCAACGGGATCATGAATGCAGCAGAGGTCTCAAACTTTTCCAGAAAACTGGCATTGGGATAGGGGGAAATAACCGTCCGGCATTTATCTGCTCCCTCTCCTCCAAAGAGGATCATGGCTCCCTGAAGTTCCCTGGCGAATGAATTTTCATCGATGATTTCGGCCTGGGTGGAACGCACCTCCCGCAACCGATCGTCATAAACGCTGCAATAAACCTCCATCCTCCGGGCATCCAACATCGGGCACAGGTATTGCTTTCCTTTGCCGGGAACGGTGGGGTGTTTCGCCAACATCCCGGCTGCCATTGCCTGCAACGTGGGCACGGCAATCAACGGTTTATCAAGAGCATAACAGAGTCCTTTGGCAGCAGCAACCCCGATACGAAGTCCGGTGTATGATCCGGGTCCCATACTTACGGCGACGGCATCAAGAGCCGAAACGGGAAGCCCCGATTCCTGAAAAACCTCGTCGATAAAATGGGTCAATTTCGATGAATGGACATTCGGAGTGGCGGATTCCCTCAGCGAGATCAACGTACCGTTTTTTGCCAATGCGACAGAACAAATCCGCGTGGCAGTTTCAAGGTGAACGATCAGTGGCATTATTTGGAAGTGGTTGTGAACAGGTCTTTTTTATCGACTTTTTTTACAACATCTCCGTCTTTGAGGGTTTTTGATACAGCTGAATAGGGAGCGGTAATGACTTCTTCGTCCCCTTTCAGTCCTGACAGTATCTGGATATACGTGTTATCCTGAATGCCGGTCTTTACGTCTCTCTTAATCGCTTTCCCGTTGGAAAACACGAACACGCATTCCTGGATCTTATCCGATTTTTGCTGGGTGGTTACCAGGCTGACATCACCATGGTCGGTGGGAACATCTTTGCCCTTCTCTTTCATCTTATTGAGGGAATCCTGTGCCATCCGGGTAGTAACGGCCTGAATCGGCAGGGTAATCACGCGATAAGCTGTTTCGGTCTGAATCTCAACGGTGGTTGACATTCCCGGACGGAAAGGAGAATAATCGGGATGAGCAGGATCCAGCAAATCCTGGTAGCTTTCTTTCAGGATGTGAATCTTCACATTGAAATTGGTCACCTGGTCGACCGTGGTGGTTCCGGAGGTGTTGGCCGAGGTGGCAATTTCCGTCACGATTCCTTTAAATTTACGGTTGAGATAAGCATCCACTTCGATCAAAGTGGTATCGCCCAGGCCTACGCGGACAATATCGTTTTCATTCACTTCTACCTGGGCTTCCATCTCATTCAGGTTGGCAATACGCATGATCTCCGTACCGCTGGAGAACTGGGAGGCGCCGGTCACCCGTTCTCCCTTTTCCACGCTGAGTTTGGAAACCGTTCCATCATTCGGGGCAAAAATGGCTGTCCGGGTGAGGTCTTCTTTGGCTTGTTTCATGGCCGCTTCCGAACTCTTGACCATGTATTCAGAGGCCCGGATATCTTCTTCGCCGGCAGCGACCTGAGCTTTGGCTACTTCGAAAGAGGCTTTTGCCTGGTCAAAGTCAGCCTGTGAAATCACATTCTGGTTAAAGAGTTTTTGCTGGCGCTCAAAAGTCAGCCGGAGATTATCATACTGGGCCTTGAGCTGGGCAAGCCGTGCACGGGCATTGGCTTCGTTGGCTTTCTGGGTATTCAGGCTGGCAACACTTTGATCGTAGGAAGAGATATAGATCTCGGGATCGATCTTGGCCAGCAGGTCGCCTTTCTTTACCTGATCTCCCTCTTTTACTGTCAGGTCGATCACTTCACCTGAAATATAAGGGCTGATCTTGATGTCTTTTTCCGGTTGGATCTTGCCATTGGCCGACACGGTTTGGGTGATGGTTCTTTTGGCTGCTTTTTCAGTAGCTACTTTGACGCCTTCGGTATTTTGTCCTTTGACAACGGCCAGGATGATGATAACGGTCAGGATGACCACACCACCAATGATGAGCCACAACTTTTTTTTCGATTTAGCAGAAGTCATATCAATGGATTTTTATTCACGTACGATGTGGATGGGATTACCCATATAAAAGTCTAGAATAGTGATTTTGAAGATGTAATCGTACTTTGCCTGAAGCAGTTCCGACTGGGAAGTGGTTAGCTCTTTTTTGCTGTTGTTATAATCGAAGGATGTCGACATCCCGACATCAAATTTCTGGGTCGTGTACTTAAAGGATTCTTCCTGTGCCCTCACCTTTTCCTGCGAAGAAAAGAATTTCTTATGGGCGGCGGTGGCGTCGGTCCACGACTGTTCAATGATTTTCCGGAGTTCCCGCTTTTGCGTTTCCAGGTTCAGCTCGGCGATATTTTTCTGGATCTTGGCCTGCGAAACAGCGTTATGGACTTGCCATCCATTGAAAATGGGTATATTCAGGCTGAAGCCCAGGGATTTGTTGTCGTTATTGTGAAACTGATCATTGAAGGAGATGGTCCGGTATGAATACTGATTGTTGAATCCCCAAACGGTATCCCTGGTATTTTGAGTAATGCCGACCGGGTAAAGGGTAGTGACAGGGTCAATATTGGGATTGATCTCCTTGGCTGCCCCTGAATAACCGGTAGCCCAGGTTCCGCCGAAATAGAGGGAGGGGGACATGGCGCCCTGGGCGATAGCTACTCCCTTTTCAGCGCTTTTGACTTTCAGTTCCGATTCTTTGATTTCGGGCCTCGACGAAAGCGCTTGTTCATAAATATGGTCGGAAGTGATCATCCCGGAAGGGGGATCGACCATTTTCAGGTTGGGCCTTTCTACCGCAAAATCTTTTGATACAGGCAGGTCGATCAACTGCTGGAGCGATAACAGGGATATCTCCAGGTTGTTTTCGGCCTGGATCACCGATAGTTCTTCAGCAGCACGTTGTGCCTGGATATTCAGCAAATCCCCTTTGGCGGAAGAACCTGCTTCCACCAGTTTATTCATCCGGTCTTCCTGATCACGAGTGATGGCCAGTTGGGCACGGGCGACATCCACCAGTTCGTAGTTGAACAAAATATCGAGGTAAAAGCCGGCCACCGACAGGGAGATGTTGTTTTTAATGACATCCAGGTTATACCTGCTGGCCATCAGGTCGATCTGGTTTTGCCGGATAGTATTGACCTTCTGAAGTCCGTTGAAGATCGTTACCTGGGTGGAAACACTGAAGTTGTTACTCCTTACATTCGTGGTGGCAAACTGGTTGGTATACTGATCAATCGTTTGTCCCCAGTTCCAGATGTTGGAAGCCCCTGCATTGAGGGTGGGAAGGGCGCTCAGTCCTGTCTGCAATAAAGAAGCCTTATTCGACTGGACCGTCTGAATCTGTTTCTTGATATCCAGGTTGTTGTCCATAGCATACTGGATGCAATCCTCAAGCGTCCACAATTTTTGCGAAAAACCCGAAGAAACACACAGGAAAAATGCAATGAACAAGGAACCGGAACGAATCAACGAAAAGGGAAATGCACGCATAAGTAGGTTTTCTATTATTAACGGTTAATCGTCCGGAATGTTTTAACCGCTCAAAGATAGTAAATTCCGGAAGATGGAAAGAATTTAACCTGTATAGACGCCGGAAAGAGAAACATGTTACAAAATTTTTAACTTTGTAGTCTGATTTAAATGCTGAACATGAAGAAATCTGTTATTCTGATTCTTGCTTTTGTACTCGTGAATGCCTCGTTATTCTTGACGTCTTGCAGTAATGATGAAGCCACTCCGGGAATGTTGACCTTGCGTGTGATGAGCCCGAACGGTGCTGTTGCCTGGGAAAAGGTTTACCTGGCTGGTTCAGCCGATAGCCTCCAGTCACATCTCTACCTCAGTGAAGGAGTGACCAATGAAAACGGATATATCAAATTCGATACCCTGGCTCCCGGCATGTACTGGTACGACACCGAACACTGGGAAGATTACGGAGCTGCGATTGTTTATCTGAACATCGATACCCGGGCCATCCTTTGGGTAAATTCACCCGCGGGGGGAAAGAAATAGCAGGAATCCGACATCCCGGATTTCACTTTTCAGCGAATTTTCGTAATATTGTACCCTCGAAAAAATGCCACGTCATAAAATGATAAAGAGGTTCACCTGGAACATCGGTTTATTTAACCTGCTGGTCTTATTTACGATACTTCTGGCAGTCCCCAGGCAAACATATGCCGGCGAAAATGATACGGTGACGGTCAGCGCAATGGAAAGTCAGACCGCATCCGCAGTAAAAGAAAAAGAATCGTTCAACGCCGGCGAATTGATCATGGAACATGTGGTTGATAACCACGAATGGCATATCGCCGGCATCGGAGAAAAACATATCATCGTTCCCCTTCCGGTCATTCTGTTTTACGATGGAAGCCTTTATGCCTTCTGGTCATCAGCTTTTCATAATCCCACCCATTCTTACAAAGGATTTGTTCTTCAGCCGGAAGGCCCCCAGAAAGGGAAGATCGTCCGGGAAGATCTGGCAGGCATAACCGGACCGAAGGTATATGACTTTTCAATCACCAAAACGGTCCTGGCCCTCTTTTTCAGTGTCGCCCTGATGCTGGTCATCTTCCTTTCCGTCGCAAAGGGATACCGCAAAAACAAAGGCGAAGCTCCCACCGGTGTTCAGTCTTTGTTTGAACCGATAATTCTCTTCGTTCGTGATGATATTGCAAAAAGTTCGATCGGCGAGAAACGGTATGAAAAATTTATGCCGTACCTGCTCACGATTTTCTTTTTCATCTTTTTAAATAACCTCCTCGGAATGATCCCGATTTTTCCCGGAGGGGCCAATGTCACCGGTAACATTGCCGTTACGATGGTGATGGCAGTGTTTACTTTTTTTATCACCAGCTTCACGGGGACCAAACATTACTGGATCGATATCGTGAATACGCCGGGCGTACCCTGGTGGCTGAAGTTTCCGTTACCACTAATGCCTATCGTGGAGATTATCGGCATCATCACCAAACCTTTCGTCCTGATGATCCGTCTCTTTGCCAACATCACGGCCGGCCATATCATTCAGTTGGGCTTCGTGTGCCTGATCTTCATCTTTGGCGCGATTGGTGTCGGATTTGGTTACGGGGTCTCGGTCGTCTCCGTCGCGTTCATGCTCTTTATGAGTCTTATCGAACTGCTGGTGGCATTCATCCAGGCATATGTGTTCACCCTGCTGTCGGCGCTCTATTTCGGGCTGGCCATGGTGGAACCGGAGAAACATTAACATGAATAAAGCAATTGATCAATCAGAATACTAATCAATCATTAAAACAACAAACATGGAATTTTTAGCAATCTTGTTGCAGCTGGCCGGTGATTTTGCCGCCATCGCAAAAATGGGAGCCGGATTAGGAGCAGGAATCGCTGTGATCGGTGCCGGTCTTGGTATCGGTAACATCGGTAAGAGCGCCCTGGAATCCATTGCGCGCCAGCCCGAAGCAGTAGGTGATATCCGT
Source organism: Bacteroidales bacterium (assembly GCA_035403225.1). GTDB lineage: Bacteria > Bacteroidota > Bacteroidia > Bacteroidales > FEN-979 > DAIRDK01. The sequence continues at coordinate 37,013 of DAONET010000003.1, read as the reverse complement.
TCGAACATGATCATCGCCGCCGCTCTCGTCGAAGGTGTTGCATTTTTTGCTATTGTCGTCTGCCTGCTTATCCTCTTTATCTAAGTATGCAGCACATGCCGGTCAGGTCAGCGGTTGGTTGACAGGCCCGGTGTCCCTTACCCTTTGCCCGGTCCGACCTGGTAAAGGGTAAGGGTTTAACAAAAAAAATAAAAGATTATGGAACTGATCACGCCGGGTTTGGGACTGATTTTCTGGATGACACTGTCGTTTCTTTTGCTGGTGTTCATCCTGGGGAAATTTGCCTGGAAACCAATCATGAAGGCTCTGAAAGAGCGCGAAACGTCCATCCATGATGCGCTTCACGCTGCTGATCAGGCCAGGGAAGAAATGAAACAGTTGAAGTTCAGCAATGAACAGTTGCTCCGGGAAGCAAAGAACGAACGTGATGTCATCCTGGCTGATGCGCGGAAAGTGCGCGACAGCATCATCGAAGAATCACGCGTAAAAGGCTCTGAAGAAGCAACCCGTATCGTCCAGGCCGCCAGGGAAAGCATCAATAATGAGAAAATGGCTGCCATGACGGAACTGAAAAACCAATTGGCCGAAATGTCATTGGAGGTTTCACGAAAACTGCTGAGACGAGAGCTTTCTGATCCCAAAAAACAGGAAGAATTCATCAAACAACTGCTTGACGAAGTAAAATTCAATTAAACCGAAACCGATGAAGAGTACACAGGTCTCCGTCAGATATGCCAGGTCGCTGTTCGAATTTGCCGTTGAACAGCAATCACTGGAAGCGGTGTACAAGGATGTACTGCTCCTGAATAATGTCTGCAGGGAAAGCAAAGACTTCCGGTTGTTACTCAAAAGCCCGATCATTCAAACCAAAAAAAAGGAAAAGATCATCACGGGCCTGTTTTCAAAAGAGATCTCGGAATTGACCCTCTCTTTCATGATTCTGCTTGTCAGAAGGAGAAGAGAACCATTTATCCCCGAAATAGCCGCCGAATTTGTCGAACAGTATCAGGATTATATGAATATCCTCCCGGTCACCTTCAAATCAGCCGCCCCGCTTACAGAAGAATCACGCAAGCGGATCATTGAGATCATGACGAACTACTCCCGGGCAACGGTCGATATCTCTGGTACGGTTGATCCGGAACTTATCGGAGGCTTCGTACTCTACTGGAAAGATAAACAATACGATGCATCCGTCAGCCATCAGATTGAACGGCTGAAGAGGAGCATCGCAAAAGTTAACTTATATATTAAAGAATTCTGATATGGCACAGATAAAACCCGCTGAAATTACCGCTATCCTTCGCAAAGAACTGGCAGGATATCAGAATGAAGCAGAACTGGAGGAGATCGGAACAGTCTTGACGGTGGGTGACGGAATTGCACGCATCTACGGACTGAATAACGCCGAATCGGGCGAATTGATCGAATTTGAGAAAAACGGCCTGAAAGCGATTGTGCTTAACCTCGAAGAGGATAACGTCGGCGCCGTGTTGCTGGGTGAATCCGTCGAAATCAAAGAAGGCGATATTGCCCGCCGTACCCGCAAGATCGCTTCCATCGAAGTAGGTGAAGGTCTTCTCGGACGTGTCATCACAACCCTGGGTGATCCCATCGATGGAAAAGGAAAGATCGAAGGCCCCCGCTATGAAATGCCCCTCGAACGCAAAGCGCCGGGAGTCATTTTCCGCCAGCCGGTAAACCAACCATTGCAAACAGGACTCAAGGCTGTTGATGCCATGATCCCCATCGGACGCGGACAGCGTGAATTGATCATCGGCGACCGTCAGACGGGTAAAACCGCTATCGCGATCGATACCATCATCAACCAGAAAAAGAATTTTGAAAAAGGTGACCCGGTCTATTGCATCTATGTGGCAGTCGGCCAAAAGGGTTCTACCGTGGCCAATATCGTCAGAACACTCGAAGAAAAAGGTGCGATGGCATATACCGTGGTCGTTGCAGCAACCGCTTCCGAACCGGCCGCTATGCAATTCTATGCTCCCTTCACCGGGGCCGCTATCGGCGAATTCTTTCGGGATTCAGGACGCTCCGCCCTCGTGATCTACGACGACCTCTCGAAACAGGCTGTTGCTTACCGCGAAGTCTCCCTGTTGCTGCGCCGCCCACCCGGACGTGAAGCTTACCCGGGTGACGTGTTTTACCTCCATTCACGCTTGCTGGAACGCGCCGCCAGAATCATTTCTTCGGATGATATCGCTCGCAACATGAATGATTTACCCGCCAGCATCCAACATCTGGTGAAAGGAGGCGGATCACTCACGGCACTTCCTATCATCGAAACACAGGCCGGTGATGTGTCAGCCTATATCCCGACCAACGTGATCTCGATCACCGATGGTCAGATCTTCCTCGAAACCAACCTCTTTAATGCGGGTATCCGGCCGGCTATCAATGTCGGGATCTCCGTGTCACGGGTCGGTGGAAAAGCACAGATCAAATCCATGAAGAAAGTGGCAGGTACCCTGAAACTCGACCAGGCCGAATACCGCGAACTCGAAGCATTTGCCAAGTTCGGATCCGACCTCGATGCCTCCACCAAAGCCGTTCTTGAAAAAGGAGCACGTAACGTGGAAATTCTGAAACAACCACAGTATGCTCCCATGCCCGTAGAACAACAGATTGCGATCATCTTCTGTGGTACACGCGGACTGCTCAGGAATATACCGGTGAAAAGAGTCACTAATTTTGAAACGGAATATCTGAATTTCCTGACGATTCATCATCAGGACGTCTTGCAACATCTGCTGGAAGGGAAACTCCCGGACGAAGATGTAGCCATCATGGAAAAAGTCGCAGTGGATATTTCAAAGAAATACGAAGAGAAAAAATAATATTACAGCATGCCGGGACTGAAAGAGGTTCGGATACGTATAGTGTCGGTCAAATCGACACAGCAGATCACCAACGCGATGCGAATGGTGGCTGCTTCGAAGTTGAGGAGAGCTCAAAATGCCATCCTCAAACTTCGGCCGTATGCCGCCAAATTGCGTGAAATCATGCAAAACCTGAGCGCATCGGCAGAAAACGGGACCGGAAGCGTATATTCCGAAGATCGTAAACCAAACCGGATCCTCCTGGTGGTATTTACTTCCAGCCGCGGACTTTGCGGTGCATTCAATTCCAATATCATCAAAGCTGCACAGCAGATGATGACGGAACAATACGGAGAACAGTACCGCCAAAATAACGTGACTTTGATCACTGTCGGAAGAAAAGCTACGGAATTCTTCAAAAAACGGAAATTCAATGTTGCAGACTCGTGGGATGAGATCTATGAGAATGTTTCATACGAAAATGTTTCCGGTTTTGCCGAAAAACTGATGAAAGCCTTTGTTAATAAAGAATACGACAGAATCGTTCTGGTGTATAATCAGTTTAAAAATGCAGCTACCCAACGACTCATCCGGGAGCAGTACCTGCCTGTGCTTCCACAGGAAACTCCTGCCGGGACCGGGAAAAAGGTGGCAGCTGACTATATCTTCGAACCCAACCAGGAAATTCTGCTGAAAGAACTGTTACCCAAATCGTTACGTATCCAGTTCCATAAGGCGGTCCTCGATTCCTTCGCCTCTGAACAAGGGGCCCGTATGACGGCTATGCAGCAGGCAACAGATAATGCCAGGGATCTGCTTCGTAATCTTCAGATTTCATACAACAAAGCTCGTCAGGCAGCCATTACCAACGAACTCCTCGAGATCGTTTCGGGCGCCGAAGCGCTGAAGGGCTAAATCACAGATATCAGGTTTTATTACGGAGGGCAGGATATTTTTTCTGCCCTTTGTTTTATGTATGTCGGATTCTTCATATATTTGGTACGAAAACAAAACGGCTATGATTTCAAAAAATGTAGAAAAGGCGATCAATGAACAGATCAAAAAGGAAGAACATTCTTCACGGATTTATCTTTCCATGGCTTCATGGGCCGAACAGAACGGGTTTCCCGGCGCTGCTGCCTGGCTGTTCATTCAGACGGAAGAAGAACGGGTTCACATGTTGAAACTGCTTCATTACCTGAATGACCGCGGAGGAATGGCGACGGTACAGGCGTTGGAAGCACCTCAGAAGGTTTTTAATGACCTGGCCGAAATGTTCCGGGAAGTGCTGAAGCATGAAGAATACATCACCGCTTCGATCAACGAGGTTTATGCTATCTGTCAGAAAGAGAGCGATTTTACCACCGCCAATTTCCTGCAGTGGTACATCACGGAACAGATAGAAGAGGAAAGCACCGTACGGCAGATCCTTGATCAGATTAAACTGGCCGGAGCCGATAAAGGTGGTCTGTTTATGATGGATAAAGAATTCGCGGCGATGGCTGTTACGAAGAAAACGAGCCTGGATATGCTGCGAACGGCTAACGGAGTAGCTTAACGAGCCGGTTGTACCATTTCCGGCCGTATTTCCGGATTAACGCGTCTCCAAGGAAAAGATAGAGGGGCATTTTTTCCTTATTTCCTTTGACCAGTGCACTCCGGCAGATATCCCATTTGTGATAATTCAACGCATCGGAAAAAGTGGTACGAGTGATCCGGATGGGATAAAGATGGCACGAAACCGGTTTCCGGAAAGGGATTCTGTGCTGCAGAAAGGCTTTTTCAATGGCACAGCCCGCAATGCCTTCATCATAAAAAACAAAGACACACTCCCTTCCATTAATGAGCGGGGTTACAAATTTTCCTTCGGCATCGTAATCAAAAAGCCCGTTTGACTCCACTTCCATGATACCTGCCGGTTCCATGAACGGGCGGATTTCATCAAAGTAGTCTTCCAACTGCGAGACTTCCTCTTCTTCCAGGGGAGCGCCGCCGTCGCCTTCCACGCAACAGGCGCCATGACATTTCTTCAGGTCACAGAAAAAACAGACCTCTTTGAGGTCATCAGATATTAAGGTATTATCAAGGGTGATCATCGTATAAGAGTATTCAGCAGCCAGCTTGCAAAATTAGTGCATTTTCAGGATCATTCCGGTTTCGGTCGTTCTGCCGGCCTCTGATCGGTAAAAATAAACGCCATCGGGGAAAGAAGAAAGATCCAGCAATGCCCCGGGACCCGTAAGTTGCATGGTGACCAGCGTTCTTCCGGTAAGATCGGAAACGGAAAACCGGGCATCAGACGGGTCGTTATAATGCACCGTGAATTGACCGGTACCGGGATTGGGATAGATGCTGATCATGTTGCCGGCAGGATGAGGCCGGTCGGAGGGGGCTGAAGAAACGGAAGTCAGGTGAGGGGTAAGGTCCTTCACGGCATCAAGGTCAAAACCTGCATCCGCCCCGGAGGAGGAGTTGTCGCCATCGTCGGTTATTTTGATATATCTGGCGCTGCCGCTGACATTCAGATCAAAGGCGGCATTACCGGATCCTTCGCCAAGGAGCGTCCACGGTCCATCCATGCTGGTGGAAGCATAGCACCGGTATCCTTCGGGCTGTGACCCTGCCTGGTAAACGGCCAGATCATCCCCTTCCATATCGGGGATGGTATCACCCATATCCAGGATAATCCATCCGCCATTTCCCAGAGAATAAAAGATGTTATCGGGAGAACCCAACGCCCCCGGTGTGTAACATTCATCCACCGGCTTGTCTTCGGGAAAATAACAACTGAGCACCCGTCGGGCGTACCATCCCGAATCGGGCGTCAGGGAGATGTTTACGATGGCAGCCCCTTGCCCCGGAACCGTAAAAGCAATTCCTTCCCGCGTCTTGTATCCGTTGGCGGTAACTTTCAGGGTATGGTGACCGGGAATCAGGTACTTATGAAAATCTCCATTGCCGGGATCGTTATAAGCCGGGTAGAAATAATCAACGTAGACAGATGCTTCCACCGGAGCCCCGGTAACGGAATCGGTCACCACCCCTTCAACGCCCCATCCCGATTGCCGGATTATCTCCAGCATGGCCGGATAATTCAGGGCGTAATACTGAAGCGGATCGGAAGGTCGTTTATCGACCGACAATTCCAACGTAAAACAGCACAACCCTGCCGTACCATAGGCAAAATCTACCGACATCCCGTTGGTTTGGTACATGATGGTGTACGATTGCCCGTATTCAAGATAGGAGTAAAGACTGGTTTCAGCATAGTTCTTTGACAATGTCCAGAAGTTCGGCATGTCGGGGGCCGACTCTTTCCGGTATGCCCACGGGTAAGCAGCCTGCTGCATGCCACTGTGGTAACTGATGTAAACAGAGAAACAATGATCGAGGATGCAGTTTCGCAAGGCTTTGGTTTCCGGTTGAGAATAGGGTCCAGTACTTCCGCCGGAAAGATCGTCCATAAATCCGTAATCGCGGTTGAGGTCTACCATGGAGGCATTGAACCGGCTCATGTGGACCCGTCCGTCGGGGTTGACCATCAGGTATAACCAGATTTCCCGGCTGTCGATAAGCCCGGTGATGAGCGTATCGGCGCCATATCCCAGGCAAAGATCCCGGGCAAACCTGATCAGGTTCTCGGCCCCACCGATCTCATCTCCATGACATCCGCCGTCGAAAATCACTTCCGGCTCCGTCTCGTTTATTTCCGGATTATCACTGATTTTCAACGCAACAAGTTCCCGTCCTTCGATGGAGGTTCCGTACTGCACTTTCCGGCAGATCGAAGGAAAATGTTCAGCAAGACTGTCAGCAAGGGCGATAATCTCTTCATAGGAATGATAGCCGGGTGGAACAAGGTAGGCACTCCGGCAGCTTGTCATCGTACTTCCGGAATCGGTCGGTTGCCTGCCCTGTGTCCGGCCCGTGAGGTGGAACAGAAGAAAGACCAGGATCAAACCGGTTTGTACGCAACGATGTAACATCTTTTTTCTGAATTTCCTGCAAAGATAATGGTCTTCCCTCTGGGACTGAAATATTCCGCCTTTGATCACCAAAACCGGCGTGTATTGGATGAATTCATACTAAGAGAAAGATTATCAGCCAGATAATTTCTTGAAAAAGAATTCTCTGTGCAAGGGATAGCACTTTATTCGAAGGAATTTTTTAACTTTGTCACGCAGCTGTTAATAAATTAACACTATGACTCCTGAAAGTTTGATCTTGTTTTTCATTGTGGGCGCATTCCTGGTAGCATTCGCACTGATTTTCGCCCACTATTGTGCCCCCTCTTCATCAAATCCTCAAAAATTCGACCCGTACGAATGCGGTATCCAGACCGAAGGGTTGACCTGGTTGCAGTTCAACGTTGGTTATTACCTGTTTGCGATCATTTTCCTGGTGTTTGATGTTGAAGCCGTCTTTATTTTCCCATGGGCGGTCGTCATGAAACAAACCGGAATGACAGGGTTTGTCGAGATCGTGATTTTCTTTACTGTATTAGGTCTTGGACTGTTGTATGCCTGGAGGAAAGGAGCACTTAAATGGGTATAAAGATTAAGAGCATGAAAACGGAAGATTTCAAGGATAACGAAACCCTGGAATCGTTCCGTAAGAAAGGTGGTAACATTGTACTCGCCAAACTGGATGATATTGTTGACTGGGGTCGTTCCAATTCCATCTGGCCTTTGACCTTTGCAACCAGTTGTTGCGGGATTGAGATGATGGCGGCCTCCGCTGCCCGGCATGATTTTGCCCGGTTCGGGATCGAAGTTTTCAGGGCCAGCCCCCGTCAGGCCGACGTCCTTATCATAGCCGGCACCGTCGTGAACAAGATGGCTCCGGTTATGAAACGTCTTTATGACGAAATGGCTGAACCAAAATATGTTATTGCCATGGGCGCTTGTGCCATTTCCGGAGGACCGTTTTTCTACAATTCTTATCATGTAGTTCGTGGAGCTGACTGGATTGTGCCGGTTGACGTTTATATCCCGGGTTGTCCGGTCCGGCCTGAAGCCTTTATATATGGTATTATGCAACTTCAACGGAAAATCAAGCTCACGACCATGTTCCCTTCCATAAGAAAATAAAAACAGATTGACTTTGTCAGACTGTTTTTTTTCTTTTCAGACCAGAAAGTAAATACTATAAAATGGACAGAGAAAAACTTAAAGAGAAAGTACTGGGACTCGTTCCGGGATTGCAATCGGAAGAGACCAGAGATTTCACGGCTGTTACCGTCGCGGCTGATAATCTCCATGCCCTGGCGCTTCAGCTGAAAAACGACCCTGACCTTTTGTTCGATTCGCTGCTTTGTCTTTCCGGAGTAGATTGGGGGAAGGAACTCGGGGTGGTTTATCTTTTCGAATCCACGAAACAGAAGCACATGCTGGAAGTCAAGGTGAAGACCACTGACCGCGAAAAGCCCTGTTTCGATACACTGAGTGATATATGGAGTGGGGCGATCCTGCATGAGATGGAAGTTTTCGACTTGTTCGGGATCTTTTTCAAGGGTCATCCCGACATGCGCAGAATCTTCCTTGCCGAAGACTGGGTAGGGTACCCCTTGCGCAAAGACTATGTTGATGAGGTTAATATCGTTGAACTGTAACGTATGGAAGAAATAATCAATTCCCGGGTGCAAGATATCGAGGTGCAGGATTACCATATTAATATCGGGCCCCAGCATCCATCGACTCACGGGGTACTCCGGCTGGTGGTTTCACTGAAAGGTGAGATCGTGGAAAACCTCCAACCCCATTGCGGTTATATCCACCGGGGTATCGAAAAGATGTGCGAGAAGGACACTTATCCGCAGATCATCCATCTTACCGACCGGATGGATTATCTCTCGGCACACATGAATAACCACGCGGTTTGCCTGCTCGTGGAAAATGCCCTGGAAGTTGAGGTTCCCGAACGTGTTAAGTATATCCGGACCATTATGGATGAGCTTAACCGTATCGCCTCGCACCAGCTGTTCTTCGGTACCTTTGCCAATGACCTTGGAGCTACTACTTGTTACATGTACGGGTTCCGCGACCGCGAAAAGGTTCTGGATATCTTCGAACAATCAACCGGTGGCCGTATGCTGCAGAGCTATTATACCCCCGGTGGACTGATGAGGGATATTCACCCTGAATTTCAGAAAAATACCAAAGCCTTTATCAAGTATTTCCGCAAGAAAATTAAAGAATATGACCGCATTCTTACCGGCAATGTCATCTTCCAGCAACGTACCAAAAATGTCGGGATTCTGACGAAAGAAGATGCGATTGACTGGGGAGTGACGGGCCCGACGGCACGCGCTTCGGGATTATCCTGCGACGTAAGAAAACATCATCCTTACAGCGCATACGATAAAGTTACATTTAACGAAGTCCTCATCCCCGAAGGCGACACCTTCGCCCGTTATATGGTCAGGATGCACGAAATGCGGGAATCCATGAACATTATTGAGCAGCTGATCGACAACATTCCTGCCGGCGATTATTCCGCGAAGATGAAGCCGATCATCAAACTCCCGGCCGGCGAATATTTCGAGCGTGTGGAAACAGCCCGTGGAGTGCTGGGTGTGTATGTCATCAGCGATGGCAATAAGAACCCGTACCGGATGAAATTCCGTTCCCCGGGATTCTGCAACCTGGGAGTCCTGAATAAAATCACCAGCGGCTTCAAGATCGCAGACCTGATCGCCATTTTTGGCTCCCTTGACCTGGTTATTCCTGATATTGACAGATAACAGCGTTTTCTTATGACATTCAACATTTACGATCTTACCACATTTTTCCAGTGGGTTGACGAGTTCCTGAGAGGAGCCATGGCTCCTGCGTGGGCGGTGACGATTGAATGGGTCCTCATCGGACTTGGCTACCTTCTCTTTTTCGCCGTGATGGGACTGTTCCTGGTCTACGCCGAGCGAAAGGTCTGCGCCTTTATGCAAAACCGTATCGGACCCAATCGGGTCGGACTTTATGGCTTCTTCCAGACCATCGCCGACTTTGTCAAATTGATGATGAAGGAGCTGATTCCCATCAAACAATGCGACAAGTTTTTGTTTAACCTGGCGCCCTTCATCGTCGTTATCGTCTCATTCCTGGCCCTCTCTGCCATTCCTTTCGGCCCGGCACTGCACGCGATCGATCTCGATATCGGGATCCTTTTCGTAACGGCAGTTTCCGCTATGGGCGTCATCGGCTACCTGCTTGCCGGGTGGTCCAGTAATAACAAATATTCACTCGTAGGAGGCATGCGTTCCGGAGCCCAGATCATCAGCTACGAACTTTCTGTGGGACTTTCCCTGATGACGATTATCGTGCTGGCCGGGACCATGAAATTCTCCGAGATCGTAGAACTGCAAGCAGCCGGATGGTTCATCTTCCGGGGACATATTCCCGCTATCATCGCCTTCATCCTGTTCCTGATCTCCAGTACGGCGGAAGTCAACCGCGGACCCTTTGACCTTGCAGAAGCCGACTCGGAATTGACCGCCGGATACCATACCGAATATTCGGGGATCAAATTCGGCCTCTTTTATGTCGCTGAGTACATGAACATGTTCATTGCTTCTGCCATCGCGGCAACCGTGTTCCTCGGCGGATGGATGCCATTTCATATCACGGGGCTGGAGGGATTCAACCACGTCATGGACTTTATTCCGCCTTTCATCTGGTTCATCGGAAAGACATTCTTCGTGATCTGGGTGATCATGTGGTTCAAATGGACCTTCCCGCGCCTGAGAATTGACCAGTTGCTGACCCTGGAGTGGAAATACTTGCTCCCCATCAACCTGGTCAATATCCTCATCATGTCATTTTTAGTATTAATGGGTTGGCATTTTTAACAGACTATGAGCAACTTCACAAAATATTTTACCGACTTGTTCAGCGGCGTTAAATCGTTGCTGGTTGGGATGAGTGTCACGGGAAAATACTTCTTCAGCCCGAAAGCCATTGTCACCCAACAGTATCCCGAAAACCGGAAGAAACTCAAGATGTACGACCGGTACAAAGGAGAAGTGATCATGCCGCACAACGAACACAATGAACATCGTTGCACGGGTTGCGGTATTTGCATGGTCAACTGCCCGAACGGATCCATAGAGGTAATCTCCAAGCGGATCGATGCCCCTGATGGGAAAAAGGTGAGAGTTATCGACAAGCATATCTATCACCTGTCGATGTGCACCTTCTGCGGCCTCTGCATCAAGAACTGTCCCTCCAATGCGCTTGTTTTCGGACAGGAATTTGAACAAGCCGTATACGACAGGGCTAAACTGACAAAAATTCTGAATAAACCAGGTTCAACTATTATTAAAGGTATTGAAGAATGACGAGCAATCAATTCATGTTCTTTTTCTTCTCGGCCATCATCATCGTTTGTTCCATATTGACGGTGACCAGCCGGAAGATCCTGCGGGCAGCAACCTACTTGTTGTTTGTCCTGGTATCGACCGCAGGGCTTTATTTCCTGCTCAGGTACAACTTCATGGCTGCCATTCAACTTGCGTTGTACGCAGGAGGTATCGTAGTTCTGATCATTTTCTCGATTCTGCTCACCAGCCATATCGGTGACCGACTTCCGTCCCCGGGTTGGAAAAAAGCGCTTTATGCCGGAGTGGTATCTGCTTTCGGAGCGGTGATGACCCTGGTGGTCATCCTGCAGACGAATTTTCAGGCTACCTCCACGAACATTGAACGCACGGAAGTCAGGACGATCGGTGAAAATTTGCTGAACACCGGAAAATATGGATACGCCCTTCCGTTTGAAGTAATCAGTATCCTGCTGCTGGCCGTCATGATCGGAGCTATCGTTTTGGCAAAGAAACAAGAAGATCAATCTAATTAAATAGTCCTATGTTCGAAGGTATTCCAATCACATGGTTTCTGGTCGTTTCCACCATCATGTTCTTCGTGGGGATTTTCGGCTTCCTGGTCAGGAAGAACCTGATCACCATGCTGATGTCCACTGAGTTGATCCTGAATTCTGTGGGCATCAACTTCGTGGCATTCAACCGAATTCTCTATCCCGGCCAATTGGAAGGGATGTTCTTCACCATCTTTATCATTGCCGTGGCTGCTGCCGAAGCTTCCATCGCCATCGCCATCATCCTGAATATCTACCGGCGCATGAAAAATATTGATGTGGAGAAGATCAATGAGATGAAATATTAACAGTGTTAACAGTAAACTAGGCATATGTTCGATTTCACTTACACCGTCTGGATCCTGCTGATCCCGCTGATTTTGTTCGTACTCATCGGGCTTGTCGGGCATAAGTTCAAACCCATCGTTTCCGGCATCGTCGGAACCTCCGGCCTCGGCATCTCTTTCCTGCTCTCCTGGTATACCGCCTGGAAGTATTTCTTCGTGGTCGGAAGGTCGGGAGATGCCTTTCAGCAAATCATCGGATACAATTCCGTATGGCTGAGATTCAGCGAGAAGCTGCACATCGATATGGGTGTTCTGCTTGACCCCATCTCGGTCATGATGCTGCTGGTCATTACTACCGTCTCCTTTATGGTCCATGTATACTCCATCGGATATATGAAAGGAGAGAGGGGATACCATCGGTTTTTCTCCTTCCTCTCCCTGTTCAGCTTTTCGATGCTTGGACTGGTGGTGGCGACCAACATCTTCCAGATGTACATTTTCTGGGAATTGGTGGGCGTTTCTTCCTACCTCCTGATCGGATTCTACTACGAGAGGGATACCGCAGTGGCCGCTTCCAAAAAAGCATTCATTGTCACCCGTTTTGCCGACCTGGGATTCCTGATCGGGATCCTGCTGCTGTCGGTCTTCACGGGGACATTTGATTTCATCACCCTGACCAGCCCGACCGGACCGGCTATCGGAACGCCACCAGCCGCTACTTTCCTGGGTTTGTCGGTCATGACCTGGGCTATGATCTTCGTATTCATAGGCGGCGCCGGTAAATCGGCCATGTTCCCACTACATATCTGGTTGCCCGATGCCATGGAAGGTCCGACGCCTGTGTCGGCGTTGATCCATGCTGCTACCATGGTGGTCGCCGGTGTTTTCCTGGTAGCACGTATGTTCCCCATCTTCACAGCTGAACCGATATCCCTTACGGTAGTCGCCTGGGTGGGCGCCTTCACATCGTTGTTTGCGGCCGTCATAGCCTGTACACAGTTCGATATCAAACGGGTGCTGGCCTATTCCACCATGTCGCAGATCGGTATGATGATGACGGCTCTCGGGGTATCCGGTTTTGGCGGACACGAAGGATTGGGATACATGGCTTCCATGTTCCATCTCTTTACCCATGCCTTCTTCAAATCCCTCCTCTTCCTCGGTGCCGGCGCCATCATTCATGCCGTACACAGTAACTTCATGTACGACATGGGACGCCTGCACAAAAGGTTACCTATTACCCACGCAACCTTCCTGATCGCCTGCCTCGCTATTGCAGGGGTGCCCCCTCTGGCAGGATTCTTCAGCAAAGATGAAATCCTGGCGGCTGCCATGCATGGAAATCCGGTCATCTACATCATCATGATCCTGGTATCCGGACTTACCGCTTTCTACATGTTCCGCCTTTATTACAACATCTTCTGGGGAAAAGATACCCAGTACGAACATACTCCGCACGAATCCCCGAAGGTGATGACCATCCCGTTAATGTTACTGGCCATCGGCGCCGCTGCAGCAGGATTCATCCCCTTTTCCGATTTCATTTCCACCGACCGCATACCGTTTGAAAGTCACCTGGAATGGCAGGTCGCCGTCCCCGCTGTGCTGGTTGCCCTTATCGGTATCGGAATAGCAACCCTGATGTACCTCAAAGTAACAACCTGGCCTGACAAAGTCGCTAAATGGTTCAGGGGATTCTATACTGCCGCTTATCACAAATTCTATATTGATGAGGTCTATCTTTTTGTCACCAAGAAGATCATCTTCAACTATATCTCCAGGCCCGTTGCATGGTTCGACCGCCATATTGTCGACGGCGCTATGAACGGCCTCTCTTATGTGACGAATCAAACATCCAACCGGATCAAAGGATTCCAGTCAGGGCAACTTCAGCAATATGCCCTCACCTTTGTTTCCAGCGTGATCCTGCTGGCGTTGATCTTCATCTATTTATGGACCAATTAAACCGTTGAAAGAATGAATATCCTGCTTCTATTTATTATCATCCCGATACTTACCATCGTTGGGATCCTTCTTTCGAAGGAACAGAAACAGACCCGGGTGATCTCGGCCGTTGGCATGGGACTGCAACTGGTTACCGCCGGAGTTCTGATCTTCTTGTTCCTGGCCGAACGGGCTGCCGGGAATACAGCCGAAATGCTGTTCACCTCGAACTGGATATGGTACGAGAGCCTGAACATTCATTTCAGCCTGGGAGTCGATGGCATCTCCGTTGCCATGATCGGGTTGACTTCGATCGTGATCTTCGCCGGGATTTTCGCTTCCTGGGAACTCGATGACCTGCCCAAGGAATTCTTTACTTCCCTGATTCTTCTCGTCAGCGGTGTATTCGGTTTCTTCATTTCCACCGACCTGTTCACCATGTTCCTTTTCTACGAACTGGCGGTGATCCCGATGTACCTCCTGATCGGTATCTGGGGCAGCGGTCCGAGAGAATATTCAGCCATGAAGCTGACGTTGATGCTGATGGGCGGTTCTGCCCTCATCATCCCCGGATTACTGGGGTTGTATTTCAACTCTAACCCGGCCGGCGGACCTTTTACGTTTGAATTACTGGAAGTGGCCAAAGCCAACATCCCCATCGAGGCACAGCGGCTCTTCTTCCCTATGCTCTTTGTCGGGTTTGGAGTACTGGGCGCTCTTTTCCCATTCCATACCTGGTCACCCGACGGCCATGCTTCTGCACCTACCGCCGTTTCTATGCTTCACGCCGGCGTACTGATGAAACTTGGAGGATATGGCTGTTTCAGAGTAGCCGTGTTCCTTCTTCCCGCAGCTGCCCATGAAATGGCCTGGATTTTTCTGATCCTGACTACCATCAGCGTCATTTACGGAGCCTTTGGCGCCCTCTGGCAGAAAGACCTTAAATACATCAACGCCTACTCTTCTGTGAGCCATTGCGGAATGGTGCTGTTCGCGATTCTGATGTTCAACCAGACAGCCATGAACGGAGCCGTGATGCAGATGATCTCCCACGGCCTCATGACAGCCCTCTTCTTTGCCCTGATCGGGATGATCTATGGCAGAACCCACACCCGCTATATCAACGAAATGGGCGGATTGATGAAAGTGCTGCCGTTCCTGGCCGTGGCTTACGTGATCGCCGGTCTCGCTTCCCTCGGACTTCCGGGATTCAGCGGTTTCGTTGCAGAAATGACCATCTTCGTCGGTGCTTTCCAACATCCGGATACCTTCCACAGAATCCTCACCATTATCGCATGCGCCTCTATTGTCGTGACCGCTGTGTACATCCTCCGCGTGATTGGCATCCTGCTGCTAGGAAAGATTAAAAAGCCTGAATATGAGCTTCTTACTGACGCAAAATGGCATGAAAGATTAAGCACCGGCGTTTTGATCGTCGCCATCACGGCTATCGGTCTGGCACCCTTGTGGTTATCAGAAATGATCAATAACGGACTTGGCCCGATCATTCAGAAACTGATGATGGCCGGACCAATAAATTAATATTAGCAAAAAAACACTACTATGCTGATCATGAGACATGAGTTACTGCTGGTACTGATCGCAGTAATCCTTCTGGTGGTAGAGATAATTTTACCCGTCGGCCGTAAACAGCGGATCATTCTTCCCGCTATCCTGCTTTTTGCAGCCGTGACGGTCATCGGCTTTATTCCCGGACCGACAGGATCCTTGTTCGGAGGGATGTACGCCACATCCCCGCTCACCGAATTAATGAAGAATATTCTGAATGTCGGAGCGCTGATCGTGCTGATACAATCGGTCGATTGGCTGAAAAAGCCGGAAAACAGTGAGAAAGTCAGCGAGTTTTTCATTCTGATCATCTCCACCCTGATCGGGATGCAATACATGATCTCATCAGGACATTTCATGATGTTCTACCTCGGGCTCGAATTGGCTTCCCTGCCTATTGCCGCACTGGCAGCATACGAACGGTTTAAGGAAAAATCAGCGGAAGCCGGGGTGAAGTTCCTCTTTATTTCGGCTCTCTCTTCCGGAATCCTGCTCTACGGGCTCTCCATGATCTATGGAACTCTCGGAACGCTTTATTTCGAAGAAGTAGGCGCTGCCATCACCGGAACTCCTCTCCAGGTGCTGGCGTTCATCTTCTTCTTTGCCGGAATGGCTTTCAAGATCTCCCTGGTTCCGTTCCACTTATGGACAGCCGATGTGTACGAAGGAGCTCCGGTGAATGTTTCTTCTTATCTCTCCGTCATCTCTAAAGGCGCTGCAGTCTTCATCTTTACGATCCTTCTTTATACCGTGTTCGCCAAGATGGCCTTGTTGTGGCGCGATGTGATTTATATCATCGCCATCATCACCATGACTCTTGGTAACTTGTTTGCGATGCGTCAGCAGAACCTGAAACGATTCCTGGCATTCAGCTCCATCTCGCAGGCTGGTTTTATCCTCCTCGGGATTATCGGGCAAAGTCAGTTGGGGATGACCACGATGATCTATTTCGTCATGATCTACATTTTTTCCAACCTGGCCGCTTTTGGTGTTGTTTCCATTATCTCCAACCGCACCGGGAAAGAAAATATCAGCGACTACGACGGTCTTTACCGGACCAATCCTAACCTCAGCCTCACCATGATGCTGGCTCTCTTCTCATTGGCCGGTATCCCACCCGTGGCAGGGTTCTTCGGAAAATTCTTCCTGTTCACCGCCGCAGCCAGTCAGGGATTATTCATCCTGGTTTTAATCGCCGTTCTGAATACGATCATCTCACTTTATTACTATTTGCTGGTGGTGAAAGCCATGTTTCTGAACAAAAGCGATCAGCCGATCCCCTATTTCAAAAGCGACGGTTATTCCCGTCTGGGACTGGTGATCTGCCTGGCTGGCATTGCCATCATCGGATTCGCCAGCCCGCTGTATGAAATGATCCGTCAACTGAGTATTGGTATCTATTAATCGAAAAGTAACCTGATTATGGTAACATTAAAAGGGAAACACCAGGTAACGGAAATCGAAGGGATCCGTTGTTCGGTTGCAGGAGCCGGGATTTCCGAAGCACGGAAAGATTTCCTCCGGGAATTGCTCACCCTGAATGGCTATGAAGTGAAAGCAGAGAGAGAAAAAGCCAAAGACGGCACTCCTCTCGAGACCTGGGTGATCGGGGTGACCGATGTGCTGTTTAATCCGGTCATTGCCGTATACGGGCATCGCCTTCACCGGCAAGACGGAAAAGAAGTAACCCCCGCTTTCTGGGAACAACGGGATTCTCAAACCGAACTTCCTTACTGGCAGGTTCAATTACCTCACTAATGAAAAGAGTTTATAAATACTTCGCAATAGCCGTTGTCACTCTCTATTTCTTCCTGGGGGTTTTTGTGCTGGTTAGCTCCCGGTTCAGCTTTATGCAAAAAGAGCTGAAAGTCATTTTTGCCATTTTTCTCTTTCTTTACGGTGCTTATCGACTGGTACGTATCCTGACCAAGGATCGCACAAATGAAGAAGAAGATTAAAAACCCTTCTGAAAACTTGACAAAGGGAAAATAAATCTGCTTATATTTGTGTTCTGTATCAGATAATTCCGTTTATTAAACATTAATATGCCCAGGAAAAGAGAATTAACGAGATGGCTTTCTGTTGTTTTATTGTCAGTTACTGTCCTTTTGAGTGGCTGCGGCAGAACAGATCCCATGAAGGAGGTCGATACTCCGACCACCGGGAAAATCAAGGTGGGGATCGATGAATCGTACCGTCTGCTCATGGACGCACAGATTTATGCTTTCGAATCGCTCTACACCTATGCCAAGCTGGATACTTTTTATTCCAACGAGGTGGATATCCTGAACGGATTCCTGAAGGATTCCTTCCCGGTGATCATCACCAACCGTAAACTGACTGCTTCGGAAGAAAATTTCCTGAAAGGGCAGCAGATCATCCCCAAAACAACCCGGATTGCATACGATGCCGTGGCGTTGATCGTGAACCGTGAAAACCCCGACTCGAATCTTTATTTTGAAACAATCCGCGATATTTTTACCGGTAAGATCACGAACTGGAATCAGATTGATCCCAAATCGAAACTGGGCGACATCAAAGTGTTATTTGACAGTTATAAATCAAGTAACCCCAGGTATTTCAAAGAAAAATTCAAACTCGATAAACTTCCCGATAATTGCTTTGCACAGAATGGTAACAACGATGTCATCAACTCTGTGGAACGGAATAAAAATGCAATCGGGATCGTCAGCGTCAACTGGATAAGCGATCGCGAGGATTCGGTTTCCAATAACTTCCTGAAAAAGATCACCGTAGTTGGCGTGAGCAACGAAGGGAATAACTTTCCGTCGGCTACTTTCTACCAGCCGTACCAGGCCTATATTGCCCAGGGGGATTATCCTTTTACCCGGGAGGTTTATTGCATCAACCGTCAGTATTATACCGGTCTTGGTTACGGGCTTTCAGCCTTTATCGCCGGCGAAAAGGGCCAGTTGATCCTGCTTCATTCGGGTCTTGTTCCGGCTACCATGCCTGTCAGAATAGTTCAAATCAAACACTAATCATACAGAGGAGATAAGAGAAATGATAAAACATGCAAAGAAAGCGGGACTACTGATCGGGTGTTTCCTGTTTGTTTCAGGGTTGAACCTTTCTGCCCAGGATTTAAAATCTGCCATCAGTCTGACACGTAGTGAACAGTACCAGGCTGCCGAAAAGCAGTTTAAAGCCCTGGTTCAGACGATGCCAAATAACGGAGATGTTTGGTTTTACTATGGCGATAATTATCTGAAGAAATATTTCTCTGATTCGACCATTGTTTCTTTCAAGGAAATGACCGATTCGGCCAGTATGCTTTTCAATAAAGGGATCCAGGTCGCCCCCAACAACCCCCTGAACTTTGTCGGATTAGCAGAAATATCCTTGATGAAAAAAGATAAAGCAGGCGCTCAGTCATACCTTGACAAAGTGACGCCCCTCCTTCCTTCCCGTCAGAATAAAAATATTGAGATGTCCCCGGAAGAACAAGCGGTGGTGTACATTAAAATAGCAGATGCCTATGTAAAATCAAAAACCGCTGATACGGCCCAGATATTCTCCAATCTTCGCAAGGCTGAAAAACTTGATTCCAAGAACTTTGAGCAATATATCGTCAAGGGCGATGCTTATATTGGTTTTCTGAATGACGGATCAAACGCCATTTCCAACTACAACATGGCGTCAGCCCTGAATCCCCAGTCGCCCACTGCCAAACTGAGGATCGGTCAGTTATGGATGAAAGCACGCCAGTATCAGATGGCGCTCAACTATTATCAGGAGGTGGTAGCTATCGATTCCAATTTTGCCCCGGCCTATAAAGAACTCGGCTTCCTTCTTTCCAAAGCTAACCGGAACGAGGATGCAAAAAAGAACTTCAAAAAATTCCTGGAACTCTCGGCCGGAAATATCGGTTCACGTTTGCAGTACATCAACACGCTGATCGAACTGCAGGATTACAAAGAAGCCATCAGTGAGGTACAGACGGTTCTGGCTACTGATGCCAGCAACATCGATTTGCAGCGTGCCCTGGCTTACTCCTATTATGAAACCAGTGACTATGATAATGGTCTGAAAGCCATCGAAAAATTTCTGGCGACTGCTCCGGTTGACAAGCAGCGCGCCCAGGACTTTGCTTACTATGGGAGGATCCTTTACAAACTGAAATCAGACTCACTGGCTGCCGTGATGTTGATGAAATCGTACAACATGGATACATCCAAATCCGATCTGATCTCAGAAGCAGCGCTTTGTCTTAACAGAAGCAAGTCTTACAACCAGGCAGCAGATCTTTATCAGATGAAGATCACACTGGGAAAAGCGACGGCGATGGATTATTACAATCTCGGCAAGACCTATTACAACCTCCAGGATTTTAAAATGGCCGACAGCATGCTGGCTATCTTTAATCAGCAGCAACCAACTTATGTTCAGGGATTTATATGGCATGCCCGGGCAGCTTCGAAACTTGACCCGGAAAGTATTCTCGGAACCGCGAAGCCCGTATATGAGGCCATTCTGCAACTCACAGCCGAAGATTCGGTAAAATATCAGAAAGAACGCATTGAAGCCTTGTATTATCTCACCTTCCATTATTATCAACTGTTTAATGAAAAGAAAATGAAGGAGGATGGCTTAAAATCGATCGAATACGGCGAAAGGATCCTGGCTATTGATCCAACGGATGATAGTGCTATTAAAGCAAAACAGGTTGTCGATATCCTGAAAAAGAACATTAAGTAGCCAAAAAATAACAATAATTTTAGTACTTTTGTAGTTCTCATTTTAATTGTAAAGTAAATCAACCGATTAATAACCAAAAACCCTTTTTACAATGAGCAAAACAAGCAACAAAGGCGGACAGACGTTAGGTAGCGCTTTGAGATCATCGTTTACCCTGGGAGTTATGATCGTTTCTTTGATCGTCTCCTGGTTGATCTATAAATATGTGATGGGAGCACCGATCAACTTCCAGGGAGGTAACCCTGCAGGAGCTCCACTGCCCGGTAATTATCTGGCAATGATCTACAAAGGTGGTTTCATCGTACCTCTTCTGATGACCATCAACCTGACGCTGATCATTTTCGTTATCGAAAGAGCTATTTCTCTTACCCGTGCTAAAGGCAGAGGCAGACTCAATGTTTTTGTTAAGAATCTGCAAACCCTTTTGGATAACGATAAGATTGAAGACGCTATCACATCATGCGATAAACAAAGAGGTTCACTGGCCAATGTTATGAAAGCCGGTTTACTCCGTTACAGAGCATTACAGGCTGACGCCAAACTGGAAAAAGACCAGAAGATCCTTTCACTGCAGAAAGAGTTTGAAGAAGCTACGGCTCTTGAACTCCCGATGCTATCCCGGAACCTTGTTATTCTTTCCACCATTGCTTCCATCTCTGTGTTGTGCGGTCTGCTTGGAACCGTATTAGGGATGATCCGCGCATTTGGCGCTTTGGCACAAGCTGGCGCTCCTGACGCATTGGCACTTTCCACTGGTATTTCGGAAGCTCTGATCAACACCGCTTTCGGTATCGCCGGTTCATTACTTGCCATCATTTTCTATAACTTCTATTCAACACAGGTCGACGGCTTTACCTATAAAATTGATGAAGCAGGATTCAGCCTTGTTCAGTCGTTCGCTGCTGCTAGCAAATAAGCAGTTGATGGCAAGAAGGTAAAACGTACTGGTATTCATCATTTAAAAGGATAAAGATATGCCTAAGATTAAACAACCGGCAAGATCCCCACACGTAGACATGACGCCTATGGTGGACCTGTTTACCTTGCTGTTGACTTTCTTTATTTTAACAAGTACGTTTCGTCCCCAGGAACCTGCGGTGATTGAAACTCCGGTTTCAGTTTCCGAAAAACAGGCACCCGATAACGATATCATGACCATCTATGTGGCAAAAGACGGGAAAGTGTTTTTCAATATTGACAATGGGAAAGATACTTCCAGACACTTCCGTGTTGATCTGCTGAAAAAGATGGGCGAACAATACAAAATCACCTTCACACCGAAGGATATTAAAAAGTTCGAAAACATGGCCTCGTTCGGTATGCCTATTAAGGATTTACAAACCTGGATTAATTCTAACGATAGCAAAGAAAAAGATCGTCTGCAGAGTGGTATTCCAATGGATTCAACCGACAACCAGCTCGCCTGGTGGATCCGGTCAGCCCGTTTAACGAATATCTCTGCCGAGGTAGCTATCAAAGCAGATGCCGAAACGGATTATACTAAAGTTAAGAAAGTCATGGACCTTTTGCAGGAAAACGGGGTGAATAAATTCAATCTCGTTACAAATCTCCTAAAGCAGGAAGTAAAACTAAATGATTTGCCTCCGGCACAATAAAAGGAGTTCACCTTAAAAGAAGAAAACATGGCCGAAATAATTAGTGACGAAAAAGGGAAAAAAGGCGGAAAGCGGAAAGTCAAGAAGTTCAGCGCCAGGGTCGATATGACCCCTATGGTTGACCTGATGTGCCTTCTGGTAACTTTCTTCATGCTTACCACTGCCTTCAGTAAAGCAAAAGTCATGGTGATCACGATGCCGGAAAAGGACAATTCATCTGATACCAAGAATGCACCCAAGATCTCTGCCGAAAGGACGTTTAGCATCCTCCTTACCGCCGATCACCAGGTGTATTACTACCATGGCATGGCTGATCCCAGTAAACCGTTGCCTCAGCTGATCAAAACAAACTTCAGCAAAGATGGCATTCGGAAAATATTGCTCGATAAAAATCGTGACCTTTTCACCAAAATTTATGAATACCGCGATAAAAGGTTGACCGGAAAAATGGTCGTGGCCGATAGTATCGCTGATGAAGAGATCAAGAACATGAAAAAGGACGACAAAAAGGGCCCGATCGTACTGATTAAGGCCGACAGTAAAGCCAAGTACAAAGATATTGTGAACGCTATTGATGAAATGGCTATCTGCAATATTGCCAGCTACGCTGTTGTCGATCCTTCGGATATCGAACTGAATATGCTGAAAGTCGCTCCCAAATGAGTGGCAATGATTGAAACGGATTAAAAAGATTGTGTATGGCAATGGAAAAAGAATATCCCGAAACCCTTGAAGATCTTGTTTTTGAAAAGAGAAACAAGGATTACGGCTCATATTTCCTGCGTAAAAAATACCGGAAATATGTTACAATCTCCATGATCATCGGGCTACTCATTCTAGCTGGTGTTGTTGCCTACCCTCTGATCAGCGCCTATATTAATAAAACACGTCTGATCAGGGAGAAGGAAAAAACTGTATCGGTGGAAATGATGAAGGTGATGAAGGAAGAATTACCTCCTCCTCCTCCCCCTCCTCCACCACCCGATGCAATCGTGGAAAAAGTGAAATTTACAGCACCTGTTGTGGTTGAAGATACCAATATCGAAACCGGCCTCATGACGCAGGATGACCTTTCCGCTAAAGGAAATACGGAAGTTCCTACCGAAGATGTCGAAATCGAGATAAAGGATGAAAAACCACAAGTAATTGAACAGAAAGTCGAAGCCGAAATTTTCACCGTGGTTGAAGAACAACCTGGTTATCCCGGGGGCGAAGAAGGCCGTATGAAATACCTGAAAGAAAATATCAGGTATCCGGAAGAAGCCAAGGAACTTGGTATCCAGGGAAGAGTGTTCGTCACGTTCGTGGTTGAAGTCGACGGATCTATCACCGATGTACGCGTACTCCGTGGTATCGGTGGAGGATGCGACGAAGAAGCCGTCAGGGTTGTACGGGGTATGCCGAAATGGGTCCCCGGTAAACAACGTGGCGTCCCCGTTCGTGTACAGTTCAACCTACCTATACGGTTTACGCTGCAATAATTACGTGAATAACCTAAAAAAACCGCTTCGAATGAAGCGGTTTTTTTTATCCTGCGGATTCAAGTAATCGACTAACCAAATTTAAACAACAGCAAATCAATATTTATTCCGTTTTTTTGCTGTTTACTACCAAAACTTTTTTTAAATTTGTGTTGTTAAATATTTCACAGCAAAACTTTATCAAGTTTCTCATACGATATGATAACACTCGGACAAGACCAAAAAAATCCCCTGCTTGAAGTGGTCAACAAAAGGAGTGGGCAAAATGTCCTTAACTGCTACCAATGCGGAAAATGTGTCGGGACCTGCCCTGTTGCCGGTTACATGGATTTCCCCCCGCGGGAGATCATGCAGTTGATCAAGATCGGCCGGAAAGAGGCTATCCTTGCAGCCAACTCAAGCTGGTACTGCCTGACCTGCTCTGCTTGCGCAGGCCGTTGCCCGCGTGAGATCGATATCCCGAAGGTCATGGAGACATTGCGGCACATGGCCATCGAAGAGCACGTAAAACCGGGATCAAAACGCGTGAAAGATATCCGCCATTTCCACGAAATCTTCAACAACATGGTGCGGTTGTACGGCCGCAACTATGAACTTCGCCTGATGGCAGAATTCAATATCCGCACCCGGAATCTCTTCCAGAATATGCAGCTGGCCCCCAAAGCTTTGTTAAAGGGAAAGATTAAACTCTTCCCCGGACCTGGCGTCAAGAGCGCAAAAGCTATCAAGAAGATGTACGATATTGCTGAAAAACTCGAGAAAAGTAAATAAACCTGCTTTTTCATGAAAAAACTGACTTATTTTCCTGGGTGTTCCGCCCATGGTACCAGCGAAGAGTTCGATCATACCCTGAGAAAGGTGATGAAGACCCTGGAAGTGGAACTGGAAGAGATCCCCGACTGGAATTGTTGCGGCGCTACTTCAGCCCATGCTATGACGGATAACCTCGCCATGGCCCTCCCGATGCGGAATCTTATCCTGGCCGAAAAGATGGACAACAAAACCATGGGGATTCCCTGCGCTTCCTGTTACTCAAGGATGAAAACCGCCAAATACGAACTGGAAGCGCATCCTGAACTGGCCCAAAAATTAAGCTCGATCGTTGAAGAAGGCACTTTTAAGGGCACTGTCGAGGTGAAATCCATGCTGCAGTTTTGCTATGAAGAGGTAGGACTGGAAAAGATCAAATCGCTGGTAAAATATCCCCTCACCGGACTGAAAGTGGCCTGTTATTACGGATGCCTGCTTACCCGCCCCAAAGCGGTCACACAGTTCGATTCGCCCGAATACCCCATGTCCATGGACCGGCTGGTGGAAGCGCTGGGGGCTACCGCCGTTGACTTTGATTATAAAACTGAATGTTGCGGAGCCTCTTTTGCCATATCAACCCCGGAAGTGGTACTTAATCTGAGCGGGAAAATTCTGGAAATGGCCAAAGAAGCAGGTGCACACGCGATGGTGGTTGCCTGCCCTTTATGCCAGTCGAACCTCGACATGCGTCAACCCGACATTGAAAAACTCCAGGGAGTGAAATACAACATCCCTGTGTTTTACTTCACACAACTGATGGCACTTGCCTTCGGTTACCCGGTATCTGACCTCCTGCCGGGCAAACATATCGTCCCGATTGAACCGGCGCTTGCGCGTATCGGAGAAACGGAGGAACCCGCTGAAAAAGTTACTAAACCTAAAAAAGCTGTCGAAGCAGAAAGCGAGGATAACTAATGGCAAGAGTTGGTGTTTTCGTCTGTTTTTGCGGTGCTAACATCGCCGATTTCGTCGACGTTCCCGCAGTTGTTGAAGAGTCGAAGAAGATCAAGGATGTAAAATTCGCGGTCCATTACAAATACATGTGCTCGGATCCGGGCCAGCAGATCATCAAGGATGCCATTGTACAGAACCGGCTAACCTCGGTCGTGGTGGCAGCCTGCTCGCCCCGTATGCATGAGAAAACCTTCCGAAGAGCGGTCGCCGAAGCAGGATTGAACCCTTACCTGCTGGAGATAGCCAATATCCGCGAACATTCTTCCTGGGTCCATCAAAAAGATAAAAAGTCGGCCACGGAAAAAGCGGCCGACCTGATCCGCATGGCGGTTGCAAAATCCATTGCCAACGAACAGTTGCATGCCATCTCGGTCCCCGTTACCAAACGCGCCCTTGTCATTGGCGGAGGCATCGCCGGGATACAGGCAGCCCTTGATATCGCCGATGCAAAAATCCCGGTCGTTCTGGTTGAGAAAAGCCCGTCCATCGGCGGCCGTATGGCTCAGCTGGATGAGACTTTCCCGACACTCGACTGCTCTCAATGCATCCTGACCCCGAAAATGGTCGATGTGGCCTCACATCCGTACATTGAGCTGATCCCTTATTCGGAAGTGATGGAACTCGACGGATTCGTGGGGAATTACAAAGTCAAGATCAAAAAGAAAGCATCCTACGTCAATTTCTCGACCTGTACCGGTTGCGGCGCCTGCCAGCAAAAATGCCCGGTAAAGGTTCCCAATGAATACAACATGGGAATTGATAAACGGAAAGCCATCTATACTCCGTTCCCCCAGGCTGTCCCCAACAAACCGGTCATTGATGCAAACCACTGCAACATGCTGTTGAAAGGGAAATGCGGGATTTGCGCAAAGGTATGCGAAAAAGGAGCTATCGATTATACCATGAAGGATGAGATCATTGAACGGGAGATCGGCGCAGTGGTGGTCGCTACCGGGTATGATCTCTGGGATCCCAAACCATATGAAGAATATGGCGTAGGCCGTTTCAAAGACATCATCACTTCGCTTGAATTCGAACGGATGGTTTCGGCCAACGGTCCGACCGGCGGGGTTCCCGTCAGACCTTCCGATGGCAAAGTGCCGAAAACGGTTGTGTTCATCAAATGTATCGGTTCGCGCGATGAAGCCAAAGGCATTGAGTATTGTTCGAAGATCTGCTGCATGTATACAGCCAAGCATGCCATCCTGCTTCACCACAAAGTACACGATTCCCATGCCTACATCTTTTACATGGATATCCGTGCTGCCGGAAAAGGATACGAAGAGTTCGTCAAGCGGGCTCAGGTTGAGACCGGCGCCACTTATCTGCGCGGGCGTGTTTCAAAGATATACCGGAAAGATGATAAACTGATCGTTCGCGGGGAAGACGGACAACTCGGCCAGGTAGTTGAAGTGGAAGCTGACCTCGTCGTACTGGCCACGGCTATCATCCCCAACAAGGATAATCCCGACCTGGCACGGTTGCTGGGGGTATCTTACGACAAATATGGTTACATGTCGGAAGCCCATCCCAAGCTGAGACCGGTCGAAACAGCCAAAGCCGGTATTTTCCTGGCCGGTTGTACCCAGGCCCCCAAAGATATCCCCGATACAGTCTCTCAGGCATCTGCTTGTGCAGCTAAGGTTTGCGGATTGTTCTCGGGAGATACGATGCAGAAAGACCCGATGATCTCGACCGTCAACACTGATAATTGTTCCGGATGCCAGAATTGTATCAAAGTTTGTCCGTATCAGGCTATTACCGCCGAAGAGATTCCGGTGGCCCGCGGATCGAAAGAGATGCGTATCGTGGCAAAGATCAACGAAGGAGTCTGCCAGGGTTGCGGCTCCTGCGCTGCCGTTTGTCGCAGCATGGCCATTTCACTTGCCGGGTTCACAGATTCACAGATCATTAATGAGATAGTTTCAATCTAATGGATTCAGAAGTAAAAAATAAGATCGTCAGCATCGAAAAGCCTCAGCTGGAGGCTCCTGCCGACTGGCAGCCGGTCATCATCGGTATCCTCTGCAACTGGTGTTCTTATGCCGGTTCCGACCTTACCGGGACATCCCGCATTCAGTATCCTCCCAACATCCGGATCATCCGTGTCCCCTGTTCTTCCAGGGTTGATCCGTGGTTCCTGATCAAATCGTTACAGACATCGGCCGACGGAGTATTGGTTTCGGGTTGTCATCCGGGTGATTGTCATTACATCACAGGCAATTATTTTGCTCGCAGGAGATTTCTGGTAACCAAGAAGTTATTGAATTTTGTCGGATATCACGAAGATCGCATCCAGTTTTCCTGGGTTTCTGCCGCCGAAGGTCCCAAATTCGCCAAAGTGGTAGAAAAAGTGACGCAGGATATCCGGAAACTCGGTCCCCTTCATTTGAATAAAAAAGAAAACTTCAACAGATAATGGACTACACAAAGCAAATACAGGATATCGCTGCGAGGCTGTTTTCCGAAGGGAAGATTGATGTTTTCGTCGGATACCGGAGTACCGGGTACGATGAAAACCAGGTTCCCGTGATCATCACCGATGCCGGCGAAGTGGATAAACTGGTCTTCAACGATCGTTCGGTCTTTAACCTGGTGAACTACCTGAAGTTCGAACAAACCCGCAACAAACGGGTCGGGATTGTCGTGAAAGGCTGTGACAGCCGGGCACTCAATCTGCTCCTTACCGAATCGCAGGTTAAACGTGATAACCTTTACATTATCGGGATCGCGTGCGAAGGAGTTTTAGGAGAGGATGGCCGGAAAGCCCAAAACTGTCTGGAATGTGTGATGCCGGATGCCGTGGTTTACGACGAACTGCTGGGGACACCTTCCGGCAAAAGAGAGTATGTGGTAAACGCCGATATTCTTGAGATCGCAGCCAAAGGGCTTACCGAACGGGCGGCTTACTTCGAAGATGTTTTCTCAAGCTGCATTCGCTGTAATGCCTGCCGTCATTCCTGTCCGCTCTGTTACTGCGCCAAATGTTGTATTGATCAGGATTCATCGGCGTTGTACAACGGTTCCAACACCGAGTCCAGCGCTTTCCATGCGCTGATGACCTGGTCGCTGCACCTGGCCGGACGCTGTGTCGATTGCAGAAACTGCGAAAAGGCTTGTCCGAGCCACCTGCCGTTGCACCTGCTGCACAAGCAAAACGAAATGGTCATCTATCAGAACTTTCAGGGACATCTTTCCGGACTGGTTCCGGAAGAACGGGGCGCCTTCTATAAATACAGCCTGTCAGATCCCGACGATTTTATCATGTAACCCGGAGAACGAATATGAGCTTTTCAACGTATAAGACAGATAAGGCAGGGCTTCAGAAGTTTTATGAAGCTATTATCGGGGCCTGTTCCACCTATGCCCCGGTGGAGAAATTCGGAAAGTATGATTATCAGAAGGTCGCTGGTTTGGCAGCGTGCAATCCCGATTCTCCCATCGGGACCACCATGAGCATTAAACCGCTTTTCTTCCCGAAATCAGCCAAAATCCTGAAATACAAGGCAGACAGCAGCGGCACGGAAGTGAGTGAAACCACCGCTGACCCGCTGGCTGAAAAAAGAGTAATCCTCGGAGTAAAACATTGCGATGCCCGGGGACTCCAGGTGCTGGATCACGTGTACAAATGGGATTTCATCGATACCGATTACGAAACCAGGCGAAATAACACCATTATCGTGTCCACACGCTGCGATAAAGCCGGTGAACAGTGTTTCTGTACCTCCCTGGATTATGATGTCGAGAAAAGCGATGCTTTCGATGTTTTAATCGTAAACGGCGACAATGGGACCATTTATGTCCAGGCCCGGACCGAAAAAGGCGAAGGATTTCTGAAAGAACACGCTGGAAACCTGGCAGCCGCTGATGGCGGAGCAGAAGAGGCGATGAAAAAACAATACAAGTCCTTCGAAGACTCTTTCAGGCTGAAGATGAATTACGAAGAGATCAACGGAAAGATGAAGGACCGGTACGAATCGGATGAATTCGATAAAGTATCAGCCAACTGCATCGGTTGCAATACCTGCGCTTTCATCTGTCCCACCTGTCATTGCTTCAAAATCTCCGATGAACGGATCAAGGACGAAGGAGTCCGGTATAAAAGCTATGACTCGTGCAATAATGGATATTTTACACTGATGGCCGGCGGGCACAACCCGCGCCCGGTGAAATACCGTCGCTGGCGGCAACGCGCCATGCACAAATTCGTGTATTACAAAGAACGCTTCGGCGTGAACCTGTGTGTGGGCTGCGGAAGATGCGCCATCTCCTGCCCGGTTAATATCAGCATTTTTGAAGTGGTTAAACAAGTAGCAAAATAATGACCCTGATCCTGCCCTTCTTCCTGAAAAGAAAAAGAAGCAGAAAAGTGGTCCTTACCTCTGAAATATGGAACAACTATTAGTCCCGTCGCTGTGTACGATCGAGAAGATCATCCAGGAAACCGCGGATATCCGAACCTATCGGCTGAAGTTCAAAGACGAAAACCTGATGTCGAAATTTCAATGGCTGCCCGGCCAGTTTGTCGAGTTTTCCCTCCTGGGTTATGGAGAATGCACCTTCTGCATCTCTTCTTCCGTAACCCGGAAAGGCACCTTCGACTGTTCGATCAAACGTGCAGGTGCGGTGACATCCGACATTCACTCCCGGCTGGATGAAGGCGATGAAGTAGGTATCCGTGGCCCGTTCGGGAATAATTTCCCGCTGGAGGAACTCAAAGGAAAAAACCTCTTGTTTGTCGGAGGGGGAATCGGATTGGCACCCTTGCGGTCATTGATCCAGTATTGTATTGATAACAGGGCTGATTACAAGGATTTTACGATCCTTTACGGCGCCCGTTCCTCTGATGATCTTTGCTATAAAGAGGAGACGAAAGAATGGCAGAATAACCCGAGTCTGAAGGTCATCCTGACCATCGACCGGGCCGAAGATACATGGCACAACAATGTGGGGGTGGTACCCAAGATCCTGGAAGAAGTAGTAAAACCGACGATTGAAAATACGAAGGTCATTACCTGCGGTCCGCCGATCATGATCAAATATACCCTTCAGTCGCTCGATCGCCTGGGATTTGATCCCAAGAATGTCATTACCACCCTCGAAATGAGGATGCAATGCGGGTTAGGTAAATGCGGACGTTGCAATATCGGCAGCACCTATGTTTGTAAAGACGGACCCGTGTTTACCTATGAACAATTGAAAACGATGCCCGACGAATATTAATAGCACATTTGCCACTCTCTGTTCAACCATTGTCGGGCAGACCGGAGGTATTATGCGACACACTTTTTTCATTGCTTTCTTTTTCACCCTTTTTACTCTGACGGCTCTCGGCCAGGATACGAATTGGGTTATCCAGTCGAAGAGATCGTCGCCACTCGTGGAACATCGAGATAGCCGTTTGGGAGATATCGGTCTCGGGATTGGACTTGATTACGGAGGAGTGGCCGGGATAAAGGCGACGTTGTATCCTATCAGTCGCCTGGGAGTTTTTCTGGCAGGCGGATGGGAAATGGTTGATTTCGGCTGGAATATAGGAGTGCTGGCACGTCTGTTTCCCGCTGATGGCAGGCGCGTAGTACGGCCATACCTGAAGTTGATGTATGGAGTGAACGGCTTCACCAAGGTTTCAGGAGATTCATCGTATGATAAGGTCTTCTTCGGGGTCACTCCGGGGTTAGGTATGGAAGCTCGTTTCGGAGTATTGAGACAAAGCGGACTGAATGTGGACCTGAATGTTCCCATCCGTTCCGGAGAGTTTTTTGACCAGGTGAATAAAATGAAAAATGATCCGGGTATTGTGAAAGTAAGTCCGATTTTGCCAATTGCCATCTCGGTGGGGTATCATTATGAATTCTGATAAATCATACCTCTCATTTTTTAATCCTTCTTTTTAACAAATGCTGCATTACTTTTTCCTCCTTAACCGGATTAAGGGGAAAAAACCAGTATGCAGCTCATATGTTTTTATTCCTGCCCGGTCTCTGCCAGCATTGTTCTGAAGTGGAACGGAAAAGTCAGAAAAATGTATCGTCTTGATACTATGGAAATAACGGATGTGGTTAGCGGATTGACCTTCCCCGTGATTTTCTTCCAGTAAATGTTTACATTTGTCCGCATCAATCCCGCCTGAATGAAGAAACTCAAAAGGCCTGCTTTCGTTGCCTTCCTGATCGCGTTCAGTCTGACGGCGGTGTTGTATTGTCTTGAGATGGTTTTCCATCTTGCCATTCCCGGAGTTTTATTGCTTTGTTTTCGTTGGCTTACTATTGGGACGTTGGCCTTTTATACCATCATGCGCGGTTCTCTTACTGCCTACATTCTGTTCAGCATGGTGGCCGGGGCGGAAGTGGGATATGATTTCCCGGCTTTTGCCGTGAACCTGAACATCCTCAGTAAAATTTTCCTGAGCCTGATCAAAACCGTTATTGCTCCGTTGCTCTTCGGGACGCTGGTGGTAGGTATTGCGGGACATCCTGACCTGAAACAGGTAGGGCGGATGGGGTGGAAGTCGATCCTGTATTTTGAGATCGTTTCAACCATAGCACTTTTCATAGGGCTGGCAGCCATCAACATCAGCGGAGCGGGAATCGGCGTTCAGCTCCCGGCAGATGGATCCGTTGCTCCGGTAACGGCGGCACAGAAACAGACATGGCAGGAGATCGTGTTGAATATTTTCCCGGAAAACATTGCCAAATCCATCTTCCAGGGCAATGTACTCCAGATCGTGGTATTCAGCATCCTTTTTGGGGTGGCGGTGGCTCTCGTAAAAGAAAAATACCGCAACCCGATGGTACGTTTTGCCGAGTCCTTGTCGGAGGTAATGTTCAAGTTTACCAAAATTATCATGTTTTTTGCCCCTGTGGCGGTGTTTGCGGCCATTGCCTACAGTGTGGGCCATATGGGGCTTCCAATCCTGGTAAACCTCTTTAAAATGCTTGCAACACTTTATGCCGCGTTGGTGGTGTTCATCGGTTTTGTCCTGGTGCCGATCATGCTTTTGTTCCGGATTCCGGTAAAGAAGTTTTTCAGGGCGGTATCAGAGCCGGCCACCCTGGCTTTTGCCACCACCAGTTCTGAATCGGCGTTGCCTATTGCCATGGAGAAGATGGAGGAATTCGGGGTACCGCGAAAGATCGTTTCCTTCGTATTGCCGACCGGTTATTCGTTCAATCTTGACGGCACCACGCTGTATCTATCCCTGGCTTCGATTTTTGTGGCCCAGGTCGCCGGGATTCATCTGCCGCTGGAACAACAGCTTCTGATGATGTTCACCTTGATGCTCACCAGTAAGGGTGTCGCGGGAGTCCCGAGAGCCTCGCTGGTGATCCTGATGGCCATGGTGACGGATTTCGGGTTACCGGTGTTACCGGTATTCATCATTTTAGGAATTGATGAACTCATGGATATGGCGCGCACTGCGGTGAACGTCATCGGTAATTGTCTGGCATCGGCAGTAGTGGCCAGATGGGAAGGGGAGTTGGCCCTTACCAAAGAGCCATGAGAGGTCAATGGTCTTTCCGGGATCTTTTACGTTCGATTTCGTCGAGGATGATCTTCCGTAACCTCAGGGCATGAGGAGTCACTTCCAGGTATTCATCTTCTCCGATATATTCCATCGATTCTTCCAGGGACATTTTTTTAGCGGGAGAGATATTCATTTTTTCGTCGGACCCCGATGCCCGCATATTGGATAGTTTTTTGGTTTTGCCGACGTTGACTACGATATCCTCCTGGCGGGTGCTTTCCCCGATGATCTGTCCCGTATAAACAGGGTCATTTGGTTCGATAAAGAAGATGCCGCGATCCTGAAGTTTATCTAATGAGTAGGCGATGGCCTGGCCCGTTTCCATAGAGATCAGGGCTCCGTTCCGGTGAAGGTCAATCTCCCCGCGCCAGGGTTCAAATCCTTTCAGGCGGTGAGCCAGTACGGCCTCACCTTCGGTGGCAGTGAGAGCGAGGTTTCTCAACCCCATGAGCCCTCTGGAAGGGATGGAAAACTCCATCTGGATACGGTCGCCACGTGTATCGATGCTGGTGATCTCACCCCGACGGGAAGTGACCAGTTCGATAATCTTTCCGGAGGTTTCTTTCGGAGCATTGACGGTGAGGGCTTCGATAGGTTCGCAGCGAACGCCATCGATCTCCTTGATTACAACCTTGGGCTGTCCAACCTGAAGCTCATATCCTTCCCGGCGCATCGTTTCAATGAGAATGGAAAGATGGAGGATTCCGCGGCCAAAGACGAGGTAAGTATCGGGGGAACCGGTTTCTTTCACCCGGAGGGCCAGGTTCTTTTCGGTCTCCAGGAAAAGACGGTCGCGAAGATGGCGGGAGGTGACGAACTTCCCGTCTTTTCCGAAGAAAGGAGAAGTGTTGATGGTAAAGAGCATGCTGATGGTCGGCTCGTCGACGGTGATGGGTGTCATCATCTCCGGGTTTTCAAAATCGGCAATGGTATCTCCGATGTCGAAGTTCTCGGGTCCCATCACGGCAATGATCTCACCGGCAGAAACGGGATGTTTGATGCGTTCCTTGCCAAGACCTTCGAAGACGTAAAGTTCTTTGATCTTTGATTTCAGGATCTCGCCGTCGCGTTTCACCAGCGAGACATTCATTCCTGCCTGGATGGAGCCCCGGTGGATACGACCAACGGCGATACGACCGATGTAAGAGGAATAATCGAGGGAGGTGATCATCATCTGAAGTCCTCCTTCCAACGCTTTGGGAGCGGGGATGTATTTCACGATCATGTCAAGGAGGTAGCTCACATCCGTAGTGGGTGTGTGCCAATCGGCTGCCATCCATCCCTGCTTGGAAGATCCGAATACGGTGGGAAAATTCAACTGGGCTTCGCTGGCTCCGAGGCTGTACATCAGGTCAAATACTGCCTCCTGCGTTCCTTCAGGATCGCAGTTGGGTTTGTCAACCTTGTTGACGACCACAATCGGAAGGAGGTTCAACTGCAAGGCTTTTTCAAGCACAAAACGTGTTTGCGGCATAGGACCTTCAAAAGCATCCACCAGCAATATCACCCCGTCAGCCATATTGAGGACACGTTCTACCTCTCCGCCGAAATCGCTGTGACCGGGAGTGTCGATAATATTGATCTTCACTCCTTTGTACCGTACGGAGACGTTTTTTGACAGGATGGTGATCCCTCTCTCCCGTTCCAATTCATTGCTGTCGAGGATTAAATCCCTGACTTCCTGATTGTCACGAAAGAGTTTTACCTGTTGGAGAATGCGGTCGACCAGGGTAGTTTTACCGTGGTCGACATGGGCGATAATCGCAATGTTTCTGATTTCAGTCATATAAAGAGCCCTAACCTTTTGAAAAAGTTTGCAAAGGTACGGCTATTTTACGACTTAACAGTTATTTGTTTTGCGACATGTTCACAACCGGGGCAGAACGATTGCGCCAGGCTTTAATCCAGATGGGGATCGAATCGCGCAAGATCACCAGCACACATACCAGGATGATGACAGTCAGGGTCATATTGATAATCCCCATGACCACCTGGTCGGGTTGATGAAGTTGTGGGAAGTAGATCCCGGTGATGTTCATGATGCCGGCGGTGATGGTCGTGATCCCGACAAAGATCATTGGCAGGATCGTGATCCAGGCATATTTGATCTTTCCCCGGTTGATGATGTAGGTGGTGCCGACAGCCAGGGCAATGGTGGCCAACAGTTGATTAGCAGCGCCGAACATGGGCCAGATAGTGGATACAGTACCCGTGTAAATGAAGAAACCCCAGAAGAACACGACGACTCCGCTGGCCAGCAGATTTCCCGGGAGCCAGGAAGTTCGTCCGAAAGGTTTATATACTTTTCCCAGTAATTCCTGCAGGAGGAAACGTCCGATACGGGTGCCGGCATCGATGGTGGTCAGGATGAACAGCGCCTCGAACATGATGGCAAAATGGTACCAGTATGACATCAGGCTTTCAAACCCCGGGATTCTCGAGAAGATCTCGGCCATCCCGACCGCCAGTGAGACGGCGCCGCCGGTTCTGCCGATCACGTTCTCGCCGACAGCTGCTTGCAAGCGGGGAAGATCCGATTGGGTGAATCCCATGGCTTGTAGTTGCGGCAGGATTTGTTGGAATTTTTCGGGAGAGACATTGATCTGGAAATAATCAAGGGGAAAGAGGCTGGCAGCAGCGATCATAGCCAGGACACTGACCATTCCTTCCGCCAGCATGGCTCCAACGGCAATGGGTTTGATATGGCTCTCTTTCATGATCATTTTCGGGGTGGTGCCTGCGCTCACCAGGGCATGGAAGCCCGAGATAGCTCCACAGGCGATGGTGATGAATAAATAGGGGAACAAGGGTCCCTGGATGATGGGTCCGCCTCCGTGGATGAATTCGGTGAAAGCAGGCATCCGGAGATCGGGGGCCACAAAGATAATCCCAAGGGCCAACATACCTACCACCGTCAGTTTCATGATGGAACTCAGGTAATCCCGGGGTGAAAGGAGCAGCCATACGGGCAGGACGGAAGCCAGGAAGCCGTAGGCGGCCAACAGGATAGTCAGGGTAGATTTATCAAAAGAGAACCAGGAAGAGATGGATGATTCGGGAACATATTTACCGAAGATCACGGCAGCAGAGAGCAGGATTACCCCGATCACGGTGGCTTCCACCGTTTTTCCTTTTCTGAAGACAAACATCCACACACCCATTAACATGGCAATG
Organism: Bacteroidales bacterium; assembly: GCA_035403225.1. Taxonomy (GTDB): domain Bacteria; phylum Bacteroidota; class Bacteroidia; order Bacteroidales; family FEN-979; genus DAIRDK01. The sequence goes on along the minus strand of DAONET010000003.1, from coordinate 1,229 downwards.
GGGATGGTGGAAGCAATGGTGAAGGTGCCCCAGGAGCTCTCGGACAATGAGTTGACGACCACCAGTCCCAATCCGGCCAGCGCGATGATAATGATGATGAAGGTGGCGATGGAGGCAGTAACGGTGGAGGTAACTTTTTTAATTTCTTCTTTCACAATATCGACCAGAGAACGTCCATCGTGTTCGACGGAAGCGGTGAGGATGATCAGATCATGAACCGCACCGGCCATTACCGCCCCGATGACCATCCACAGGAATCCCGGGAAATAGCCGAACTGGCAGGCAAGGACAGGACCTACCAGCGGTCCGGCTCCTGCAATAGCAGCGAAGTGGTGCCCGAAGAGAACCCATTTGGATATGGGATAATAATTTTGTCCGTCGTATAACCGGTGGGAAGGGGTGATCCGGGAATCATTAAACGTGAGGACTTTAGCTGAGATGAATCCGAAATAAAACCGGTAAGCCAGCGCAAAGATCGCCAAGGCAGCGATCACCAGGGGCATTGCATTCATGAGTAAGAGTATTTGAGTTCCCAAAAGTAGGGAAAATCATAGAAAAGGTGTATGCAAGTGCGACAGAGAATTCAACGGCTATAAAAACCTCTTAATCTCTTCGGCATGTTCCATCTCTTCTTCAATGATCTGCCGGACCAGCTTCTTTGAATCGTGTTTCGCTTTCTTTTCCAACTCTGTGTAGAACGTTACACTGTCGTTCTCAAATTTAAAAGCGATCTCCAATGCCTCGCGGGGAGTCTTGATGGTTTTGGCAAGCGTTTTTCCCGAGTCGGGTTTTCCGAAGATATGCTGATCAGCCAGGTAATTAATGTAATCGGAAGCTTCTTCGATGTTGAATTCAAAATCTTCAGGCTGAAACTTTTCGGCCATCTTCTGGAAAATGCCGATGTGCGAAATCTCTTTTTCGGCCAAGTCCAGAAAGAGCTTTCTGGTATCCGAATCTGTTTTGATGATGTCGGCGGCTGCCTGGTAAAATGCATTGCCGTTTTCTTCGATGCGCACGGCAATTCCGATGATTTCTTCTCCTGTATAATACATAGCCTGATTGTTGTTTGCTACAAAAATATAAAAATCTGCATAATTGAATACTCTTTTGGTAGGATGAATACCGGGATTTTTTATTTTTGTGAAGACAAAACAGTCTACCAAACCAAACCACTAAATTTTATGAAAAAAATCGTCCTACTCCTTACTTGTCTGGCTTTGTTGTGCCCG
>DAONET010000002.1:8720-166203 GCA_035403225.1 Bacteroidales bacterium | reverse complement strand
TGCGGTAAGCACTACCAGGACCAACATAATGAGCAGCGTTGTCATAAGGTTTCGAAGTAAGTTCAATGTCATCGTTTTGGACAAAAATATCTGTTTTATTTGTACTTTCGAAAAGAATATCAAGATTGATAATGAACACATCAAAAGATAGACATATTAAGATCATTGTTGAAAGAGGAATTCCCGTTTCCCTTCAATTTCGGAAACGGGCGAAATTCAAGCCTATCCCTTTCATTCTTTCTTTTGGTTTTCTGTTTCATAAAATCCACAAGGGTGATAGGGCTGAATTGTTCTGCAGCTATTACGCGATTGCCAATAAGATGAAGTTGATATATTTACAATCGTCAGGCCAAACTACACTCGATAGTTTGAATTGTGCATTGGATGAGTTTTATGATCTGGGAAAACAATATCATGCCGGTTATTTTGAGACCCTGATTGTAAACAAATCGCTTTCTCCTGCCATTCTGGAACGTGAAGGATGGAAATTTTCCAGGAAATCCTGGTTTATCGGAAACTATTATATCAAAACAAACGATGAAAAGATATCACGAAAAATTACCTGACAGTAAAGCAACCCCCGGAAAGGGTTTTCGCTATTTTCTTTTCAACTCAAACAAGAGAAATGAATGCCAGGTCATTACCGCTCTCTTAGCTTCTTCAGATCTGAGCGACAATGAAAAGGAATACATTCAGAAAAGGTTCATGGATGCCCTTTTTTCACTGGACAAACTTGCCATTAAAAACAAAATTGTGTTTGAATTCTTCAGGGTTACCATTTTGTTAGTGGCCATTGCCATCCCTACTGTTCTTAATATTCCGCTGGAGAAAAGCAGTGCTTCTGTCATCGCTACGGTTTTATCCTTCACTGGGGCGCTTCTGTTCGGGATTCTTCAAATTTTTAAACAAGACCGGATATGGATTCATCACAGAAAGTATTTTGAATATTTACGAGCGGAATTATACAGCTTTGTAACCTTATCGGGAGAGAGATACCAGCAGTATTCATCCCACAAGGAAGCTTTTAAAATCTTTTCAGGGGAGGCAGAAAAGACATTCAGAACAGAGATTAAGGATTATTTTTCAACTTTGCAGTTGGATAATAACACGGTTTTTTACACGGAAGGTTACTAACAGATAACGATTATGCTTCATCCATTGTTTGAAGGAATGTTTCTTGGTTTGACGATGGCCATTATAATAGGCCCGGCTTTGTTTGCCCTGATGCAAACCAGCATCAAACATGGAGTCAAGACAGGGATTGCCCTGTCGCTCGGCATTTTTTGCAGTGACCTCACGCTGGTGGTGGGTTCTTATTTCGGAGCTTCCCAGTTGATCACCAATCCGAAGAATCATTTACTCCTGGGTTGTATCGGAGGAACGATCCTGGCCCTTTTTGGATTATTTTCCCTTATCCGGAAGGTTCCGCAGACCGAGCAGGTTGAAGCCGTCAGTGAGATCAAAGTAAAACATCCGGGGCTTATTCCTTATTTTGTAAAAGGATACCTCCTCAATATTGCCAACCCTTCGCTCTGGATCTTCTGGCTTACTTCAGTAGTAGCGATCAATGCCAGTTATGGAGGTGATTCCCAGAAAGTTGTATTGTTCTTTGCCGGAACACTGCTGATGATAGTCGGGACAGATATCCTGAAAGTTGTTCTGGCTAACAAGATCAAAGGCGCCAATAACCCTGTCGTTAAAATCTGGATGAACCGGATTGTAGGGATTTTATTCATTATCATCGGGCTCTTTGTCATTGCGAATTCTGTTTGGGCTTTCTACAGTGGGTCAAACATCAGTCTGCCGGGAAGATAGTCATTGGCAGACGGGAATTATAAAAACAACCTATGGAAACAAAAATGTACAAAAACTGGTGGATCCTGGCGGCCAATGGAGTCATCTCGATCCTTTTCGGGTTATTGCTCGTGGCATTTCCCGAAGCGGTACTGAAAACCATTGTCATGTGGTTTGGAGCTTTCATCCTGCTTTGCGGGGTGTTGCTCGTAGGACTGGCTATCAGGAATATACGCAGGGACCGGGGAGCGCTGATGATCATTCTTGAAGCGGTCATCACCATCGCCATCGGCCTTATTATTTTGCTGGAACCCTCCGGATCGCTGAATCTTTTCCTGAGACTTGTGGGGATCTGGGCCCTGATCATCGGGATTGTGCAGCTTGTTATGCTCATCAACATCACCAAGAGCGGTTTCTCCCAAAAAAACATTTTTCTCTTCACTGCTTTGCTGACATTAGCGCTCGGGATCGTTCTTCTGTTTGTCCCGATCACTGTTGCCAGTGTCCTGGCGATCATCCTCGGACTTGTTGCCTGTTTGCTCGGAATCCTGATGATATGGTTCTCGATCCGGCTGCGTGGGGTGAAGGTCATTACGGAAAAGGAGCCGGAACCTCTTATCAAATAGCCGAAGGGTACGTTTTCAGGCTGATTTATTCTTCTTGCCCCGATGTTTTATTCGTTCATCGGGGAAATCCTTGATTTGCTCGAAAATGTGACCGGAAACCCAAATTTCCTGTACTTTTGCAGTAGAATAGTAATCATCCACTTAACAAATATTTTATGATACGTACAAACAAAAGGGGTTTGTCCGGTACCCTGATAAAACCGGTAATAATGGCCTTGTTCTCTGCCATTTTTTTACTCCCGGGACCGGGAAAAGCTTTTGCAGGAAATCCTCCCGATGAGGGAATGTGGCTTCCTTTCCTGGTCGAACGGCTGAATTATGTTGACATGCAAAAAATGGGATTGCATCTTACTCCCCAGGAACTTTATGATATCAATCATTCCAGCCTGAAAGATGCTATTGTAGGTCTATCCAGCAATGGAGCTTCCGGCGGGTTTTTCTGCACGGCAGAAGTTGTCTCTTCCGAAGGCCTCCTCTTCACCAATCATCATTGCGGTTATGGTTCCGTACAGGATCACAGCACTCCGGAACATGATTATCTGATGGACGGATTCTGGGCCAAATCAAAGAAAGAAGAACTTTCGAACGAAAACATGTGCGCCAGCTTCCTGGTCAGGATGGCCAACGTGACCGATTCCATTCTCCCCTTCCTTTCCGATACCATGAGCGAAACGAATCGCGCGGCTAAAGTTCGCGAAATCAGTACCCGTCTGAAAAAAGAAGCTTCGGAAAATGATAAATACGAAGTCAGTGTTAAGGAATTCTACGGTGGAAATGAATATTATCTTTTCGTGTACATCACGTATAAGGATGTCCGTCTCGTTGGCGCCCCTCCTTCATCCATCGGTAAATTCGGCGGCGACACCGATAACTGGATGTGGCCTCGTCATACCGGCGACTTCACCGTCTTCCGGATCTATACCGATTCACTCGGAAATCCTGCCACCTATGCTGAAAATAATATTCCCCTGAAACCCGCCAAGCATCTGCCGATCAGCCTGAAAGGTTACGACAAGAATGATTTTGCCATGATCTGGGGATTCCCCGGAAGAACCAGCCGTTACCTGACTTCCTATGGTATCGATTATAACGTCAGCACCTTCTATCCCACCATCATCAAGCTCTTTGGTAAAGAACTCGAAGTGATGAAAGAACGGATGGATGTTGATCAGAAAGTAAAGATTGATTATGCCAGCAACTATGCCGGAATAGCCAATACCTGGAAGAACTTCATCGGACAGGAAAAGATGCTGAAGAAGAACAAAGTCGGCGAAAAGAAACAGGTCATCGAACAGAACTTCATCAATTGGTACAGCAAAGATCCCACGTTACAGAAGAAATACGGCAATGTTCTTCCCAGCCTGAAATCCGGTTATGCTGAACTTACCAAGACTACCATTCCCTTCTACTTTTCCGTGTATGCCGGTTCGGCTCTTGATATCGTAGGATATTCAAGCTCTTTCAATGAACTGGCCTCCTTACTGGAAAAGAAAAACAAGTCAGGCATCGAGGAAAGCGTGAAAGCCCTCCGTGGCGTTGTGACCGATCATTTTAAAGATAAAGACCAGGCGATTGAAAAGAAGACCTTTGCTGAACTGCTTCGCCTCTACGCAGCCAGTGTAGCCAAACAGGATCTTCCTTCTATCTTCACCACGATCGAAAAACAGTATAAGAACGATTATACAGCCTTTGCTGAAGATGTGTTCAATAAATCGATCTTTGCTTCTGCTGCCAACAGCAACAAGTTCCTTGATAAACCCGGCCTGAAGAAACTGCAGAAAGACATAGTATGGGTTACTGCGAAGAGCATGGCAGACGCCCGTAGCAAATACATGACGGATTTCAAAAATGCTTCCATCGAAGTAAATGCCGGGAACCGCCTGTTTATTGATGGTCTCCGCAAGATGGATCCCAACAAAGTGTTCTATCCCGATGCCAACTCCACGATGCGAATGACCTACGGAAAAGTGCTGGATTACTATCCTGCTGATGCTGTTCATTATGATTTCTTTACGACGCTGAATGGCGTAATGCAGAAAGAAGATCCCACGAACGATGAATTCATCGTGGCTCCGAAGCTGAAAGACTTATTCAAGATGAAAGACTATGGTCAATATGGGAAGAATGGTGAACTCGTCACCTGTTTCCTTACCACCAATGACATCACGGGAGGCAATTCCGGCAGCCCGGTGATCAACGGAAATGGTGAACTCATTGGCTTAGCCTTTGACGGAAACTGGGAAGCCATGAGTGGCGACATCATGTTCGAACCCGATTTGCAGCGGACCATCAATGTTGATATCCGGTATGTTCTCTTCATCATTGATAAATTCGCAGGCGCAACCAACCTGATCAACGAGTTGACGCTCGTAAAATAGTTTACCTGTTGAATGTGAAAAGAGGCTCTTCTTTCGTGAGAGCCTCTTTTTTTTTATAAAAGAGATGCGGAATCCGGTTATTTCCTGAATCTTTCAAGGATAGACTGGTCGTTGATCTCCTTGGAAAGTCCTTCGATGATATCGGACGGTACTTCCAGCAGGTCGAGAACCATCAGGGCATCCAGGCAATTGTTGAACTTCGGATCGACATTGAACCCGATCACTTCGGCATTGACGCTCAGGTATTTCTTCAGCAGGACCGGCAGCCGGAAAGCAGGGTCAATATCCTGGATAAAACGTTCAACGCGGCTCAGATCCTTGCCGACATAGTGAAGGAACAAGTTCGGGTTGATGGCTGCAGGCAGGGTGTACCGGAAATCGTTGGTAGGATGAACAAAATCAGCAAATTCCGGATTGATATAATTGGCCTTGAGAAACTCGGCCGTGAGCGACCTGGAGATATTCCTGAATTCATTGCTGATGCTCACCGGGCCGAGGAGGTACCTGTATTCCGGGTTTTTCAACAACAGGTAAAGGATCCCTTTCCAGAGGAGGAACAGGGAATGCGTTTTCTTCTGGTATTCTTTGATGATATAAGATCTTCCCAATTCGATGGATACCTCCAGCACGGGAGTAAAACCGTCTTCGATCCGGAACAGACTGGAGATATAAAATCCCTTGATACCGTGTTGTTGCAGGATCTTTTTCCCTTTGCCGATCCGGTATCCTCCGACGATTTTTTTGGCCGAATGATCCCAGAAGATCAATTGTTCAAAATGAGCGTCGTACTTATCGATGTCGAGGCTTTTTCCGGTTCCCTCTCCCACTTCGCGGTACGTGATCTCGCGCAGACGTCCGATCTCCCGCAGGGTATTGGGAATTTTCGCAGAAGGAACGCAAAACACCGAGCTGCTTTGTATCTCAAAGAGAAGATGTTCGTTGCGGATGCTTTCAATCTCGGATTCTATCAATTCGGGTGCGACCGGATCAATGATTTTCTCGGGAGAACTGAAATACTTTGGTTTGGAATGCCGGGGTTGTTTGAAAGGGATGCCCATCGAATAGGTTCGCATTCTCAGGAAATGTCCATATTCCCTGAAGTCTTCGAAGGCATCCTGCTCTTTCAGGGTAATGGGGGTTCCGATACGCAGATGAATAGTTTTCCCGCGTTTATTGAACATTTCCGAAGGGATCTTCGCTGTTCTCAGCACCGGATGGATCATTCCCAGCAATTGGAACATCGTGCTGTTGTGTCCGTCGAAATAGATGGGAACGACCGGTACACGCGCTTTCTTGATGAATTTGATGATCGATAACTGCCATTCCTTGTCCGTGACAGCCATCTGATTGAACTTGAACGAGGATACTTCTCCTGAAGGGAAGATGCCCAGCGGATGACCATCGTCGAGATGTGAATAAGCTTCTTTCAGTCCTCCGAAAGAAGATTTTACGTCTTTATAGGTTTCAAAAGGATTGACAGCCAGAAAATAGGACTGCAAGGGTTGTAACTGAGTCAGGAGAAAGTTGACGATGACCTTGAAATCAGGCCGTACTGTTGGGAGAAGGTTCAGCATCAGGATCCCGTCGAGTCCACCGTAAGCATGATTGGATACCGTGATAAACGGCCCGGTAGCAGGGATGTTCTTCAGGTCTTGTTCCGGTACATCAAATTTGACGCCCATTAGCCGGATAATGGCAGAAAGAAATTCCGCGGAAGGCGCATTGTAATACGAGGAATAGATATGATTAACACGGTCGAGCTTCAGCCATTTGAAGAGAATCCTGGCCAAAGTTTCCCCGCCGAAAAATTGCAGGTACTGGTTTGCATTGACAAGTTGACGTGGTGATATCAGGTCCATCAGGGTATCTTCTTTAAGCAAATAGGGTTTCGAAATTAGTAAACAATTCCGAAATCCATCTGCTTTTTCGCCACATCAATTCGTTTCACTCTGATTCTGATGGGATCACCGAGTTTATATTTTTCTCCGGAACGTTGCCCGATGACCTGGAAGTTTTCCTCATCCAGGAAATAGTAATCATCTATCATGTCGCGCAACCGGATCATTCCTTCGCATCTGGTCCCGACGATCTCGGCAAATATTCCCCATTTGCTGACACCGGAAATGCGGGCATCAAAATCCTGACCGACCTTGTCGACCATGAATTCCGCCTGTTTGTATTTAACCGACATCCGTTCGGCATCGACCGCTTTCCGTTCCATTTCGGAAGCATAGTCACAACGGGGTTCATAATCTTCTTTTGAGACGGATGGTGCGCCATTCAGGTAATCAAAAAGCAGGCGGTGTACCATGAGATCCGGATATCTGCGGATGGGAGAAGTAAAATGGGTGTAATACGGGAAAGCCAAACCGTAATGACCGATGTTTTTGGTGGAATAGAAAGCTTTGGCCATGGTCCGGATGGCAATGGTTTCGATCATGGTCTCTGTCCCCGTGCCCTGTATCCTGGCAAACAAGTTATTAAAGGATTGCGCCATCGATTTTTTCGAGGTGAGATCCATCTTATAACCCAGTCGTTTAAGGAATTGCACGAAGTTATCGAGTTTTTCGGAGTTAGGTACGTCATGTACGCGGTAAACAAAGGTCTTCGGCGTTTTGTTCCCCTGCTTTTTCCCGATCTTTTCGGCCACCCTTCGATTGGCCAGCAGCATAAAATCTTCTATCAGTTTGTTGGAATCCTTCATCTCGCGAAGGGAAATGCTCAACGGTTTCCCGTTTTCGTCGAGTTTGAAGCGAACTTCCTGTGAATCAAAGTTGATGGATCCTTTCCTGAACCGTTCTTCGCGCAATCGGGTGGCCAGTTCATTCAGCACCCTGATCTCTTCTCCATACTCCCCTTTCCCTTCTTCGATGATCTTTTGAACTTCTTCGTAATTAAACCTGCGATCGGAATGGATTACTGTTTTTCCGAACCATTCGTTCTGCACTTCCGCCTTTTCATTCAGTTCAAAGACAGCTGAAAAACAAAGCCTGTCCTCATTAGGTTTGAGGGAACAGAGTTCATTCGACAGCCGTTCCGGGAGCATCGGGATTACCCGGTCGACCAGGTAGATGGATGTTCCCCGGTCGTAAGCTTCCTGGTCGATAATCATGCCCGGCTTGACATAATGCGAAACATCGGCAATGTGTACTCCGACTTCCCAGTTACCGGATTCCAGTTTGCGGAGCGACAGCGCATCATCGAAATCCTTGGCATCTTCGGGGTCGATGGTGATGGTGAAGACATCGCGGAAATCTTTGCGGGCGCTGATCTCTTTAGGGGTGATTTCTCCCTGTATCTTCGCCGCCTCTTTCTCCGCTTTGGGAGAAAAGGACAGGGGAAACTCGAACTCCGCCAGGATCGATTGCATCTCAACCTGGTTGTCGCCGGGTTTCCCCAGCACCTGGATGATGCGTCCGAAAGGATTATTTGAATGCTCGGGCCATTCCGTCAGCAGAGCGATGCATTTATCGCCATTACGGGCGCCGTTCAGGTCGGAGGTCTGGATGAAGATATCCACCGGCATCGATGGATTGTCGGGGATCAGGAAGGCAAAATTCCGGCTGATCTCTACCACTCCGACAAACTGCGATTTACTGCGTTTCAGGATGTCGGTGATGGTTCCTTCCTTTTTCCGGCCTTTCCGGATCGGCAGCAGCAAAACGCTGACCTGGTCTCCGTTAAGCGCATGATGGGTGTTTTCGGGCGCGACAAAGATGTCGCCCGATTTATCTTCCGGGATCACATAGGCTTTCCCCGACGATTTCATGTCGACCGTACCGGTGATCACTGTTCGCTGAGCCTTTATGAAATGCTCTCCCTCTTGATTGATCTGGTATTTCCCGCGTTTCGACATCACCAGGTCCTTATTCCGGAATAATTCTTCGATCAACAGACGGATCAGGTCTTTGGAAGCACGGTCCTGATAACCCAGTCGTGCAGAGATCTGGTTGTAATTCAACCCGCTACGCGGATTATCAATATAGACGCCCAGGATATTCTGTATCAGCGTCTTTTTCTCGTCTCTGGAGAGTTTTGTTTTCGCTTTCTTTCCCATTTATTTTCTTTTTAAGGCTGATGCTTCCAGCAGCATACGGGTATAATCCGATTGCGGATGAGAATACAGGGTATCCGCTTCAGCGGTTTCCACGATGCAACCGTCTTTCATCACAATCACCCGGTCGGACATGTATCTGACAACGGAAAGATCGTGCGAGATGAAAATATACGTCAGCCCGAATTTATGTTTTAAATCGTTTAACAGATTCAGCACCTGTGCCTGAACAGAGACATCCAGGGCTGATACGGCTTCGTCCAGCAACAGAAGCTCAGGTTGTACAGCCAGGGCCCGGGCGATACAGATCCGCTGCCGCTGTCCACCCGAAAATTCATGGGGATAACGATGAAAATGATCGGCATGCAGACCAACGCTTTCCAGCAACTCAATGGCTTTATCTTTCCGTTCGGCAGGTCCGCTGAACAAGCCGTGGACCAGCATGGGTTCCATAATGGCTGCACCGACGGTAAGACGGGGATTCAGCGAAGAATAGGGATCCTGGAAAACAATCTGGATCTCCCGGCGTAACCGTTTGAGCAGCTTGCCGTTCAGATGGGTGATATCGTTCTCCTTGTAGTAGATATTCCCGCTGCTTTCGGGGATAAGACGAATCATCACACGGGCCAGGGTGGTTTTACCGGAACCCGATTCGCCGACGATGCCCAGGGTTTCCCCGGGGTAAACCTGTACGAAGATTTCCTGTAAGGCCTTGAAATCCTTTCCTTTCCTTGAAAAGGGACCACCGGCAGAGGAAAACACCTTCGAAAGCGCTTTTACCACGACCACCGGTTTTCGGCCATAAAGAAGCCGGTGGCTTTCTTCCCGTTCCGCAGCACTGATCACGGCAGAATTTACGCCGGATTCCTTTGCATGGATGAAATCATCGATGGTTGGCAGCCTCCGGAGACGGGAGGTGCTGTCAGGACGGCAGGCGATCAACCCTTTGGTATAAGGGTTTTCAGGATCACGGAAGATCTTTTCCACCGGCCCTTCCTCCACGATTTTCCCTTTGTACATCACCATTACCCGGTGCGCAAAGCCCTGTACCAGGTTCAGATCATGGGTGATGAACAGGATCGACATCTTCCTCGATTGCTGTAAGGATAACAGTAATTCCAGGATGGTCTTCTGTACCGAAACATCCAGCGCGGTAGTGGGTTCGTCCGCGATCAACAGCCGGGGATTACAGGCAATGGCCATGGCAATCATGACCCGCTGCTTCTGTCCCCCGGAGATCTGGTGCGGATAGGATTTCAGGATATCTTCCGGACGGGGTAACCGCACTTCTCTGAATAACTCCAACGCTTTTTCCCGGGCCTGTTTCCGTGACATTCCCAGGTGCCGCCTCAGGACTTCCGTTACCTGCATGCCGCATGTGAAAGCCGGATTAAGGGAGGTCATCGGTTCCTGGAATATCATAGAGATCTCTTTTCCGCGTATCTGCTGCATCGATTTCTCGTCAAGGCGTTCCAGGTCCACTTCGCCATTTGGCGTGTTCAGAAGTAACGATTTCGAAGAAATGATCCCTTGCGGATGTGGAATCAGTTTTAACAGGGAAAGAGCAGTAACCGATTTACCGGAGCCCGATTCGCCCACGATACCCATGATTTCACCTTCGGACAACGAAAAGGAAATGCCATTCACCGCCACGACTTCTTTACCATCATTGCGGAATACGATCGTAAGCCCCTCGGCTTTCAGTAATAAACCCGGTTTCATCATGATTGCAAACCGTAAAAGTACGCATTTTTGCACGCGGGCGCATTACCTTTTGATCCTCTTCCGGATTAACCGGAAAGTTTACCTATGCCTTGGATCGCTGATTTTGTATCGTTATTCTACCCCCGCATCTGTGTATGTTGTGGAAACAGCCTGTGGAAACATGAAAAGATCATCTGCCGCGCCTGCTATTTCCGGCTTCCGAAGACGAATACCCACCTGGAGGCTGAAAATGCCGTGAGCCGTGTATTTTACGGCCGTGTTGAGGTACAAAATGCGGCTTCCTTCCTGCTTTTCAACAAGGGCAACAAGGTTCAGCGGCTTATCCATCAACTGAAATACAAGGGACGAAAAGACGTCGGCATTTGGCTGGGAGAGGAATATGGACGGGTTTTGGGTTCTTCGGCGTTGTTTTCTCAAATCGACGTGATCATTCCCGTTCCGTTACACAAGAAAAGGTTTATGCAGCGAGGATACAATCAAAGCGAGCAGTTTGCTATCGGATTATCCAAAACGATGAAGGTGCCCGTATTGAATAAAGTCTTGGTCAGGAACACGGCAACGGCCACACAAACACGTAAAGGACGTTATGACCGCTGGAATAATGTGAAAAATGTTTTTACGCTCTGTGATCCGGAACGAATCGCCGGCGCTCATGTTTTGCTGGTTGATGATGTGATAACAACGGGAGCAACCCTGGAATCGTGCATTACCGCCCTGCTCTCTGCCAACGGAACCAAAGTCAGTGTGGCGACGATCGCCACGGCCAAGCTTTAACGCCTGATTGCCAGGACAACGGTTTTTTTGAACTTTTTAACGGTCCCGTCGGTCTTCATCAGTTCCGCATACACGATATAAATCCCGGAAGCGGCACGGGTGTTTTCTTCCGTCAGGCCGTTCCATTCAAAGATTCCTTCCGGAGCGATCAGCGCATTTCCGGTGATCTGTTTTACAAAACGTCCCTGCCGGTCAAAGATCCTGATGGTGGCCAGATAACCTGCTTCTCCCGGCCTCACCACTATATGAAGCAAGTCGTCTGTGCCGTCATTATCCGGCGAAAAGAAACCAGGATCCACTGTTAGAAAATGATCCTCCTCCCCTGTTGATTCCCACCATTGGGAGTTACGTTCTCCCGGTGTGGCATAACCGCAGGAAGAAGCGGCCGAATGCCAGTTGGAAGCATCCATGGAAGAACCGGAAGGACGTACGCGTTCCAGGGAAACGCCTTCCGTGGAGGACAGCAACGGTTGATGCATCTCCGACGAATAATCTACCCGGTCAAGCACTACGCCATCCCCGGCACGGCCGATTAGGACCGTTCCTTTTTCACCGGACAGCCCGGGGAAACGGTTCATGGTCATCAATCGTTCGGGATAACGCGCAGCGTATCGTGAGATTACCTCATCCCTGTCCTCACAAATAGCCGCATAATCAAAAGAAAGCAACTGGAAGAAGGAGGCAGAGACCGCATTACCGGTGACCGACGTACTATCGGTATAATCCCGGGCATAACATAAGGTAATATCCTTCAAATCAATAGTTTTAGAGCTATTATTGAATAACTCGATAAAGCGGCTTCCTTCCCCGGAAGGATCAGCCAGGATCTCATTGATGATCAATTCTCCGGGATCCGGGATTTCCGGCAGGGAAACTATTCGGGTCACCGTGCTGTCAGACCTGTTCCCGGCACAATCTTTTGCTGCGGCAGGCGCTTTCACGGTGTATATCGTTCCTTTCAGAAAGTCGTTTCCCCGGGTTATTTTTATTTGATCAAAGAACGGACTCAGCGAGGATACCTGATCTGAAGGAACGACCGTGTCATTGATCTGCCATCCTCCTGAAAGAATCGAAAGACTGTCCATCGGTTCACTGAAAATGACTTCCAGCTCATCGGAACCGGTAATAGTCGCCCGCAGTAGAAAAGGATCCGTATGATCAGGATTTAAGGCAAAAACGGAATTTTTACTTCCCGGAGTTCCCCCGGAAATGTTTTCTGAAGGTTTCCAGTTTTCCCCGCAACCGCAGGGATTCAGCGGATCCTTCATTTCCAGCGACCATCCTCCTTCCTGTTTAAAGGTATTGTCGAACCAATCTGAAGAAAAGGATATGGCATGCATGACGTGCCCTTGCTGATCCCGCAGTACCAGCTTTGTCCCTTCATTTGAAAGCACCGATGGAGAAGTGAATAACCTGACCATCAATCCATAACAACTGTAACTGGTATCGGAGGAAAGGATCAGGTACTCTTTGGGAGGGAACAGGATATCGGGGAACTCTTTGATGGAAGTGCCGACCTGGATCGTCCATCCCTGCAAACGGATTTCATGGTCGGAACGATTGTAGAGTTCGATATATTCCGAAGATAAAGAAGATACAACTGGTTCCGGATCAGCCATGATTTCGTTGATCAGGACATCATACGAATGTTGATCATAATGACTGAAAAACAAGGAAGTATCAGGAATAACATTCCCCTTCAGATCCGTTACTCCCGTGATATGGAGGGAGTCGGAAAAAGGATCGGGAAAAGGAACGGCAAATTCAAGCAACACGCAAAAAGGATTATCAGGATCTCGTTGTGAAGAAACCGGGGAAATGCCTGTGGCGGTAAAACGAAATTTGGTTGGATCGTTTACGGTTAAGGAATCGATCTCTTCGGAAAAACAGAGGCGAAGAGATTCATCGCCAACCGTTTCCAAAGAAGCAACCACCGGTGGGATGGTGTCATGAATGATCGGCCAAACCCTGAAATCATCAAAAGAGAACTTCGTCGCATTGCTTGACGTAAACTTGCACCAAACACCAAAAAATGATGAGGAGTCGATCCTGTCATCAAACACGGTACCTGTCGAAAAATAATTCCGTCCTCCGGTTGAATCAGCCGCGATTTCCAAGGTTCCGGTGGAATCACGGGTAATATGAAAACGGAAAGTGTTGGAAGAACGGCCGGTGAAAAGGTAAGGACATCGAAACAACCTCGTTGATACCAGCCCTTCCTGGCGAAAGAATCCCACGCTATCGTTACTCCCTCCGACCTGAAGGTAGTATCCGTTTACCTCTCCGTCAAGATATTCTGTATCAGATAATAAGTAAATACGGGCGTAGTTATTGACAGATGTATTGAAAGACAGTTTCAACCAAAAATCCCATGTTGCTTGCCTTACACACGAACTGACCGTGGAAAGGAAGGCTGTATCTGCTTCCGCTGCTGAAAGATGAAGGTACTTGCCTGTGGTTACCTCCCATTTATCCGAATCACCCGACCAGGATGGGTCATTGGTAAAATCTCCGTCGTCAAAGGAATCAGAAAATTGTCCGAAACAAAGGGTGGAGGAAAACAGAATAAGAAACAATAGCCGGCGTTTCATAATATTATTTTTACCTTAATCCGCCGGAAGTGAAAAAGGTAATGCAACGTGATATATTTTTGCACAGAAAAATCTGAATAAATGAAAATCGCAGTTGTCGGCGCCACCGGGTTAGTAGGCCGGGAGATGCTGAAAGTACTTGAAGAACATCATGTTATTCCCGATGAACTGATTCCGGTCGCTTCTCCGAAGTCCTACGGAACCCTTATCCGTTTTAACGGGAAAGAGCTGGTTGTTACGGATCATGATACGGCTATTGCCGAACGACCGGCCATTGCCATTTTTTCGGCAGGAGGTGCAGCTTCAAAGGAATGGGCTCCCAAATACGCCGGAAATGGCATCACCGTCATCGATAACTCCTCAGCCTGGAGAATGGAGCCGGATGTGCCGCTGATTGTGCCCGAGATCAATGCCCATCTCCTTACCAAAGAGCATAAAATCATTGCTAACCCGAATTGTTCCACCATCCAGATGGTTCTTACCCTGGCGCCGTTAAACCGGAGATACCGGATTAAGCGGTTGGTGATTGCCACTTATCAATCCGTTACCGGAACAGGTATTAAGGCTGTACGGCAATTGGAGAACGAACGGAAAGGGATTCAGGGTGAAATGGCCTATCCTCACCCGATTGACCTGAATTTGTTCCCTCATGGTGGTAATTTCCTTCCGGATGGATACACCTCCGAAGAACACAAGTTGGTGAACGAAACGCATAAGATCCTCGACGCTCCCTATATTCGTGTTACTTCCACCATTGTCAGAGTCCCGGTGATGGGCGGCCATTCCGAAGCGGTTAATATCGAATTTGAAAACCCTTACGAAATCGAAGATATCTACGATTTGCTGAAGAATTCCCCGGGAATCACTATTCAGGACGATCCGGCTAATAATGTTTACCCGATGCCTCTCTACGCAAAAGGGAAAGATGATGTTTTTGTGGGAAGAATCCGGAGGGATAACTCCCAGCCGAATTCGTTAAATCTGTTCATTGTTTCGGATAACTTGCGGAAAGGGGCTGCCACCAATGCCGTGCAGATTGCTGAATATCTTTTAGCACACGGATTGTGCTGAAAATCTTTTTGATGGTTTTTGTTATCTTTGATCATTGATAAGAATAAAAACCAACAAGATGAAAAGTAACAGACTTCTCCATCAGTTTATTATTCTGATCGTTTTTTCGATGGTTTTTTCGTACGGAAATCGGATTTTAGGACAATCAACCCGTCCTGTGACGGTACCGGATAAATACAAAACCATGAAAAGCCCCAATAAACCAGGGGATTCAAAAGTAATTGCCAATGGTCAGAAATTGTGGACGACCCATTGTAAAACCTGTCATGGAGCAAAGGGATTGGGAGACGGACCCAGAGCGGCTTCCCTGAAAGGAGATCCGGGGGACTTATCTGCTGCTCCCTTACAGGCACAGGCTGACGGAATCCTCTATTTTAAATCATTCCTCGGACATGATGAAATGCCCAATTTTGAGAAGATCATTTTGTTGGAAAAGGATCGATGGGATTTAATCTCTTACATCCGCACTTTAAAGAAATAACCTTTCCATGACTGAAAATACCGCTGATTCCTGCCGTAATCCCCTTTTTACTCTTTCAGGAAATGTAATTCATGGTAACCATTTAGGCGTTCAGCTGGGGTTCCCAACCGCTAATCTGGACATTGTATTCGGACAGGAACTGACCGGAAAACTGGGAGTATACGCCGTACTGGTTCATTGGAATGATAAACTCTACCCCGGAATAGCCAACATCGGATATAAACCAACGCTGAAAGAAAGAAGTTTTTCCGTTGAAGTTCACCTGATTGAATTTTCAGGAAATCTGTACGGTGAGAAACTGAGCATTGATTTCTGTGAGAAAATCAGAAATGAAATCAAATTCAGTTCATTGCAACAGTTAGCCGAACAGATGGAACGGGATCAGGAAAAGGCGAAAGAGATTTTATCACGGTTTTTCCAGGCGGATACCAACCCCGCATAACCCGGGATTCTCCATGCGGGGAATAAGGTTTTCCAGCTCAATAACCAGCTTTCCGTCTTTATTTATGATCATGTCTTTTTTCAGATAAGTGGTTATCTCGCAGGAATCACCTGCAAAAGTCCCGATAAAGGCCCCCTGTGAATTTTTAACCCTTACATGCACTTCCCTGATCATTTCTTCTCCTGCAGGAGTTTTCATAATCATGTTAAATGCCAGTGAATCATATAAATAATCACGTGTATGACGGGCAAAAAAGATTACATTAAACGGGTTCGGATTGCTCTTCACCGGGATCTCAAATTGAAGAATGTTGAACCGGTGCCATGTTTTATCGGGGAACGAACGGTATAGTTCATACATCGGACGGTCAGAAGAACAACCGAACAAAACGGCCGTAAACACTGTCAGAATCAATAATGTACGCTTCATAATAGTCAATACTCCTTCCTTACTCAATACGAAGGCAAAATTATAATAAATGTCGTTCCGGAACCAGGTTCCGAGACGAAAGATATCGTTCCTCCCTGTGAGGTGAGGATCTCTTTTACAATGGCTAAGCCTAATCCGGTGCCACCACTTTTGGTAGTGAAGTTTGGATGAAAAATTTTTCCCTGTAACTCCTGTGGAATACCGGGTCCGTTATCCGTAATCCGGATCTCATACCCGGCTTTTGTAGTAGAAACAGTGATGGAGATTTTCCCGTTTTCCTGCTGGTCTATCGCCTGCAAA
Organism: Bacteroidales bacterium; assembly: GCA_035403225.1. Lineage (GTDB taxonomy): Bacteria > Bacteroidota > Bacteroidia > Bacteroidales > FEN-979 > DAIRDK01. The sequence continues at coordinate 149,538 of DAONET010000002.1, read as the reverse complement.
GCATTGTTAATGAGGTTTGTAAAGACTCGCAGACATTGTTTGCGGTCGCAAAAGACATATTTCTCGGGTTCTGAGGGAGAAAAACTGAAAATTTCCGGAGAAACATCGTGGTACAAGCTAAGCGATGAACGAATCATTTCATTCAGTCCAAGTTTTTCATTAACCGGAACAGGCATCTTGGCAAAATCAGAAAATTCGGTAGCAATAGTCGAAAGACTATCAATTTGTTCTACCAGGGCGGCGGAAAATCGTTTTAACCGCTGATCCCAATCCGGGGCATGCTCATCCCAGGCTTTTTCCAGGTACTGAACACTTAATTTCATGGGCGTAAGCGGATTTTTAATCTCATGGGCTACCTGACGGGCCATTTCACGCCACGCTGATTCACGTTCCGAAGAAGCCAGTTTTTCTGCACTGACCAGCAATTCATCGAGCATCCGGTTATATTCCGCTACCAGCAACCCCACTTCATCTTTCCGCTTCCATTCTATCTTTTCATTTTTTTTATCAAAACTGGTCCCGCCAATCTTTTCGGCCAACATTTTCAACGGTGCTGTTAAATACCTGGAAATGATGAAGGAAATAATTACGCCGATCAGAATAAACAGCACATAAATATTGATAAAAGCCACCATGAAAGATGAAACCTCTCCCCGCAATTCTGCCTGCCGCGAAAAGTAAGGCAGATTAATATACCCGGATCGCTGATTTTGGTCATTAAACATCGGCAGGTAAGCGGAAAAGTACCGGTGCTTCCCGATGAGCTCATCGCAGACGATCATTGATTGTGAGCCATACTGAAGCTGTTTCAGCGCAAACGGATTCATCAGGTCCGAAATCAGTTGCTCTTCAAAAATCTGGGGTCTGGTGGAACCGACGAGCATCCCATCGGTATTATAAATGTTGATATCCGAAAAGAAGACATTGGACAGCTTTATAAGTGCATTGCTCATATCGGTCTGGGGAACGGCTGAAAGGTTGCTGTAACTCCCGAATTTGTGCTGTATCTCCACCATGACCGACAGGGCTCTCTCCAATAAATTTTCTTTGTCTTTCTCAGCATTCAACCTGGTCAGAAAGATCGTAATAACAATTCCTACCAGGATAAAGGAAGAAAGAATTACACTCAGAAAAGCGATTTGAAGCCTGTTACGCAATGTAGCGGAAGACAATGATTTAAGGACCCGAAACCGAAAAACAAGGTACGAAGTGAGGGCTACCAGCGAGAAGATGATGAACAAATAAGAAAAAGGTGAAATACGGCCAAGAATGGGTAGCATAGGTTTCCCAATGATCATGACATTATCGCGGTCGATTTTGTAAAAGAAATGATTCAGCCCTCCGCTGTCAAAAAAGTAGGAATCGCGCGTGGTATCTGCAATAGCCGCGAGTTCAAAGCCATACGCATATTGACCTACCCGCCTGACTAATTGTCCGTGCTGGTAATAACCGTACGAGTAACTGGATAAATCGGGAAGATCAGAGATCGAACGATCAACCAGTAATTCCGGATAACCCAGATCTTTATAAGCCTGTTTAAGGCTGAATTCAATGACTAGTGAAGCCAATGGTTGCCACGAATTCAACATCGCCAGGTAGCTTTCGTTTCCATAGCCGTAATCAAGATAATAAAGGTTTGGAAATGAAGTTGTTTTGCCAAAACTATTTACCAACGAAAGAAAATATTCATTGCACGAAACCAGATAATCCTGTGGTTGAATTCGTAGCATTTTTCCCGGTCGGCAAAGCGTTATCTGCACCGAATAATTATTCCAGTAACCTGAGAAATAATTTTTAGAAATGTAATTAATGATTTTTTGTTCAGAATGAATAGAATCGTTGTTATTCAGTGTTTTAAACTGATGCTGCAACAGGCTGTCTGCAGTTATTAAACGGGCGGTTTCAGCGAAGGAATCTTCCGTGACCGGATTTCTACGGGCCGCCAGTTTCATGGCGATCAACCTGCGTTTCTCTTTTTCCTGCCGGATATTCGCATTATTCAGAATAACTGTTGATAATAATGAGTACAAAATCAAACAGATAAGCACACCTGAGAAACTGGTTATAAAAGGTTTAGCGGCCAATGAAAACAATTGCCGGAAAACGTGAGAGAAAACGGCTAAAAAGAGATAAAAAGCCAGGAAATGAAGGGCAATGACCGTCAGGGCTGCCACACTGTATATGGTTAAACTCGTGAGATCCTGAAGATTCAATGGAATGGTTGAATCTTCTACCAGAGAGCGGATAAGTAATGATATTCCGGTTAAAAAGACCAGGGAAAAGAAAGTCAGGAAGGCAGCTATGAGATATTTATATTTCTTATGACGAATATTTACCGATGGACGGGCATGAAATTCAAAATAAAGGATAATAGAAGCGAAAAGGATAAGTAAAGTATTGATCAACAGATCTCCCAGTGAAGGAATTACCGGTGAGCAAAAATAATGGGACGGGCTGAATAAGGAGGTTTCATAAAGTGCACCGGGCCAGCGAAAACCAAATTGAAGCAAGCGCAAAATCAACAAATCGGCCAGGAATGATAGCATGAAGGTTATTCTTCCCGGGAAAAGATGAGAAAATGCGCGGTATAATCGATATTGAAAGAGAATGACAAAGGACCATGCGAAAAGAAACAACAGGAACAGGATGACAGGCCATCGGGCCGGTGCCTTGGTATCTGCGACGGTAAACGAAAATAAGAAAGTCCCCTGGGAAGAATGAATATTGTAAATGCCAGGATATAAATTTAATATAAGATTGACCGTCCCGTGAAACGAAGGATCCATGCCGTTTTTCAAGTAATCATTCTGAAATGGATATTCCTGAGTAATACGGATAAATGCTCTGGATAAAATATCTCCGTTTTTCTTTTCAATTACGCGGTACCAACCGTTTCCGAGTTTAACAACCGGTTTGGAAGGAAAAGATTTTACCTGTAATGCTGATGGTTGACCGGGAACTGAATTTCCTGTCCAATATTTCAGGGTATCGTGTTGGTAAAACAAGATGGTTATACCGGTTTCCCGGGAAAGAACCTCTTTTGAAGCGGAGGAGAATAAATCATTCCGGGAGGAAAGTTGGTCGATCAGGTGATTGGTTTGTTTCTCTTTTTGGGAAAGAATTTTTTCAATCCGGGAAATGATGGCTGAAGGTTCATTTTCTTTTTTATCGAACCATCGGATTGAATAAAATGCCAGCATGATGATCAGGGCGATCACAAGAAACGGAATTCCATAAAAATCGGATGATTTTTTGGCCAATATCATGTAATAAGTTGATTTACAACGAACAAATTACGATCTATTTTTAAGCCCCTCAATCCATTTTTTTTAAAAAGTTGACCCGGAATATCAGCTGAGGCCTAAAATCGGTTATACAGGCTAAAATTAAGAAAAATCGGAAGAAAGTATGTATATCTGGCTGGAAAAGCCAAAAGTGGGGTTTTTCCCTTTCAAATTTGAGGTTAAACCTTTGAAAAATGATTTTACCGGATGTTTTTTCCCTGATTTATATTTTTCGCTCAGCATTGCAATATAGAACGAATCTAAATACTGTGGAAGAACCTTTTTCAGCGTAAACCCGTTTTTTTCAGCCAACATTTTTATATTTTTTGAAGAAAAATGAAAAAGATGTCGGGGAAGGTCAAACGCCGCCCAATATTCTCCGTAAAAACGGGCATCAAAAGAATCGGGATTCGGGAGGGCGAGGATTAATATTCCGGATGGTTTAAGGGCTTCTTTTAAAACGCGGAGGGTGGCATTGGTATCCGGAATATGTTCCAGAACATGCCATAAAGTAATACAATCGAAGGTGCCTTTTTCTTCGGATAAAAATTCTATTTTTTCTTTAATAGGAAGATGATAATGGTCAATGGCAAAATTTCGTGGTTTTGCACCGGGTTCGATCCCGGAACATTGGAATCCTTTTTTCCGACAAAAATTCAAAAATTCGCCGGTACCACACCCGACATCCAGGATTTTTTTTCCGGAAGAATAGGTTTTAATCAACCGGCATTTTGATCGCAAAGTAAAAAATCGGGCAGTTTTATAAACGAGGTTCATTAAATTCTTATCCTCGGTATCGTGGCTGATATACTCTTTCGATTCGTAATACTTTCCGATATTTTCCGGATCCGGAACGGGAAAAGTCATTTTAAAACCGCAATTTTTGCATTGAAGAATATCAAATTTTTCTCCGGTCAAAAAGTGATCTTTGGAGTGTATAAAGGGTTCAAAATCGGTTTTTCCACAAGCGGGACAGTTATACATTTCGGGTTCCATTTTCAACATTGTTTCACGTGAAACATTTTGTTATCTGCCTAGAAATACGATCAATATAGAGATATCAGCGGGTGAAACCCCACTGATCCGGGAAGCCTGACCGATGGTGGAAGGCCTGATTCTGGATAATTTTTCCCTGGCTTCCGAGGACAATGAAGTAATCGTATGAAAATCAAAATCAGGTGGAATTTTGATGTATTCCAATCGAATTAACTTCTCGGCCAATTCCTGTTCTTTCTCAATATAGCCTTCGTATTTTACCTGAATTTCGACCTCTTCCATTTCTTCTTCCACCTCAATGGGAAATGAAGAGATAAAATTGCGGGCTTTTTCAACCTTTTCAACGATATCTTTGAGAGAGATCTGCGGGCGCAACAGAACATTGCAGTACTTGGTTTTCTGAGAAAGAAGGGCCGTATTTTTTTCCGCAAGCAATGAATTTATTTCTTCCGGACATACACTTTCTTCGTTTAAAAATGCACGGATGTTTTTGATGGTATCGTATTTCGAACGAATTCTTTCCATCCGGTCCTCCCCTACCATCCCCAGTTGGTAAGCCAGGGGGGTTAACCGAAAATCGGCGTTATCCTGTCGTAAGAGGATGCGGTATTCAGCCCTGGAAGTAAACATCCGGTAAGGTTCGTCAGTACCTTTTGTGATCAGGTCATCTATTAACACACCGATATAGGCCTCGGATCTTTTCAGGATAAATTCGGGAAGTCCATTGATTTTTTGGTGTGCATTGATCCCTGCCATTAATCCCTGGGCGGCTGCCTCCTCATATCCGGTAGTCCCATTAATCTGCCCTGCAAAAAACAGATTCCTGATAATTTTTGTTTCGAGGGAAAAGGTTAATTGGTACGGTGGAAAGTAATCGTATTCGATGGCATAGCCTGGTCTGAAAAATCGGGCATTTTCAAATCCGGGTACTTTTTTAATGGCTTTAAACTGGACATCCTCGGGTAAGGAAGAAGAGAACCCATTTAAATAGTATTCTACCGTATTCCATCCTTCCGGTTCGATAAATAGTTGGTGACGTTCACGGGAGGAGAATCTTTCGATTTTGTCTTCAATCGATGGACAATACCTGGGACCTCTTCCTTTAATCCTTCCGGTGAATAATGGAGATTTATCGAAACCTGTCCGGAGGATGTCATGAACCTCTTTATTGGTATAAGCCAGGAAGCAACTTTTTTGATGGGTCAGTTTCGGGGTATCGGTGTAAGAAAATTTGGAAGGGTTCTCATCCCCTTTCTGTTCATCCATTCGGGAGAAGTCAAGGGAACGTCCATCCAATCTCATGGGGGTTCCTGTTTTCATCCGGCTTGCCTCGAAACCATATGAGATTAAATTTTCGGTAAGATCTTTGGACGGTTTCTCTCCGAGGCGTCCTCCCTGAAATTGTTTTTCTCCGATATGGATCAATCCATTCAAAAATGTTCCGTTAGCCAGGATAACAGCTTTCGCTTTAAAATTCATTCCCATGGCTGTTCGGACACCGGTCACCGTTTTGTCTTCAACAATAAGATCGACGACATGGTCCTGCCAAAAGAAAAGTGAAGGAATACTTTCGAGGATGGATCTCCATTCAAGGGAGAACAACGTTCGGTCATTTTGGGAGCGGGGGCTCCACATCGCCGGGCCTTTGGATTTGTTCAGCATTCTGAACTGGATCATCGTGAGGTCGGATACTTTCCCGGTATATCCACCCAGCGCATCAATTTCTCTGACAATTTGCCCTTTTGCGATTCCACCTATAGAAGGATTACATGACATCTGGGCCATGGTTGTCATGTTCATGGTAATGAGTAATGTTTTAGAACCCAGCCGGGCTGCGCTGGCTGCAGCTTCACATCCGGCGTGACCTGCCCCGACAACTATAATATCATAATTATTGGATTCCATCAATTACTCCATTGTTCCACGTGAAACAAAACAACAAAGATAAGAATTATTCATCCTTATCTTGTTGTTTGTTAATACGTTAAATGTGATCCGGCGGTAATCCGGTCCGACAGAAAGACGATTGATTGATCAGTGAAGATCTGTTACCAAAGAACCAATCCTGCCAGATAATAATCTTCTTTTTCCCTCATCTTTTTCATCCCTTCTTCATCATGATCATCGTAGCCAAGAAGATGAAGAATGCCATGAATCATTACCCTGGCCAATTCTTTTTTAACCTGGACTTTGAATTTTTTCGAATTGTCACGAATTCGCTCAATGCTGATATACATATCGGCACTGATTGTCTTATCATCATCTGCCATTGGGAAAGTCAGAATATCCGTCAGCGTTTTTTGCTTCAGGTATTTCTTGTTCATTTTGAGCAGATAGTCATCATTGCAAATGATGAAGTTGATGGCACCGGGAACCCCATTCTCTTCGCGGATGGCATTTTCCAACCATCTCCGAAGGATTCTTTTACCTGGTATAGCAAAGGGGGTTTTCTCTACGAAAAAATGAATTGTTTCAGGCATGGTTTTCGTTTTTTAGTTCTTCCACCTTATTAAAGTACTGTTTCAATTGATTCAATCTATAATATGTTCTTTCTGTATCCAGACAAGAAATATAATATACCAGGGTAATTTCCTGATTATCAGCTGAGAGATGCATCTCATCGGACAAGGATTTAATGATGTATAATTCGCGAATATGTTTTTCATTTTCAATAGCGCGATTTAACGAATCCTCGTTTTCAATACCTGTATTATTAATTTCTCCTCCAGTGAGGACAAATTTAATGCCTTTATTGCTTTTTATTGCATTTATTTTCAAAAAATTTACAGTTTGACTTATATTTTTGTTAAGTAACCATAAAACGGCCTCTGTTGTTCCTAACATTACATTGCCGAAATATTCGTTACCGATATGGTAATAATCACATACTTCTTCAATAAATTTTTCAACCTTAAACAGTTCAGAACTGTTGAGAATCGTGAGTTCGGCTATATTCCTGGTCATTTTATTGTCCGATTTTTATCATATATTCATTTACCCTGTTCCTGTAATAGAAGTTTAATGGAGCAGCCCGGTATTCAATAACTTCTTTCCCTCCTGATTTTTTAATATTATACTGATTATTACCTATAAAGTTACGATAGTTTTGGTCTTTTTGTTCTCTTGACTCTCTCTTTTCCTGCATTTCTCTTTCCATCTCCGCTTTTTCCGAATTTAAAAGGCGTGTGATGATTCTTTCCTGGCGTAAAATAGTCTCTTGTGATATTTTTTTATTCAGCAAATCGCGTTCATTCTGGTCCATATCCTGGATCGCTTTTGCTGCATTCCCGCCGTCTTTTATACCCTGCTCTTCCAATTCCTGTTTATAGCGTTCCATGGCATTTCTGATAGCTTCCTGTTCAGCGGCCATCCGTGCGATTTGTTCATTCATGGGATTTTGGCCCATCTTTTTCTGCCCGTTCTGATCTTTCCCCATCTTTTCCATTCCTTCTTTCAGGCTTTTCAACTGGCCCGACATCTTTTCCTGCATATCCCGGATCCCTTTGATTTTTTGCTTGCCACCGCTGTTGGATGGATTGCTGCATTGTTTCTGACAGGTCCCCTTCATGCTGTTTGCCATATTCTGGTTCATTTGTTTTAATGACTCATCCAGCAGGTTGGCCAGGTCGTTGATGTCGGTCATGGTGAACTGTTGCTTTGACTGTGCCAGGGATATACTCCGGTTATTCAGGGCAGTAACGATTTCTTCCAGCGTAGAATTGATTTCTTTGATCTTCCGGTTGATGACAGGGGCAATGATGAACTGCCGTTTTCCAATGGAGATCAGCGAGTCTTCGGAACTCTTCAGCTTATCTTTCACCGCTTTCTGGCGGTAGATCAACTCCTGGAACTTCGGGTCATTGCGGTTCGTCATTTGTGTTAGCGCAATGAGGTTTTCCTGTTCGAACGACATCCGGATCAGGTTTTCGAGGATGATACGAATCTGTCCGGCGTCCTCTGCGGCCTGTTGCATTTCCGCATCCGCATTCATTTGCTCGAGCTGATCGGCCAAGTTGTTCATCTGTTGCGATGCTTTTTTCTGGTTGCCGGCAGCTTGTTTTTGCTTTCCCTGCTTCAGCATGGACTGCGATTTGTCCATGTTGTTGCTGATACTGTCCTGCAGGTTGTTCGTTTTTTCAAGTCCCGGAGGGTTTTCCAGGTCTTTTTCTTTTTCCCGAAGCTCATTCAACTCTTTCCGGATATCATTAAATGCATCCTTCAATTTTTGTTGTTCTTCGGAAATTTTCTGGTTGTCTCCCTCCTGCCCTTTCTCGCTCTTTTCCGAGAGCTGATCCTGCTTTTGCGCGTTTTCCCTCAGGGAATTGATGGTTTCTTCCAGCTTTCTGTCAAATTCGATCTGTTTGAAAAGTTGCAGGTTCCGGTCGAGTTGTTGTTCAATATCCTCCTGCGACTTTTTCATTTTATCCATGGCTTCAGCCAGCTTGTTCTTATCCATTTTATCCAACAGATCACGGATATCCTGCATCAGCTTTTTCATTTCATCCGTCATGAGCTCATTCATCAGCTCATTCAATCTCTTTTGCTTCTCCAGGATATTCTGACTTGTGCGGAGGTAATCGGCATTGTTGATGTTCTCTTCGTTTTTTCTTTTGATCTCTTCCATGGTCTGCCTCATCTTTTCTGTCGATTTGATGAGGTCTTCCACCTTTTTACGTTCCTGGAAGTTCAGGGTGTTCTTCTCCACCATTTTACGGTTCAGGTCATCCAGCGACTTGTTGATAGATTCCGATTCTTTCAGGCTATTCTTGAGTTCGCTGATGATATCGTGCTCATTTTCGGCGGCTTTTTCAGAGATTTCCTGCAACGTAGGCGTTTTGATCAAGCGGTTTTCCGACCGGGTGCATTTAGGACCGTGAATGCCGTCGTTGTCCCACACTTCGAAAAAATACCGGATCTCTTCTCCCCCATCGGTCATCAACTGACCCGGTTCCCACCGGAAGAAAAATACCTGGCTGTTCAGGCTGTTATCAATTGCGACAGGAATGATCTTTTTCACTGCTACGGCCGAATCTCCGGCTTTGCGAACTTCGCAATGGAATTCAAGCCGGTTGAATCCGTAGTCGTCTTTGATGGTTCCCCGGAAAAAGATATCGTTCAGCATGGTTGAATCGGAGGTTTCCTGAACAAAGATGGAAGGGTACGCATCGGGGATCAGGTTTATGCGGAAAACCATGGAATCAGGTTGCAGGACAAAGGCATTCCGGGGCGTCATGGAATAGGTCCCGGATACTGCCATTGTTTTTGAACAGGACATCCGGCCGTCATCATCGCTGTTGAGCCTGATCGTCCCATCGGGGAAGCGGAACCATACCTGACCGGCATCTTTCGTGTCCAGATTCCAGGTTACGCGGGTTCCTTCGGGAATATTCAGATCGCCGGTATTGGCGAGCTTTTCGGGAAGCCGTTTGATATATCCCGGATAATTGAGCTGGGTTTCAAAACTCAGGATCGTCGGTTTGGGAATAACATGGATACGGAAAGGCCCGGAGGTCAATTCACCGGCGATGATCATGAATTCAATATCTTTTTGTACCGACCGGAATGTATAAGAATAGGTAAAACCTTTTTCCTTGTGCATCTGGAAGGTCACCTCCCCGGTTTTACAAAAGACCTCATCGGGAATTTCCTCACCGGAAAAGCCGATGCGCAGCTCAAAGTCGCTTTGCTGCAGGGTTTCCAGTTTTTCGTTCAGGATACGGAAGGAGTACGGGAGCTCTTTCACAAAGGTTTTATTGTAGCGAATGATGCGTTCGGCGGGGACAGAGATCACGGAAGGGGTAATAAAAACACCGGCAAGGATGAGTAGCAGCGGGGGAAGCGCGTATTTGAGGTACTTCCTGTTTTTTTTCAGGTTGATGACCAGGGTAAAATTGAACGGCCGGATCATTTTGATCTTCTGATCTATCCCGGCGATCAGCAGCGGCAGATCTGTTGAAGATGAATGCTCCTGATCCATGAGTTGGAGTGTATTCAGCAATTTATCGGCGATGGCCGGGAAATGGTCCCCGATGATAGTGGCCGCCTGTTCATAGGAAAGGATCTTCCCGATACCTTTGATTTTCAGGATGGGTTGAATGATGAAAAAGGCGATCAGCCCGATGGCCGCGAGGATATATGAATAAAAGAGGATCAGGCGAAAAACATTCCCGAAGCGGAACAGGTATTCAAGGAGGACAAAAAGAAGAAATGAGCCGGCAAGGAAGGCTACCGTGATCACAGCGCCTCTGATCAACTGGTTCCGGTAATATTTCCGGATAAATTCATCCAGTTTTTGAATCAATATCTTCCCACTTTCATGCATGATATTTCTCCCTGTACCTGAACGTTTTGAAGTACAGATATATTTTAACCCGCAAAAGTACGAAAAACCCTATTTTTGCAATCAATCAGATCAAATATTGATGAAAGAAGATCCTATTTATCTAAAGCGGATGAATCGACAGGACAAAGAATTACGATTCAGACAGCGTTCAAAGACGATCTGGATGACCGGGCTTTCGGGATCCGGGAAAACCACGATTGCGCTTGGCTTGGAAAAGGAACTCTTTGACAGAGGCTTTTTTGTGAAGCTTCTTGACGGAGACGATGTCCGGACCGGCCTGAACAAAGATCTTTCGTTCAGTGAAATAGACCGTACGGAAAATATCCGGCGGATTGCGGAAGTAAACAAGCTCTTTGTCTCTTCGGGTATTGTCACCATCAACTGTTTTATCAGTCCTACGATAGAAATCCGCCGGATGGCGCGTGAGATCATTGGTCCGGACGATTTCATCGAAGTGTACATCAAAGCTCCTCTTGAGATATGTGAACAGCGGGATGTCAAAGGGCTGTATGCCCGTGCCCGTGCCGGTCTGATCCGGGAATTCACCGGCATTGATGCCCCCTATGAAATTCCCGGCCATCCGGATCTGACCCTTGACACCACCCATTGTACGGAGGAAGAATCCATCCAGGAGGCGCTGAAGTATATCATTCCCAGAATTCAATATCAATCCTAATCATCATATCATGAATACTAAACCCGTACGTGTACGTTTTGCTCCAAGTCCTACCGGTCCTCTTCATTTAGGCGGGGTCCGCACTGCTTTGTATAATGCTCTTTTCGCTCGTCATCACGGAGGTCAGCTCATTTTAAGGATCGAAGACACCGATCAGACTCGTTTCGTATCTACTGCAGAAGCATATATTCTTGATTCTTTTGCCTGGTGCGGGATCACTTTTGACGAAGATGTTATCAAAGGAGGGCCTTACGCCCCATACAAGCAGTCGGAACGTTCTGCCATTTACCGGGAATATGTTCAGCAACTGATTGCAAACGGAACTGCTTATTACGGCTTTGATACGGAAGAAGAGTTATCGGCCCGCAGGGAAGAGTTGAAAAGTCAGAAGATCACTTTTCAGTACGATGGCAGAAGCCGGATGAACATGAAGAATTCCCTGACTTTTTCTCCGGAAGAAACGGCTGCCTGGCTTGCATCAGGGAAGCCTTATGTTATCCGGCTGAAGGTACCTGAAGGAGAGGTGATCCGTTTTTCGGACCTGATCAGGGGGGATATCGAAGTTCATACAGAAAACATGGATGATAAAGTCTTGTTTAAATCCGATGGGCTTCCCACCTATCACCTGGCCAATGTCGTGGATGATCACCTGATGGAGATCACGCATGTGATCCGCGGCGAAGAGTGGCTCCCCTCTGCCCCACTCCATGTGTTATTGTATCATTCCTTTGGTTGGAAAGAATCCATGCCGCAATTCGCCCATCTCCCCCTGATCCTGAAACCTGATGGCAACGGGAAGCTCAGCAAGCGTGACGGCGACCGTTTGGGATTCCCGGTATTTCCATTGGCATGGACAGATCCTCTTTCATGTGAAACATCGCGTGGATACAGGGAATACGGTTTCCTGCCGGAAGCGTTTATCAACATGCTCGCGTTACTCGGATGGAATCCCGGGCATGATAAAGAATTGATGGACTGGGATGAACTGACCGGGTTGTTTTCGATTGACCGGATCGGGAAATCGGGCGCCAAGTTTGACTGGGAGAAGGCAAAATGGTTCAATCATCAGTACATGCAGAAGAAGAGTGATGAAGAGTTGGCTGCCCTGCTGGAACCGGACCTGGAAAAGAATGGTATTCATGCCGACCTGGATTTTGTAAAGAAAGTGTGTGGTTTGATCAGAGAACGGATCTTTCTGATTCCGGATCTGTGGACGAATGCCTGTTTCTTTTTCCGGCCCCCGGCGGCTTATGATGAACACGTTGCACAAAAGATCTGGAAACCCGGCACTGGTGAATTGGTCCTTGATTTTGCGGAAAATGCCGCCCTGCTCACGGAATGGACTCCTGACAGCATTCACGAGTTGGTACAGAAATTTACTGCCGAAAAGGAAGTAAAGATGGGTCAGTTAATGAACCCCTTGCGGTTATTGATTGTAGGAAGCAATCAGGGACCCGGCATGATGGACCTGGCCGCCCTGCTTGGGAAAGAAGAGTTTATGGACCGCGTAAAGAGAGGTGTCATGGCTCTGGGGAAATAGCTGACAGTCAGTTTTCTGAAAAGAAAAACCCAACTAACATTGATTTGATTAGTTGGGTTTTTTGTTGTCCGACCAGGGCTCGAACCTGGACTTTACTGATCCAGAGTCAGTCGTGTTGCCAGTTACACCATCGGACAATCAGGCTGCAAAATTAATGCTCTTTTGGAAAAATGACAAATTTTATTGATCTTTTTTACGGATGGGATCAGTTAATCGAAGCGGACAATGGAAAAGGTCATGGTAGAAATATCGAACGAGCGGTTTCCGCCGTTGGTTAACTGTTTGAACTTTAGCGACAGGTTATCTCCGGCCACCAGTGGGATGATACCTGTGATGGTAGCGTTGGCGTAGCTATTAGATCCGTTTGGAACATTGAACTGGACGGATAAGAATGGTTGCTCAATTCCATTTTTAAAAACCGAGAAATCAATGCAATCGGACTGGGAAGCATTCATGAGGGACATGCTCACCATGATGTTATACACACCGTCTTTCGCAACGGTGATCAGGGAAGGGCTTCCGGGGTTTACCGTAACCGAACCGCCTTGGTTGTTGATCAGCTGACCGGGTGTGGTAAAAAAGTTATAGGGCAACCATGTTCCGGATTGTCCGGTCACTGTCATGGGATTACCATTATAATAATTGGAAACAATACCATAGTTGTGGGTAATGCTGCCACCTGCTTCCACAAAAGCCATCTGAATCCACTTAGTTCCGTTGAAGAACCAGAGGCCCTCATCACCGTTGGTCTGATAAACGACCAGTCCCTTGGCCGGTGAGGTGATTGCATTTCTCTGGTCTTCCGTCATCCTGTTTATCAGTAATCCCTTCGAGGGGGAACTGAGCTCCAGGGAGGCAGAACTATGAGGATTGTCTGTACCAATTCCGACTTGGGCGACAGAAGAGAAAGTGAACCATAACAAGGCAACAACCGAGATGCATATCCTTTTCATATAGAAGCAGATAAATTTTATAGTGTTTGAGAACTGTTAGGTAGGTATAACAAAAACGTAACAAAGGTAGAAAAAAAAATTATTCAACCTCTTTGAGAAGTAACTTTTTAGCAAAAAAAATAGGGCTTGTCAGAAGCCCTATTTTCGATGTTAATCCGGAGAATTTCAATTTCCTGCTTTTGTCCAGGAATCTTTGAGAGGGACCACGCGGTTGAACACCAGGTGATCGTTGGATGAATCTTTATCGACTGCAAAATAGCCGATGCGTTCGAACTGAAATTTTTCGCCGGGGAGGCTTTTCCCGGCATCGGGTTCGATCAAAGCGTTGATGATCTTCAGGGAATCGGGATTCAGGTAATCTCTGAAGGTTTTTCCTTCTTCCGTTTCGTCGGGATTTTCTTTGGTGAAGAGGCGGTCGTATAATCGTACTTCGGCGGTAACAGCGTGGCGTGCCGAAACCCAGTGCAAGGTTCCTTTGACCTTCCGGTTGCTATCGGGCATACCGCTTCTGGTATTGGGATCGTAGGTGCAGATTACTTCGGTGATTTCGCCTGTTTCAGGGCTTTTAACGACTCTTTCGCACTTAATGATGTAAGCGGACCTCAGACGGACTTCGCGTCCCGGAGAAAGGCGGAAAAACTTATTGGGCGGGATTTCCATGAAATCTTCCTGTTCGATATACAGCACCTTGGAGAACGGGACATGTCTTTTACCCCGTGATTCATCTTCGGGATTATTCGTCACTTCCATTTCCTCGACGAGGTCATCGGGATAATTTTCAATGACAACTTTCAGCGGGTGAAGGACAGCCATAAGCCGGTCGGCTCTTTTATTCAGGTCTTCGCGGATGCAATGTTCGAGGAGGCTGACATCAATCACATTATCGCGTTTGGCTACCCCGATGATATCGGCGAAGTTACGGATGGATTCGGGGGTATAACCCCTTCTTCTGAGTCCGCAGATAGTCGGCATACGGGGATCGTCCCAACCGTTCACATCGCCTTCTTTCACCAATTCCAGCAGTTTACGTTTGCTCATGACGGTATAGGTCATATTGAGACGGGCAAACTCGATCTGGCGGGGTGCATAGAGTCCTATTTCACGGATGAGCCAGTCGTAGAGAGGCCGGTGTACTTCAAATTCCAGGGTGCAGATGGAATGAGTGATGCGTTCGATGGAGTCGGACTGGCCATGGGCGAAATCGTACATCGGGTAGATGCACCAGGCATCGCCGGTACGGTGGTGAGTGGCATGGATGATGCGGTAAAGGATGGGGTCGCGCATGTGCATGTTGGGGGAAGCCATATCGATCCTGGCACGCAGGACGTGGCTCCCATCCGGGAATTCGCCAGCCCGCATCCGTGAAAAGAGATCAAGGTTTTCTTCCACGGTGCGGTTTCTCCAGGGACTTTCTTTGCCGGGGCTGGTAAGGGTTCCGCGGGTTTCGCTGATCTCTTCGGCGGTCATATCGCATACATATGCTTTCCCTTTTTTGATCAGAATAACGGCATATTCATAAAGCTGTTCAAAATAGTCGGAAGCATAAAACAGGCGATCGCCCCAGTCAAAACCAAGCCATTTGACGTCTTCCATGATAGAATCCACATATTCGACATCTTCTTTCACGGGGTTGGTATCGTCGAAACGGAGATTGGTCAATCCGTTATATTTTTTGGCCAGGCCGAAGTTCAGGCAGATGGATTTTGCATGTCCGATATGCAGGTAGCCGTTGGGTTCGGGAGGGAAACGGGTATGAACCCGGCATTCATTGACTTGGTTGCGAAGACCCTCCTCGATGATTTCTTCGATAAAATTGAGTGGGCGAGCGGGCTTCTTTTCGTCAGGATTATTCATATTTTCCATATCGAATGAGGCATTGGTGAGTATTATCCTTCCTCTCCGGTAAAACGGACAGAGGAGATGCAAAAGTAGTCAATTTTCACCATTTTGGTGTCTGGGGTATCCGTTAAATGAGTACTTTCGAAGTGTCAAACACAGGAATGAATATGGGAAAGATCGAGATTACCGGCATGGAGTTTTTTGCTTATCATGGTTGTTTCGCCGAAGAGCAGATTATCGGGACCTGGTTCACTGTCGATCTTGAATTCACCTGTGACACCAGTAAAGCTGAACAGAGCGATTGTCTGGCCGACACCGTCAACTACCAGGAGGTATACCTGGTGGTGAAAAAGGAGATGGAGCAGAAATCGAGTTTACTGGAGCATGTAGCCCGCCGGATACTGGATGCAGTAAAGGCAGCATTTCCGGGGGTTCACGATCTCCGGGTACGCATATGCAAGCACAATCCTCCGATTGGAGGCCGGACTGAACGGATATGCTGTGTGTTGGAAAATTGATTTTTTCCTTATCTTTGCACTTCAGAAAGTAATGGTATCGTGGCCGAGTGGTCAGGCAGAGGTCTGCAAAACCTCGTACAGCGGTTCGACTCCGCTCGATACCTCGGAAAGAGGCCCGTGGGCCTCTTTATTTTTTTCTGACAGTCAGGTATTCGGCCAGGAAGACCAATACAATGGTAAGGGCTGAGCTCAATCCCACCCGCATCAGGGTACTCAGAAATTCCGAGAGGCGGAAGATTTCCAGGAAGAACAGGACGAAGTGGTGTATCAGGACCAGGATAATGGTATAAAGCAAGAACCAGCGTACACCCTGTGAGTGGATGGAGGGGCGTGATCCCGGTTCAAATTCGGAGGAGGTAGAGATCATGGAGATCACCAACGGACGGGCGAAGGCCATGGCCACCGAGGCGGCCGCATTCAATCCAAGGGTATTGGAAAAGATATCGACCGTGAAACCGATCAGGAAGGCCGAAATCAGTAAGACGGCCCGGGTGGTATTGAAGGGTAGCCAGAGAATGAAGAGGACATACAGGTACGGGTTGATATATCCGCCGAGGGAGACGTGGTTCAGCACCAACACCTGGAGCAGGACCAGCACGACAAACCGTATGATATTTTTTCCTGTCATTCTTCTGTTCCCTCAAATGAAGTCTTTACTTCTTCTTTCTCGGTTCTCATCATGTCAAGCACTACTTCCACGTAACCAAGGCTGTTGAAATCGGTAGAGAACAGGATCCTGGCTGAATTGAAGTTTTCATCGGGGGCAATATGAAAGTCATGGATAGTGCCCACCATGATGCCTTCGGGGAAGATCTCGGAATTGCCACTGGTGATGATGGTATCGCCGGGGACGATCGCGAAGTGTTTCGGGATTTCTTTGACGGTTCCGTACCGGTAGTTACCGCCGTCCCATTCCACATTAACCAGCTGGTTGTTTTTCTTGAATTTAGCGGAGACGCGGCTGTCTTTATTCAGCAAGGACATTACCCAGCTGAAGTGGCGTGAAACGCCAACGACCTGGCCGACAAGGCGGTTACCGATGATGACTCCCATGCTGTTTTGTACGCCATTCAAGCTTCCCTTGTTGATCATGAGGAAATTGTTGCGCTTGTTGGTGGTATTGCTGATGACACGGGCTGAGATGTAGCGGTACTCGGCCTTATAGAGGGTATCGTTAATGAAAAAGGTATTAGTATCGGCCTTATAGAATGCCTCAGGCATGCGGGCCTGAAGCTGGGCGATCTCTTCGGTCAGTATCCGGTTGGTACTGCGGAGGCTGAAATACTCGGTAATATTTCTGAACATGCTATTGAAGGAACCGGAGACCTGCCGGGACCAGGTATAGACAGCGGCGTTCTGAAATTCGTTATAATTGAATAACAGGATCAGCGAAATCACTTCCAGAAGCAGGAACAGGAAATAGAAATAGTACTTCCGGAAGAATAGATAAAGGTTTCGCATTACCTTTCAGGTTACTTGATCAGGAACGTGAATTTATCGAAGTTCTTGAGGGCGATACCGGTTCCGCGGGCAACAGCGCGTAAGGGATCTTCGGCCACATGAACTTTGAGTTTGGTTTTTATATTCAGACGTTTGTCAAGTCCCCGCAGGAGTGCGCCGCCGCCGGTGAGATAGATACCTGTTTCAAAGATATCGGAAGCAAGTTCGGGAGGCGTCATTTCGAGGGCATTCAGAACCGCTGCTTCGATCTTGGCGATGGATTTATCCAGGGCATGTGCGATTTCGGCGTGGTTGACAATGACTTCTTTGGGGATGCCGGTGAGGAGGTCTCTTCCGTGTACAGCATATTCGGGTGGGGGGTTATCGATGTCGGGCAAAGCGGCGCCGACTTCGATCTTGATGCGTTCGGAAGTACGTTCCCCAACGTTAATATTATGCTGTTTCCGCATGTACTCTTCAATATCGGAATTGAATTCGTCACCCGCGATACGGATGGAGCGGCTATTCACGATACCGCCGAGGGCGATGACAGCGATTTCGCTGGTACCACCACCGATATCGATGACCATGTTACCGACCGGTTCAAGCACATCGAGTCCGATCCCGATAGCAGCGGCCATCGGTTCATGGATCAGGCGTACTTCTTTGGCTCCGGCCTGTTCGGCAGATTCCTTGACAGCCCGTTCTTCTACTTCCGTGATTCCGGAAGGGATACAGATGACCATTTTAAGGGCAGGAGGGAACCAGGTTTTTCTGACTTCGATCATCCGGATAAATTCCCGGATCATATATTCAGTAGCCTGGAAGTCGGCGATGACGCCTCCTCTCAGGGGTCGGATGGTTTTTATATTCTCATGGGTTTTTCCCTGCATCATCTGGGCTTTTTTACCCACTGCCAGGATCTTGCCTGATGCGCGTTCAAAGGCTACGATAGATGGTTCATCGACCACCACTTTATCGTTGAAGATGATAAGGGTATTGGCCGTGCCGAGGTCAATAGCTATTTCTTTTGTGAATATTCCCATTTTACCGGTTATTAGTGTTTAAAGTGTCTCACTCCCGTGAAGACCATCGACATTTCATGCTCATCGCAGAATTTCACAGAATCAGCATCCCGGATGGATCCGCCGGGTTGGATCACGGTCCTGACTCCGGCGTCGAATGCGATTTCCACGCAATCGGCGAAGGGGAAGTAAGCATCGGATGCCATCACGGCGCCTTTGGTATCAAAACCGAAGGCATGTGCTTTGATAATGGCATGTTTCAAGGCATCCACGCGGGAAGTCTGCCCCATTCCACAGCCAATCAACTGTTTATCTTTGACAAGCACAATGGCATTGGATTTCAGGTGTTTAACAGCCTTGAAGGCGAAAAGGAGGTCGGTAACTTCCTGCGGTGTCGGCCTTGCGACGGTGCTATACTTAAAATCTGTTTCCTCTTCGGTTTTAAGGTCCTTTTCCTGTTCGAGAACCCCGTTCAGAATGGATTTAAACTGTCTGTCTGAGAACGCGAATGAATTTTTCTGCAAAATTATTCTATTTTTCTTTGATCGAAGGAGTTCCAGCGAGTTATTTTCATACCCGTCGGCGATGATGATCTCGAAGAACATCTTATTGATTTCCCGGGCTGTTTCTTCATCGATGATCCGGTTGGCGATGATCACACCGCCGTAAGCAGAGACCGGATCACAAGCCAGTGCTTCCTTCCAGGCTTCCGGAAGCGTTTTTCGCGAAGCCAGTCCACAGGGGTTGGTATGTTTAATTACGGCGACAGTAGGTTCCGTAAATTCGCGGATAAGGTTCACCGCGGCATCAACATCCACCAGGTTGTTATAAGAGATGTCTTTCCCGTGAAGTTTTTCAAATGTTTGCTGAAGATCTCCGAAGAAGAAAGCCTGCTGATGCGGGTTTTCTCCATACCGCATCGGGTAGTGCGAAAGGATACTTTGTTTGAAAGCCGGAATATTTTCGCGTCGGTTGAAATACCGGAAGATCTGTGTATCGTAATGGGAAGAGATATTAAAGGCCTGTGCAGCGAAATACCGGCGGTCTTCGAGGGAAGTGTACCCTTGGTTCTCTTCCAGCATTTTCATCAGTGGCTGGTAGAAGTCTGCAGAAGGAACGACCAGCACATCGGTGTAATTCTTGGCGGCAGCCCGGATGAGAGAGATACCGCCGATATCGATCTTCTCAATGATCTCCTCTTCTGCATCTGTTGATGCGACCGTTTTTTCGAAAGGATACAAGTCGACGATGACGAGATCGATGGACGGGATTTCAAATTTTTCAACGTCTCCGACATCTTTCAACTGGTTTCTTCTCCAGAGGATTCCGCCGAAAATTTTCGGATGAAGGGTTTTGACACGTCCTCCGAGGATAGAAGGATAAGTAGTGACATCCTCAATGGAAGTGGCATCAATCCCCTTACTTTTCAGAAAATCAAAGGTTCCGCCGGTGGAAAAGATCCGGATTTGCTGTTTTTGCAATAATCCGGCTAACTCTTCGATGCCATCTTTTGAAAAAACGGAAATAAGGGCTGAATTTATCTTTTTCTGATCGGTCATACAAAGCTATGTTTTTGGTATTCAATTTTTCGTGCCGGTTAAAAACATTTCCGGCAGAATCTGCAATTTTACCAAAAAATGCTGTACCAAACAACGACGGTTTCCCGTTTGTGATAAAAAAGAGTACTTTTACCCTGATTCCGGAAAAATGTAACCTATGATCTTTATCCTTCGCCTTATCAAAGAGAGTTATCTGTTCGCTTTTCAAGCCATTATTACCAATAAGATCCGAACATTGTTATCCTTGTTGGGAATCACCATCGGGATTTTTTGTATCATTTCCGTTTTTACTGTTTTCGATTCGATGGAGAGAGCCATCCGGGCGAACATTGAATCGTTGGGAAGTAATGTGTTGTATGTACAGAAGTGGCCGTGGTCGATGGGAGGGGATTACCCGTGGTGGAAGTACTACCAGCGTCCGGAGACAGACCTGAATGACATGAAAGAGATCCAGCGAAGAAGTTCACTGGCCGAGACGGTTGCATTCATGTCAAGCGTTAATAAAACCCTGAAATTCGGCAATAATTACATGGAGAATGTTTCGGTCAGCGGTGTTTCCCAGGATTTTGATAAAGTATGGAAATTTGAGATGGGAGAAGGGAGATATTTCAGTTATACCGAACTGGGGTATGGAAAGAACGTGGCTGTTATCGGGAATGATGTAGCGACCAATCTTTTCAGCGGGATGAACCCTGTGGGACGCAACCTGAAGCTGATGGGCCGCAATGTGGAAGTGATCGGAGTCATCAAAAAAGAGGGGGAGGATATGTTTGGCAATTCCAATGATCAGGGGATCATCATTCCGGCCACTTATTTCAAAACGCTTTTTAACTTGCGTGACATGGATGCGACGGTCATCGTGAAGGCGAAGCCGGGTGTGCCCAATGATGAGTTGATCGATGAGCTGACCGGTATCATGCGGTCGGTCAGGAAACTGAAACCCTCGGCGGAAGATAATTTTTCGATCAACCAGACAGACATCATCACCAAAGGATTCGACGCGGTATTCGGGACCATTGCCATTGTAGGATGGATCATTGGCGGATTTTCGTTGCTGGTGGGCGGTTTCGGTATCGCAAATATCATGTTTGTGTCGGTCAAAGAGCGGACCAGCATCATTGGCATCAAGAAGGCGTTAGGCGCCAAAAACTTTTTCATCCTTCTGGAATTCCTGTTCGAAGCGGTTTTCCTGTCGCTCATCGGAGGTCTGCTGGGATTGTTGATCGTATACCTCCTGGTACTGATCATCTCCAATGTCACGTCATTCCATCTGGTGCTGACCGTTGGGAACATCCTGTTAGGCATTGGCGTATCGGGGTTGATCGGGCTCGTTTCGGGGATCATCCCGGCTCTTTCGGCTTCACACCTTGATCCGGTGGAAGCCATGCGCACTTCTATCTGAAAAAAAAATTCAGGTATCAGCTTACATAAAGAAGCTTAAGAAGATACCGGCTGCCACGGCTGAGCCGATGACTCCTGCTACATTGGGAGCCATGGCATGCATCAGCAGGTGATTACTGGGATCTTCGCGAAGTCCTTCCATCTGAGAGACCCTGGCGCTGTCGGGAACGGCGGAGACACCGGCGGAACCGATCAGCGGATTTACCTTGTTTTCCTTAGTCAGGAAGAGGTTCATGATCTTGGCGAAGATGACGCCGCCTGCCGTGGCAAACATAAATGACAGGGCTCCTAATCCAAAGATCAGGACAGAATCTTTGGTGAGGAACACATCGGCCTGGGTAGAAGCCCCGACCGTGATTCCCAGGATGATGGTGACGATATCGATCAGCGGGTTGCTGGCGGTATTGGCCAGTCGTTTGGTCACGCCTGATTCTTTCAGAATATTTCCAAGGAACAGCATCCCAAGGAGGGGGAGTGCACTGGGGGCGATGAAAGTAGTCAGGATGAGACCGATGATGGGGAACAGGATCTTTTCGAGTTTGGAAACCGTGCGAGGAGGTTTCATCCGGATAAGCCGTTCTTTTTTGGTCGTCAGTAAGCGCATGATCGGTGGCTGGATGACAGGAACCAGGGCCATGTAAGAATAAGCGGCGATAGCGATGGGGCCGATCAGGTTTTTCACGACCGTTCCATCCTGCAGGATATTGATACCGTTGGCTAACCGGGATGAGAGGAAAATGGCAGTAGGTCCGTCGGCTCCCCCGATGATCCCGATGGCAGCTGCTTCCGGAGCATGAAAGCCCAGGTACAGGGCTCCCAGGAAAGTCAGAAAGATCCCTAACTGGGCGGCTGCGCCGAGAAGCATGAGTTTGGGATTGGAGATCAGCGAAGAGAAATCCGTCATAGCGCCAATCCCGAGAAAGATCAGGGGGGGATAGATGCCTTTGAGAACTCCGAAATAGAGGTAGTTCATGACACTCCCCGGTTCATAGATTCCGATTTGCAGGTTTGCGTTGAGCAGGAACGGAATATTCCCGATGATGATCCCGACGCCGATGGGAACCAGGAGCAACGGTTCGTATTCAAATTTAATAGCCAGAAAGATAAAAGCCAATCCAATGACCATCATGAGGAGGTGCCCCCAGGTGACATTGGCAAACCCGGTGAAAGACCAGAAGCGGGCAAGGCCGTCTCCGATATTTTCAGACACAGTGGTCGTTCCCGATGAAACGGCCCCGGATTGGACAGAACTGGTAACAGGAGAGGCGGAGGCACTGATTTCCGGAGAAGGGAAATCAACAAACGAACGGACGATAACCAAAAGGAGGAGTACTCCGATAACGGTTAACAGTTTTCGTGTCGCGGGCGCCGGGCTTTTAATCAGTCTGGATTGTTTCATAAAAAAGGGATTTAGTCGATTTCGGCAAGGACGTCATTCTGCAGAACCGTATCGCCCGGTTTTACATTGATTACGCGAATGGTTCCATCTTTTTCAGAGAGTACATTGTTTTCCATCTTCATGGCCTCCATGGTCAGGATCTTCTGTCCGATGGTGACCGCATCGCCCACCTTCACCAGGACCTGTACGATGGTTCCGGGCAGCGGGGCTTTGATAGCCACATTCGTGGTATGGCTGGGTACTTTCTGGATCCGTTTTTCTTTAGGCAGGGGCTTGGGAACTTCAGCCCTTACGAGGGTAGGGGTTTTGGTTACTTTCATATCGCGGTGCACTTCTACATCATACTGTGTTCCGTTCACCTCGACTTTTGCAATATTTTCTTCAAATCCAAGGATATCGACCTCGTAATCGTTTCCATGGATGGTAAATTTAAATTTTTTCATAACAGATAGTTCCGAAAAGTGTTGTAATTATCTTTGTTTTAATGAATTATATGTCCCGTACAATTTGGAATTCCACGGTGAATATGTTTTTGATACTTTTTTGATGGTCATCACATATTTTTCTTCATCATGAAGTTCGGTAAAATAGAGGTACAGGGCGGTGCAGATGGCTGCGTTTTCATCGCCGGATATTTCCGGTTTCGGGGTTTCCGCTACAGGTTCTTCTCCCTTGGTTTTCTTCCATTTTTTAAGGACAAAGAAATCCTGGACCCGTTTAATCCTGGTGAAGACGATGACCAGCAATGCCAGGGCGACGAATACAACGAAGTACCCCAGCAGGGTGACGAGGATTGAGATGTTATCTATATTATTGATACTGATTTCCATAGCAAAACATGATTAAGATCAAAGAGGAATGTTGGAATGTTTTTTGGGAGGCATAGAATCCTTCTTGGTCGACAGCGTTTCGAGGGCGCGGATGATACGGAACCGGGTATTCCGGGGTTCTATCACATCGTCGATATAGCCATATTTTGCGGCGTCGTAGGGATTGGCGAACTTATTCTTGTAGTCGAGTTCTTTTTCGGTGATGTATTTGACCTTTTCCCTTGGGTCTTCGATCTCGGCGATTTTTTTGCCTTCGAGGATTTCGATAGCGCCTTTGGGGCCCATGACCGCAATTTCCGCTGACGGCCAGGCGTAGTTCATATCTGCATGGAGTTGTTTGCAACCCATCACATCGTGCGCGCCGCCGTATGATTTCCGGAGGGTGATGGTAATCTTGGGAACTGTTGCTTCACCATAAGCAAACATCAATTTAGCGCCATTGGTGATGATTCCGCCATATTCCTGAACGCTGCCGGGGAGGAAGCCAGGCACATCGACGAGGGTGATGACAGGTACATTAAAGGCGTCGCACAGGCGGACGAACCGGGCCGCTTTTTTTGAAGCCTCGATATCGAGCACGCCGGCGAGGAAATTGGGTTGGTTGGCCACGATCCCGCAGGGCATCCCATTGAATTTAGCGAATCCGACCACGATATTTTTCGCATAGTGACGGTGCATTTCGAGAAATTCGCGGTCATCGACGATCAGGTAAATGACGTCTTTCACATCGTACGGTTGATTGGGGTTGTCGGGGATGATGTCGTTGAGGGCATCTTCGATCCGGTCGACCGGGTCGGTACATTCGGTTTGGATCGGATCTTCCAGGTTGTTTTGCGGGAGGTATTCGAGTGTTTTCCGGATGAGGAGGAGGCCTTCTTCTTCATCGTCGGCACGGAAGTGGGCAACACCTGATTTAGTAGCATGGACGGTTGCGCCGCCGAGGTCTTCAGTGGAGATATCTTCTCCGGTAACGGTTTTTGTGACTTTAGGACCGGTGACGAACATGTAGCTGGTTTTATCGCTCATGATAATCACGTCGGTAAGGGCAGGGGAGTAGACGGCTCCTCCGGCGCAAGGCCCGAAGATGGCAGAGATTTGCGGGATAACGCCTGAGGCAGCGATGTTACGCATAAAGATCTCAGCGTAGCCGGCCAGGGAATTAACACCCTCCTGGATACGGGCTCCGCCGCTGTCGTTGATGCCAATCACGGGGGCGCCGACTTTCATAGCCTGATCCATGATCTTACAGATTTTCTTTGCGAAAGTCTCGGAGAGAGAGCCGCCGAGCACGGTAAAATCCTGTGAGAAAACAAATACCACGCGGCCATCGATGGTACCGCGGCCGGTGATGACGCCGTCGCCCAGGTATTGTTCTTTTTCGAGGCCGAAGTTGGTGCAACGGTGGGTAACAAACATATCGTATTCTTCGAAACTGCCTTCATCGAGCAATTTTTCAATCCGTTCCCTGGCGGTATTTTTTCCTTTTTTATGCTGGGATTTTATACGGTCTTCTCCGCCTCCCAACCTGGCTTGTTCGCGCTTTTCAAGCAGTTCGTTAATTTTCGATTCTTTAGTCATGGTAATCGTATTGAATAAAAATTATTTACTACAGAGTTCAATCAGGATTCCTTTGGTGGATTTGGGATGCAGGAAGCCGATGTTCAGTCCTTCGGCTCCTTTGCGGGATACTTTATCAATAAGCTGAATCCCGGAAGCTTCCGCTTCTTTCAGGGCTTCTCCGGCATTTTCGACGGCGAAGGCCACATGATGGATCCCTTCTCCTTTTTTTTCAATGAATTTTCCGATGGGCCCTTCCGGGTCGGTTGATTCGAGTAATTCCAGTTTTGTTTGTCCCACCATCAGGAAGGCGGTTCTGACCCGTTGGTCTTTCACTTCTTCAATGGCGTAACAACTGGTTCCCAACAGTTTTTCGTAGAACGGGACAGCTTCTTCCAAACTTTTAACAGCGATTCCGATGTGTTCGATATGGCTTGCTTTCATGGCGTAAGTAATTGAATATTGGACAAAATTAAAGGTTTTTGACGAGGAAAAAAAGATAAGGAAGTTTGGGTGAATTTTTCTTAATAAATTTATATCAATCAACAAAAAAAAATAGTTGTACATTTGCACGTTTTTAGTCGAAAGTTCGAAAGTTCAAATTATGATTCAAAAAAATGAAATGCGGGAAACCATCACGCATGTTGCCAGCGAGCTTTTCGCCCGGTACGGGTACCAGAAAACCACGATGGATGACATTGCGCGGGCATGTGGGAAAGGAAAAAGTTCCATTTATTATTATTTCAGAAATAAGGAAGAAGCCTTTATTGCCGTGTTGGAGCAGGACATCATCATGCTGAAGGCCAAGCTCCTGGCCTCCATCAGTTCGACCAGTGATCCCAAAGATAAACTGAAAAGGTACGTGATTACCCGTATGAACGGGATGAAGAGCCTCATCAATATATATAATGTCATCAAAAATGAGTATCTGTCGCAGTTTGCCTTCATTGAACAGATACGTGAGCGATACGATAATGAGGAACATGACATCATCAAAGGGATTCTTGATGAAGGGATCAAAGGGGGCATTTTCGAGATAGAGGACACCTCTATTGCAGCCCTGGCGCTGGTGACAGCTATGAAAGGATTTGAGATCCCTCTGTTTATCAAGCATCGACCCGATGTCGATCTGGAATCAAGGCTGGATAAGTTATTAAGTATATTATTTCACGGATTATTGAAAAGATAAGTGTTTCATTATATCGACCAATTGATTTAAAAATTCGAAAATTTTAAAAGCCAATGAATATGCTGAAAAAAATCGGAAAACAACTTCAGATCGTTCTGCTACTGGGCCTGTCGGGGACCCTGTCTGCCCAGGGGACGCTTACGCTGGAGCAATGCAGGCAGATGGCTCTTGACCATAACCAACAGGTGAAAGTGGCGAAGGAAGGGTTAAATGCGGCGAATTCGCTGCGGAAAGCGGCATTCACCCAATTTCTTCCTGATTTCGGATTTACGGGCAGTTATATGTATATGAACAAAGAGTACTCGTTGTTATCGGAGAATTTGTTTTTACCCGTTATTCCTTATACAGCCGTTTCGGCTGATGGGACTCTTGATGTTTCGAAATTAGGGGTGAACGACATTGTCATCAATCCATCGACGGGTCAACCGGTACTGGATGCCAACGGGAACCCGGTCTTTCAACACTATACTTATCTTCCCAAAGACGAGGCGAAGCTGGATATGCGGAATGTTTTTCTTTTTGATGCCGGGTTGACACAACCCATTTTTACGGGAGGGAAGATCACCAATTTATATAAGTCAGCCGGGTATAACCAGAAGATCGCCGAGCAGAACCTGCGGATGCAGAACGACGAAGTGGTCTATAAGGTAGAAGAGTTGTACTGGAAGGCGGTTTCATTAGGAGAGAAAGTGAAACTGGCGGAGACCTATAAGTCGTTGGTCGATACCCTGGTGCGGAACCTGGAGAATTACTATTCCGAAGGGATCATCATCAACAATGATCTGCTCAGGGCGAAAGTAAAGCAGGACGAAGCCGAGCTGATGCTGATGAGGGCGCGTGACGGACAATCACTGTGCCGGATGGCATTATGCAGCGCAATCGGACTTCCCATTGACACCCTGGTTTCTCCTGTCGATTCTCTTGCCATTGAACCTGAAAAGCCGGTGATGAATGTTTCAGGGAATTATCTTACCGATCGTCCCGAGTTGGGAATGTTGCGTTATTCGTCGAATCTGGCAGAAGCCGGGGTGAACATCTCCAAATCGAGATTTCTGCCTGATGTCGGGTTGACAGCGAATTACATGTATGGCAATCCGAATCCTTTTAACGGTTTTGAAAAAGAATTTGGCGGCGCATGGAATGTTGCGGTGGTATGCCGGATTCCGATCTTTCATTTCGGAGAACGGTTCCACACTCTCCATGTAGCGCAGAGCGAGAAAGCCTCCGCTGATCTGAAGTTACAGGAAGCCGAAGAACAGATAACCCTGCAGGTAAGGCAAGCCCGGTTCAATCATGATGAATCGTTAAAGAAAGTATGGCAGAATGAGCGGTTGGTGAAACAGACGGAAGAAAACCTCCGGGTGGTCAACGATCGTTTTAAAGAAGGCATCTTAAAATCATCAGATGTGCTGGAGGCACAAAGTCTCTGGCAGAAAGCTTCTTCCGATTATGTCGAAGCCAAAACAGAATGCAAACTGGCCGGTACCTGGTTACAGAAAGTGAACGGCACTTTATCAGAAACATCCACAAAAAAATAAACAGACCCTATGAAACGATTTATAGCATTCGCAGCTTGTGTGGCCATTGTAGCAACAGGTTGCCATCGTCAGGAAGAAACAGCTGCTGTCAAGGAGACAGTGGCTGTAAAAGTCAGTCAACCGGTCCGGCAGACCTACAGCCCGTCAATCCGTTATTCGGGAACTGCCTATGCCTTTAAGGAAGCAGACCTTGGGAGCACATTACCCGGGAAGGTGGAGAAGATGAATGCCAGAGAAGGCATGGAAGTGCAGAAGGGAGCTGTGTTGGCTGAGTTGTCGGGAGAATTGCTTACCCAGGCCATCATTGAGAACAACGCGTTGAAAAAAGACTATGACCGGTTGAAGAGGTTAGGAGAGAAGGGAAGTATGAGTCAGATCGAAATCGATCACATCAAGGCGCAGTATGAAGCTTCGCAGGCAAAAGTCGAACTGTTGAAGAAAAGCACCGAAATCGTTGCCCCATTTTCCGGAACAGTGGTGGATATCCTGGTCGAGGAGGGAGAAAATTATTCGTTAGTACCTACCGTCGACCAGCAGAACATGAGCATTTCCAATGGCATCATCAAGTTGATGCAGTTGAATCCTTTGGTTGTAAAGATTGAGGTCAACGAAAAGGATCTTGCCAAGATCAAGACGGGCCAGGAGGCGACCCTTACGTTTGACGGTTGTCCGGGAGAGACTTTCTCCGGGAAGATATCCTATATCCGTCCCGTATTGTCCTCATCCAGCCGGTCGGCCACGGTAGAGATCCAGGTTAATAACGCAAAACACACGCTGAAGCCGGGTATGTTCGCCAATGTTACCATTCTTTTACCCGAAGAGGAAGGTCTGTTTATTCCGCTCACAGCAATTGAGCGACAGGCAGGGACTTCGCGGGATTACGTTTTTGTCACCCAGGGGAATACTGCCCGGAAAATAATGATAAAAAAATTGGAGACCGTGAATGATCAGGCGGCTGTGGAAGGAGTCACACCCGATCAGCAGGTGATTGTGTCAGGAAAAGGAAAATTGGTTGACGGAAGTGTTATTGAAATTCAAAACAAGTAATCATGAAACTACCTGAAGTAGGCGTCAAAAGGCCGGTATTTACGGCCATGGTCTTTGTGGCGATCCTGGTATTCGGGGTCGTAGCCCTGCAGATGTTGTCCAAAGATGTCCTTCCCGACATCGAAATGCCGACATTGACAGTAATCACTGTCTATCCCGGGGCCTCTGCCGATGAAGTGGAGCAACAGGTCACTAAAAAGCTGGAGGAATATTTATCAGGTTGTGAAAATCTGAAAAGCATCACTTCAAAATCGAGAGAGAATGTATCGTTTATCACGTTACAGTTTCAATGGAATTCTGATCTGAACGAGTCATCGGCCAATGCCCGGGACATGATAGAAATGGCCAAGCGGCATCTGCCGGATGGTTCGGAGGACCCGATGATCATGAAGATCAACAGTTCGATGTTACCTGTCGTCATTTACGGGGTGAATTCGAAAGAAAGTTATCAAGGGATCAGTAAAATCATTGATGACAAGATAACAAACAGGATGAAGAAACTCCCCGGAGTAGGGACCGTCATGGTTATCGGAGAGCCGACCCGGGAGATCAATATCCGGGTGAATCCGGAGCAAATGAAGGCTTATCACCTGAGCATTATGCAGATCTCGCAGTGTTTGACGATGAACAACATCAACATTCCGGGAGGAAATATCGAAGTAGGAACTGAAGAGTTTGCCATTCGGGTTCCCGGTGAATTCAATGCTGTGGAAGAAATCGCCCAAATGCCGTTAACGACTTTCAGCGGGAAGTTAATCAGGTTAGGAGATGTTTGTCAGGTTAAAGACGGCATCAAGAAAACGGATGAGATCATCAGGGTTGCCAATAAGCGGTCGGTAGGTCTTCTTGTCCAGAAACAGAGCGGGGCCAATTCACTGGAAGTGGCAAAAGTACTGAAGAAGGAGGTGAAAGAGATCAACAAGACCCTGCCTCCCGATGTGACCGTGACAGAGTTGATGGATACCTCGGAGTTAGTGGATGCTTCCATCAACAACCTGTCGGAAACAATTTATTACGCGGTATTGTTCGTGATCCTGATCGTGTTTTTGTTCCTGCGCGATTTCCGGAGCAGTATGATCATCATCCTTACCATTCCGTTCTCGTTGATCGTCGCTTTCATTTACATGTATTTTGCCGGGTACACCATCAATATCTTTTCGCTGATGTCGCTGGCTATTGCCATCGGGTTGGTAGTGGATAATGCCATCGTAGTACTGGATAACATCACACGTCATATTGAAAGAGGGGTGAAACCGAGACAGGCAGCCATCTTTGCCACGGGTGAAATGGGATTAGCGATCACTGCTTCCACGCTCACGATCATCGCTGTTTTTATACCCTTGCTTTTCATGGGCGGTTTAGTCGGGATCATCTTCAAGCAGTTGGCTATTTTAACTTCCATCACGTTACTGGCTTCGTTGGTGACGTCGCTGTGGCTGACCCCGATGCTCTCTTCCTGGCTGTTAAAGCCTGTTTCTGAAATGAAAAAGAAAAGAGGCAAGTTCTATAATACCGGTGAAAAGGTCTTTACGGTCATTGAAAACGCTTACAAGAAGGGGCTGGAATGGTCGGTCCGTCACCGCTGGGTCATCATCACCTCCAGTCTCGCCCTGTTAGTGGTCACTTTATTGGTCAGCCGTAACCTGGGGACGGACTACATTCCCGAAATTGATGCCGGTGACCTGACCATTGTTTATCAGACCGAAGTCGGGACCAATTCATCTGAGACTGAACGGGTCGGGATCGAGATAGAAAAGATCCTGAAGGAAGAAGTCCCGGAATTGAGGACCTTCTTTACCGTAGTGGGGCAGACAGAATCGGGAGTGCTTTCGTCAGTAGGATTCAAGGAAGGGAAAAACATGGGAACCCTGATGGCCAAACTGACGCCTCCTGAAGAGCGGAAACGGTCCTCCAAGGAAATTGCGGAAGCAATACGGAAAAGGCTTGCCAAAATCCCGGAAGTGGAGCGGTTCAATGTGAGCGGAGGCAGTATGTTGGAAACGATGCTGCTGGGGAATTTTAAACCCGTTGAAATTAAAATCACGGGGAACAACCTTGATGACCTCAACAAGGTAGCTGATACGCTGAAGAGCATGTTGGAACAAAAAAACTGGCTGAATAACATTGAAACCACTGCTGACAAAGGGAAACCAGAGATCCTGGTACAGGTTAACCGTGAAAAAGCCAATAATATGGGGTTGAATCATGCGATGATCTCATTGCAGGTAAGGCAGGGGATTTATGGCGCTGAATCGGGGAACTTCAAGGAAGCCGGGGATGAATATCCTATCGTCGTACAATATGATTCTGCCTGCCGGAATAATCTCACCGGGTTACAAAGTATCATGTTGACCACCCTGACCGGGCAGCAGGTTCCGTTATCGTCGGTAGCCACCATCTCGGAAGGATTCGGTCCCTTACAGATCGAGCGTGAATCGCAGGAACGTATTGTGAAAGTGATGGCCGATCTGAACGATATCTCTTTAGGAGATGCGGTGTCGCAGGTGTCGGGCATCATCAAGAGCATGGATACGCCGGAAAATGTCAGTCTGGCGGTTGGTGGTCAGGCCACCGAACAGGCGGATTCCTTCTCGAGCCTGCTGATCATGTTCATCGTCGGGATCCTGCTTGTATACATGATCATGGCGGCGCAGTTTGAGTCGTTCAAGGACCCGTTAATCATCATGTTCACCATTCCGCTTTCCATTATCGGTGTGTTGTGGGCATTCGAGATTGCCGGGATCACCCTGAGTATTGTGACGTTTGTCGGGTTGATCATGCTGATCGGGATTGATGTTAATAACGGGATCATCCTGGTAGACTACACCAACCTGATGAGGAAAAGAGGGCATCATTTGCTGGAAGCCACTGCTGAAGCAGGAAGATTAAGGTTACGGCCCGTTTTGATGACTTCATTGATCGCCATTCTCGGATTCATCCCGATGGCAACCAGCTCGGGCGTAGGATCAGAGATCTGGTCGCCTTTGGGGATCACCTGTATTGGCGGGTTGCTGGTATCGAAATTGTTTACCATGTTCCTGATCCCCACCCTGTATGTTAGTTTTAACCGTAAAACGCTGAAACATGAAAATGATTTATTGCACGTGTGACGTCAGCTTTCAGAATGAGTTGACCGATCTGCTGGAAAAGTCGGAAATCAGCGACTATCAAGTTATCGAAAAGGCGCTATCCAAAAACCGCGAAGGAGCGCCTCGTTATAATACGCCTGTATGGCCCGGCTATAATTCAATCGTCATGGCGCAGATCAGGGATGAAAAGAAAGTGAAAGCGATCATTGAGTCCATCAGGGAGCGCAACGCAAAAGCGGAACACAAGAATGAGCTGATCACGTTGTGCACCTGGACGATAGAAGAGTACATTTACGACTGAATTCCGTCAGGGTTTTTGAACCAGCGGTCTTTCAGCCGGAATGCCACGTTGACCAACCCGATCATCACCGGCACCTCTACCAGGGGGCCGATGACAGCGGCAAAGGCTTCTCCCGAACCGATGCCGAACACGGCGATGGCTACGGCGATAGCGAGTTCGAAGTTGTTGCTGGCGGCCGTGAACGACAGGGTAGTTGATTGTTCATAGGTGGCTCCTATCTTTCTGCTCATCCAGAAGGAGACCAGGAACATGATCAGGAAATAAATCCCCAGGGGGATGGCGATCCTGATTACATCCAGAGGGATCCTGACGATGTATTCTCCCTTGAGGGAAAACATTACCAGGATGGTGAAAAGAAGAGCAATGAGTGTCAGCGGGCTGATTTTCGGGATAAACTTCGTATGATACCACTCTTTGTTTTTCAGCCGGATGAGAATGAATCGGGTCAGGAAACCGGCGATGAACGGGATGCCGAGGTAAATAAATACACTTTTGGCAATCTGGCCGATGGTGATGCTTTCCACTGCATGATTTGTCGGGAGTCCGAACCATGCCGGGAAAACAGCGATGAAAAGGTACGCGTAGAGGGAGAAAAACAGCACCTGGAAGATGGAATTGAACGCAACCAGTCCGGCACAGTATTCGGTATCACCTTTGGCCAGTTCATTCCACACGATCACCATGGCAATGCATCGGGCCAGTCCGATGAGGATCAGTCCGTACATGTAATCGATATTGAACTGCAGGAAGATGATGGCCAAAAGGAACATCAGCACCGGACCGATGAGCCAGTTCTGTATCAGGGATAACCCCAGAATCCGTGTATTTTTAAAGACATCGCCCAGCTCTTCATACTTTACCTTGGCCAGGGGAGGGTACATCATCACGATGAGGCCGATGGCGATGGGGATGTTGGTGGTACCTGATGACAAGGAATTCCAGAATCCGGCGATACCGGGAGACAGGTATCCCCACAACACTCCGATGCCCATGGCCAGAAAGATCCAGAGGGTGAGGTAGCGATCCAGAAATTTAAGTCTTGTTTTCATATCGATCTGAAGATTTGAGATTCAACAACAACTTCCGCTATCCTTACTGCAATCGCATGTCGGTTCAGTACCGCGGAGTATTCCATTGAGGATCCCGGCTGCACACCCTACACCGGATCTGACGGTAATGGCCTCCTGCGGGCAGTTTTTGGCACATGCCCCGCATTCCATACATTGATCTTTATGACGGATCACCGCCTTCTTATCTTTTATTTCAAATACAGCGTGGGGACATACCGTCAGGCACATCCGGCAACCGTTGCATTTCTCCCTGTCAAGTTCCAGGGTGACTACGTCGGGTAAATAAATGAATTCTTTCATAGGATAATAAATCTGGTGAATATCCATCCTGCCAGTCCCAGAGCCGTCATCGTAATCTGAACAGGAATGGCCGTTTTCATTTCTTTTTGAACTCCGGATAGGGATGTGAAGGTAGACGAACCAGTAAAATTCATGGCCATGAAAGAAGATAGTCCTCCCATGATCAGGAACCAGGAACCGATCTCGACCGCGTTATTTCCCAAGGTGCCTGCCCCCATCAGGAAGAGTGCGACTAACCAGCCGACCAGTAATCCTTTCAGCGAAAACCTTCTGAACGGGATCCAGGGCAGGAGGATGGGGGTAAGAGCGCATCCGGAAAGGTAACCGGCAAATAAATTGAGTATGGATCTGCTCCCGGTTTCAACGGCCATTTCGATGGAATACCCATGGGGGTTGAGACCCGAAAGGAGGAAAAACAGGGCCGGGATAAGGAGGAGGTAATATTTTGCGTAAAAGATATCGACGGGGATCAGTTTCAGGCGGTCTGCCAACGAAAAAGTAACGGTTCTCATTCTTTCGCCGGCTTTCAGGCCGGAATCAAGGAACGCCTTGATGTCGACGGCTCTCACCGGGCCATAGGTAACCGAAAAACCCGTCATTTTTTTCACTTCATGAGCGGCAACTCCCGTAGCGCTCAGTTGCGGCAGGATGATTCTCCGGTGAGTGACCAGGTCGGCCAGGTGATGGATCCGGATGCGGCGCACCAGTTCTTTGGTGCCGAATGTCCCTTTCCCGGCAGCGCACCAAACATTAATCCCTTTCGTGTCAAGGACCAGGATCCAGGCGTCGAGTCCGTCGAGCCCTCTTCTGAGGTGATCAAAACTCAACTTATAATTGGCGGTCACAAAAACAAGCGATTGATCGCCGGGTTTCCCGACTGCATAAATTCCCGGATCGACTTTATAATGCATTCTGCCGATGGACCACCGGACTTTCAACGCGCTCAGCCGATCGGTCCGGCTCCATGTTGTTGAAACCAGAGGAACGGATTTTTCGCCAGATGGATATGAGCCAATTATGAAATCAGGTTGTAATCCGGGATGTTTTTTTTCGGATGGAGATGCTCCATCACCGTTGCATCCGCAATCACAAGCCGGTTTTTTACTGATTTTTACCATTATCTGAAGTGATTATTTACAAGGTATCGTAAAAAGCCCTGAATTCTTCTCTGATCTGATCTCTGACACGGCGATAGACGGCAAGAATTTCTTCTTTTGTCCCCCGGGCATCCGCCGGATCTTCAAAACCCATGTGACGTCTGTTTTTCACTTTCCCGATGAACAACGGGCAGGTTTCTTTCGCCGAATCGCATACGGTGATCACATAATCAAAAGAATCGTCAAGAAACAGATCCACCTTTTTGGGCCTGTTCCGGGAAATATCTATTCCGATTTCTTTCATGACCTCTACGGCATAAGGACTGACCTGTTTTTCAGGGAGGGTACCTGCAGAAAAAACCTGCATGGAAGGATTCAGGGATTTCAAAAAACCTTCAGCCATCTGGCTTCGGCATGAATTTCCGGTACAAATGATCAGGATTTTCATGGTTGTCAGAAAGATTATTTACAATTCCCGTTGTTTGGGACATTGATGGTATCGAAGAATTCCCGTATAGCGGAATAAGCCTCACACACTTTTTTATTATCAAGACAATAATTCACTTTTGCACCATCAACTTGTCCCTGAATTAGCCCGACTTTTTTCAACTCTTTCAAGTGCTGGACAATGGTTGTCCGGCTCAAAGGCAATTTATCTGAAAT
Source organism: Bacteroidales bacterium (assembly GCA_035403225.1). Taxonomy (GTDB): domain Bacteria; phylum Bacteroidota; class Bacteroidia; order Bacteroidales; family FEN-979; genus DAIRDK01. Next base: position 113,884 of record DAONET010000002.1, on the reverse strand, counting down.
ATCGCCAGTAATACAAACCCGGGTTTCAGCAAGGTATTTCAATATTGCCAATCGTGCGGGATGCGCCAGCGATTTGAATAAGGATGCATCGGAGGATAATTTCTTATCGAACAATTCTGTTTTTGCGTAAGCCATTTTTACCGGTTATTATTCATTATTTTACCATTCTGAAGATGAAGTTTCACGGTTCCGTATTGTGCTGCGACAGGGCTATGGGTCACCATCATCACCGTGATTTTATTTTCCTCATTGATTTTTTTCAGAAATTCCAATATCTCTACCGACAAGAAAGGATCAAGATTTCCGGTTGGTTCATCAGCAAGAATGACCTTTGGATGGTGGACAATCGCCCTGGCGATGGCAACCCTTTGTTGCTGGCCTGCAGACAGTTCTCCCGGCAGATGGTCCATACGATCGGAGAGGCCCACATATTCAAGGATCTCTGATGCACGGTCGAACTGTTCTTTTTTCCGGATCCTTCCCAATGCCAGTGGGATCATTACGTTTTGGATGGTTGTCAGGTACGGGATCAAAGCAAAACTCTGGAGGACATACCCCACATCTTTTTTTCTGATCAGGGCAAGTTCCCTATCCGGCAGATCATCAATCCGGCGATCATTAAACTGAATGGAGCCGGAACTTATCCGTATCAACCCAAAAAGAGACAGTAGTAAAGTGCTTTTACCAGATCCGGAAGGGCCGGTCACGGTGACAAAATCACTTTGGTTGATCTGAAACGATACCCCGTCCAGAGCATTGATAGTCTTACTATTATGATTATACCGCTTGAATATTTTTTCTACCTGTATCATCATGATTAATCTTCTTGTAAATTTAAATGGGGGTCGATCCTTGCAGCAAGACAAGTAGGTAAAACAGACCCGGCTATCGCAATGATGACGGATAGCAAAATAGAGTAAAGGAAATAGATTGCCACGGGTTGCACATTGATTCCTGCAAAGTAAGGCCCCAGAATCACTCCTGCCAGTGTTCCCAAAAGATATCCGAGAATTCCCCCGACAATACCCAGGAAAACGGCTTTATAAAGGAAAAGACTATAAATCGTCCAATGGTTTGCACCGATCATTCGAAGGATTCCGATTTCCTTTTTCCGTTCGTTGACATTCGCCCAGATAAAGTTCCCGATAGAAATTCCTCCAACGAAGAAGATGATGATCAGCATGACCAGGGTGATTTTTTTCATCAACTGATTCGTTTCGATTTGGGTAGATACAATCTGGTTTATTGATGTCACTCTTGTATCCGGCAGAATGTTTCTGAGTTGGCTGAGCAATCCTTCTGAAATTGCATGACAGCACCCCATGATTTCAATGGCCGATACCTGGTTTTCGATCTTTAAAAGATTTTGCACATCTTTCAGGTTGGCAAAAATTCTGTCATCATCCACTGTCCCTGTTTCCGGAAGTATCTTCGCCACCGTAAAAGACTTTCCGAGTATAGTAATTTTGTTGTTAACGGAAAGGTTTAGTTTCTTGGCAACCTGTGATCCTGCGAGGCAATTCTCACTGTAAAGGGTATCGATGGCCTTCCGTTGCAACCTTTCATCCTCCATCCCGTGAGATTCATTGACTGTTTGGTTGGGAGAGCATTCAGTGGTAAGTTGTTTTCCCAGTAAACCGGAGGATTGCCAAAGGGGTTTGGAAGCAATTTCGCTTTTGGGAAGTATCCCGGTAAGTACGACGGTCTGACCTTTTACTTTGATTCTTCGGGTTAGTTTTGGTGACATATTATCGACACCGGCAATGGTGGAAGACAGTATCCGCTCAACATAATCCATTGGCAAAGTTGGCGCATCAATATCAGCCGTGTAATAATCGTCTATGCTTGCAGCCTGTGGAAGAATCAGAATATTTGCCCCGAGATTATCGAGGTTTTTTGCTACGTTTTGTTCAGAAACAACAGCAACGCTCTGTATGCCTACAATGACTGCAATACCAAGGGTTATGGCCAGAAGCCCGGTAATCAGCTGGGATTTTCGTTTCCAGAGTTCAATACAAACCAGTTTAAAAAGTGTCATGATCAAAGGGATTATTTACAAACACCGGTTTTTGAGCCTCCCGGGCAACAGGAACTTTTGATCACTTTTTGGGCTGAACCTATCAGGCTGGTCACATTGGTCATGCCATTATATGTATCTGTCAACTGGCCCGATGAATTCACCACATAGGTAACAGGTTGCGTCGCCGTATTATCATACTTTAAGGTGCGTAATAGTTTGGTTTCCTTCTTGTCATCGGCGTTGACCTGAATGGTAATACTTGTATTCTTCATTTTGGAACAGGCCGTGGCACAGTTATTCATGATTTCTTTTTTCGAAGTCATGCTTTCCTTGTAAACCACTATATATACTGATTTTCCATCTGCCAATCCTTTCAGAAGTTCAGAAGTTTTTGGTGATGGTATCATATCTACCAATTTCTCTGCAGTGGCCTCTTTTAGAATGATCCCGCCTGCGGCTGTTCCATTCTTATCCAAAACCAGGATTAAGGGTAAAGGAGCACCACTTATTCGGAATTTTGTGACAAGATCTTTGTTGCCGGCATCGCTTGCATTCATGGTCACAACGGTCGTTGCGGAAGGGACTTTTTGATTAGCTGATTTTGCAATGGCAACAGCCTTATCAAGTTCAGCGCCTTTCGATGTGTAGGCAACCAGGAAAACTGTTTTTCCCGACTTTTGGGCTTTCAACAACTCCTGGGAGGTCTGTGCTGAAAGGAGAAGTGTGCCTGGCAGGAATGACAGGAACAACATCAAAACAAAAAATTTTTTCATCTCTCTTGAATTTGATTTGACGCAAATATACGTTATAATCTTTATTGACGTAATAATACGTCATAATTTTTTGATTTTTGGTATGCTTTCAGCGCAATAAAATCGATCTTTTTTGTCAAACGAACTGAAAATGAATACCCGAATGACATTTGGATACCATTGTAGTATTTGTATATGGGGATGTCGGAGTACGCTGAAAGATACCAGTTGTGCTTAAAAGCCCAGGTCAACTGAGGAGTGAAGAAGATCACGTTGTAGCCCGTAGCATCTACGATTTCGTTATGTTCACGCGTGGATTTGGCCCTGTATTCATTCCGGAACTGAATATCTGCCCCAAGCCGTTTCCATGCCTGGAAGTTGAAGTACACGGCGCCAATCCATTGATCACCGTACTTATAGTAGAAATTGTCCGACTCAATGAGTTGTGAATATTCATAGGCAAGGAATGCAGCGAAAGCCATTTTTCTGCCGATGCCTTTTAAAATAAACACATTCCCGGTGTATTTATAGCTTCCCGATGATGGCTGGACCGTGATGGGTAATTGTACATGATCTGCTTCCTGATCAAAAACACCGATGGGGAATTTCACACCCAGTGAAGGTGAGATTGAAAATCTTTTTTCAGGATTTGTATAAGCATTGAATTTCAAATACAGTTCCGCATCACCTAATCCAAAACCCTTATAAGGTTCCAGTCCGGATGTGGTCAGGGTTTTATTGAAAAAGTAGCCTATGCCGGCTTGTACAGTCAACCAATTGGTGATTCCATAGCCAACTTGGAAATCCGCGTAATTGCTATAAGAAGTCTCCTTGAATGGAAGGTCGGAAAATCGTGAATCCCCGGAAAAGTATTGGGAGGAATGGCCATAACGGTACGTCAGAGAAGAGGTCAGCACCTGTGATTGCAGGGCAGGATGCTCTGCATCGCTGATAAAAGGATTCCCCGAAGAGCAACATTGAGCGGAGGTTTTATCCGCGATAATAAAAAACAGCAACGATGAACTGATCAGAAATGCGTTTAATTTCAGCATGTACTATTTGTTTTTTGGATCGAAATAGGATGTAACACGGATCATAATGGTATCGGATACCTTACCCGAGCTATTAGAAACCGTGCAGGTGATCGTGTTGAGACCAACACAACATTCACCTGCAGCATATCTGATTTGTTTACCGCCTCCCCTGAAATTACCGTGGTTTGCTTCCCATCTGTATTGGAGGTTGTCGCCGGTAGCTTCTACCGTGATTACCGCCGTGTCCCAGGCTTTGACGGGGTTTTCCGATGCTGTCAGGCTGTTAATTTTTATTTCTTCGGATGGTTGGGTATTATCTTTTTCAGCGCAAGACCAAAGGAGAAATGCGGTAAGAATCCAAAGCAGGTGGAAATTTTTCATACGAATTTTTTATGGGTTGATTTTTAAAAACTCTTTATCCAGATCATCTGATGAAAAATATCCAGTATGCCTGAAAACCTCGTGACCAGCATCATCCAAAAGTACCTGTGTCGGGATGGAGGCAATTCCGTAATATTTCATCAGATCCTGACCAGCAGGCATCAAAACATTGACAAAAGTCACCCTGACTTCATCCGGATGATTGTTTTTCACTTTCTCCATCTCCTTTTCCATCATTTTGCAAGCACTGCAACCTTTAGCACCAAATTCAAGGAATGTTATCCGGAAGCCTTCCCCGTTCTGCCGGTAATTGAACGCAGAATCAACATACATGGCAACATGGTTTTGAAGCTCTTCACCGGCCTGTGCTTTGATGGTTTTTGTAACAACGGTATTCAGACTGCCTTTGAAAACGAACAACAAGACCAGGGCCACGAGGCCCAGCCCGATAAAGGTGATGTTAAGGATCGCTGATATTGGTTTTCTTTTATCAGAAGCGTTCATCGTTTTCCAAAATGTTTATTAGAGGGATCCATTAGTCACTTTTCGCTGCATCCACAACCGTGGAATGTTTTCCCGGAATAAGCATCCGGACTGATATTCCCGATCTTTTTTACGATATCTTCTGCAACCCGGTCAATCATCCGGAGGTGTTCTGATGTAAGATCCTTATTCCTGACAATTTCCGTGTTCAGGGCGTTCTCTTCCCCGATGATGTCTGCCACATCGACAGCCCCGCTTACCTGACCGCTGTACTTTTCCGTACTTCTTTTGGCGCAGCATTGATGGCAACCGTCGACTGATATTACCGGGAACACCCTGGCAAAGTTTCGTTCTTCTTTCCCACCGGCCAGGTAAAGCGGCAGACACAGGGTAACCGGTTCAACCATTTTCAGCTCTTCCAACACCTTTCTTGTCGCCAGTCTTGAGATGGTTCCCCCGAGACATTCCTCTCCGCTGCAAGAAATTACGCCTACTTTAAATTCCGACATCAGCATTCCTCCTTATTTTACTTCATTTATTCTATCAGCGATCTTCGATGCGATTTCGCCTGTTACGACTTCGCCATCAGCATCCAGTTGCGAGGGTGATCCGAACTTTTCCCCTTTATGCTCTTTCACGGTATCTAATACTTTGATTTCTTCTATTACGATGCCTCCTGCGGCTGTGACATTTTTTGAGGCACACATTTTGGGGCAACCATCCACCGTGATACAATCACTGCCTTCGATCTTTTCCTTCACTTCCTGATCGCCGGTCACTATCCGGGCGAGACAAACCGTTTCAGCTTTTTCCGGGCATAATTCATAAACTGTTTTCAATGCAGCTTCCCGGGCCATGAAGCCAAATACTTTCCCTATTCCACTGCAAGGAATCACTTTTACTTTTTTATCCATTGAGATCCATCACCTTTCTTTTCATTATTTCAAAATACTGATCAAAACCGATCAGTAATTCTTTATCGTTTTCGAACGCGGTCAATTCCAGGTCGGCTATCCAGCCCAGTTCGTAAGGGTTTTCGTTGATCAGTTCCGGTTTTTGGATCAGGGCTTCGTTCACCCCTATCACTTTTCCGCTAACCGGAGAGATCACTTCAAAGACCGACTTTGACGATTCGATTTCTCCTGCTTCACCGAACTGATCAATTTCCGAGCCCATTTCAGGAGGGGTGAAAAACAAGATATCCGACAGGTTTTGCTGGACGAAATCGGTGACACCAATTCTGGCCCTGTTCCCGGAAACGTAGGCCCAGCAATCATTTTCGATAAAAAAGATATCCTTATTCACGGGGACTCTGAAAAGGAATTTCCCTTTTTGAAAAGTCTCATAATCAAAATGGTACGATTCACCTTCCCTTTCATCAGGCTGTTTGGATGTATTCCCGGGTGTTTTCAGGTCATTCAACAGGAGCCCGATCAACGCATGTTCCTTTTCCCCGAGTTGCAACGTATCACTTAGCTCAATCCCGGATTTTTTAGCTTCTTCCGTAACGGTTATCTTTCCGGCAATTTTAAAATTCTTTTCTGCCGCAAGTTTGCTTGCGCATCGGGTAGGGCAGCCATCGATGACCAGCAACGGGTGTTCGCTGATGATTTTCCGGTATTTCAATTCCGCGATCCTGGAAAACACCGGACAAATGATTTCATGGCCGGCATCACCGCATAATCTCAAAGCGATTTCCCTTGAAATGACCCCTGCGCATTTATCCAGTCCGTTGCAGGGAAGCACCGCATACTTTTCACTCATGGTTTTCCGCCTCCTTCCTGATATCTCTGATCATCTGCGATGTTTTATTTTTATCGGGGAACGACAGGGCGTCGGGTCCACAGGTTTTCGAGCAGGCCCTGCAGAACACCACGCAGTTGAAGGGGTTTTTAACAACCAGTTTGATCTCTTGGTTTTCCCGGACTTCAAAAACCCGGTGGGGACAGAATTTTACGCATTCCATGCAGAAATCACACTTTGAGTAATCGATGACCGGTTTCCAGTCGATTCTTTCCCGTTCGACTCCCATGAAAGTTGTTTCACTCATTTTGCTTCCTCCATTTTTCCAAGGGCCGCATTGACCTTTTCAACGGCTTGATCGGTAGTCATGTCGCGTACATCGATAGGGATCAGATCCTTGTTTATGTCAAGACCGGCTTCCCTGAAAGCATCCCTGAAAAGTTTATATTGCATATTGGGAGCACAACCTCCGATGATCACTTTCCGGTGCGATTTCAGGAAATCCGATAAAAACCGGTCTCCGTCTTCTTCACATAGTTGCGGGTGAATAAACCCATATTCCACGGGCAATTCGATTCTCACTCTGTTGATGAAATCCCAGATATCCATTTTGGAAAACCCGGGACATTTACCGGTGCAAACGCACATGATAAAACCAGGTTTCATTATTTCCGACATGTTTTCAATTTTTAAAACGAAATGGACCTTTCCATTCTTTATTATTAGTATTTCGTAGAAATCCGAAAAACGAAGTAAAAAATTATTTTTTATCCCGGGGTTTGAGCTGGCACATGCAAGAGCCGGTCAGTTTTTCGCTTTTGTCGATGATCAGGGGCAGGCCATCGTGTTCCCATTCCACGAGTCCGCCGGCCAGGTTGGCGATGCGTTGTCCAAGTCCTTTCCCGATGAGTAACAGCACGGCCTCTTTACTGTGTAAGCCGGCGGCGTCGGCAAAAATCAATGGTTTATCGGCCGGGAGGTTTTCCAAATTTTCTTCGAGGATGCTCAGGGGGCAGTAAATAACCTCGGGCACATCAAACATTTTATATCGGTTCATGTATTCTTCGCGCACGTCCATGAGCACTGCTCCTTTCATACACAGTTCATAGGCATCGCGTGGCACCAGGTGGAGGATGCCATTGCTTTCGAAACCTTTATTACCGAATAATGCATTCATCATTTTACGAAGAAAATAATAATGTAATAAATCCCGACAGCGATAAACAAAACAGCCACCAGCCGGCGGAACCACAGCTCGAATGTTTTAATGCGGTCGTAGAATTTCCCCACATTTCCGATAGCGTAAGCCAACAGCCAGGCAAAAAGGATGACCGGCAGGCCGGTAGCAACGGCGAAGATGGCCGGCAGGTAGAGCCCGCTGGCGCTTGCGATGGTCATGGGGATCAGCATCACGAAGTACAGTACTCCACTGTATGGGCAGAAAGCCATCGCGAAGATGATTCCCAGCAAAAGAGTGCCCCCGTATGATCGACGGCCTTTGTCTCCCATCTTTTCAGTCAGGTTTGAAAACCCCGGGAACCTGACTTTGATGAAATCGAGCATGAGGAGTCCGATCAGGATCAGCAGCGGTCCCAGTAGTTTTTCGCCCCATCCCTGGAAGAGGTTGGTGACTTTCATTTTGCTGGCACCGAGGTAGAGCAGGACACCGAGTCCCGTATAGGTGATGGCTCTTCCGAGCGTATAGACCAGCCCTTTCAGAAAGACCCTGCGGCGGTTTTCGATGTCACGGCTGATAAAACCGATGGCCGTGATATTGGTCGCCAGCGGGCATGGGCTGATGGCGGTCATTAAACCAAGGATGAACGCGGTGACAGCCGCGTACTGGGAGTTGGCGAGAATGTTTTCGAGTACTTCCATATACCAGTTGATCAGCGCATCATTTCATCATACCGTCAACCGCTTTTTTAATTTCAGCGGTGAGTTTTTCGGGGTTGTTGTTGGCATATAAAAAGCCTTTATCCGTAAGGTCCACTCTATTCGTCCCGCTGATCACGATCAGGGTCTGGCCTTCGATCTTGTACTTTATTCCGAGGATCTCTCCCTCTTTTTCTTCCAGGTTGACGCTTTTAAAGATGATATCACCTTTTTTTACCTGTTCGGGATATAAGGTTTCGACCGCTTTTTTCGAGACATTTTCCACATTCTGGCAAGTCATGCAACGACGGGTAAAATGAAAATAATATACCTCCACTTTTTTACCGGTAGTAACAGCCGCATTGCCGGCCGGAGAGGATGATGCAGGGCCGTTGCAGGCATAACTTCCTGTGAACATGGCCAGAAGGAGCATAAACGGAATGAGTTTTTTCATACAGCAGGTTTATTTTGATGTTAATATTTTTTTGATCTCATCCGATGAAGGGACACGACCCTTGATCAGGACCTGGCCGTCCACCACCAGTGCAGGCGTTGACATGACGCCATACTTCATGATTTCCATGATGTCTTCCACTTTCGTGATCGTCGCATCAATCCCGTTATGTTCAACCACTTCACGGGTTAGTTTATCCAGCGTTTTACATTTTGGGCACCCGGGCCCCAGGATTTTAATTTCCATGGATATAATTTTTTAATCGCATACTCTTTTCACCACTTTTCGCTCAAAGAAGGGTCGAAACAGTGTTTTTGCTTCTTCCCAATTCTCGTTGTTGATACAGTATTTGATGTAGGGTGGATTGATTTCGCCCTGTATCAACCCTGCTTTTTTCAATTCATTCAGATGTTCAGACAAGGTTGAGCGGGCGATAGGCAGCTCTTCGGCCATATCGCCGCTGTAACAGCACTTGTGCGTATTTTCAGCCAGAAAATCGAGGATGAAGATTCTGACCGGATGTGATAATGCTTTCGCGTACCGGGCCATTTTTTCCTGGCTTTCCGTGAAATATTTCCTGGTGGTTGTCATAATTTAGTATTTCGTAGAAAGACGAAACAAAAGTACTCTTTTTCAGCTTGGGTGGATGTGTTTTTTAAAAAATAATTTCGATCAGAAACCTCGTTGACGTAAAGCTTCGAACACCATGATGGCCGCGGATACAGAGACATTCATGGAATCGACTTTTCCTCTCATGGGAATCTTCACCAGTTCGTCAGCCTGATCAAGCCAGGTTTGGCTGAGACCGAAAGCTTCCGACCCCATGACAATGGCTGCCGGTTGCCGGTAATCGGAAAGGTGGTAAAAGCCGGTAGCTGTGAGGGCGGTACCAAACGAACGGATACCTTTGGAACGCAGCCAGGCAATGGTTTCGGCCGTAGTACTGGTCACCACCGGCATGGTAAAGATGCAGCCTAAGGAGGAACGGATGGCGTTGGGGTTGTAGATATCGGTCTGGGGATCGCAGATGATCACCCCGTCGAGGTTGGCTGCGTCGGCGGTGCGGAGGATGGCTCCGAGGTTGCCCGGTTTTTCCACTGTTTCGAGGACTAGGAACAAGGGAGTGATGACAGACGGCAGATCCTCGAAACGCAAGCGTCTGGGAACAACCGTTGCTATAATTCCACCGGCGTTTTGGCGATATGCCAGCCGGTTAAAGATATCGGGCGTAATCTCCGCCAGTTCGGGAGGGGTGGTCATTTCCGCCAGCAGGGCATCCAGCTCCGCTTGCCCCAGGTATTCCGGACAATAGAGGATCAACGGGATCGAAAATCCTGAACCGATCGCCAGTTTCACCTCCCGCAATCCTTCGACCACGGCCAGGTTCTGCTGTCGCCGTTCCCGCGGCTTTTCTTCCAGCAGCATGATATTTTTAATGACGGGATTCTGGAGACTGGTGATTTGCTTTGGCATCGGAAATGGATATTGGCTTTCTTATAACTTCTTTTGAATCAGAATATAATATCAAATCTAATTCAGTATCAATACAATACGTTTAGAATCTTTCTAAATATGGTCCAAAGTTAAAAAATTTAGCAACAGCATACCTGCAATCGAAAAATTAATTATACATTTGCGTATTAAAATACCGAAATAAGATGTCAAAAGTATTCTCATTATCCGAAGCAGCCTCTATTGCGATCCACAGCATGGTGCTGATTGCCCGTTCGGAAAATGGGTTGAATGTCATCAGAATTGCCGATACTACGGGTTTTTCGAAGAATCATATAGCGAAAGTACTGCAAAGGCTGGTGAAAATCGGGATGCTGAAGTCTGTTCGTGGTCCCGCCGGCGGTTTTACCTTGAGGAAAGATCCCGCTAAAATAACGCTGTTGAATATTTATGAAGCCATTGAAGGGAAACTGGAGATTACCGATTGTCCGTTGTCCAATGAGACCTGCCGTTTTGATGAGTGCGTGATGGGATCTATTGTCAATAATATGACCCTGGATTTCAAAAAATTCCTCCACGATCGTACCTTATCGTATTATATGTAATTTTTTTTATTCAGAATGAAGTAAAACAATACCAAAATACATAAATAATGAAAAGAAAAATCATTCAGATTGACGAAGAGAAGTGTAATGGTTGCGGAGCTTGTGTTCCCAACTGTCAGGAAGGCGCTTTGCAGATCATTGACGGGAAAGCGCGGTTGATCAGCGATTTATTTTGCGATGGTTTGGGGGCCTGCATCGGGCATTGTCCGGAAGGCGCCATTGAAATCATTGAGCGGGAGGCTGAACCTTATGATGAGCGGAAAGTGATGGAGACGCTGGTTCCTAAAGGGAGGAACACCATCCTGGCTCATCTGGAACATTTGCGCGATCATGGTGAAGAAGAATTATTAAAGCAAGCGATCGGGTACCTGAAAGAGAACAACATCGACATGGGGCCGGCGCAGGAGGCAAAGGCGCCCCGTTCTTGTGGTTGTCCGGGTGGCCGGGAGATTGACTTCCGGGAGAGCAACCGTCAGGAAGCGGGCAGCGGGAAAGCGGCGGCCGATGGCATGAGCGCACCGTCGGAATTGCGTCAGTGGCCTGTGCAGCTTCACTTGTTAAACCCGAATGCCGCTTATTTTAAAGATGCCGATGTTGTGCTGGCAGCCGATTGCGTGGCTTTTGCCATGGGGAATTTCCACGCCAGGTTCCTCAAAGGGAAATCGATTGCCATCGCTTGTCCCAAACTTGATTCCGATAAAGAATCGTATGTGGAGAAGCTGAGCATGATGATTTCCGGAGCTCATATCAATACGTTGCATGTCATCATGATGGAAGTACCCTGTTGCGGAGGGTTGTTACAGATGGCTTTAGAGGCCAGGCAGAAGGCAGGCCGGAATATTCCCATCAAGAAAACGATTGTCAGTCTGCAGGGGGAAGTGTTACAGGAAGATTGGGTATGATCGGGAATGCGGAATAAAAATCCGGATATTGTTTTATATTTGTTTCTGCCAATAAAAACTCTTTCACGGACCAGTCCTGCTCGTCATGAAAAGATTTATCCGTCGGCTTGTTCCTCCTGAATCGTGGCAACGCCCGGTGATCGTATTATCGGGTATTTTCTGCGGATTGCTTTTATACGCGGTTCTGATCTCAAAAGCTCCCTCTTATCTTTCAGACAAACCGGAAGTTTGCATCAACTGCCATGTGATGAATCCGCAGTACAACGATTGGATGCACAGCGCCCACCGGGAAGTGGCCACCTGTAATGATTGCCATGTTCCGCATAACAATGTTTTCAATAAATATGCCTTCAAAGCGAAGGATGGATTGCGACATGCCACCATTTTCACGTTACGGACGGAGCCGCAGGTGATTTATATCCTGGACCCGGGGAAGAAGGTTGTTCAATCAAACTGCATTCGTTGTCACGAAAATACAGTTGGAATGCAGTACCTGGGATCGGTATTGCCGGGTTATAAGAATCATCTGTTGGAGCGTCAGTGCCTCGATTGTCACCGGGAAAGTCCACACAGCCGGGTCAACGGTCTTTCGAGCACACCTAATACCTTGGTAAAAACAAAACTGGAAAGCAGAACGGAAAGGGATGAGGAGGAGGAAGAATAAAAGCGGAGGTACAATGGACACACAAAAAAAGAAGAGAAAAGTCTGGGTAAACTGGGCGTTATTTTTCGGCACCATGGTGGTGGTGTTCCTGCTTGGATTGCTGGCTTCCTCCATTACGGAGCGGAACGCGGAATCGGAATATGTCTATAAGCCCAAGGTCAACCTGACGGAGTATGAGCCGCGAAATGCCATGTGGGGTGAGAATTTCCCCCGCGAATATCAGACCTACCTTAAGACCGCCGATACCTCTTTCCGCAGCTTGTACAACGGCAGTGCGTTCATTGATGCATTAGACCGCGATCCCAGGATGGTGATACTCTGGGCTGGATATGCTTTTTCGAAGGATTACAGTCAGGCGCGCGGGCATTATTTTGCCATCGATGATATCCGGAACACGTTACGGACCGGTGCTCCGAAAGGTCCCGATGACGGACCTCAGCCTGCCACCTGTTGGACCTGCAAGGGGCCTGACGTGCCCCGTCTCATGGAGAAGCTCGGTCCGGCAGGCTTTTACAAAGGGAAATGGGCGGCCAAAGGTCCCGAGGTAGTGAATTATATCGGATGTGCCGACTGTCATGACCCGACGACAATGGATTTGCGGATCACGCGTCCCGCGCTGGTGGAAGCCTTTGCTTCCATGGGCAAAGATATCTCCAAAGCCACTCACCAGGAGATGCGTTCCCTGGTTTGTGCCCAGTGTCATGTAGAGTATTTTTTCGACAAGCACCGCCCGGATGCACCGGATGTTTCCTATCTCACGTTTCCCTGGCAGAAGGGGATGACCGCTGAGGCGGCGCTGGCTTATTATGATTCCCTGAATTTTTCCGATTTCACACATCAGCTTAGTCAGGCTCCCATCCTCAAGGCTCAGCATCCCGATTATGAGATTTTTCTGACCGGCATCCATGCCGAACGCGGTGTGGCTTGTGCTGATTGTCACATGCCGTATGTAAAGGAAGGCGGGCAGAAATTCACCAGTCATCGTATTGTCAGTCCGCTTGCCAACATTGCTACTACCTGTCAGGTATGTCACCGGGAAACGGAAGAGCAACTTCGGGAAAACGTGTATGAGCGGCAGGAGAAGATCATGGAAATCAGGGGCAAGGCTGAAACGGAGTTGGTGAGCGCCCATCTGGAAGCCAGGGAGGCGTGGAATGCCTCGGCCACCGCGAAAGAGATGGAAGGGCCATTACAGAGTATCCGCCGGGCACAGTGGTATTGGGATTATGCAGTCGCCGGGCACGGTTCCTCCTTCCATTCTCCCCTGGAGGTAGCACGTTTACTGGGAAACAGCATCAGCGAGACACAGAAGGCCAGGGTAGCGCTGGCCCGCATTCTGGCGAAACACGGCAAGACAGAAGAGATCCCGTATCCGGATATTGCCACCAAAGCAAAAGCGCAGCAGTTCATCGGACTTAAAATGGATGAGTTGAACAAGGAGAAAAAAGAATTTATCACTACTGTTATTCCCCGTTGGGATGCTCAGGCACAAGCCAGGGAGAAGACCTACAGGGAGAGAAGTGAAGAAGAAAAGGACTGAAAGGTTTTATTAATTGCTGAATCGTAAATTGAAATCAAAAAGAAGATGACACATTTCATTACATCTCTGGAGTCAGCTCCGCCCGTACAAGGGACTCTTGACGGGAGGATTCTGTTCACCTCTGACCGGTTTGAGGTGGTTCATCTGACACTGAAACCGGGTGAAGGGATGGAATTGCATTCCATGCCTTTCGAGGTGGTTTTTTTCGTCAGGGAGGGCGAAGGGACTCTTCGCATTGAAGAGGAGCGACTTCATGCCATCGCCGGAGACTGCATCCATGTGGAACACGGAGTAAAGAGGGGATGGAAGAACAACAGTGACCAGTTGCTGAAGGTGCTGGTGCTGAAACTACGGAAATAGCGGAGGGAAATGCTGACGTGACGGCCTCTTTGTTATCTTTGCGTTTTAGCATGAAATGACCATGATGCAGTTAACTTCTCTCCGTTGGACGGATTATGAACTGATCGATACCGGAAACCGCGAGAAACTGGAGCGGTTTGGAAAGTATACTCTTGCCCGTCCCGAGCCCCAGGCGGTTTGGCAGAAAGCCATTCGCGAAGAAGAATGGGAGAATCTGGCGGATGCATGGTTCCGGAGGTCGGGGAAGCAAGAGGACAGCAAAACAGGGAGCGAGCGGGGCGAATGGCGCCGCAAACGCGGGGTGGCAGATCAGTGGCTGATCTCGTATAATCATGATGATTTACGGTTGAAATTCAGGCTGGGGTTGACTTCTTTCGGTCACATCGGTGTTTTTCCCGAGCAGGCGGAAAACTGGGAATATGTTTATCGTCGTCTGAAGAAGAAGCCCGGGGCCCGGATCCTGAATCTCTTTGCCTATACCGGTGGCTTGTCGTTGGCTGCGCGAGTTGCTGGTGCGGATGTCACGCATGTGGATTCGGTGAAGCCGGTCATCACCTGGGCGAGGGAGATCATGGAAGCCTCCGGCCTGGATGGCATCCGTTGGGTGGTGGAAGATGCGTTGAAGTTTGTCCGGCGTGAGGCACGGCGAGGCAACCTGTATGACGGGATCATTCTGGATCCTCCGGCTTACGGCCGCGGACCGGAAGGGGAGAAGTGGGTGCTGGAGGAATCGATCGATGAAATCATTTCTCTTTGCAGCAAGATTCTCCAACCCCAACAGCACTTCTTCATTCTCAGCCTCTATTCCATGGGATTTTCATCTCTGATTGGCGAAAACCTGGTCACGACCCATTTTCCGAAGGCGACAGGCCTGGAATCGGGAGAGTTTTATTTTCCCGACCGGGCCGGGAGAAAACTACCGCTGGGAACGGTGGTGCGGTTCAGCGATCTTCCCTGAAAAAGTCGACCGCGATGCCATCGGCAAACAACATCCCTTCATCGGTCAGGGAATAACATCCACTGCCATTGATGATCATACGGCCGGCGGCAAGATACCGGGGCGTCTTTTTCATAAAATGATCGAAGAAGTCCGATCCGAATTCATTCCGGATATAACCGGCATCGCAACCCCACATGGTGCGGAGACCGGTCATCACATATTCGTTGTATCGTTGGGTAAGAGTCAGGGTTTCCTCTTCGAAGGCTTTTTCTCCGTGGCTGATCTTGTTGATGTATTCTGAAATATTTGAAACATTCCAGCGACGGGCGGTTCCGTTATAGGAATGGGCTGAAGGACCTGTTCCGAGGTAGGGAACATTTTTCCAATAGCCGCTGTTATGTCTGGACCAACATCCCGGTTTGCAGAAGTTCGACACCTCGTAATGCTCATAGCCGGCGTTTTTCAGGGTCTCTGTCATGATCGCATACTGCCGGGAGGCTTGTTCGGGTGAGACAACCGGGAACCTTCCTTTTTCGATCATCCAGGACAGCGGGGTTTTTTCTTCAACAGTGAGGGCGTATGCCGAGATGTGCGGGATACCGTACCCGATGGCTATTTCGATATTCTGTTTCCACCTTTCATCCGTCATTTCCGGGATTCCGTAAATAAGGTCGATGGAGAAGGAGGGAAACGGGGCAACGGAGGCAGTCAGGGATGACAACACCGTATGTACGCGGGAAGCAGTATGAGTTCTGTTCAGTTTGATCAGGTCATGGTCGGAAAAGGATTGGACCCCGATACTAAGGCGGGTGATCCCGGTTTGGCGAATGTCGTTGAGGTAGGCATCTGACAGGTCATCGGGATTAGCTTCCAGGGTGATCTCGGCACCGGGGGCGACCGGAAAGGTGGAAGTGATGGATTTGAGGATGGTGGTGATCTCTTCCGCGGAGAGGAGAGATGGGGTTCCTCCTCCGAAATAGATGGTTGAGACGGACTCTGCAGCCAGGTAGTCGCTGTTTTGCCTGATATCTGTAACAAGGGCTTTCAGCAAAGGCTCTTTCAGCTTTTGAGAGGCAGCGGAGAAAAAATTACAGTAATGGCATTTTTGTCTGCAGAAAGGAATATGGATGTAAATGCCCGCCAAGGTGTTATTTTTTCTTTTTTTTCAGGATGATGCGGAAAGTAGTTCCTTCGCCCAAGACAGAGTTTTTTACGAAGATATGACCTTTGTGATAATCGTTGACAATGCGGCGCGAGAGAGTCAGTCCGAGTCCCCAGCCACGGGTTTTGCTTGTAAATCCGGGATTGAAGATGGTTTTGAAACGTCTGCGGGCGATCCCTTTGCCGGTATCAGACACATCGATATTCACCCGGTTTTCCTCGTTGGTGATGGAGATGGTGATTTTACCGCTTCCGTCCATTGCATCGACGGCGTTTTTGATGAGGTTTTCGATCACCCATTCAAAGAGGTGGAGGTTGATGGGGACAAATATCTTCGATTCCTCTCCCGGTGTCACCTCAAAGAGGACTTTTGCAGAGGTGCGGGGTTTCATGTAGTTCACGGTATTGTGTATCACCGTGACGATGTCGGCTTGTTCGAGCCGGGCGATGGAGCCGATTTTCGAGAAGCGGTCAGTGACGGTTTCGAGCCGGTGTACATCCTTTTCGATCTCCTTTACGGTTTCCTCATCAAGTCCTTTGAGTTTGAGCAGTTCGACCCAGGCCACCATGCTTGAAAGGGGTGTTCCCAGTTGGTGGGCAGTTTCCTTGGCCATTCCCACCCACACCTGATTTTGTTCTGAACGGCGGGCGAAGCTAAAGAGCAGGTAAGCGATCAGGAAGAAGACCCCGATGACAGCAAACTGCACGACCGGGTAATATTGGAGTTGAGTAAGGAGGAAGGAGTCTTTATAGAAGATCAGGCGGGTGCCGGTGCCGGCGATGTTGACGCTGATGGGATTATTCTGTGCCTCCATGGAAGCAAGCGTTTTCCTGACGAACACAGGGTCTTTCATTTTCTTTGGGGGGATGTTCCCAAAATCCATTACATGCGTACGGGTGCTGTCGGTGATGATGACCGGGACGGAGGCTGAGTTAAAGACGACCTCGTCGAAGAAGAAGCGGATCAGGTCATCGAGTACGACTTTAAGTTCAGTAAATATATTAGAATCTTTATAGTAAAGGAAGATCATATTATTACCGTAGTATCGTTGGACGATAGGGGGGTAGGCAGAAAATTCGGTTTTAATTTTGCCTTCGAAGCGTGGGACGGTATCGAGGTTAAAGGTAACATTTCTGGTCATGACGATGTTTCCTTTTTCGTCGGTCAGGATAACGGGGATGGTAGTATTTTCCGAGATGATCTTTGTGAGGAAAGTGAGGTCGTCGTTGGAGGTAGCAGTGATCAGCATCCGGTGAGCTTCGGCGTATGTTTGGACGCGAACGCGTTCTTCGGTTTTAATTTCTTCGAAAAGGCGGTTAGTAAAGTTGACCAGGTCAGCTTTCCGGTGGATTGCATCGGCCCACATGCGTACGCTACGGCGTTCATCTTCGCGGATATGTCGGACGAGGATGTTAGTGTACCATAGTGATGCAGCCACGATGATGATTGCTCCGGCCAGGAGGGTCAGTTTCCACCGTTTTTTGCGAAGGTAAATGTCCACGGGTAATCTTTGTATTTTGTTTTGGTAACGTTTTCAATACAAAGATATTTTATTTTTCAAGAACCCTGACAGGGTCCTATACCCTGACAGGGTCAGTTGCAAATAAATGTCAGAAGTTCAATCTACTATGAAGAAATGGATATAAAAAATAACCCATTCCGATATCACCCTGACAGGGTGGTATCGAAAACAATAAAGAAAAATCATTTATGGCTAACCCTGAATGATTTATAATCTTTAACCCTGACAGGGTCCTACACCCTGACAGGGTTTTGGGTCAAGTATATTTCTCCCCTTTCTCCAACAACACCGTATTCACAAACTGCCTGATCTGTTGTTCATCAGCTTTCTTACAAACTAACAGAATGTTATCGGATTCCACCACAATATAGTCCGTGAGCCCTTCGAGAACCACCATTTTATCATCGGGCATATTCACTACGCAGCCCGTGGAATTGTACATCATTACATTTTTTCCCAGTACGGAATTCCCTTCTTTATTCTTTTGCCGGTTTTCATAAAGCGAACCCCATGTACCAAGGTCTGACCACCCAAAATCCGCGGCCAGAACATACACGTTCGTGGCTTTTTCCATGAGACCGTAGTCGATGGAGATGCTTTTACAGATCGAATAAGTATCGGAGATGAACCCTTTTTCGGCAGCCGTACCGTATTTATCCTCTCCTTTTTCAAACAATATATCTACGTCGGGGAGAAATTGCCGGAATGCTTTCATGATGCTTTTCAACGACCAGATAAAAATCCCCGAGTTCCAAAGGAAGTCGCCGCATTTGAGAAAAGTGATGGCCAGGTCGAGATTGGGTTTTTCGGTGAAGGTCTTGACCTTGCGGAGGTGCGAATCTTTCGGATAAACATTCTCTTCGAGAAACTGGATATAACCATACCCGGTGTCGGGACGGCTGGGCCTGATACCCAATGTCAGCAGCCAGTCGTTCTCTGAAACGGCTTCCAATGCGGTTTTGATGTTACTGAGGAAGATTTCTTCCTTCATGATGATGTGGTCAGAAGGGGCGACGACGATCTTTGCTTCCGGATCGCGACGGAGGATACGGTAGTTGGCATAAGCGATACAGGGAGCCGTATTTCTCCGGGATGGCTCCAGGAGAATCTGATCAGGTTTGATCTCCGGTAACTGTGACATCACGAGATCAAAATAACTCTCGTTGGTGACGATATAAATGTTTTCCTTCGGAATGATGCGGATGAAACGGTTATATGTCTGACGGATAAGAGTCTCCCCGGTGCCGAGGATGTCGATAAACTGTTTGGGATGTGAGGTCCGGCTCAGGGGCCAGAAACGGGCTCCGATACCACCGGCCATGATCACGCAAAAATAATGTTTTGAATCTCCCATGTTATAATGACTGTTTTTTCTTGCAATAATACGATTTATGCTTGTGTAGACGACAAAATTTTGCAAAAACCCGTCCGCACAATCTGCAACCTGCTAACTCATAGAAGTACTGTATCTTCCCTCTCTCCGGATTCATAATCTTTGAAAAATCAATATCTTTTAATAACTTTGCAGCCTTTTATTAGATCAATCCATTTCAAAATCATTTAAGAACAATTATAAAAATGAAGGTTTATCAGACGAAAGAGATCCGGAATATTGCCCTTATCGGAGGCGCAAAGACCGGAAAGACCACCCTGGCGGAAGCGATGTTGTTTGAAGGCGGCGTAATTAGCCGGAGAGGGACAGTAGAAGATAAAAATACTGTCTCCGATTATCGTCCGATTGAACTGGAGCGCCAGAATTCGGTCAGTTCTTCCGTTATGTACACTTTTTCTGATAACAAGAAAATCAATGTCATTGATACTCCCGGTTTTGATGATTTTATCGGAGAAGTGATCGGAGCATTACGGGTAGTTGATACAGCTGTGATGGTAGTGAATGCTCAGAATGGGGTTGAAGTCGGCACCGAGATTACCTGGCGTTGGACCAACCGTGATCATACCCCCGTGATCTTTGCTGTCAATACCCTTGATAACGAACATGCAAATTTTGAAGAAGTGATGCGCCAGCTGCATCACCGGTTCGGCAACAACGTCACCGCTGTTCAATACCCCGTGAACCAGGGAATCGGGTTCAACAGTTTCATCGACCTTTTGAAGATGAAAATGTACACTTATCCGCAAGGCGGAGGCAAACCGGAGATCGTGGATATTCCGGCCGGCGAAAAAGACAAAGCCGAAGAAATGCATGCTTCGCTCATCGAAGAACTTGCTTCCAAAGATGAAGCTTTGATGGAAGAGTTTTTTGATAAAGGAACCCTGACTCCTGAACAGATTGATAAAGCTTTGAAAATAGGGTTGATGCATCGCACATTTTTCCCGGTTCTGTGTATCGCTGCCAAACACAATATGGGTGTTGGTCGTCTTCTCGAATTTATTGGCGCCGCTGTCCCGCCTCCCGATGAAATGCCGGGAACCAAGACACTTGGCGGTAAGGAACTGAAATGCAACGCTGCTGACCCCACTTCCCTCCTCGTTTACAAAACAACCATCGAACAGCATATCGGCGAAGTCACCTACTTCAAGGTTTATGCCGGTGAGATAGTAGAAGCTCAGGATATGATCAACCCTACCCGCAATAGCTCGAAAGAAAGGGTATCACAGCTCTTTTCCGTTTGCGGGAAAAACCGCGAGAAAGTGGAAAAATTTGTGGCCGGTGACCTGGGTGCCACGATCAAAATGAAAAACGTATATACCAACAATACGCTCGATTCCTTAAAGAATTCCGACGATATTATTGAACCGACGGTTTATCCCGACCCGAAATTCCGCGTCGCTATCAAAGCAAAAAATGCCGCTGATGATGAAAAGATGAGCAGCATTCTGGCCGAGATCGCCAAAACGGACCCGACTCTTGTGTACGAATTTTCTAAAGAACTTCGTCAGATCATCGTACAAGGACAGGGAGAACTTCATCTCAATCTGGTAAAATGGCATATCGAAAACCTGGAAAAGGTTCTCATTGAATACCTCCCGCCGCGTATTCCTTATCGCGAAACCATCACCAAATCGGCCAAGGCCATGTACCGTCATAAGAAACAATCAGGTGGCGCCGGTCAGTTCGGTGAAGTCCATATGATGATCCATCCTTACAAAGAAGGTATGGCTGACCAGACGGAATTTCCCATCCGCGACCGCCAGACGATCGACCTGGAATGGGGTGGCAAGCTGATCATGAACAACTGTATCGTCGGTGGCGCCATCGACGCCCGTTTCATGCCTGCCATTCTCAAAGGGGTCATGGAAAAGATGGAAGAAGGCCCTCTCACAGGTTCCTATGCCCGTGATATCGTCTTCAACATTTACGACGGGAAAATGCATCCGGTCGACTCAAACGAAATCTCCTTCAAACTGGCCGGACGTAATGCTTTCAAAGAAGCATTCAAGAATGCCGGACCGAAAATTCTGGAACCGATCTACGACGTGGAAGTTATCGTTCCCGAAGACAAGATGGGTGAAGTGATGACTGACCTTCAGGGTCGTCGTGCCGTCATCATGGGGATGGACAGCGAAAACAACTTCCAGAAGATCATTGCCAAAGTTCCCCTGGCCGAAATGAACAGGTATTCTACTGCTCTTAGTTCCATCACCAGCGGACGTGCCACCTACACCATGAAATTTGCCGAGTATGCTCAGGTGCCGGGCGATGTACAGGATAAACTGCTGAAGGCTTACGAAGAACAGGAAAAGGAAGAAGAATAGCCTTACATCATCCATTCTATCAGCCGTGGGTAGTCCTCCGTGCTGATTTTCATGTTACCCCCATTCACTTCGTTGGAGATAAACCCTCTGAAGAGTGCTTCTTTTTGGTCGGCGCCGATACCGATTTCTGATAATCGTACCGGGCAGCCAATGTTCCGGAAGAATGTTTCCAGACGCAGGATCGTTTCAGCAGCAGTAATATTCTCTCTGAAGATCTCGCTTCCCAAGGCGGCAATGCGGTTGTTCAGCGGCTTTTCGAAGAACCGCAACCAGGCAGGGTAAGCAATGGTCAGGGAGGCGCCGTGCGGGGTATCATAGAGCAATGAAAGAACATGTCCCATGGCGTGTACCGCCCAGTCACCCGACACTTTGCCATAGCCGGTCAGCGGATTGAGCGCCAGCGTGGCTGCATACATGATGCGGGAACGGAGATCGATGTCATACAGGTTATCAAGCAGGCGAGGTCCGTATTCCATCGCTTCGCGGGCAATGGAGGTGATGATGCGGTCGGTGAGGGACGTATCCCCAGCCCCGAAGTACATTTCGAAACAGTGCGCGATGAGGTCGGCAATGCCATAGGCTGTATAATTTTTCGGTACGGAGAGTGTCAGTGCCGGGTCAAGGAACGATTCCTTCGGGAAGCAGAGAAAATGACCGTAGCCATCTTTTTTCCCTTCTGTATGGTTGGAAAGCACGGCGAAAGGGTTCGTCTCAGTCCCGGTTGCAGCGAGTGTCAGCACGGCAATCATGGGAACAGCCTGCCGGGGCTTGGCTTTCTTTGCATAGAAATCCCATCCTGAATGATTCACGGGAATGGTGAGGGCGATGATCTTCGCCGAATCAATCACGCTTCCGCCACCAACAGCCAGGATGACATCCACGTGCCGCTCTCTGCCCAGTTTCGCCGCAGCATCTGCATCCTCCACCACCGGATTGGACCGGATGCCCCCGAATTCAACAACCTCCATGCCTTCTTCCGTAAGCATATGCATGATCCTGTCGTAGAGACCGGACCGGATAATCGATCCTTTTCCGTAAACAAAAAGGACCCGTTTCCCGTAAGCAGCCAGCGAAACAGGCAGTTCCGACAGCACTTCTTTCCCGAAATGCAGCTTGGTCGGAATATATGCAGTGAAATTTTCCATCATGATGTTTTTTGATTAATAAAGATAAGCGATATAATTACCAGTCACCAGGTCAACACTACTGGAAGGATAATAAGCCGCAAAGTTCCCTGTTAACCTGTATTCCTGGGAAGAAAGGTTGAAATTTCCGCTGATGTAAGCTGCTCCTGAATTACCCGAAGCCAGGGGAATGTTAAAGGACAGTCCCGTCAATGCCACAATCCCGCGGCTGTTAATACCCTCGAATGTCTGTATCGATCCATTGCTGTAAGTAACGACGAGCCGGTATTTGGTGATATAAAGTGTCCCTTTTTTATTTTCCACCTTGAATTCAATGGTATTTTCCTGGGAAGTATGTCCGGTCCAATAACCGATCAGCATGGGGTAATCGGGTGTTTCTTCTTTCTTACAGGAACTGAGAAAAAAAAGAGAGCAGATCAGCAGGATCATTGACAGGGGAAGGATGCGGTTTTTCATGAGATTTCTATTGAATTTGCTTCAAATATAAGACGTTTTCACCCAAGAGTTTTGTAATTTTGTGCAACTATCTAAAGACATCTTATTATGTACGGAAAGATCAAACAGTATCTGGAATCACAGATTGAAAGTATCAAAAACGACGGTTTATACAAAGAAGAACGGATCATCACTACTCCGCAGAATGTGGAGATCATGACCAACGGACAGAGAGTCCTGAACTTCTGTGCCAATAATTACCTCGGGCTCAGCTCAGATCCCCGGGTAATGGCGGCCGCAAACAACACCTTTTTCAGATTTGGATTTGGATTATCTTCAGTGAGGTTCATCTGCGGAACACAACAGGTGCACAAAGACCTGGAGAAAAAAGTAAGTGAGTTCTTAGGAACTGACGACACCATCCTGTATTCATCCGCTTTCGATGCCAACGGCGGGGTTTTTGAACCTTTGCTGGGTGAGCAGGATGCCATTATCTCCGATGAATTAAACCATGCTTCGATTATCGACGGAGTAAGACTTTGCAAAGCAAAACGTTTCCGGTATAAGAACAACGACATGGCCGACCTGGAAGAAGTATTGCAGGATGCCAGTGAAGCTCGTTTCAAACTGATCGTTACCGACGGCGTATTCTCCATGGATGGAATCATTGCCCAGGTTGATAAAATCTGTGACCTGGCTGAAAAATACGACGCCATGGTTATGGTTGACGATTCACATGCTACCGGCGTTATCGGTAAGACCGGACGTGGAAGTATTGAATATTGCAACGCCATGGGCCGGGTTGATATCATCTCTACTACTTTCGGAAAAGCACTTGGTGGAGCATCCGGAGGATGTATCTCGGGAAGAAAAGCCATTGTTGAAATGCTTCGTCAGCGTTCACGGCCATACCTGTTCTCGAACTCCCTTTCCCCGGCTATTGCAGGCGCTACCGCTGAAGTGCTGAATATCCTTTCAAGCACCACCGAACTCCGCGACCGCGTAAATGAAAATACGCAAATCTTCAGAAAAGGAATGAAAGATGCCGGTTTCCGGATCATCGACAGCACACATCCTATCGTTCCCGTGCTCTTCGGACATCTTCCCGACGATGCCAAGCTCTCGCAGAATTTTGCCAACGAGCTGCTTAAAGAAGGCATCTATGTCATCGGCTTCTACTATCCCGTTGTCCCCAAAGGGAAATCAAGGATCCGTGTTCAGATCAGCGCTGCCCACAGGAAAGAACAAATCGAATTCGCTATCGAAAAGTTCACGAAAGTGGGGAAAAAGTTGGGTGCTATCTAATCATCATCCCGGCGAAATCATGATAATACTTCCCATTTCTCCCGAAAAGGAGGGATGGGAAGTTTTTTTAACAGCAATCATGATAATTTCTATTTTTCGTATTATCTTTCATGACTGATAATTATTTATAGCCGATTTACCAGTTGATTTACGGAATAGGAACAGACATCATCGAAGTTTCCCGTATCCAGAAAGTGATGGAACAGGATATCGGATTCCGGGAAAAGATCTTTTCCGGGGATGAGATCCGGTATTGTGAGTCGAAGAGAAACAAATACCAGCATTACGCGGCGCGTTTCGCGGCCAAGGAAGCCTGGATGAAAGCTTTTGGCACAGGCTGGCGCGATGGAATCCGTTTCATCGAGATCGAGGTCGTTCACGATAGTCTGGGCAAACCCATGATCCGCTTAGGCGGACGTGCCCGGGAACTGGCGGATCAAGCCGGCGCAGGAGAAATCCACCTCACACTCTCCCATATTCGCGAAGTAGCTAATGCGATGGTAATTGTTGAAAAGATGACTTCATGACAATGAGATTGGAAGTATTAACCAAAAATCTGCATATGTCGAACATCGGATCATACAACGAACGAATCAAAGACTTCGACTGGAGTATAGCGGAGAAGGAACTTGATTACCAGCCCGGCCAAGTAATCAACATCGGGTGGTACTGTTCTGACCGGATATGCCGCATGGGGAAGGCCGATAAGCAGGCCCTCATTTGGGAAGGCAGTACCGGCGCTGAAAAGCGGTACACCTATGATGATATCCGCCGGTTATCGGATTCCATCGGGCAATACCTGCGTGATCTCGGGATCCAACCTGAAGACCGCGTATGCCTTTTCATGGATAAGGTTCCGGAACTCTATATCGGGTTTCTGGGTATTCTGAAAATTGGCGCCATCGCCCAGCCATTGTTTTCGGCCTTCGGAGACGAATCATTGCTGGTCAGGCTGGAAAATGCACAAACCAAGGTCATTATCACGCAGAAGAAACATGCTCCCAAGGTAAGAAAGATCCTGGCACAATTGCCTTGGCTAAAGTATATGATCATTGTCGACCAGGAACCGGGAAAGCCTCTCCAGGAGCGTGAAGTAGCGATGAATATGGAGGAGCTGCCTGCGGCCGAAACGTTTCAGATCTACCCGACAAAAGCAGAATCCCCATCGGTATTGCATTATACCTCTGGTACTACCGGTCAGCCCAAGGGGGTGAAACATGTTCATTATTCCCTCATTTCTCAATATCTGACCGCCAAATGGGTGCTTGATTTACGGGATGACGACATTTACTGGTGCACAGCTGATCCGGGCTGGGTTACCGGCACCTCTTACGGCATCATTGGCGCCTTCAGCAACGGGGTAACACAATGTGTGCTAGACTCGGGTTTTTCCGCCGAAAGTTGGTACCGGTTTATCGGGAAGCACCGTATCACGATGTGGTATTCGGCTCCCACTGCAATCCGTTCGCTGATGAAGGCTGGTGATGAGATCGTGAAAAAATTCGACCTCAGCAGCCTGCGTCATCTGGCATCGGTAGGTGAACCCCTGAATTCCGAAGCGGTGATCTGGTCGGAGAAAGTATTTGGCAAGCCATTCCTGGATACTTACTGGCAAACGGAGACCGGATCGATCATGATCTCGAATTATCCCGGGATGAAGATCAAACCCGGTTCCATGGGCAAACCCTTTCCGGGCATCACGGCCACCGTCATTGATCCCGAGAAATACGAACCCTTCGCGGAACCCGGAAAAATCGGACTGATCGCCATCCGACCCGGCTGGCCTTCGATGATGCGAATGTACTGGAACAACGAGGAGACCTATAACAATAAATTCCGGAATGGCTGGTACCTTCCCGGCGACCGTTCCAGCATCGACAGTGAAGGTTATTTCTGGTTTGTGGGACGCGACGACGATGTGATCAACACCGGGGGACACCTGGTAAGCCCGTTCGAAGTAGAGTCGGCCCTGCTTGAACACCCTGCCGTTGCAGAATCGGCTGTGGTCAGCAAACCCGACTTCGTGAACATGGAAGTGGTGAAAGCTTACGTGACCCTGAAACCCGGTTTCATCCCCGGAAAAGATCTTGACCTCGATATCATGAACTTTGTGCGGAAGAAACTCTCCCCGCTGGCGATGCCGCAGGAGATCGAATTCATTGATGCCCTGCCCAAGACCAGAAGCGGGAAGATCATGCGACGGATCCTGCATGCCAGAGAATGGGGCGAGGAGATCGGCGATACTTCAACCCTTGAGAATGATTGATCTACATTAATATAAACAAAAACATACTAAAGAAAAGGAGAAAAACCCATGGAAGAAATGAATGAAGTCATCAGGAAATATGTTGTGAGAGAATATGTGGAAGACGATACAGAAGTCGGATACGACACACCGCTGATCTCAGGCGGCATTGTCGATTCCTTCTCGATGGTATCGCTGAAACGGTTCCTTGAAAACAAGTACGATATTTCCATTCCTGATGATAAAGCCACTCCCGAGGCATTCGACTCGGTCAACAAGATCTGTTCATTGGTCAACGAATATTTAAAATAAGGAGGAATTATGGCATACACCGACAAAACACGCGGGATGTACAGCGAGATCCTGAGCGGCCTGAAAGACGCAGGTTTGTTCAAGGTGGAACGATACATCCACTCGGCCCAGGCAGCCGATATTGAAGTGGAATTTCCGGAAGGATCATCTGTAAGGAAGGTGATCAACATCTGTGCCAACAACTACCTTGGCCTTTCAAGTCATCCCGAAGTGGTGAAAGCCGCTCACGAGGGATTGGATTCGCGTGGATACGGTATGTCTTCTGTCCGGTTTATCTGCGGAACCCAGGATATCCACAAACAGCTGGAATCGATGGTGACGAAGTTCCTCGGAACGGAGGACACCATTCTCTTTCCATCGTGTATGGATGCCAACGGTGGCGTGTTTGAAGCGGTGCTGACCAAAGATGATGTAATGATCTCCGACCGGCTGGTTCATGCCTCCATCATTGACGGAATCCGTTTATGCAGTGCAATGCACGATACCTTTAAGCATTCCGACATGGAACACCTGGAGGAGAAGCTGCAGCTTCACAACGACAAACGGTTGAAGATTGTGATCACCGACGGGGTATTCTCGATGGATGGCGACATGGCCAAACTCGATGAGATGGTCGCCCTGTGTGAGAAATACGATGCGCTGTTGTTCGTGGATGATTCCCATGCTACGGGCTTTATCGGCAAGACCGGCCGCGGCACGCATGAAAAATGCGGGGTGATGGGCAAGATCGATATCATCACCACCACCTTTGGAAAAGGGCTGGGAGGAGCTTCCGGCGGTTGTGTGTCGGGAAGGAAAGAATTGGTGGAGATGTGCCGTCAGAAAGCGCGTCCTTACCTCTTCTCCAATACCATTGCTCCACCGGTGGTCGCCGGTGTGATCAAGGTGCTGGAGCTGCTGTCAGCTACCACCGAACGGCGCGATAAGCTTGAAAGAAACACGGAATTCTGGAGGAACGGATTGAAAGATGCCGGTTTTATTATTAAAGAAGGCGACACGCCCATTGTCCCGGTGATGCTTTTTAATGCGAAACTCTCACAGGATGTATCCCGCGACCTTTACGAAGAAGGGATCTATGCTATCGGATTCTTCTTCCCCGTAGTGCCTCAGGGACAAGCGCGCATCCGGACACAGATTTCTGCCGGGCATGAGACTCATCATCTCGAGAAAGCCCTGGATGCCTTTAGAAAAGTTGGAAAGAAATATGAGATCCTCGGAAAGAATAAACAGGAGATCATCGAAAGATACGGATTGTAAATGAAAAAGATTCAAACACTGGTGATCGTAGCGATTTTCGCAGCGATCACCTTCAACTGTTTTCCCGTGGCGGCTCAGGATCAGGTGCAGCGGCCCTATAATGAGAATGCCGATGTGCGGGCCGATCTGAAAGCGGCCATTCAGCAGGCAAAAACCGAAAACAAACATGTGCTGGTCCAGTTCGGCGGGAACTGGTGTCCCTGGTGTCTGCGGTTTCATGCCATGGCAGGCGGTGAACGGACTATCGACTCGTTGATGAAAGCTGATTATGTGTACGTGCTGGCCAATGTGCCCCGGGAAAAAGAAAAACGCGATAATGAACTTTTCAGACAGTATAATTACCCGAATCGTTTCGGTTATCCGGTCTTTGTGATCCTGGATGGAGATGGCAGGGAACTGCACATCCAGGACTCAGGCGTGCTTGAACATTGCCAGACCAAAGGATACGATACGACCAAGGTGATCAACTTCCTGAAGATGTGGAATCCCCGGGCTCTTGATCCGCGGACCTATCAGAAGTAATAATAGACTCCCATCAGGAGGCGCCAATTGCCGATTTCTTTGGCGTTGGTGACTCTTGCTTTTGAGTCGGTAGTTCCATAAGCTGCGACGGTATATTCAAGTTCTGTCGACAGGCGGAGTTTACTAACCCTGACTGTTACACGCGGCGAGATGCGGTAGAGATAGTCGATGTCGCAACCCCGTGTATAAAGCGGACCGGCGACTTCAGCGTCGGCGCCGAGATTTTTACTGAAACCGGCAAAGAGTCCCGGTTGCCAGTGTTTCCCGTTCGTTTTAACATCGATCCATGCCGAAGCAGTTCTGACGGGCGTGTAATCCATGGCGCCGGTGGCGGTGTCGATGATGCTTTTCACGGCATAACCGCCGAGCATGTTAAAAGCATAGCAGTCGGTGCCATACACTCCGCCAAGGCGCAGGGTGACTTTCGGCAACATCATTTTCGCATAGATATTTCCAGTCAGGCCGTACGATTTCTCATCGGTTTTGTAGGTGGCCACCACCGCATCCTGGTGGTTGACGATGCTGTTGATCACTGTGTCGACTGCGGGTTTGAGAATTACTTCGGTGCAGAGACGCGGGGTGAGCATAAAGTAATCGATGCTGGCGCCGGCCGTGAATTCCCGGTTTTCCTTTTCGTTCTTCGAACTGAACTGAAAGAGAACATTGAGTTCAGGGAGAAGGGAGTTTCTCAGGTATTTTGCAGAAGGACCGTCGGGGCCATTACTGGTACCGTCAAGCTGGGAGATGGCGGCCAGTTGGAACCGGATTTTCCCGAAATCCTGTGCGATGCGCACCTGCGGGTTCCGGGAGAAGACCAAGAACGGAGCGCCCGAGTTCAGCGAGGCGACTTCCGGCATGCAACCGGGGACATACATCGGGTGCCAGTTCTGACCCAGGGAAAGCTCGGTCGATTTCCATTTCAGTTTCATATAGGCCAGGCGAAGACGAAAGGTATTGATATTGGGGTTGATATTCCCATAAAACTCTCCTTCGATCACGCCGGAGGTTTGTGCTTTCAGGATGTCGGGTCCGGTAATATTCGCGGTGAGACGGCTTTGTATACTGAGAATGTTAAAAGTCCCCTTCGCGTTGATGTCCTGTCCGTTCGCATCCAGACTCTTTTTTTCGGGGTAAAAGAGGAATTGTCCTTCTCGCGACATCACTGTCTGCCTGGAATCAAAGAAAACATCGCAGTTTACATAACCGGTAAAATTGACGCCAAAAGGCTTTTCTTTGCTGCCGGCATCCTGGCTGAAACCCCGGAGGAAAGATCCGGGAACAATCGCCATGGCGCAAAGGGCAGCGGTAACTATTTTTTTCATTCGTAAAAGATGTTAAAATTTTTCGCAAAGAAACTTATAATTCCCTGAATATCTGTCTTTCAATTTTCATTTGTTTGATTACATTTGAGGGTGATACCATTTATCCATTGATGATGAATATTCATAAGCTGAATAATATATTCAAACCGCAACGGATTGCGCTCATCGGGGTGACTACGAACCCGAACAGTGTCAGTGGAAAGGTCTTGATCAATCTGGTCTCAGGGGGATACCGGGGAGTTGTGTACCCGGTGAACCGCGATCATGAAGCGGTCATGGGGATCCCTTGTTACCCCGACATCATGAGTCTCCCGAAAGTCCCCGACCTGGGTATCATCTGCACTTCCGCAGAGAAAGTTCCGGGCATGGTCAGGGAATGTGGTGATAAGGGGATCCGGGGACTGATCATCCTGTCAGCCGGTTTTAAAGAGGCCGGGGAAGAAGGGCGGAAGCTGGAAGATGAGATCAGAACCTTGATCAGGAAGTATGACGGGATGCGTGTAATCGGTCCCAATTGTCTGGGTATTATTGCCCCGGGCATGAAGCTGAATGCCAGTTTTGCTGCCGGCATGCCCATGCAGGGCAATATTGCCTTTATCTCGCAATCGGGGGCGTTGTGTACTTCGGTGTTGGATTGGGCCATGGAGGGGAAGATCGGTTTCAGCCAGTTTGTTTCCATCGGCAACAGCATCGATGTTGAATTCGGCGACCTGATCGATTATTTCGGGGAAGATGAGAATACGCATTGCATCATTTTGTATATAGAATCCATCAGCAACCCGCGGAAATTCATGACTGCAGCCCGGGCCTTTGCGCGCAGGAAGCCCATCATCGTTTACAAAGCCGGGCGTTTTCCCGAGTCGGCCAGGGTGGCGGCTTCGCATACAGGAGCCATGGCTTCGGAAGATGCCGTGTACGACGCCGCTTTTCAGCGGGCAGGTCTGGCGCGGGTGTACGAGATTGGCGATATCTTCAGCGTGGCCGAGCTGATCAGCCGGAACAAGTTTCCCCAGGGGCCCCGCCTTGGCATCATCACCAATGCCGGTGGTCCGGGGGTGATGGCGACCGATGCCCTGATTTCCTCCAACGGTGTTCTGGCCGAACTTTCTCCCGCCACCCTGGAGCAACTCAACCAGCATCTTCCCGGGTTCTGGTCGCACGGCAACCCCGTGGATGTCCTTGGTGATGCCCGGGCCAAGCGGATCACCAAAGCAACACAGATTGTCCTGGGAGACCCGGGTGTGGATGCCGTGCTGGTGATTCTTACTCCACAGGCCATGACAAATCCTGCAGCAACGGCCAGAGAGGTAGCTGAATTATCAAAAGCGACTCCAAAGCCGATTCTGGCAGCCTGGCTGGGAGGTAAAAGCATGCATGAAGCTCAGGATATTCTGGTGGAAACCGGAGTGCCTTCCTATAAAACACCCGAGCAGGCCATCCGCGCCTTCATGACGTTGGTAGAGTATTCAAGAAACCTGGAGATCCTGTATGAGACTCCGCAAGACGTACCGGTTGAGTTTACGGTTGAACGCCAGCGCTTGCGGGAGACATTTCCGGCACTCACCGGCGAGAAGGAGAATGTCCTTTCCGAAGAGATATCAAAAAAAATCCTGGAGACATACGGCATTACAACCACTCGTCCGGTGCTGGCGAAGACTGCTGAAGAAGCGGTTGAAAAGGCGGTTCAGACAGGGTTTCCGGTGGTGTTGAAAATACAATCGCCCGATATCTCCCATAAGTCGGATGCCGGCGGCGTTCTTCTGGGTCTGGCTGATGCGGAGTCGGTGAGATCGGGGTTCGAACGGATCCTGCAAAACGTACATGTCGGCAAGCCCGGGGCCAGGTGCGACGGGGTGACCGTGCAGAAGATGGTTTCATCGAAGGATGCCGTGGAGATGATCCTCGGGATCAAGAAAGACCGGGTTTTCGGAACCGTACTCCTGGCGGGCATGGGTGGCGTGACTGCGGAGTTGTTTGCTGATAAGTCGTTGGGGTTTCCTCCCCTGAACGAACGCCTCGCCAGCCGCATGATCGAATCGTTGAAGATCTACCCGTTGTTGAAGGGCTACCGGGGAAGCCCGGAAAAAAATATCGGGAAACTCAAGCGGACGCTGATCCGCCTTTCCTACCTGGCTGCCGATTACCCTGAGATCATCGAACTGGATATCAACCCGCTGCTGGTAAACGCCGATGATGCGATAGCGCTCGACGCGCGCGTAGTCATTGACCGCTCGGTCTCCCCGAAGGAGAATCCCGATTATTCACACCTGGCTCTGCATCCGTATCCCGAAAAGTACGTCTCCCGGGTCACCCTGCAGGATGGCACCCCCGTGATTCTTCGTCCCATCAAACCCGAAGATGAACCCTTGTGGCTTGAAATGCTCGGACGTTGTTCAAAAGAATCACTCTACTCACGTTTCCGTTATTTCTTTCAATGGCAGTCGCACGAGGTGGCTACCCGCTTTTGTTATATCGACTATGACCGGGAGATCGCCATCGTGGCCGAGATTGTGGAAGAGGGGAAGCGAAAACTCATCGGAGTAGGCCGGCTTATCGCCGATCCCGACCATGAGTCTGTTGAATACGCCATCCTCATTGCCGATGCCTGGCAACAAAAAGACCTGGGAAACATCATAACCGATTTCTGCCTTCAGATAGCCGGAACATGGAATCTGAAAAAAATTATCGCTCAGACAACCAGCGATAATAAACGGATGATATCCGTCTTCAAAAAGAGAAACTTCCGGATCACGACCACACCGGGCGATATGACGGTTGATGTAGCGAAAGATCTCTGAAAAATAATAAAACGACTTTCTTCTCGTTTCTTAATCTACCTTTAAAAATTGCACAATATGAAAAAATACCTCTCAACAACCCTCATCCTGGTAGTTTTTACTACGTTTATGGCCTCTGCTGGCAAGTTAACCTCCAAAGAACAACTCCTGGTCGGGAAATGGAAACCTGTTAGTGTGGAACGAATTGACATTCCACAAGCAGCCGGGAACGCAGCTATGGACAAAAAAATTCCGGGTACACCAGCTCCTGAAGGACAGGCAAAAGAAAATACGCAGTCAGGCCAGCCTGCCCAAACCGGGAAAGTTGTTTCGGACAAGGGAGGCAAAGAGACTTCCGAAAGATCAGAAGGCGATAAACTGGAACGATTCATTCGCGGGGAAGAACGTGCCCCTCTGACCATCTTTGCTGATCATACGGCCATGAAAGAGTACCGCAAAAATATCATCAAAGCATCGTGGAAGATGAAAGCCAGTGGGAAGAAAATAGTGGTCCGCAATATAAAAAACAAAGAAAAATACACGCTGAAGGTCCTTGAACTTACCGAGACACAACTTGTAATTATTGAGAAACTCCCGGCGGGGTCGTTAAAGATCACCTATACCCGTGAATAGAATTTTTCGGATCTTTTAAAGAAAACCGCCCTGCACCGGGGCGGTTTTTTTTTATGCCCGGCTTTCAGGAAAAGAAAGACCTGATCATTGTTTGATCAGCTTCACCATAGCCGTATGGCAATCTGAATAGTAAATCTTCAGGTAATAGAAACCTGCAGGGAGACCGGACAAGTCTGCCCGGGTGGCGTTGTCGATAGCAAAAAGCAGGATGCCGGTGAGATGGTATACCTCCAGCCGTGTTACCGGGATATCGGACATGACGGTTATCGCATCGGTGAACGGATTGGGAAAAACAACTGCTTTCCCGGAGGCAGATTCGGGGGAGGGGAATTCATCTATGGCCGTAAAAGCAGGTTTCTGCAACCGTTTGGATGTGTACAGGTGGTACTCGCCGGCTGACAGAGTGATTGCATCGGTAAGGCTTGAAACCGAAATCGAGTCTCCCGAAAAGTAATCATACCAGGTACCGGAGCGTTGAAACTGCGGAATGATATTCCCGGATTGGACGTCGAAGTTGCCTATGATGGTCACATCCATGGATGAATGGTTCAGGTTGATCCTTTTCATAGGGCCGGAAACATCCATCGTGAAATTTGTCGTTCTGAATACATCCTGATTTTTTTTCAGACTGATCAGGGTGGCAAAGACTTTATTCAGATAACCGCGTCGCCATTGGTTCTGGTAATCCCATCGCGGTGGTTTGGGCGAGAGACGGCCACCACCCCAATCAATCGAATAATCGTATCCCAATTCACCAAACTCCCAAATCATTTTAGGCCCGGGAACCGTGAAGAAAAATGAAGCATTCATTTCGATCCGTTTCAGCGCAGTGTTGGTATCCTGCACAAGATAGTACCCCTGACTGTTGCCCCAGGTAAGGCATTTGTACATCAGCCGCTCTTCATCATGGCTCTCCATATAGCCTGTAAGATGAGGGTAGAACCATCCCCTGTCGAGGTAGGATATTCCGGAGAAGTCGGAGATTCCGCCGGAATGATATCCCATGGCTGCCTCCGCATAAGGGTTATTCAGGTTTCCCCATAACAGCATTCCGTCTTCCGCGAGATCCTTCTCTTCGTCGTTATCGGCAAAATGTTCCAGGATGAGGATGATATCGGGTTTGACCGATCGCATGGCGATCAGGTAATTATTCAGGATGGAAACCCTGTTGGCATCGTAATTTCCCCAAAGTGGAACATCATCGGGGTAGGAGTTTACCTGTGTAAATCCTTTGGAGAGGTCGAACCGGAAGCCGTCAATATGATACGCTGTGATCCAGTGTTTTAGTACCCGTTTGCAGTAAGCTTTGGTGTCGGGACTGTCGTGATTAAAATCGTATCCCACGTTATACGGGTGTTTGGGAATAGGATTGAACCAGGGACTGTTCCACGAAGGCCGGTCGTTGGCGTCGTCCCAGTAAAGCCTCACCAGCGGCGATTGTCCGAACTGATGATTAAGGACGATGTCGAGTATGACAGCGATACCTTTCTGATGGGCCGTTTCCACAAAATGACGGAGTGTGTTTGCCGGACCGTAATATTTATCAGGGGCAAAGAGGAAATCGGGGTTGTATCCCCAGCTGCTGTTGCCTTCGAACTCCATGACCGGCATCAGTTCAACGGCATTTACTCCCAGCCGGCAGAGGTAATCAAGCGTATCTTCCAGCGTAACATAATCGTGAGCGCTAACGAAGTCACGAAGCAGCAGCTCATAGATGACCAGATCTGTGACAGCGGGAGGAGTGAAGGTGCCGGTATCCCACGGATACGGAGTCTGTGCTGTCTGGAGTATGGAAGCAATCTGCGTTGTTTTTTCCGTTGGATATGGCAACAAGCCCGGGTAGGTGGAGGAAGAGATATACTGGTCGTCGGGGTCACTGATTTTTTCGGTGTAGGGATCAGCGATACGGAGGACGCCGTCGACCATGTATTGAAAGATATACTCTTTGCCGGGCTCAAGTCCGGTGATATGTAACCAGAATCGTTTTCCGTCGGGTGTCAGGTACATATACCGGAGAGAGTCGGCTTCCCAGTTAGTGAAGTCGCCAATGACAAAACAGAATTTTTTTTCCGGAGCATACAAGCACAGTGTCACCGTGGCGGAGTCGAGGTAGTTGATCCCGTCGATGATCCCGCCGGGCAGTTCCGCTACCGAAGGGTCGGGGACGATCTGGAAAGAAACAGAATCAGATACCGTGGATGTATCGTTTTTTGCGGTGATGCGGATCTGGTGTTTGACCCATATCATCCCGAAATCGCCGGCAGGCAAAGTATCGGTAATGTTGATCCCGGCCACTTTCTTCACCAGGGTGTTATCGACATACAGGAACATGCTGTCGGCAAAAGGGCTGACGGCGGAAACCGGGATGGAATCCTGCGCTTGCAGGATAAGGTTATCCAACGTGAGGGAGGTGATGTTGATACTAAACGTATCAGGGTAAACATCGGCAAAGATATCCCCGCCATTCGCCTCCCGGCCAACCTTTGAACCGTCGGAATTGCGAAACACAAATGCCAGTTTCTGGATGGTCTCCCCTGCAGGAACGCCGTAGAATTCACGGATAGAAGGGGTTATCCGCAACTGCCAGAGATTGTTGCCTAACGAAGTCATCCGGGCTTTTTCGGTGTTTTCGTTCCAATTGGCGATCACATATTTCCAATCCGACGGATTGCTGCTCTGACTGGTGATCACGCCCGTGTGTGCATATAGGGGCGGAGGTTCATTGGCCAGTTCACCATTGCCTTGGGTCGCGTCAAAGATCACCTTGCATGAATCGGTGTCAACAGGATAAACCGGGATCGTCATCACGGTTTGTGCCAGGCAAATTCCGGTTATAAAAACACTGATAATGCCTGTAGATATGGATATATATAACCTTTTCATGACATATCGTTTCTTACTACAAAAGTAATCTGATTTTCACCTTTATAGGTAGATTTTTTAAAACGAATATTGAAATTGGTGGACTTCTTTCGTATATTTGTTTTATCTGTAAATCAATGAATGTAGATAGATAGACGTATTATTGTAACACTCAAAAAAAGCTGTTTTATGGAAAGACATTTACGCAGTACAATCCGGAGCCTCCTTTTTTCCAGTTTTCTACTCGTGACACTGCCAGGTCTTATCGCACAGAACGTGGAGGTGAGTGGAACAGTCAAGGAACGTTCCACGGGAATTACCCTGATCGGGGTTACCGTATTACAAAGAGGTACTACCAATGGCACCGTGACGGATGTTAATGGTAAGTACAGGATCTCTCTGCCGAAAGATTCGGTCCTGGTTTTTTCCTACGTCGGATTTACCACGCAGGAGATTCTGGTGAAACATGAAGGGGCGCTGAATGTTCTGATGGACGAAGAAGTCAGCACCCTGGACGAACTGATCGTGATCGGGTACAGTACGCAGAAGAAGACCGACAAGACCGGAGCAGTGAGCATGGTAAAATCGGATGAGTTGAACGGAGGGGTTATCACCGACCCGATCCAGGCCATGCAGGGGAAAGTAGCCGGTGTATCCGTTTCCAAAAAAGGAGGGGACCCGACCGAAGGCTATTCGGTCCGTATCAGAGGGGCATCGGGATATGATGCCAACACGCAGCCCCTGTATGTCATTGAC
The DNA here is from genome assembly GCA_035403225.1 of Bacteroidales bacterium. Lineage (GTDB taxonomy): Bacteria > Bacteroidota > Bacteroidia > Bacteroidales > FEN-979 > DAIRDK01. The sequence continues at coordinate 76,707 of DAONET010000002.1, read as the reverse complement.
GGGATCCCAAATGCCGACCCGACCATGATCGCCTCGGATGACATTGAGACGTACAATGTATTAAAGGATGCCGCTTCCACAGCTATTTACGGATCGCAGGGTTCCAACGGCGTTATCATTATCACCACGAAGAAAGGAATCCCTACCGGAAAAGCAGCGGGCGCTTTCAGCAACATTGAGTTTTCTACCCAGGTTTCCTTCGAAAAAGTAGCCAAGAAACTGGATGTCCTGTCTGCATTTCAGATGAGAAGATTTGCCTACCAACTACTAACAGAAGCGCAGATCAAGCATCCGGAGTATACCATGGACAGCGTGTTTATCGACGGCGGAGCCAGCACCGACTGGCAGGATCAGATCTACCGGACAGGAGTATCGACCTCGAACACGTTAAGTATTTCCGGGGGAAATGAAAAGAACTCGTACATGGGTTCAGTCAATCATTCTTACTGGGAAGGGGTGATGAAAGGAACTTCCAAGGAGCGGACCACCGCCAGGATCAACTTCACCCATAAGACCTGGAAGGATCGGATAACTTTTACCGGGAACCTGATGGGGGCCATTGAAAACAACGACCTGGAAAATTATGATGGCTGGGACAAGGATGATGTGATTTATCAGGCTATATCCCGGAACCCGACCGACCCGGTTTATAATAAGGACGGATCGTATTATAAAACCATCCGGGTCTTTAACTATGAGAATCCACTGTCGATCATCAATGAAATCACGAACACTCGTGATGCCAAGAAATTCCTGGGGGGCTTGAAGACCGATGTCGAATTCATTCCCGGGTTGATCGGAAGCCTGAACCTGGGTTACACCATGGAAGATAAAACGACCAACTATTTCCGGCCCGCCAATTTATATGCTACGGCCGACAACGGGTTTGCCAAGAAACAATATGACAACACCTCCAACAAACTGATCGAGGTTACCGGGAATTATATCAAAACCTTTAACGTGAAACACAACCTGAATGCTCTTGTCGGGTATTCGTGGCAGATGGATGAATACAACGGGTTTTTCGCCCAGGCGAGAGATGCCAATTCACCTTATTCCGGACCGGAGAATCTGCAAACGCTGGTTGACGTTATCTGGGGAGATATCAGTTCGTGGAGGGGGGAATCGACCCTGATCGGGTTCTTCGGGCGCGTACAGTACAATTACGCGAGCAAGTATTATGTCTCTGCTTCCCTTCGCCGAGATGGTTCCTCGAAATTCGGGTCTAACCACAAGTGGGGATGGTTCCCGACGGCCGCTATTGGCTGGAGCATGGAGAAAGAGAACTTTATGCATTCGCTGAGATGGCTGAATCAATGGAAGTGGAGAGTCAGTTACGGGGTATCAGGGAATGATAAGATCGGTGAGTACCGCAGCATGGCTTTATGGCAACCGTTCAAAAAAACGATCAATCCGGAAACGGGCCAGTATATCATCGCTTTTCAACCGGCCTGGAACAGCAACCCTGACCTGAAATGGGAAGAAACTTCCGAACTGAACTTCGGGGCCGATTTTGCTTTCCTGAATGAAAAGATCAGCGGAAGTATTGAATATTATATCAAGCGCACCGATGACCTGCTGGGTCAGTATTCCGTATCGGTTCCTCCCAACCAGGCACAAACGACCTATGCTAATTCCGGTTCCATGGGGAGCAAAGGGATCGAATTGTTCCTGCAGGCTTACATCATCAATAAAAAGAATATCGCCTGGAAATCAGCCTTGACGGTTGCGCATAACCGGACGGAGATCCTGGACCTGGGAGATTATTTCACGGAGAATATCCGTCATGAGGGTTATATCTCCGGCAGGGGGATGGTCGGAACGGAATACTGGGTTACCGGGATTATGGTCGGTGAAGAAACAGGTACATTTTACCTGCCGGTATATGTGACATTGACCGAAGACGGGGAGGTGGTTTATAAATCTCTTTCGGGCGGTTATACTACCAACCTGGCCGAAGCAAAACGGGAGATCATCGGAACAGCTGCCCCCAAGGTTGAAATCGGGTGGTCAAATAACTTCACCTTCTATAAGCACTGGAAACTTGACTTTTCGTTGCGTGCCTGGATCGGGAACCATGTTTACAACGCTACGGAGATGTTTTTCGATTATCCGGGGAACCTCCCTTCGCTGAACGGGGTGCCCAGCGCCATCGACTGGTATAACAAGGGAAGGACTTCAAGCGCCAGCATTGCCGATATCTATGTGGAAAATGCGTCGTTCCTCAAACTCGATTATATCGCGCTCACCTATGATTTTGATGTTTCAAAGATCAGGTGGATTGATCAGATCAACGTGTTCATCGCTGCCAACAACGTCTTCACCATCACCGGCTATTCAGGCGTGGATCCCGAGACCAAGACCGATGGGTTGTCCTTCGGTATTGATCAATACAATGTATACCCCAAAACACGTGCCGTCACGGTAGGTTTAAAGGTTAAATTCTAATAACGACAGCTATGAAAACGAGATATTTTTTCCTGTTAGCGGCGGTTGCTTCCATCCTGTCCTGTACTAAACTGGATGAGACCGTTTATGATAAGATCCCCGGGGATATTTATCCCGAGACCGATGCCCAGATAGCTAACCTTCCGGCGGAAGCCTACGCCAAGCTTCAGCCCTTTGCTGATGATGAGGGATGGTGGTTTCTTGCCCAGGAATTGACCTCTGATGAATTTTGCGGCCCAACGAGGGGCGCCGACTGGTACGATGGAGGGAAATGGGTAAATATGTACAAACATACCTGGACCAACGATGTGGAAGGTGTCAACCGCATGTGGTATGTTTTCTGGGACGGGATCACGACTTGCAACCAACGGCTCGACCTGATGAAAACCATCCCGGAAAGCGAGACTCTCCTGAAGAAAATTAAAGAAGTGGAAGTGATGCGGGCATTCTATTATTACCTGCTTATTGACAATTATGGCGATGCCCCCTATCTGACTACCACTGTTGATGCTCCGGAAAAACCCTTTAAAATTTCCCGGGAAGCCATTTTCGATTCCATCACCACCACCGTTGAAAATGCGCTACCGTACCTGAAAGCACAGGACCTGAAATACATGATGAACCGATATGCTGCCTTTGCCCTGTTAGCCAAACTCTATCTGAACGCGGAGGTATATACCGGTACCGCACAATGGGAAAAAGCAGGTCAGTACTGCGACAGTGTGATTGCCGGACCTTACAGTCTTGAGTCCGATTTTCTGGCCCCGTTTAAAACGAACAATGAAAATTCGAGAGAGATCATCTTCTCCATTCCTTATGATGAAGATAATTTTCAGGGCTTCCGGATTCACATGAGGACCTTGCATTACCAGCATAACCTGAAGTACAATATGCCGGTCGGCCCGTGGAACGGGCTCGCCATTGTACCGACGTTCTTCGATACTTACGAACCGAATGATCTTCGCCGGGAGGGGTATAATATCTTCGGACCGCAGTATGCGGCGAACGGAACGCAGATTATCGACGGAGAAACAAAAGTTCCCCTGGATATTAATCCGTACCTGCCGGCGCTGACTATGCAAGTCCCGCAATTTTCTACGGTACAGATCAGGACTACGGGAGCGCGTCTCCAGAAATATGAGATCAAAATGGGGGCCAAGGAGAACCTGAGCAATGACTTCCCGTTGTTCCGCCTGACGGATTTCTACCTGATGAAAGCCGAAGTAGAGATCAGAATGGGCCGCAACGGCGACGAGTGGGTTAATCCGATCCGACTGAGAGCCGGCGTTTCAGCATGGACCGGTACCACGCTGGAGCAGTTGCTCGCTGAACGGGGAAGGGAGCTCTATTGCGAAGGCCATCGGCGCCAGGATCTCATCCGTTTCGGATTGTTCGGTAACTCATGGTGGGAAAAAGAAGCCCATGGATCGGAGAGAAATAAATTCCCTATCCCCAAGTGGGCTACGGATGTCAATGAAAACCTCCTTCTTCCTGTAAAATGACCACGATAAGTATTCAGGCATGTACCTATTAAAATTCAGAATTTATCATTATATTTACAGATATAATTATTAACCTAAATCGAAAGTCTATGAAAAAAGTAACTCAGACCTTAGCAATGTTATTCTCAGCATTTGCGCTGATCAGCATTGCATTAAGCTTTACTTCCTGCAAAGATGACGACGATGATGGTGAACCTCCTGTTATTGTACTCGACGGCTATTATGTAAAAGGCGCCGTGACTGCCTATGCTGATTTTAACTCGAAAGCGATGATGAAGATAGCCCGCAATGAGGTTACCCAGACCGACAGAGCAAGCTTGCTGGAACTCTACATTCCGATCAAAGCCGGAGCCGAGGGATTTAATATTGTAAAAGTTGCCGGTTCAGTTCAGACCGTGTACGGTCCCGGAACCAATTTCGGAGTGATCACGGAAGGCACGACCGACGAACCCAAAGTGGATTTCCAGCGTGGTGATCTGGGGGTGACAGACACCAAGTTCACGGTACCCACGGATGGGATGTATCATGTCGTGATCGATTATGAGCTTAATAAAGTAGCCATTATTCCCGTACATTGGGGAATCATCGGGGCAGCCACTCCTGACGGTTGGGGAAGTTCCACCCCTCTGACAGAATCGGCCTTTGACCTATTCACCATGTCCTGGACCATTTCTGACATGGAACTCCGGGGTGGTGACTGGAAATTCCGCTATTCCGACGGATGGAAAGTGGAACTGGATACCGTCCTTGACGTCGGAGGCGGAAAGATCGGGGTGAAAGTGAATACCAACTTTGGAGAAGCAGTTGATAACCTGGTTGCCGGGGGAGCGAACATCGTGAATGCCAATCCCGGTATTTATACCATTTCGATCTCCTATACCCTTGGTTCGGGTTATTCAGCTACCGCTACCAAGACTGGTGACCTGCCATTGACCAACTGGACAGGCGTTGTCTGTGACGCGGTTGGTACAGGTGTCAGTATCGATAACCCAACGGCTTCGGCTGACACGAGTTCCTGGGCTTGGGGCAACCAGATACTGGCGGATAATGCCGGTGTGCCAACGGTTAGCGGAGACACGTATACCTGGACCTGGACCAACATCATCCTGGAAGCCAACGAAGGATTCAAGATCAGAACGGTTAACGGGGTGGCTCCTCCATCGGGCGGCGCTAACTTCGATGCCGGGTATTCCGCCCTGGATGTGGCGGCAAGCGCTGCGGAAATCATTGACATAAGCGGAAACCTGGGAACGACAACCAAGGGTTCTTACACCATGACCCTGGTCATCGACGCTGCCAACAGCGACACAAAGAAGATCACGATTGTCAAAAACTTCTAAACTTCCCGGACAGGTTGATGACCCGATCGGGAAGAAAAAAGAGGGTGTCTGGATATTTCAGACACCCTCTTTCTTTGTTCCCTGCAAGGTTTTATTTCCTTACCAGGATCTTGTATTCCCAGGGATTGAGCGTCATCTCTTTCATCCAGGAGGAGGGGATATCCGATCCGGTAAAGGCGTCCTTCCAGGGTCCTGACAGATGGCCGTCGTAGAATTTCACCGACACAGGAGAAGCGGATATATTAAAGACAGCAAAGATTTTATTATCGTCCTTCTCCCGGGTAAAAGCGTAAACCTGCTTTTCGTGATCTGTATGAACTCTCACGAGCGGCCCGCCGGCTGCTCCGTTGAATAACGCTTTGTTACCGTGTTTCAGCCGGTTCAACGTGGTATAGAAAGGAACCAGGCTATAACCGTCCCAGCCGATGGTGTCCTTATCGAAGAAGCGCAGGCGTTTCTTCATCCCGGTTTCCTGTCCGCTGTAAATCAACGGCATTCCCGGGAGCAGATAATTCAGCGCCGCAAAGGTCTGCGCGGCATCCCCGAACAATTCGTATTCCGTTCCGTTCCATGAATTCTCGTCATGGTTGGTGGTGAACAGCATGCGGTAGGCATCGGAGTTGTACACGGTATCTTCCCGGGCCAGAACGGAGTCGATCTGATCGATCGTTTTAGATCCTTTGGAAATCTCCTTCATCAGTTTGAAGAACTCCCAGGAGTAGGTCATATCGAAAGCGGTATCGTGCAATTCGGGAGTTTCCCATTCGGCCAGCATGAACACCGGTTTCACCTTCCGGAGTTCCGGCACGGCTTTGTTCCAAAAGCTGACCGGGACCATACCGGCTACGTCGCAGCGGAAACCATCGATGTCGGCGTCCCTGACCCAGAAAAGCATGGCATCAGTCATGTATTTCCGCAATTCAGGGTTATCGTAGTTCAGGTCGGCCACATCGGTCCAGTCGGGCACGGGGGCGATGATCGATCCTGCCGCATCCTTTGTATAGAAGTCGGGATGTTCGGTGATCAGTTTGTTGTCCCAGGAGGTGTGATTGGCCACCCAGTCGATGATCACCTTCATTCCATGCTGATGAGCAGTATTGACCAGTGATTTGAAGTCGTTCAACGTCCCGAATTCGGGGTTGACAGCCAGGTAATCTTTCACTGAATAATAACTGCCCAGGCTCCCTTTCCGGTTTTTCTCCCCGATCGGGTTGATGGGCATCAGCCACAGGATATCCACCCCCATTTCTTTCAGGCGGGGGATATGTTGTTCAAACGCCTTGAATGTTCCTTCGGGAGTGTACTGGCGGATATTCACTTCATAGATGACGGCATTTCGGCTCCAATCCGGGTGTGTTACGACAGAGGGTCGTGAAATAGTTCTTTGATCCATTTGGTACGAAACGAGTAAAACACTGGCGAAGAACACCACCGGAATAAGCAGCAATCTCTTATTCCGGTGGAACAAATCATTCTTTTTCATGTCAAATGTCTTACATTACAACTTTTAATTGGTCAGAATTTCAAATGAATTCGGGTTCATTGTGATGGTAACTTTTCCGTTATCCATTTTGAACTGATGACCGAAGTTACCGGTGAAAGTAGTACCGGCAAAGCGGTCGGGGATGTTGAATTCGATCTTCTTCTCAGAACGGTCTTTGTTGAAGACGACGATCACGGCTTTGTCAAAATAAGAGCGGACATATACCCAGGTATTTTCACCGGCCTGGATGGTAGCGAAGTCGCCATAAATCAGCGGCATGCTGTTTCTGCGCAGGTTGGCCAGTTTTGCAGTGATCGCTTTGGTTCTGGCTTCAGAGGGGGTCAGGTTATCGAATTTCATCATGCGGCGGTTATCGGGATCACCGGCGCCGGGCATCCCGAACTCGTCGCCGTAATAGATCACGGGGACACCGGGGATGGTCATGTTGAACGCCATCAGCATATCCAGTTTGTTATACGCCGTTGTATCTTCGATTTTGATCTCGCGTTTCCAGCCGGCTTCCACGGCATCTTCCGATGGGCTGAGAGCGCCGGAAGCGTAAGAGATAAACCGGGCCAGATCCTGGTTGCCCGTGATATTGCCCATCTCATGATGGTTTCCGAAGTAGAAGAAGGTCTCATACAAGGAGGCATTCAGGTCTTTCAGCGAAGTGTTGTTCGTGGAGAAGGCAGAGGAGGCATCGAAATAGACATTGAAATCGAACTGGGCGTCCATCATACCGGGGCCGATGTAGCTGTTGATCAGTTCCCGGCTTCCGAAGCTTTCGCCGATCTGGTATATCTGTCTCTTTTCGGGAGTCACGACCTGTTCTTTGATCTTTTTGGTCAGCATCCGCCAGTACCCTTCATCCACATGTTTGGCGGCGTCGTGACGGAATCCGTCAAAGCCGTATTCTTTGATCCAGAAAAGGGCCGAATCCGACATCATATTGGCGACCTCGGGTTTGGAGAGATCGAGGGTGGGGAGGAATTCATCGAACCAGGTGGTCAAACGCTGGTCGTTCCACAGGCGGATGTTCTTTTTCCCGTTCGGGAGCACGCCGGGTGTTGCCCAGTCGGGATGCTGTTTATAGATAGCTGATTCCTGGTGAACGTGGTTGGAAGCATAATCGAGCAACACATTCATGTTCTTGTCGTGGGCTTCTTTCACCAGGTTTTTTGCATCGTCGGAAGTCCCGAAACGAGGATCGACGGTAGTCAATGTCACCGGCCAGTATCCATGATAGGCTGAAAATTTGCGGTTAGGAGCGGGATATTCTTTCCAGGCATCCATCGGGTTCTGGTTGATGGGAGAGATCCACAGGGTGTTCACTCCGAGATCGGTGAAATAACCATCCTCGGTTTTCTTGGTGATACCGGTCAGGTCGCCGCCCTGGAAGTTGACTTTCGGATCCACTTCTTTGTCGACCACCGGACGATCGTTTTCTTTGTTTCCATTCATGAAACGGTCTACCATCATGAAATAGATCACCATGGCATGAGGATCCGTGCGGTCCAGTTTCGTGGCATCCATCGCCACTTTCCCGTCTTCCAAAGGGATCAGGATCTCGTTCGAAACGCCGGAACGATTCACAGCGTAAACACGGATCGAAGAACGGTCGAATTTTCCGGCTGCACCGGGAATGGTGATGCTGATCTGATTGCTGTCGATCTTGAAGAAATGATCATCCAGCAGGTAGTTTTCCCATAAAACGAACAGTTCATCCGCCTTGTTCTGCATGCCGAGGGTGATGACTTTTTTCTCGGTGGACAGCGTGAAAAGGACGGGAGCTGAAGGAGGATTGACAGAACCAACGTGAACGATCGAATTGGATCCCGATACTTCGCTGTTCGCGGGATCAGTCATCCATTTTCCGTCAACCACCAGTTTATACTGATATCTCCCGGGATTGACCAGCACATCTGTCTGCCAGATGTTGTCTTTCAACTTCATCGGGTTGCGGGCCGGGACCCAGTCATTCATATCACCGGCGAGTTGTACGCTCTTGTAAGTTTTGTCTTTCGGATCAAAAGAAAAATGCTGCCAGATTTTCGGGCATTTTTTGATCAGAATCGAATAGCAGAATTTGTCGGCCCAGATTTTCATGACCGACAGTCGCGGGATCGATTTATTCTGCGGAAAAAGAGTCATCGTAGCAGAATCTGCCGAGAAGACAAATCCCAGCGAAGGATCAGTGATCACGGAATCGATGGCCTTCGGATCACGAAAGTAATCCTGGAGGATGATAGTGGTAGAATCAGGTTGCAGGGTGATCGGCTCGGCGATTCCTGTAATCTGTGGTTCATCCGGCACGGGAACATCGTTCCGGTCGGAACAGGCAGCAAAGAAAAACGCTGCAATGCAGGTAATACTGCAGAAGATAAATCTGTTCATAAGGCAGGTTGGTTTATTTTAGTTTTGCGTGTGTCATCGCTTACAAATATCCATAGTATTGACGAAATAGCAAGGGAAAATCCGCTGATAATAAACACAATGTTCATATCGCTGGCATGACGGATCACGCTGCCGATGAACAGGCTGGAGACCAGTTGAGGCAATACGACCGAGAGGTTGAAGATTCCCATGAAGAAACCCATTTTGCGTTTATCGACTTTTTCAGACATGATGGCAAAAGGCAGGCTGACCACAGATGCCCATCCAAAGGTAAGAACCAGCATCATCAGGTACAGGGTGAGGGCATTCCGGGCAAAGAGTACGATGCCGAAATATCCCAGAGCCATGGAAGCCACTGCCAGGACGTGAACGCGAACACGCCCGGTTTTTTCGCTAAGAGGCTCCAGCAAAAAAGCAGGCCAGATGGCCCCGGCTGCATTCAGAATAAAAAACGACCACCCGATCATTTGTCCTGTTTGTATGTCGTTTTCCGGGTGCATTTTTTGCTCGAGGAAGGCGATAAGATAAATGAACATGGTTTGGATCCCCAGCCAGGAAAAGGCATGGGCAAAATAGAGACGGAACAACTGCCCCCATTGAGTTTTTTTGACGGAGGTCCCTTCACCGGTCTTCGATCCTTCCGGTTTCAGCTCCCTGGGTTCCGTGATGAAGAACATCGGTCCGATAGAGAATAACAACACGATGGCTACCCCTACATAGATGAGGAAATAATTGCTGATCAGGGCGCCGGTGAGGTAAGCCAGACTCCCGAAGAGGTTGGAGACCGATTGCATCCAGGTATAGCCTTTTGTCCGGGCATTTCCTTCGGGAGTGACGTCGGCAATGATCGACCGCGTAGGGTTGAAACTGATGTTGATGGATAGATCTAACGTGAGGGCAACCGTGATGGCGACGGCCATCAGACTCCCGATCCCGAAAAAGTCGTTGATCCGGTCAATATTCGGAAGAGAGAATATCATGATGGCGGCGAGAATTCCCCCGATAATGATAAAAGGCTTCCGCCTGCCACCCCAGAACCACACTTTGTCGCTGATGAGTCCGATGATGGGTTGACCCAGGATGCCGGCTATCGGGCCCGCCGCCCATACAATGCCGATCTGATCGATCTCAAGATTGTACTTCGTCCGCAGGATCCAGCTCAGCACCGCGATCTGGACCGATAACGCGAATCCCATGCCTGTCGAAGGCAAGCCAAGGATCACGTAAAACAGGTTGGTTAATTTCTTCTGGATCGGAAGCATGGTGTTTCTTTTAAAAATTCACGTATGAATAGTTATGCATCAATATATAAAGATATATATAAAAGGAGAAGGGACGCCATAACGTGACAAACATCATCTTCCTATTGTTTTTCGAGTTCCAGTATCAGGGCTGATTCAGCAGGTACCGTGATGTGCCCGGGATTGTTAAATCTTTTGCCGGTCATCACGTCAACAGCGGAGGTAACATCCCGGAGAAATTCATCATACCTCGTTGGGTCGATGGTTTTTTCAGCGGGGTTGTTATTGAGGACCACCATCACGGTTTTCGTTTCCAAAGAACGGAAGTAAACGTAAATGCCTTCGACGGGCAGGAAATGAGTCAGCTTCCCGCGGTGGATCACCTCCTGGTTTTTTCGCCAGTTCAGCAGCCGGTGCATGTATTCCGACAATTCCAGCTGATCGGCCGTAAGCCCTTTCCCGGTGAAGGCATTTACACTGTCGGAAGGCCATCCGCCCGGGAAATCGGCCCGTTTATTTCCGTCGCTTTTATCCTCGCCGGTAGTCATGAGAGCTTCGGTCCCGTAATAGATCTGTGGGATGCCCCGCGTGGTCAGCAGGAAAGCGAGCGCCATCTTCAGGTGACGGACATTCCCTCCCTGGGTAGCGAGGTAACGGTCCACATCGTGGTTATCGATAAATACCAGGAGGTTGTCAGGATCCGGATAAACAAAATCCTGCGAAAGAATATCGTACAACCGCAGGGTACCGGTACTCCACCCTTCATTTTCCATGAATCCCAGTCTTAACGCGTCGTACATGGCAAAGTCAATAACTGCCGGGAGGTGCGAGTTGAAGCCGTCGGTATTCGGAGAATCTTTTTGCCAATAAGAGATGCTGCCGGGGGTAGTGACCCAACATTCGCCGACGATATTGAACGAGGGGTATTCGGTAAGAACGGCCTGATCCCATTCCGCCATGAAATCCTTATCACAATATGGATAGGTGTCGAGCCGGATCCCGTCCAGGCCTGCCGCCTCGATCCACCAGATGGCATGCTGAATAAAATATTTTGCCAGGAAAGGGTTCCGTTGATTCAGGTCGGGCAGGTGTTCATCGAACCAGCCTTTCCGGAATAAGGTAAAATCGTAGCCGGAAGCGTAAGGATCGGTAGCTACCGCCGACCGGTAGTTCGTGCGGGTGAAAGCAGGGAACTCGTTGAACCAGTTGGTGTCCGGAGGATCGGATACCCAGGGGTGATTGGAACCGCAGTGATTGAACACCATGTCCATGATCAACCGGAGACCGGAAGCATGAAGCTGATCTGCCAGGGCGAAATAATCGTCGTTGGATCCAAGCCGGGAGTCGATGTGGTAATAATCAGTAATGGCATAGCCGTGATACGAATATTTTTTCATGTTGTTCTCCAGAAGAGGCGTGCTCCAGACAGCAGTTATTCCCAGGTTTTGCAGATATCCGATGTGGTCCGCGATCCCTTTAATATCGCCCCCGTGCCTTCCGCCGGGGTCGCGACGGTCGGGCTTTTCGCTCATGCCCGTCACTGCATCGTTGGAGGGATCTCCGTTGGCAAACCGGTCGGGCATGAGCAGGTAGATGACATCGGCCGGGGAGAATCCTTTGCGATTCGCTGATCCGGGCTTGCGTTCTTTCAGCGGAAAAAGAAAGCGGGCCACGGTGTCGCCGTCAGCAAGAAATCCGATGCTGACATCTCCGGGGGTGACGGAGGATGACAGAAAAAGATCGAGGAAGAGGTAATCGGGATTGGATGTTTTTTCCACTTTCTCCAGGGTGATACCGGGATAATTGATCACAGGGATGGTGCCGGAGATGCCTTTTCCATAAACCATCAGTTGAAGTGATGGATTCCGGAAGCCGGTCCACCACGAAGGCGGTTCCACCTTCACGGTTGTCTGTGGTTGCCCTGTCGCCGTCACCGACAACAGAATCAATCCGACCCATAACCTCAAACTTAATTTCTTCCTCCTCAAAAGTTAATATTATTAATTAATAATGTTAATTATTTTCCCTCCGGTGGTCTCTCCCGTATAGTTTCGTCATCTCCGCCAGCCTGGAAGAGAGTCCTTCGCTGATCTGCCCCGGTTTCAGTCTCCATCGCCAGTTGTTTACGGTGGTCCCGGGCAGGTTCATCCTGGCTTCCGTATTCAGTCCCAGAAGATCCTGCATGGGGATAATGGCGGTATTGGCGACGGAAGAGAAAGCAGCCCGGATAAAATCTTCGCTGATGTGCTGACCGTCGCTGTGAAGGTACGCCATGACGAAACGACGGTCTTCGTCCCGGGCCTTCCCGAACCAGCCGGTCACGGTATCATTGTCGTGGGTTCCGGTATACACGATACAATTTTTCGGATAGTTATGCGGGAGGTAGTCGTTTTCTTCCCCCGAGTCAAAAGCGAACTGGAGGATCTTCATCCCCGGAAGGTCAAACGAATCTCTCAGGTCAATGACGTCATCGGTGATCACCCCCAGATCTTCGGCGATAATGGGGATATCGCCCAGTTGGTCGAAGATGGCCCTGAAAAGGTCCTTCCCCGGTCCGGGGATCCATTGCCCGTGGATGGCGGTAGGTTCGCCATAAGGGATGGACCAGAATGCCGCGAATCCCCGGAAATGATCGATCCGGATCACATCGTATAATAACAGGTTTCCTTTAATGCGGTTGATCCACCAGGAGTAACCCGTGTTTTTATGCGTTTCCCACCGGAAAAGCGGATTTCCCCATAGCTGTCCTGTTTCGCTGAAATAATCGGGAGGGACACCACCTACGGCAATGGGATTGCGTTCGTCATCAAACTCGAAGAGATCAGGATTCATCCAGGCATCGGCGCTGTCCATGGCCACATACAGCGGGATATCTCCGATAATGGTGATGCCCTGTTGGTTGGCATATGCTTTCACGCATTTCCATTGGCTGAAGAACAGGTATTGGATCACCTGGTGAAAGAGAATCTCTTCTTTCAGCATGATCCGGTATTTTTCAAGTTCTTCCGGGTCCCGTTCTTTGAGGGGTTTATCCCATACGTACCATGGTTTCAGGTCGAAATGTGCTTTGAGTGCCATGAACAAAGCATAGTCGTTAAGCCAGTCTTGATGTTGATCGATAAAATCGCGATAGGGCTGTTTGGTATTTCCCGGATCCAAAGCCAGGAAGTTGACAGCGGCCTTTTTCAGCACCGGGTATTTCAGCAGGGTCAGTTTTCCAAAGTCAACGGGACCGTCGCCGAATGACCGCAGCGGATCGAGGTCGGCGCTTTTCAGGAGGTTGTCCTGTATCAGCAGATCAAGGTTGATCAGCAGGGGATTTCCGGCGAAGGAAGAGAAGCATTGATAAGGGGAGTCGGCAAAGCCGGTGGGCCCTAGTGGCAGGATCTGCCAGTATTGTTGCCTGGAGTGTGAAAGGAAGTCGATGAATTCCATCGCTTCTTTTCCCAGTGTTCCGATCCCGTATGATCCCGGCAGGGAGGAAGGATGGAGTAAGATTCCGCTGCCTCGTTGGTATTTCATTTTTGGGGGTGTTGTTGGTTCGATTGAATATTATGGTTGATTGACCTTAGCCGGGGTCTGTTTGATCCGTTGCATGAAGAGGGCGGCGATGATGAGGAAAAAGCCCCCCATGATCACGGCGGCAAGCCGGTTGTTCCCGAGCCAGTGGTTCATGACCCATCCGAAGACCAGGGAAGCGATGATTTCGGGGAGGGTGATGAAGAAGTTAAAGATGCCCATGTACACACCGGTTTTTCCCGGGGGCAATGACCCGGCCAGGATGGCATAGGGCATGGAGAGGATACTGGCCCAGGCAATACCGACGCCGGTCATGGAAAGCAGCAGCAGGTATTGGTCATGAATGATCCCTACCGACAGCAACCCGGCGGCTCCGGCCAACAGGCATAAGGTATGAGTCCATTTCCGCCCGATGGTGTGGGCGATGAACGGGAGAGCGAACGAAAAGCCGAAGCAGATGAGCGAATACAAGCCGAAGCACATGCCGGCCCACTCAATGCCCGATTGGTAAAGCGGTGATGTTTCCGACGGAGCTCCGAAGACATTCCGGGCGACGGCAACGGGGAAATAGAGCCACATGCAGAAGAGACCCATCCAGGTGAAGATCTGGACCCATGCCAGCCGTTGCATGGTCGATGGCATCTCTTTGATGGAAACAAAGATGTCTTTAAAGAAATGAAAGACGCCCCGGCTTTGCCTGGTTGTACGACGGAATTCTTCCAGGTTCGCGGGCGGGTATTCGCGTGTACGGACGATGGTCCAGATAACGGCGCCCAGGAAGACGGCAGCTCCCAGGTAATAGGATATCTTCACGGTGAGTGGGATGACTTCTCCCTGTTCAGCGCCCTGCCGGAAGCCGAACCAGTTGGTCAGGAGCCAGGGGAGGACAGAGGCGATCACGGCGCCGGCCCCGATGAAGAAACTCTGCATCGCGAAGCCGGTGGTTCGTTGGTGATCGGGTAGGAGGTCGGCAACAAAAGCCCGGAACGGTTCCATGGAGATGTTGATCGAAGCATCCAGGACCCAGAGCAACCCGGCCGCCATCCAGAGGAACGACGAATTCGGCATCAGGATGAGCGCTATCGACGAAAGGATGGCCCCGACGAGAAAATAAGGTTTGCGTCTTCCCAGGCGATTCCAGGTGCGGTCGCTCATGTGACCGATGATGGGTTGCACGATCATCCCGGTGAGGGGAGCTGCCAGCCAGAGGATGGGTATCTGATCGGCCCGTGCGCCAAGGTATTCGTAAATGGAACTCATGTTGGCCATCTGGAGACCCCAGCCAAACTGGATCCCGAAGAAGCCAAAACTCATGTTCCAGATCTGCCAGAAAGAAAGTTCAGGTTTGTTCTTCATGAAGCAGACATTTTCCCAAAAATAAGGAAATTACTGCTTTTTTGCTACTTCTTTCAGCATAATAGTTGTCATCGCGGCCAGATCGTAATCATAGCTCAGGTTCCAGTCGTGTTTTGCCACGCTGTCATCAATGCTGGCAGGCCATGAATCGGCGATCGCCTGACGGAAGTCGGGTTTGTAAGTGATCTCGAATTCGGGGATGTGTTTCTTGATCTCAGCGGCAATTTCTTTCGGGGTGAAACTGATCCCGGCGACATTGTAACTCGATTTCAGGGAAAGTTTTGATTTATCAGCCTGCATGACGTCGATAGTGGCTTTGAGTGCGTCGGACATGAACATCATGGGAAGAGCGGAGTCGGGTCCCAGGAAACATTCGTACTTCTTATGCTTGATTGCTTCGTAGAAGATCTCGACAGCATAATCGGTGGTGCCGCCGCCGGCCACAGTCTTGTAACTGATCAGGCCCGGGTAGCGTACGCTGCGGGTATCAACACCGAATTTGTTGTTGAAGTATTCGATCCACCGTTCGCCCGCGAGTTTACTGATCCCGTAAACGGTGTTCGGGTCCATGATGCAATGTTGCGGGGTGTTGATCCGGGGAGTAGTGGGACCGAAGACAGCGATGGAACTCGGCCAGAAAATACGATGAAGTTTTTCAGCACGTGCGATCTCCAGCACGTTCATCAACCCTTTCATGTTGATTTCCCAGGAGGGAAGAGGCTTTTTTTCCGCGTTACCGGAAAGAATGGCGGCAAGATGGTAGATCTGGGTGATCCCGTATTGTTTTACCACTTCAGCAAGACGTTTATCGTCGAGGACATTCAGGATTTCAAACGGGCCCGATTTCATGATGTCTTCCGGAGCAGTCCGGATATCTGTGGCCAATACGTTGGCCTCGCCGAAAAGTTTACGAAGTTCAATAGTAAGTTCGGAGCCGATTTGTCCGGCACATCCGATAACCATTATCTTTTCCATTTAACGAGTATTTGAAATTTTATGCAAAAGTAGAAAGAATCCGGGACATTGTGAAGCAAATAACAGAACCCGGTACTTCCTGTCTTCTATGCTAAAAAATCGTAATTTTGTGCAACAAATCAAGTTCATGGATAACAACCTGATCATCTACAATACGCTTACCCGTACGAGGGAGCGCTTTGAGCCGATTCACCCGCCTTTTGTGGGGATGTATGTATGCGGCCCGACCGTTTACGGTGATCCGCACCTGGGTCACGCCCGGCCTGCCATCACCTTTGACCTCGTATTCCGTTACCTGGTGCACCTGGGATACAAAGTGAGATATGTCCGGAACATCACCGATGTAGGACACCTGGAACATGACCTCGACGAAGGGGAAGACAAGATCGCCAAGAAAGCGCGTCTAAACCAGCTCGAGCCGATGGAAGTGGCCCAGTTTTATGCCGATCGCTACTTTCTTTATATGAATGAGTTGAACGTGAAACGGCCTTCCATCGAACCCAGAGCTTCCGGCCACATGATCGAACAGATTGCCCTGGTGCAGAAGATCCTGGATGCCGGTTTCGCCTATGTGGTCAATGGATCGGTTTATTTCGATATCAAAAAATATAACGAGAAATACCAGTATGGGAAACTATCGGGCCGTGTTCTCGACGATATGATGAGTAACACCCGTGAGTTGGAAGGACAGGATGAAAAGAGAAACCCTGCCGACTTCGCCCTTTGGAAAAAAGCACAACCCGAACACATCATGCGCTGGCCTTCTCCCTGGAGCGAAGGGTTCCCGGGATGGCATCTCGAATGTTCGGCCATGGGCATGAAATACCTGGGCGAAACATTCGATATCCACGGCGGTGGCATGGATCTCCTCTTTCCGCACCACGAATCGGAAATTGCCCAGTCAACGGCCGCCATCGGCCACGAATCGGTCAAATACTGGATCCATAACAACATGATCACCATCAACGGTCAGAAGATGGGAAAATCGTTGGGTAACTTCATCACCCTCGAAGAGTTCTTCACCGGTACACATAAGGCGCTGGAGAAAGCTTACAGTCCTATGACCATCCGCTTCTTCATCCTCCAGGCTCATTACCGCGGCACGCTCGACTTCTCGAACGAAGCCCTGCAGGCGGCCGAGAAAGGACTGAAAAGACTCCTGACCGGCATGGAGACTCTGAAAAAACTGGCTCCTGCCGCTGCCACGCAACCTGCCCGTCTGTCAGACGATATCCGCGAACTGAAACAATCGTGTTACAGCGCGATGGATGATGATTTCAACAGCCCCATCCTCATCGCCCATCTCTTTGAAGGAGTGCGCATCATCAATTCACTGACCGACAACAAAGAGACGCTTGCGGCAGAAGACCTGGAGCAACTGAAGTCGATCTTCGATATCTTTGTTACCGATATTCTGGGACTTACCGATGAAACATCCGGTAACCAGGATGAATTGGTTGACGGTCTGATGCAACTGATCCTGTCGCTTCGGAAAAATGTCCGCGAGAAAAAAGATTTCGAGACTTCGGATAAAATCAGGGACGAACTGCAGAAACTGAATATCAGTGTAAAAGATACCAAAGAGGGTTCCTCGTGGTCAAAAGGATAATATCATTTTTCAATTATCAGCATACAAAAACAAATCCCATGAAGACAATACAACGAACGATGAAACTGGCCGTCCTTTCTATCGCCGTCGTGGCGCTGCTGGCCGGATGCAACACAAAACAATCGAAAATGAAACAGGAACTTGCTGACTTTATCCGGAAGCACGATTCCGTGGTAATCCCGTTGAGCAAAGAAGCTAACCTTGCTTACTGGAACGCGGCTATCTCGGGCAAACCGGAAGACTGGAAAAAAGCAGAAGATCTCCAGATCGAGATGGTGAAACTGTTCTCCAATAAAGAATCGTTGACCAAACTCGAAGAGATCAAGTTGTCGGGACTGATCACCGATACGCTCATGGCACGCCAACTGGATGTACTCTACCGTCAGTTTCTTTCTGCCAAAGCAGATACCGCCAAGTTGAATGCCGCGGTGAGGATGCAGACGGCTATCGAGCAGAAATACAGTACATTCAGAACCGAGATCAAAGGGAAAAAACTGACGGATAACGATGTGGAAGAGATCCTGCGTACCTCCACCAATGTCACTGAACAAAAAGATGCGTGGATCGCCCAGAAAAAGATCGGTCCTATCGTTGCTGACGATATCAAAAAGCTGGTTGTCCTTCGTAATGAAATTGCCAAAGAACTTGGATTCGACAATTATCATACGATGAGTCTCACCCTGAGCGAAGAAGATCCCAAAGAGATCAGCCAGTTGTTTGATGAACTCGACAACCTGACAAAGGACGCTTTCGCAGAAGTAAAAGGAGAAATTGACGATTATTTTGTCAAACATTATCAGCTGAAAAGCAAAGATGAACTGATGCCCTGGAACTACCAGAACCGATTCTTCCAGGAAGCTCCGAAGATCTACGAAGTGGACCTTGATAAATATTATAAAGACAAGAACCTTGAAACGCTCACTGCTTCTTATTATGCCGGGATCGGGCTCCCCATCGAAGCGATGCTGAAGAAGAGCGATCTTTACGAAAAAGAGGGGAAAAACCAGCATGCCTTCTGTGCTGATATTGATCAGAGAGGCGATGTACGGGTACTTTGCAACATCAAGCCGAACTCGTACTGGATGAATACCATGTTACATGAATTCGGACATGCCGTGTACGATGCGAACATCGATACCACGCTTCCGTTCATCTTACGCGAGCCGGCGCAGACGTTCACCACGGAAGCCATCGCCATGATGTTCGGCAGGATGAGTTCCAATCCGCAATGGCTGCAGGATATGGCGGGGATCACGAAAGAGGAAAAAGCACAGATCGCCGAGAACTGCTTCAAAACCCTTCGACTCGAACAACTTGTTTTCAGCCGGTGGGCACAGGTGATGTACCGCTTTGAAAAGAGCATGTACGAAAACCCGGAACAGGATCTGAACAAACTGTGGTGGGATCTGGTGGAAAAATACCAGTTACTGAAACGCCCCGAAGGACGTAACGAACCCGACTGGGCTACTAAAATCCATATTGCCTCTTATCCTTGTTACTATCATAACTACCTGCTGGGAGAACTTCTGGCCAGCCAATTGCATTATTATATCGTCAGCAAGATCATCAAATCCGAAGATTATAAGATGCAGAGTTATGCCGGTAACAAAGAAGTCGGGACTTTCCTGAAAGAAAAGGTTTTCATGCCGGGATCGAAGTATTACTGGAACGACATGATCGAGAAAGCCACCGGCGAGAAACTGACTGCCAAATATTACGCTAAACAATTCGTGAAGTAAAAAAGGCTTCGCACTTCTTACTTACTTCTTTCCATGCACTTCGTTTCTTCCTGATGACAAGGAGGAAACGAAGTGCTCTATTTTTCCTAATTTTGTAAAAAAATACTGCATGAACTTTATTGAGGAACTTAGATGGCGTGGAATGATCCACGATATGATGCCTGGGACGGAAGAGCAATTACAGAAAGAGATGACCACGGGTTATATCGGCTATGATCCCACTTCCGATTCCCTGCACATCGGCAACCTGGCCTCGATCATGATGTTAGTTCACTTCCAGCGGTCGGGGCATAAGCCGTTGGCGCTTGTCGGTGGAGCCACCGGTATGATTGGCGACCCCTCGGGAAAATCGGAAGAACGCAACCTGCTCGATGAAGATGTGCTCCGTCATAACCAGCAATGCATCCGGAAGCAACTGGAAAAATTTCTTGATTTCGACTGTGGCGCTACCAGCGCTGAGATGGTGAACAATTACGACTGGATGAAAGAATTCAGTTTCCTGCAGTTTCTGCGCGACGTCGGGAAGCACATCACCGTCAATTATATGTCGGCCAAAGATTCTGTTAAAAAAAGGATGGAAGGCGGTTCCGGTCTTTCCTTCACGGAATTCACTTACCAGCTGGTTCAGGGTTTCGATTACTGCTGGCTGTTCGAGCATAAGAATTGCAGGCTTCAGATGGGCGGTTCCGACCAGTGGGGGAATATCACCACCGGCACCGAACTGATCCGCCGGAAGCTGGGCGGAGAAGCTTTCGCGTTGACCTGTCCGCTGATTACCAAAGCCGATGGCGGCAAATTCGGTAAAACCGAGTCGGGCACTGTCTGGCTTGATCCGAAGAAAACATCTCCTTATAAGTTCTACCAGTTCTGGCTCAATACCAGTGATGAAGATGCCGCTGCCTACATCAGGCGGTTTACCTTGTTATCCAAAGAAGAGATTGAAAAACTGGTCGCTCAGCATGCCGAAGCGCCGCACCTGCGCATCCTTCAGAAAGAGTTAGCTAAAGATATCACGATCCGCGTGCACTCGGTCGAAGATTACCAATCGGCGGTGGAGGCTTCGGAGATCCTCTTCGGAAAAGGGACTACCGAGACCCTGCGAAACCTTTCAGAGGAAACTCTCCTTCAGGTGTTTGAAGGAGTACCGCAGTTCGATATCGCCAGGGCTGACATCGAAGCCGGCATCCCGGTGGCAGACTTCCTGGCCGGTAAAACGCAGGTATTTCCATCCAAATCAGAAGCCAGAAGAATGCTGAAAGATGGCGGCGTTCTGATTAATAAGCAGAAAGTAACGGAAGAATTCACGGTCGCTTCCGACCAACTTCTCAGCGGGAAGTATATCCTCGTGCAAAAAGGCAAGAAGAATTATTTCCTGGTAAAGATCGGATAACAGTAAGAAATACTCTCACCATCGGACGGGTTTCGCCCCCATGGTGAAGATGATCTCGCCTCCGGCCATCAGATCGGCATGATCGAGGAAAGGTTTTAACAGCTTTTTCCCGTTAACCGTGACAGACCTGATGTAGATGTTCTTCTCCGATAACCCGGGAGCTTTGATGACTAATGTTTTCCCGTCAGGTAACTGAATGCGGGCTTCTTCCACGCAAGGACTGCCGATAGCGTATTGTGTGGTGCCCGGGCATACGGGGTAAAAGCCGAGGGAGCTGAAGATATACCAAGCCGACATCTGTCCGCAATCGTCGTTGCCGCACAATCCGTCGGTGGCGTTGCGATACATCAGCCGGTTGATCATATGGATCTTCTCCTGGGTCTTCCAGGGCTTGGAGGTCCAGTCGTAGAGGTACGGAACATGGTGGCTGGGCTCGTTGCCGTGCACATAATTACCGATGATGCCCGACCGGGTGACATCTTCCGTTTCGGCGAAATGCTTGTCGTCAAGCGTCATGGTAAACAGAGAATCGAGATGGTTGATAAAGCGGTCTTCGCCACCCATGAGGCGGATCATGGCGGGGATGTCGTGAGGGATGTAGAATGAATAATTCCATGAGTTACCTTCGATGAATCCCTGGCCACTCGTACTCAACGGGTCGAACGGCTCTTTCCATTTACCGTCGCTGTTTTTTGGCCGGATGAATCCGGTTGAGGGATCGAAAAGGTGCTCGAAGTTCCGGGAGCGGTCGCGAAAGGTTCCGATGGCTTCTTTAGCGCGCAGGTACCCTTTTTCACCCAGTCCTTTGTCGTTCAGCATGGCCTCTGCCAGTGTGGCAATGGCGAAATCATCGTAGGCATATTCCAGGGTGATGGAAGCCGAGGAGCCGACTTTGTCTTCCGGCACGAATCCCAGCTTTTCGTAATCACTGACACCCGAATAGAAGTCACGGGTAGCGGTGGTGAGGCAGGCGTTGAGGGCCCGTTCGGGGTTGTATCCGCGGACCTTCTTCACATAGGCGTCGGCAATCACCGGCACGGCATGATAGCCGATCATACACCAGTTCTCGTTGCCGTGATGCGACCACACGGGAAGCATTTTCTCGGGGCTTTGCTCGAAGTGAGCCAGCATGGAATGGATCATGTCGCGTGTTGGTCCCGGCCACAGCCAGGTGAGCAATGGATGGAGGCCGCGATAGGTATCCCAGAGCGAAAAGATCGTGTAATTGGTAAAGCCTTCTGCCTGGTGGACTTCCTGGTCAAGGCCGCGGTATTTTCCGTCTACATCCTGATAGACGGAAGGATGAATCAGCGCGTGGTAGAGAGCGGTATAGAAGATCATTTTCTTTTCTTCGGATGTTTGGATATTGATCTTTGACAACTCGTTTTCCCAGGCTTGTTGCGCCAGTCTTTTGACCTGATCGAATTGATTACCGGGAGTTTCTTCCTCCAGGTTCTTCAGGGCTCCTTCCATGGAAACGGCCGAAAGAGCGCACCGGATGACCAGTTGCTCGTCCTGTTGCATCGAGAAATCGAAGTGGGCTTTCAGGTTCCGGCCGGCCATCTCCGGGAAATCCTGTCCCTGGTTGAATTTTCTCCAAAACCCGCGGTACACGCCTTGTTGATCATCGCGGAAACCGTAACTCTTCACCGGCTTCGAGAAAGTGATGGCGAAGTAGATATACCTGGACCGGGCCCAGCCGTTGGTGATGCGGTAACCGGTGGCCAGCGTGTCATTCACCATATGGATGTAAGCAGCCAGAACTTTCCCGGGATAGTTGTAGATGCCGTGGTTGAGGTCGAGAATGATGTGAGCGCTGTCGGTCCGGGGGAAGGTATAACGGTGAACTCCTACCCTTGTCGTGGCGGTCAGTTCCGCCAACACTCCGGGCTCATCCAGGAAGACACGGTAGTAACCGGGTGATGCCGATTCTGTCTCGTGACGGAACGATGAGCGGTACCCGGATCCGGGGCGGGAAGAAGTGCCCGGGTTCAGCTGCAGCCGGCCGACAGTGGGCATGATCAGAAAGTCACCCAGGTCGGAGTGCCCGGTACCACTAAAGTGAGTGTGGCTGAAGCCGACAATGGTAGGATCGTCATACTGGTAACCGGCGCAATAGCGGTATACATCGGGATTGTATTTTCCATCCTTATCGTAGGGAATGGTATCCGTGTCGGGACTGAGTTGTACAAACCCGAAAGGTACGCAGGCTCCCGGGAAGGTATGGCCCATTTCGCGCGTGCCGACAAACGGGTTAACATAAGAGGTATTTTGCGCGGCTCCTGCAAAAGCAATGGCAAACAGCCACCAGATCAGCAATGTCTTTTTCATGGGATCAATATCGCGGTAAAGGTAAGGGTCTTTTCCCGGACCTGGTATCGCGGGAAACATCGGAATATCATCTTTTTCGGTGGAAAAGCTCATCAATCAGCCACGAAATGACTACTTTTGCTGCATCTTATTATGCATATCAATGAACGAAAAAATTCTCGCAATCAACCCGGGATCCACATCCACCAAGATAGCTGTTTATGATGGCCGTAAGCAGGCCTTTCTGAAAAGCATAAAACACGATCAGGAGAAACTTCGCAGTTTTGAACACACAGCAGATCAGTTTACATTTCGTAAAGAAATGATTGTAAACGAAGTCCGGGATGCCGGCTTTGATCTTAGTCAGTTCAGCATTGTTGTCGGCCGCGGGGGATTACTGAAACCGATTCCCGGTGGAGTGTACGAAGTGAATGAAGCCATGATCTGGGAGTTGAACCATCCTGTTTCGGAACATGAATCGAACCTGGGAGGATTGATTGCTCATGAGATCGCCAAAGAGATCGGTCCGGAAGTGCAGGCCATCATTGTTGATCCGATATGTGTGGATGAGCTGGACGATATCGCCAGGATTTCCGGGATGCCTGAAATACAGCGGAAGAGTATCTTTCATGCCCTGAACCAGCGGGCTGTTGCACGGACTTTTGCCCGGGAGACAGGCCGTAAATACGAGGATCTTGATCTGATAGTCGTTCATATGGGCGGCGGTGTCACTGTCGGATCCCATCATCATGGCGTTATTGTGGATGTGAATAACGGCCTTAATGGCGAAGGCGCCATGACACCCGAGAGAACCGGCAGTCTTCCCGTGGGACAACTCACGGAATTGTGCTATTCGGGAAAATACACCCGGGCGGAGATGATGAGGAAAATCAAAGGACAGGGAGGCTTTTCCGGTTATCTCGGTACCAATGATGTTCAGGAGATAGAATCCAGGATCCAGGATCATGATGAATATGCGCTGCTGATCTTTCGGGCCATGGCTTACCAGGTGGCTAAAGAGATCGGGGCCGCCAGCACCGTGCTGAAAGGCAACGTGGATGCCATCCTGCTGACAGGAGGTGTGGCGCACAGCAAACGGATGGTGGAGCTGATCACCGAACGCATCAATCACCTCGGTCCCGTGAAGGTCTATCCGGGCGAAGGCGAAATGGAAGCGCTGGCCCTGAACGCCTACCTGGTGTTAACCGGCGAACTTAAGGTTAAACAATACCACTGACGAATTACTTTGTACTCCTTCCTTTTAACTGGAACAATTTAATTTTAAGGTTTTGATATACTGATTTTCAATCTGATTTGATGTCTTTCCCATCGGGAAATGAGGATGATATGAAAAATTTTCGTTATTTTGCAAAAATCAGAATATCGAAAACATCTATGCCGAAAAGAGTAATCCTGACCATCAATCCCGGATCCACTTCTACCAAGATCGCACTTTTCCATTCCAATGAACAGATCTTGCTTAAAAACATCAAGCATCCTGTGGAAGAGCTTGACAGGTTCCAACATATTATCGACCAGTTTTCTTATCGTAAGGATATGATCCTGAAAGAGCTGGAAAATGCCAATATCGATTTCCACAGTATTGAAATTATTGTCGGTCGTGGCGGACTTGTTAAACCGATACAGTCAGGAGTGTACCAGGTGAACGAACGGTTGAAAGAAGATTTGCGCATCGGTGTACAGGGCCAGCACGCCAGTAACCTGGGTGGTCTCATTGCCGATGATCTGGCGAAAAACATTCCGGGGGCCAGGGCTTTCATTGCCGATCCGGTGGTGGTTGATGAACTGGAATCCATCACCCGGTTGACAGGGATTCCTCAAATCAACAAACATTGTGTTTTCCATGCCTTGAATCATAAAGCGATCGGTCGGATCTATGCCTCTTCCATCGGCAGGAAGTACGAAGAGTTGAACCTCATCATTGCTCATCTTGGTGGAGGTATCAGCGTGGGGGCACACAGGAAAGGGAAGGTGATCGATGTGAACCAGGCTCTCGACGGCGACGGCCCTTTTACTCCCGAAAGGTCGGGCACCTTGCCAGTTGGTGATCTGGTCAGACTCTGTTTCAGCGGAAAATATACCAGGGAAGAGATCCTGAAACTGATCACCGGGAAAGGCGGCTTTGTGGCTTACCTCGGCACCAACAATGCTTGTGAAGTAGAAAAAATGGCGCATGAAGGCAATACCCTGGCCATGCAGGTATTGGATGCACTGGCGTATCAGGTGGCGAAAGAAATCGGTGCGATGTCGGTCGTTCTGGAAGGAAAGGTCGATGCAATCCTGATTACCGGAGGAATGGCGCATAGCAACGGACTGGTCGCGTTCATCAGAAAGATGACGGAACATATTGCCCATATCGAAGTATATCCGGGCGAAGATGAGATGAGAGCTCTCGCCATGAACGGACTCAGGGTCCTGGAAGGCGAAGAAGCATTGAAAATCTACGAATAAAACAGCAGAAACAACGCCGGAAGCAAAATCCCGATGGCAGTCAGCCAGGCTCCTCGTTTCAGGATGCCGTTTTTCCCTTTCAGAACGAATAACCCCGTGACGGCCAGCACCATCAGCGACACTGCATAAAGGTCAGAAAACCAGGTAAAAAACTTCTTGATGTTGTTATAATGCAACAGGTTAAACTCCTTGATGACATATCGGGGAGTTTTTTTCTGCAAAGACGATTCACCTGTTTTCAGATCGATATACACAGATCCTGTTTTCAGAAAGATATTGAGATATCCATCACCCGGGACAAAGCTCTTGTAATTACTCGTCTCCCCGATCTGTGTCAGGACAGACATAACGTACGCTTGAGTGATGACACTATCGGAGGGAAGAGGAGCGGTGAAGGTCTTCACGCTGGCAGAATAATCGGGATGTGCGAAATCACCTGCCTTGAAGTGATTCAGTACAATGCCTGACAGGGCATAAATGATTGTCATGCCAAAGGCCAGATACCCGATATCACGGTGCAGGGCATTATTCCAACGCCGGAGTGTGGTGGTCCGTATCATAAAGAGAAGGATGTCATGGTTTTATTTTACTTCGGAAACAGATGTCGCTTCGATGGAATAGAACGAAAGATGGTCTGTTCCGCTGGCTTTGATCTGATCCCGGTAGGCATTGATCTGGGCAAACTTATCGTCTGCAGTCTGATCTTCATGGCCTTTTTGTCCGGTATGAACTCCTGCTTCGTGGTTTTCGGCCGGTTTCTTCAATTCTGCTTCCCATTCGTTCAGGTACTTATCATCAATACGGAGTTCTTTCAGGATCCCGGAGACTTTCACCCGGCTTCCCATCAGGGTTTCGTCGAACTTTGTTATTTCGGGGCCGGTAGTGATTTCCACCAGGACACTGTCGTTGCCGTCGGCCAGGAACATGCGTTTTCCACTGTGTTTGCAGATGTGGGTGACGGTACCTTCGATATTGACCGGTTTTTCAACGTACCGGTAAGCGGCGGTGTCGAAAGAAGCTACCGTGATGGTGGCAGTGTTGTCGGAGGCGTCCTTTTTAGTTCCGGTGTTGCATGAAACAAGGATCGCGCCCATCAGGAGGATGATGGCGTACAGTTTTTTCATAATGGGTAAAGGTGTTAGTTTAAGACAAAGATGACACTTTTTTCCCTGTTTTCAAAAAATAGTGACCGACCGGAAGAAAAAAGAGAAGTCCGATGGCAAAGAAGATGCCGATAGCCAGGACGGAAGAACGCATGCTCCCGGTGATTGCTTCAATAAATCCGAAGCTGAAGAGGCCGAGTACGGTAGCCAGTTTTTCCATGACATCGAAGAAACTGAAGAATGAGGTGTGATCGGTGGTATCGGGAAGCAGCTTGGAGTAGGTAGAACGAGCCAGCGACTGCGATCCGCCCATGACGATACCGATAAAGAAAGCGGCGATCATGAAGCCAACGGCACCCCTGATGAAGAAGACGCCGAGGCAGATCAGGATCCAGGTGATGAGGCAGATCATCAGGGCGCGGAAGTTACCGATGCGATCGGAGATACGGGCGAAGGACCAGGCGCCGAACATGCCGACCAGCTGAATCACCAGGATGGTGGGGATCAGGACCTCATCAGAAAGCCCGAGTTCTTTTTCGCCGTAGGTGGCAGCCATGAACATCACCGTGAGCAATCCCATCATCATGAAGAAAAAACCAATGAGATAGCAACTCAGCACACGCGATTTGGTGACCCTCTTGAACACCATCCGCAGTTCTGCATATCCATTGAGCAGGACATTCTTCCGGCCTTCCCGTCTCTGGTAAGTATATTTGGGCAGGCAGGCAAACGTGATCTGCGAGAACCCAATCCACCAGGCAAAGACGGTAGCGAAGGAGATCCGGGCCGGCAGGGTGGAGTTGTCGGGAATACCGTACCAGCCGGGTTGAAGGATCATCGTCAGGTTAAACAGAAGAAGCACTACCCCGCCCAGATAGCCCATCGAGTAACCACGTGCACTGATACGGTCCTGGTCTTTCGGCGGAGCGATCACCGGCAGGAATGAATTGTAAAAGACAATGCTCCCTGCATAGCCTAACGTAGCCAGCCCGAAAGCGATCACCCCCAACTCGACGGTCGTCTTATCGAAAAAGAACAATAACCCGCACGATAACGCACCGATCCAGGTAAACACTTCCATGAAGATCTTCCTTCTCCCGGTATAATCGGCCAGGGAACTGAATAAGGGAGAGAATACCGCCACCAGCAGATAAGCAGCGGCAATGGTCCAGGAATACAGCACCGTGTTGATCACTTTCGCTCCAAAAAAACTAACGGTGAAATCGTTGTTGGTGTGGGTGATGTTGTTGTAATAGATCGGAAAGATCGTGGAGGCAATGGTCAATTGGTAAACAGAATTCGCCCAATCATAGATAACCCATCCCTTGATGACTTTTTTATCCCCCTGCACGATCGTAGCAGCCTGGACTTGGTCGATCACCTCATTCATTCGCTGTAATTTTTCTTTTGCCCTCGGCTGGCAACACCAGGGAATCTTTTTTCTGTGTCGTCAAAAGTACGGAAAATCTGAAACCGTTTGGCTGTCGCGAAAAAAGAGTACTTTTAAAAGCAAATCAGAAAACATGAAACACCTCTTACGCTTCCCGGGGATCTGCGTGTTCCTGCTGATTTCTTCCGGGATGTACGCGCAGGATATGCTCACCGACTCGTCTTCACTGGAAAAGAGTAAAAAAGGATGGAATTTTGGCGCACTTCCGGTCCTCGGATACAATTCAGATATCGGTCTACAATTCGGGGCGCTGGTCAACCTGTTCGATTATGGCGACGGTTCCATTTACCCGAAGTACGATCATCAGTTTTATACCGAATGTTCCTGGACGACCAAGGGAGGAGGCATCTATCAGTTTTTTTATGATTCGGAAAAACTGCTGAAGCCAGTCAGGTTAACAGCCAACGTCACCTATCTCACCGAACGGGCGCTGGACTTTTACGGATTCAACGGGTTTCAGGCTGTGTTTAATAAAGAATGGTCTGATGACGAATCGGATGAATATTACACACGCATGTTCTACCGTCATGAACGTAAGATGCTTCGTATCGGCGCCGATTTTCAGGGAAGACTGTTCACCAGCCATCTCAAATGGCTGGCCGGGATCACTTTCATGAATTTCGAGATTGGCTCTGTGGATATTGACCGGTTGAATAAGGGGAAAAAACAGGATGAGAAACTCCCCGATACGGCCGGGTTGTATGAACACTATTGCGACTGGAATATCCTGGAGAAAGAGGAACGTGACGGTGGCATGAATAATTTTGTAAAGGCAGGACTGATCTGGGATACCCGTGATAACGAGCCTAATCCGATGAAAGGGATCTGGAGCGAAGTGATCCTGGTCATGGCGCCAGGTTTCCTGGGGGATGATGATTACAGCTTCATGCGGCTGGCGGTCACTCACCGGCAATATTTCACCATCATCCCAAACGATCTCTCGTTCGCATACCGTATCGGGTACCTGGGTACCATCGCAGGGAAAGCGCCGTTCTATTTTCTGCCCTACATGATCAATTCCTATGCGCTGACCACGACGGTGGATGGACTGGGCGGTTCGAATACCATCCGCGGCATCCTCCGCAACCGGGTGACGGGCGACGGCGTGGCTTTTGCCAATACGGAGTTTCGCTGGAAATTCTGCCGTTTCCGTTGGATCAGGCAGAACTGGTATGTCGCCCTGAACGCTTTTGCCGATGCAGGCATGGTGGTACAGGAGCGGAAAGTCGATCAGAACGGGATCCCTGTCGGCGTAGATCGTTCACAATATTTCAGTTCCGGAGAGGATACCCCGCATATCGGTGTCGGGGGAGGCATCCGGCTGGCCATGAACCAGAACTTCATCATCGCTGTTGACCTGGGCAAAGCCATCGACCGGCGTGATGATAACACGGGTGTGTATGTGGGATTGGGATACATCTTCTGATTTTTCAATACTTTTGTGACAAACGATGTTGTATGATCCTTGTCACTGGTGGAACAGGCCTGCTGGGCAGCCATCTTCTGTTTGAACTCATCAGCTCGGGCAAAAAAGTCCGGGCCATCCGTCACCGGCCGGGCCGCGAAGCCATGGTACGGAAGATCTTCGGATATTACGCTGCTCAGCCGGATGAGCTTTTTTCCCGTATCGAATGGGTTGACGCTGACCTGCTGGACCTTGGCGCGCTGGAACAGGCGCTGGACGGAGTCAGCGAGGTATATCACGCCGGAGCCGTCGTTTCCTTCCACTCGCACGACTTTCCAACCATGATGAAAGTGAATGTGGAAGGAACAGCCAACCTGGTAAATCTTTCCATACATGCCGGTGTAAAGAAATTCTGTCATGTCAGTTCCATCGCCACCCTTGGAAGGGCGGAAAACGATGGGCTCACCAACGAAGAGACTTATTGGGTGCCTTCGCCGAAAAATACCGTGTACTCACAGAGTAAATATGGCGCTGAGCGCGAGGTGTGGCGTGGCATGGAAGAGGGATTGACGGCGGTGATCGTGAACCCTTCCGTCATCGTCGGGCCGGGATTCTGGGACGGCAACTCCGGGTTGTTCCGGCTGGTGAACAAAGGACTGAAGTTTGCTACCCGCGGGATCAACGGGTATGTGGACGTGCGGGATCTGGTAAAGGTCATGACATTGCTGATGGAACGAGAATGTTTCGGAGAACGGTTTGTCGTTTCTGCCGCCAACGTTTCTTATCTCGACTATTTTTCTCTGATCGCGAAATACCTGAAGAAGCCGGCACCCACGATCATTGTACCGCCGTTCCTTACCGGAATAGCCTGGCGACTGGATGCCGTTTACAGCGCCATCAGAAGAACGAAACCGGAGATAACACGCGAAATGGCGGTAACGGCCTCGCAGGTGTACCTGTACTCAAGCGATAAAGTCTGCAAGAAGTTGGGTTTTGAATTTCGCGGGATGGAAGACACGATCAGGGAGACCTGTGAATGTTTTCTGAAGGACCAGGCCGGCTGACAGGTTGTCCTAAAGACAGCAGGCGCTAGGGTTTTATCGGGATCAGGTTCCGGTAATGCAGATAGCGGGCCACAATGCCATCTACATACCCTTCGGTGGAATAGTTCACCGGGAAGACACTCATGGCGTCGGATTTGGCATACGGATCTTTCCTCGATCGTTTCAGCAGATAATATTCTACATGCCCATGCCACCGGTTGGGATCTTTTCCGTAATGGCTGGCTTTCTTCCGCAAGGCCAGCACCCGGCCGATACCTACGTTATAGGAAGCCAGGATGAAGCTCACCCGTTCCCGTTGGTCGATGATCTCATCGGGCAACTGTTTATCGATCCACTTGAGGTACTTGATCCCTGCGGCAATCTGGTGAGCCGGACCGGATGTGCTGTCAAGACCAAATTTCTCGGCAGTCTCAGGCACCATCTGCATCAGGCCCGAAGCGCTGTGGTGTGAGACCTGCCCCTGCAGGAAATTCGATTCTTCATACATCAATGAGGCGATAAGCCGCCAGTCCCAGCCGATGATCTTACTGTAACTCATGATCTCCCGGTCGTAAGGGGAGATGGAATGAGACAGGATGGAAGAATATTTTCCGGTCAGAAAACCCGTTGTCTTCTGACTTTCGAAATAGAGAGTATAGATCTTTCTCATCTTCCTCGATTCTTGTATGGAATCGATCCAGGAATTGAGCATGGTGGCCAGGGAGTCGGATTTGTTGTATGTCGACCAGGCATATTCAAAGGGTTCGCTGACTTCTAATCCGACATTGAGATTGGTATAGGCCCGTTGCATCACGATAGCCAGGTTCTGTTCGCACAGGGTGAACGGGATGGAGCCTTCCGAGACCATTCGGACGAGATCAGTCTGGCTGGTATCTGCCACCTCATGGAGGACGATGTGGTTATTTCCTTCGGATTTGATAAGGTCGTATAATGAAGTCATGAAGGGATTGGCTCTGACATAGATGGTGTCTCCTTCGAGCTCATGCAGCGAGGCCCGGGAACTGGCCTGCCGCTGAACGACCACCAGCTTTGTTTCGCCAAACGAGTGCGTGAAATGGGCATGGTTCTCGCCTTTTGAGCTGACCGGCAGGTTCAGGGCGATGATATCAGCGGCCCGGTAGGTAAGATAATACTCCATCCGGGAGATATTATCGCACGCAATGAGCCGGAGCGGGACTCCCAGATAATGCGCAAA
The DNA here is from genome assembly GCA_035403225.1 of Bacteroidales bacterium. GTDB lineage: Bacteria > Bacteroidota > Bacteroidia > Bacteroidales > FEN-979 > DAIRDK01. The sequence continues at coordinate 44,712 of DAONET010000002.1, read as the reverse complement.
CGATTCGAGCAGCTCCAGCTGGTAACCCATGGCTTCCCCCCGGTAGATGAAATAATTCAGGGTGTTCTTATCGGTGGCGGCCAGGAGGTAACCACGTTCCCTGATCCGCTGTATCTGGCTTTTGGAGATGACATTTTTGTCTTCGAGAAGATGAGCGGTGATAAAATAGATAATCACGATGACAACGGCTGTCATCGTGATCACACTCAGGACTCTTTTTGCACTTCCGTTGGTTTTCAATGATCTTTGTTATGCAACCTTCCTGTATCTTCTTACCGCAAGCGATATAATCACCACGGCATAAATGCCGAGAGCGATCAACGGGCTGCTGATGTCATGCAAGGTAGATCCTTTCAGCATTACCATGCGCATGATTCTGATGAAGTAGGCCAGCGGGTTGATCCGGTTCACCTCCTGTGCCCATACCGGCATGCTTTCCACCGACGTGAAAAGGCCGCTCATCAGAATAAACACCACCATGAAAAAGAACGACACCAACATAGCCTGTTGTTGCGTATTGGTCATGGTGGAGACCAGCAAACCGAAGCCCAAGATAACAAAAAGATAAATTCCCCCGGATAAAAAGATCAGCCAAAGGCTTCCAACGATGGGAATATCAAAGATTAATTTGCCCAGGGTGAGTCCGAAAGCGAGCTCGAACAAGGCAATAATCCAAAACGGAATAAGCTTTCCTGCAATGAATTGCGATTTGCGGATGGGGGTGACGTTGATCTGCTCGATCGTGCCGATCTCTTTTTCGCGTACAATATTCATCCCGGACAATAAAAATCCGACGATGGTCACCAGAAGCACGAGGATGCCGGGTACCATGTAAGTTTTATAGTTCAGTTTCGGATTGTACCAGAAGCTGTTCTCACTCTGAATCACCTGGATGCCTGCCAACTGCGATGGTGTGAGCCATTCCGCCATCACCGACCGGTTATAACTCATGAGGATCTGGGTGCTGTAAGCGTTCATCAGCCCGGCGCTGGCGCCGTTGATGGCATTGATGATAAACTGAACCCCGGCACGATTCCGGGTGACGAGATCTTTTTCAAAATCCGCCGGAATCACCATGATCATGTCTGTATTGCCCCGCTGCATCTGTTCCTGCGCCTCTTTCACAGAATATGTTGTATAGACGATCTTGTAGAATGGCGATCCTTCATATTTGCTGATAATACCCCTGGAGCTTCCCGACATGTCAAGATCTACTACGGCCATCCGGATGTTCTTCATATCGAAAGTGGCCGCATTAACCAGGATCAGTAGTTGGACCAGGGGAAGAACAAAAATGATCGGCAGCATCCGTTTGTTCCGAAAAACCTGAATGAACTCTTTCTGAATGATATAGCGCAGTGTTTTCATGATCAGGCCAGTCGTGTTTTAAAATTCTTGATACTTAAGAGGATAAAGATGGTAGTGAAACCTACCAACACCAGTGTCTCCCGCCAAAGGAATGCCAGCCCGTTTCCCTGCAACATAATCCCCTTGATAATGATGATATAATATTTGGGTGGCATCACGGCGCACAACCATTGCATAATCTGGGGCATGTTGGCGATGGGGAAGATAAAGCCGCTGAGCAGGATGGTGGGGAGCATCAGGGCCATCAGCGACACCATCATGGCGATTTGCTGACTGTTGGTGACCGTGGAGACGAGGATCCCCAGTGAAAGTGCCATGATGATATACAGCAGTGTTTCGAGGAGTAGCAGGAAAACACTTCCTGCCAGTGGTACGCCAAAGACGAGGTTCGCCAGCAACAGGATGACGCAGGCATCAATGAAGGCCAGGAAAACGTAAGGAAACACTTTCCCGATGATGATCTGAGCCGGCCGGAGCGGGGAGGCGAGGAGCAGTTCCATGGTACCGGTTTCTTTTTCCTTGGTGATGGAAATGGAGGTCATGAGCGCCGAGATCAGGATCATCAGCATAGCCATTAATCCGGGAACGAACATGTACACTCCCTTCAGTTCAGGGTTGTATAGCATGCGGGTTTCCGGTAGGATTTGCAACGGGATCTGTCCGGCATTCATAGTCAACAGGGAACTGTTCAGAATACCGGAAGCATAGTTGACCAGGATATTGGCGGTATTCGGATCAGAGGCGTCGCCGATGAGCTGCACCTTCGCCGCATTCTCTTTTTTCAGTTTTTTTTCGAAATCCTTTCCGAATACGATCACCATCTTGATGTTTCCTTCGCGGAAGGCAGGTTCGATCTGGTTGAAAGAACTCAGATTACGGTCGAGGAGGAAGTATCCTGAAGAGGTGATTTTTTCGGTGAGTTTCCGTGTCGTTTCGTCTTTCGACAGGTCGAGCACGGCAATGCGGGCATCTTTGATCTCATTGGTGAGAACAAACCCGAAGAGCATCAACTGCACGGCAGGCATGCCAAAAAGGATCAGCAGGGTGCGATAATCCCTGAAAATGTGGAAAAACTCCTTGACAACAAATCCCCAGAATCGTTTCATCTATTCCTCCGTTGTTACTTTTGACCGGGCCAGCCGCAGAAAGACATCGTTCATCGATGCGACATGGAACTGCTCTTTCAGGTTCGCCGGAGTGTCGAGAGCGGCGATGCGTCCGTCGACCATGATGGAGACGCGATCGCAATACTCGGCTTCATCCATGTAATGGGTAGTGACAAACACTGTGATGCCGTTTCTGGCGGTCTCAAAGATCATGTCCCAGAACTGACGGCGGGTGATCGGATCCACCCCTCCGGTAGGTTCATCCAGGAAGACGATCTTGGGGTCGTGGATGATGGCAACCGAAAGAGCCAGTTTCTGCTTCCATCCCAAAGGAATATCGGCAATCAGTTTGTTCCGCGCTGTTTGAAGGTCGAGCCGCTCCAGCAAACGCTCCGAACGTTCTTCAATCTCTTTTTTTGATAATCCGTAAATTCCGGCATAAAACCGGATGTTCTCGAACACGGTCAGATCTTCGTACAAAGAAAACTTCTGGCTCATGTATCCGATGTTTTTCTTGATCAGTTCCCGTTGGCTGTATATATCATAACCTGCTACGGTAAGGATCCCGGAAGTAGGGTACGAAAGACCGCACAGGATGCGTATCGCGGTTGTTTTACCGGCTCCGTTGGCGCCCAGGAAGCCGAAAATCTCGCCTTTCTTCACTTCAAACGTAAGATGGTCGTTGGCAGTGAAGTTCCCGAACTTTTTCACCAGGTCTTTGACGATGATGATATTCTCCGGCATGGTCATGGTCTTTCTTTTGTTGTTATATGCTGATATTCTGACTTGGCCACCTCACTTCCCATCAGTTCCATGAAACAATCTTCGATCGTCGGTTTGATCCGGTTTACGCTGATGTTGGTATGTCCTTTGTCCGTCAGAAAAGCATTCACCTCTTCCTCTTTGAGTGAGCCCGGTGTAAACGAGAGATGGATCGTCTGCCCGAAGGCAAAGGCGCCGGAAGCCGGTTGGAAAGCTTTCAGATCATGCAATAGCTGATAGACATTTGACGACGACACTGAGAAGAGTCCCAACGGATATTTCTCTACTACTTCGGCCGGGGTGCTGATGGCCATGAGCGACCCGTTCTGGATCAGCGCCACGCGGTCGCAAAGCGAGGCTTCGTCCATATAAGGGGTCGATACAAGGATAGAGATTCCTCCCGCCTTCAACCGTTGCAGCATTTCCCAGAATTCGCGGCGCGACACGGCATCTACTCCGGTAGTCGGCTCATCCAGGAAGAGAACCACGGGTTTGTGGATCAGCGCACACGAGAGCGCCAGCTTCTGCTTCATGCCACCCGAGAGTTTGCCTGCCCGGCGGTGTTTGAAGGGTTCGATCTGCACGTAGATATCGCGGATCAGATCGTAATTCTCTTCGATGGTAGTGCCGAAAATGGTGGCGAAAAAGCGAAGGTTTTCTTCCACCGTCAGATCGGGATACAGGGAGAAACGACCGGGCATGTACCCGATCATCCGTCGGATCTTCTTGTAATCGTGCACCACATCCAACCCCTCTACCCGGGCTTCTCCCGCATCGGCGATCAGTAAAGTCGTCAGAATCCGGAATAACGTCGTCTTACCGGCTCCGTCAGGACCGATAAATCCAAAAAGTTCTCCCCGGCTGGTGGAAAAGGAGATGTCATCCAGGGCTCTGACCGGGCCATAGGATTTGGAGAGGGACGTTACTTCAATGGCAAATGAAGACATGGTCGTCAGATTTCCGGTTATTTCATGGATTCAGTTTGATTTCGCCCGGCATCCCGATCTTCAGGCTGCCGTCGTTGACCACCTGCACTTTCACAGCGTATACCAGGTTCACACGTTCTTCCTTGGTCTGGATGGTTTTAGGGGTGAACTCGGCGGTCGGCGAGATCCACGTAACCACTCCTTCCAACGTGGAGTTGGTCTTTTCATCTTTATCGAACCGTACCTGTACCTTCTGACCTGCTTTCACATGCGGAAGCTGCACACCACTTATATATACCCGTAATGTCATGGTGCTCATATCGGCAATGCGGTACAGTGGTTTTCCGAAAGCCGTCACCTCGTCGCGTTCGGCAAACTTGGTCAGTACGGTTCCTTTCACCGGGTTGACGATGGCAGATTTCCGGATCGATTCTTCGAGTTGCGCGATTTGTTGTCCGATGCTGCTCACCGTGCCGGTGATACCGGTCGACTGTGTCTTGATGGATGCGATCTGTTTATCGATCAGTTTCAGGGAGGAGTTGATGTCATCCATCTGCTTTTGCGTGGCAGCGCCATCTTTCAGCATGGCAGCGACCCGGCGTTGTTCAACCAGGATGTTTTCCCGGTTTTGCTCCTGCACAGCCACTTGTGCCGACAGATCTCCCAGTCTCGAGGAAGTAGCAGCCTGCTGGTCGATGGCTTGCATTTTTTTCAGATGCAGATCCGTGGTATCAACATATCCTACCACCTGACCCGAATCGAGCAGCATTCCTTCTTCGATATCAAAGCGAAGCAGTTGCCCGGTACCCATAGAAGAAATGGTGATCTCATCGGCTTCGAAGGTGCCATAGGCATCGGGTTGGTCATTTCTGTTGCCGCAGGATACCATTGTCAGCAATCCTGCTGCGGCAAATACTAAATTGATCCTCTTCATAATCAGAGTTTTCCTTGGTTATACAAATAACGTAAACGGGCTTTGGCCAGTTCAATCTTATGGATTTCGTAATTCAACCGTGCCAGGGTTTCTTCATGCAGGCGGGTGATGTAGTCGTCGGAGGTGATTACTCCGTGATCCAGCTGGGAGGAGGCAGCTTGCGTGATGCGGCTGCGAAGACTGATGAGATCGGTGTCTTTTAACAGCGCTGTTTCGGCTTTTTCGATTTCTGCAAGATCTCTTTCCACCTGGATCCGGAGGTTCCGGTCGAATGCCGATTGCCTGGTACGAAGGATATCTTCCTGGATGTTCAGTATTTTTTTCTCATTTTTATTAGCATTCCAGCTCCAGAAGTTCCAGGTGATTTTCGCCCCGATGACGCCCCACGGGGTAAAGTCAGGATCGAGCATATTCAAGCCTGGTCGTCCGTATCCTGCCTGGGCGTAAGCGTATATTTTCGGGTTCCATTTGGTGGTAACCATGTCGTGCATGATACCCAGCCGTGATTCCTGCAACTCGAAGACCTTGTTTTCAAGACGGTTGTTTTCAAAAGGTTTTATTTCATCGGCTGTTGCCGGCATCTCCAGGACAGTTGTCGGCGTGACGGTCCGGTTGATCAGGTTGGAAAGCATCGCGCGGGCTGCTTTGGCGTTGCTTTTTGTTTCATCGATATTCTGATCATTACGGATCAGTTCCGCCTCCAGAAGGTCGGCATTCATGGGCAGGGCTGCGCCATTATTCACGGCCACCCTGACCTCTTTCAACTTTGCATCCAGCCGATCGCGGTTGCTCTCCAGCAGTTTTTGATTTTCCCGGAGAAGCAAGATGGTAAAGTAAAGTTGGTTAACCTGTTCTTTCAGTTGATATAACTCGGATTCGACGGAAGTCTGGTCTACTGCGAGGTTAGCTTTCTCCAGTTTTTTGTTATAGCTGGTTACCTGTCCGTCATAGATTGCCTGGCTCACATCCAGTGTTGCTTTGTACCAATCTTTCTCGATTTCGGGGATATGTAATGAGCCGAACTGAGCGGGGATATTCAGGTTGATACGAGTGACGTCTGACTGGTAGGAGGCATTCACATTAAGGGATGCTTGCGGGAGGTAGTTTTTAGAAAGATTTTGCAACCGGAGGTTGTTGCTCCACGAGATGAGATCAAGCTGATGCAGCAACGGCCAGTTTTGGCGGGCCAGGTCATAACAGGTCCCGATGGTCAGGGTATCCTGGGCAGCGGCTGTCAGCCATCCCAGGCTGAACAAAAGTAACAGGATCTTTTTCATGGTTTTCGGATGGCATTCATGATAAAATGAGGCAATGTTTTTTTACGTTCTTCATAGAAGGCATTCATCTGTTCCTCCGAGAGGCCGAACACCCGGCTGAGGATGGGTTTGGCAACTACAGGGAAGATACTGAGTGAAAGCACGTTGATATAAAGTTGAAGGGGGCTATCCACTTCAATTCCTTCTTTTTGCAATCCTTTCATGATGTTACCCATCATCAGATGGGGTATTTCCAGGTTTTTTATCATCATTTCCCGGAGCTGGTCGGGCCGTTCATAAATCCCGTTAAGGATGAACAATGGGATAAAGGAGTTATCGCGGAGGAAAGAGATATGGAAATCCAGGAAGATGGATAGTTTTTCCTCAAACGGAATATTGCGGGAGAAGACATCCATTCCGAACATCACGACGTTCTCGAAGGTTGTTTTGAAGACCTCAGCGAAGAGAGTTTCTTTATCGCAGAAGTAATAATGCAGCAAAGCCTTGTTAATGCCGGCTGTATCGGCAATTTCCTGCATCCGGGCTCCATCGAAGCCCTTGCGGTGGAACACCTCTTTAGCGGCTTCCAGGATGCGTTCTTTGGTAGGTTGATCTTTTTTAACCAATTGATTTAACCATTAAGTTTAACCAGACGGTCAAAAGTAATACAATTTTGGTTTGGTGGGATATTTTTTGAAATTTTTTTTACCTGACCCTACCAACCCCCCTACCAACCCTGACAGGGCAGGGGACCCTGTCAGGGTCCTTTTTCTATAAATATAACTCATTCAATAATTTATAAATTAGGTTCCTGAAAAATTTGGGAATCAGAATATACCCTGTCAGGGTGGGGTCGAAAACGGAACATTATTTTTTAATATTCAGATATACAGCAAAATAAGATGGTCAACCCTGACAGGGTCCCACCCCCTGACAGGGTTACGGTTCTTTTGTCGTATCTTTGTCATAACACCTTTAATTTCGATAGGAGGATTTCATTATGGCAAAAGTACTGTACATAAAAGCAAATGCCAGACCCGATGGGATTTCCCGGACTTTCCGGATTTCTGAAAGTTTCATCGAATCGTACAAGAAAACCCACCCTTCCGATGAGATAATCACATTGGATCTCTACAAAGAAGGGATCTCCTTTCTGCCTTCCGGTGATCTCCTCGATCTTCACCGGCCGGAAGAGGGAACAGGCAGGGATCATCCCATCCTGAAATACGCTTTCCAGTTTCTCGAAGCAGATAAATACGTTATCGCCGAACCGTTGTGGAACCTGAGTATCCCCGCAATCCTCAAAGCATACCTGGATTATATCATGGTGACTGGCATCACGTTTGAATATACCCCCACAGGCCCCGTTGGCCTGTGTCAGGGCCGGAAAGCCGTAAACATCACTACCCGGGGAGGAGCCTACCTGGAAGGCTCTGGCGCTGCTTTTGAAATGGGTGACAGATACCTCCGGACTTTGTTCGCGTTCCTGGGGATAAGGGATTTCAAAACCATTGCCGCCGAAGAACTCGACGTGATCGGAAACGATGTGGAGGCAATCGTCGGAAAAGCAATCCGTGAGGCCCGGGAAATGGCAAAACTGTTCTGAGAAACCATCTCGCTCAATGCTTTTTTCACCGGAAATTTCCGGAGTAAAATACTTTTGTACCCATATTTCCGGTAGAAAAAATTTCTTTCCTTTATTCCGGGAAAACCGCTCATTAGAACACCAGTCGATGAATTCTAAAGAATGTATTATTGAGAAAATGTGGTCCCGGCAACAAATTTCCAGCAGGGATGTTGATTATGATTTCTGGGATAAAAAGAGATCTCTTATACAACAGATGGCCGGAATCAGCCATAGCTGCTTGTTTACCGTTGATGTATTCAGAAAATCTTATGATTTTGCTTCACTCGGCTTTTCCGATCTCTTCGGATACAAGACGGATTGGTTGAATACCATGGAAAACCGTGAATCTTTTTTGGAAGAAATGACCCACCCCGACGACAGGGAAAAGTTGATGGATATGCAGATTAACCACGCACACTTCATCTATGGCCTTGATCCAAGGTGCCGCAATGACTACAGTACCATTTATACCTTCAGACTGCGTCATGCGCAATATCATTACCTTAATGTGATCAGTCGACAGAAAGTTATTCAATCCGACGCTCACGGGAAAGCCTGGATTATCCTTGGAGAAGTTAATATTCTTCCCGATCAATCCCCTGCCCGGGGAGTACAGGGAATGACCGTGAACCTGAAAACAGGCCGGATTCGAAACATTCAGTCTCCGGCAATCAATGAATCAGGACTTTCTGAACGGGAACTGGAGGTGCTCCGGCTGATCCGGGCAGGGCGCTTTAGTAAGGAGATAGCCGACCGTCTTTGTATCAGCATTCATACAGTAAACAATCACCGTAAAAACATTCTCCGGAAATTACAGGCTGCCAATTCCGCTGAGGCCATCAACATTGCCGGGATGAGAGGATATCTGGAATAATTACGGCTCTCCTCCGGGCATCCATTCCAGAATATCAACCGTCCGGTGCACTTCCAGCCATTGTAAAAATTCGGGATAATCCCTGACACCACTCTCCATGACCGCCTGATAAACCTGAATCCCTTTTACATCACTTTCTTCGCCTAATGCATATTTGATCTTCAGGATCGCTTCCCTGATTTCCGGGGTCAATCCATGGAGGATCCGATCAGCCACCTTCTCAAAAAAACCATCATAATAAGAACCCTTCCGGATATGAATGATATCCAGTTTCCATCTTTTTTGATCAGCTCCTTCATACCAGACATGCCATTCAATACAATCTTCCCTGGTGTTCAGAAGATTAATGTACTGAAAGTTTTTGACGGCGCTGTTTTCCGATAACCGCTCCATGATGGCGAAACTTTTCTTCAGCATCGGTTCGCCGGTATAAATATGCAGATCGATATCTGCTTTGTTCATCATTAACCCGGTTTTCAGAGAACCGACAATGTTGACCATACCTCCCACACGACGACAGATGTCGGCAAAATCAAGATCTTCCAGCACTCTTAGCGCTGAATTGCTCATTTGACGGGATAATTCGGATAAGTCTACCTCTTTCATATTACAGCAAAGATAGTCAAAGTGCTCCTGAATGACTATCAATGGCTATTTTATAAATGAAGTGATTCCGGTAGTTTTGCCGCCTGTTCGATTTTTCAAATACCGTTTTTATGATTATTAATGAAACGGAGAGTCAGGAAAAAGAATATCTCCGGAAAATCATCAACATCATCAAAAATGCCATCCGCGATGTTGATGCCTCGGTCAAAGAGCACGTAAATACGTTACAGGAACATAAAGAATATCTATGGTCGAATAAGGACCTTGACCCTCACGAGATACGCTCCATGAGGGAAAGCATCCTGAACCATTACGCTCTTGGAGAAAATGTTTTGGCCAGACGCACAAGATTAACCCGGTTGCTGGATATCCCTTATTTCGGGAGAATAGATTTCCGGGAAGACTGCCCGGGAAGTGAGACGATGGCGGTATATATTGGTGTTCATTCATTTTACGATTACAAGAAGAAGAACATCCTGATCTATGACTGGAGGGCTCCTGTTTCCGGGATGTTCTATGACTTTGAGTTGGGGGAGGCTTTTTACACTTCCGTCAGTGGGGTTATTCAGGGTAATATTTTACTCAAACGCCAATATCGGATCAGAAAATGCAGCATGGAGTTTATGATCGAGAGTTCCCTCACGGTACACGACGAGATCCTTCAAAAAGAGTTGAGCGCTTCTTCTGATGAAAAAATGAAGCATATGGTGACCACCATACAGCGTGAGCAGAACCGCATTATTCGTAATGAAGATGCCCCGGTACTGATCATCCAGGGAGTGGCAGGTTCCGGGAAGACATCTATTGCCATGCACCGTATAGCATTCCTTCTTTATGCCTTCAAAGGGAAGATCACTTCAAAGGATATGCTGATTCTTTCTCCCAATAAGGTATTTTCAGATTATATCTCAAATGTTCTTCCGGAACTGGGAGAAGATATGGTCCCCGAGACAAGCATGGAACAGGTTTTATCAGATGTTTTTGATCACAAAATCAAATTCCGGCATTTTTCTGAACAGATCACGGAACTCCTTGGGGACGCTTCACCGGAATGCATCAGCCGGCAGCAATATAAAACATCTCCGGATTTTGTCCGTCAGCTGGACCGGTACATCGTATACCTCGAGAATGAAGGTTTCAGGGCAGTGGATGTAACACTGACCCGTGACTTCACGATTCCGGCAGCATTCATCGAAGCGCAATTCAGAAGGTTCCACCGGTACCCGATGCGGCAACGGTTTGAACCTATGGCTGCATATATCCTGGAAATGATGGAAATCAAGTACAGGGTTTCTGTCAACACTATCCAACGGAATCTTCTGAAAAAAGGGATCAGGAATATGTTCTCCGGTAACAATGATCTTGAGGTGTATAAAGCATTTTTCGATTGGATCGGGAAGCCGGAGTTGTTTAAGTACCAAAAGAACCGGACTTTTGAATATACCGATCTTGCTCCTCTGGCATATTTGCATATTGCCCTGAATGGCGTGAAAACCCCCTCAACGGTTAAACATTTGCTGATCGATGAAATGCAGGATTATTCCCCTATCCAGTATACAGTCATCCAAAAATTATTTCCCTGCCGGAAAACCATACTTGGAGATGCAAACCAGACGGTAAATCCGTATGGCTCTTCCACGGCCGAAATGATCCGGAACATTTTTCCTTCGGGAGAGGTAATGAAACTGTATAAAAGTTACCGGTCAACCTATGAAATCACTTGTTTCGCACAAAAGATCAAAGCCAATGAAGGGGTGGAAGCGGTAGAACGACATGGGGATCATCCACAAATCTTTAAATATAAAAATGAAGAGGAAGAGATGACCGCAATAGTCGGTTTTATAGACAGATTTATCCATTCCGAATTCCGATCGCTGGGAATTATTTGCAAGGATATGAACAGGGCCGGGGATTTATTCGAAATGTTGAAAGCGGTCAATCCCGATATTACTTTTTTATCAGACCAAAGCGCTGCTTTTACCACGGGCATTATCATCACTTCGGCCTTGATGGCTAAAGGGCTTGAATTCGATGAAGTGATCATCCCTCATGCTGATAACCGGAATTACCGGACCGAGATGGATAGAAGTATGTTGTACGTGAGTGTTACCCGGGCGATGCACCGGTTGACGTTGACATTCACGGGAGATGTCACAGCTTTTGTGTGATTTTCTGATGTTTCACCGAACATTTATAAATAAATTCGTACATTTGTTCCGGACAATTCTGCGAAACGGTAACTACTTTTTCAACGTTTGTCCATATTGAATTGAAACATCAATCTGATCCAAAAGAGCATCTGATGGAAAAGAGAATTGGAACCATTACGATCCTGATCCAGGGCACCGCCTCCGTCCCTGCCGTCAATTCCCTGCTATCCGAATATAGTAGTATCATTCTGGCCCGCCAGGGATTACCCATTCACCATCGCAATATTCATGTTATTTCTCTTGTCATCGAAGGAACTACCGAGATGATCAGCGCTCTTACCGGAAAGATCGGACGTTTAAAAGACGTCGAAGTAAAATCTATTTTGACCAAATACAAAGAGGAGAAAAATCATGAACAAGAGCGAGAGGAACAAAGTATTCATCGACAGGGATAAACTCTATTCCTTAATAGAAGGAAACATCCCGGAAGTTTCAGAAGTCAACACGATCCTGAATAAAGCATTAAAACTGAAAGGTCTTAACCTGGAAGAGGTGGCCACACTGCTTCGGGTGGAAGATCCTGCAGTGATCAGGATGATCATGGACACGGCGCGTAGCGTCAAGGAAGAGATCTATGGGAAAAGGCTGGTGTTATTCGCACCCATTTATACCGGGAACGTATGCATCAACAACTGCACTTACTGCTCTTTCCGTCGCGATAACAAACTCATCAAACGCAAGGTGCTGACCATGGATGAGATTGCCGAAGAAACAAAGACCCTGCTTCGCGAAGGGCATAAACGGGTACTGCTGATCTGCGGTGAAAGCTCCCGGAACAACACCGATTATATGGTGGAAGCCATTCGTACTACCTATGCCGCCAGGGAAAACGGAGGCAGGGATTATATCCGCCGGATCAATGTTGAACTGGCTCCCATGGAGGTCGAAGACTTCGCCCGACTGAAAGCGGAAAAGATCGGAACATACGTATGCTTCCAGGAGACATACGATCCCGTGCTCTACAAGAACTTTCACCCGGCTGATACCCAAAAAGGCAATTATGAATACCGCCTGACGGTGATGGACCGCGCCATGGAGGGCGGCATTAACGACGTAGGTATCGGTGCCCTGCTGGGACTGATCGATTACCGGTTTGAGGTCCTGGCGATGATGGAACATGCACATCATCTGGAGACAGCTTTTGGTTGTGGCCCGCATACGGTCTCCGTACCTCGTATCGAACCTGCCGTCGGCGCTCCCAATGCCGATCAGATACCTTCAAAGGTCAGCGACAATGATTTCAAAAAGTTGGTAGCGATTATCCGTATTGCACTGCCTTATACCGGCATCATCCTGAGTACCCGAGAAAACGATGCCATGCGGACCGAATTGATCCATTACGGCGTCAGTCAGATCTCGGCCGGATCACGCACCAACCCGGGATCCTATACACATGAAGAAGAAGGAACGGGAAGCCAGTTCACCCTGGGCGACCACCGTACCCTCGATCAGATGATCTATACCCTCGCAAACGAAGGATTTATCCCTTCATTCTGTACCGGATGTTACCGCAAAGGCAGGGTGGGACAGGACTTCATGGACCTGGCTAAACCCGGATTGATAAAACAGTATTGCATGCCCAATGCCTTATTTACTTTTAAAGAGTATCTGGAAGACTTCGCTTCCCCCGAAACGAAGGAACAAGGGCTGAAAGCAATTGACCATCTCGTTGGTGAAGTGGAAAACACCACCCTGAAATCGAAGATTAACACTAACCTTGAATCCATAGGGGAAGGACAGAGAGATATTTATTTCTGATCCGTGACCGGTGGTGAGGTAGAGAGACGATACTCTTTACCTCTCCACTTTTCAAAAGTTTTTTTAACTGTTTTTTCCGACCTTTGCGGTCATGTCACTCTGCATCTCTTCCATCAACTCAGGCAGCAACGGTAATTGTTATTATATCGGCAACGAACACGATGCCGTGCTTATTGATGCCGGGATCTCCTGTCGTGAAACGGAAAACCGGATGGCGCACCTCGGGTTGTCCCTCGATCGGGTTCGGGGCATCTTCATTTCACACGAACACAGCGATCATATCCGGGGAGTGAGCGTCATTTCCAGAAAACACGGCATCCCTGTGTATATCACTCCTGCTACTCTCGCGAATACCAGACTGTCCCTCAGTCCGGAGCTTGTCCGTTCTTTCACGGCTGATGAACCGCTATCATTTGGAAGGCTCTCCGTATTTCCGTTCCACAAACACCATGATGGGAACGACCCGCACAGCTTCACCGTGACCTGCGACGGTATCACAGCCGGAGTCTTCACCGACATTGGAACTCCCTGCAAGAATTTGATTGATCGTTTCAGCCAGTGCCACGCTGCCTTCCTGGAAGCCAATTACGATGAAACCATGCTGGAAAAGGGCAATTACCCGTTCTACCTGAAAAAACGTATCCGTAGCGATGTGGGACATCTCTCCAACGACCAGGCGCTGGAACTCTTTCTTCACCATCGCGCCCCTTCCCTGAAACTGTTGCTGCTTTCACACCTTTCGGCTCACAACAACACCCCGCAGATTGCTTCCGGTCTCTTTGAGCCCCATGCTAACGGCACTCGCGTAGTTGTTGCTTCCCGGTATAAAGAATCGGAAGTCTTCCGCATTCAATAAATCGCTTGTTTATTGTTTCGAAACCGTGATGGAACGGCAGGTTCGTCCCGATTGTATTTGAAGGAAGTAAATTCCTTGTTTCAGGGCATGAAAATTCTGATGAGAAAGATCAGTGCCTTCCCAGACAGTTCTTCCCAGCTGATCGGTCAGCCGGTATCGTTCGCTGCCCGTTGAATGGCGAAGGTACAGCCGGTCGTGGAACGGGTTGGGGAAAACCGTCAGATCCGGAACCGGGATGTTGGATTTTTCCTTCTCGCCGGTAGGAACTCCCGACCCCAGAATCCCTGTTTCACATTTATGGACACGGTATACTACATAGGGTGCAATGGAATCGACTACTTCTGTGTAATAGACCAGCAGTTGATCGTTCGTGGGAAAAGATTCGGGATCGGTCCGGATGCTTCTGGATGAATCAGAAACGATCGTGAAAACAGGATTAACACTATCGAGTTTGGCGATCCAGATCTCGGCCGGAACACAATCTGTTTCGTACGGAGAAGACGAAGCCATAAACAACGCATAAGATTGTCCGTTATATACCACCGGTTCCGGCGAAGCAAACCGGGTAAAGAAAGGATTGGAGGAGGGAGAGGGGAATGACATGTACAAGGCAAAAGAGTCACTCTGTGGATACGTCTCTTTGAAAACGCGCATCTCGTTCCCGTTGGCTATGGCAAAGAACATGCGCGCATTATTGTGCTCCGGAGCATGCCACATAAATGGTTTTGTGTACGCGTCTTTATCATCGAAAGTCAATTGCATAGGGCATTTCCGCTCGGGAGGATCAAACAAGCCTACCTGGTTGGTGAAAGAAAAAATACCTGTAAGCATTTGTTCACCCTGTGTCCAATGGGCATCGGTGAAGCCCCAGACAGCCCTTTCCCAGTCGGGGTGGTCGATAAATTTGTACTTGGTTTTCCAGTCAATGATGCTGGAGATGTAATGAAATGCCATCACGGAGTCGTTGGGATTCTGAGAGGCGTGAGGGTTGATACGGTAAGCGGCATCCAACATCGTAAAGTTCGACCAGGTCCCGATTGACGATTCGGCAGCGATGGCAATGTATTTCTTCTTGAGGATGCTTTTATTGTATACCAGATAAGTGCCGTTGATATCATATCCCCACTCGGCTGCATTCGAGGTGGAACCTAAGGGAGTAAGCCCGGTATCAACCTGAATTTCTTTTCCGTCAGGAATAACCAGACCCCAGGTAGTAGTATCTAAATGACAGATCCAAAGAGAATTATCATCTGTTGTCTGCCAACACATCCGCTTCCCGTAAGGATCAAATTCTGTATCACTGATCTGGCTGAGTGAATCACTGACCAAAACATCCCTGGCCGGCATCTTCTGCGACTGACCATGGACAATAATGAACCCAAAAAGTATAAAAAAGATAGATTTTAATCGCATTACAAGTAGTAATTTCCCTTCCGTATTCCGTCCTAAATAGCGTGTGCCTATTCGATAGTTCTTATCCAAAAACTAGACAAATGTAAACAAATATTTTAATTTGTTCGTTTTCCTCAGAGGTCAGGAAATCAGGTAAAATGCCGAATCGTTACCGGATTATGGCAGCTTTCGTTTACTTCTTCGAAAAAACCTTTCTCACGTTCTCCTTCCATCTTTCCATGGTGAGGTAGACGGAAGGTACCAGTACCAGGGTAAGCAGGAGGGAGCTGGTCAGTCCTCCGATGATGACCCATGCCAGTCCATTCTTCATCTCGGCACTGGCTCCGGAGGACAGGGCCATGGGGAGCATGCCGAAGACCATGGAGAAGGTGGTCATCAGGATGGGGCGTAACCGTTCTTTTCCCGCGGCTACCAGGGCATCTTTCACACTCTTTCCTTCGGCCCTCAGCTTATTGGTGAAGTCAACGAGCAAAATGGCATTTTTAGCCACCAGTCCGATGAGCATGATCATCCCGATCATGGTGAACACGGTGACCGGTTCTCCTGAAAGCGCCAGCGCGAGGAAAGCCCCGATCACCGCTACAGGTATGGAGAACAGAACCACGAACGGGTAGAGATAGGAGTTGTATAAGGCCACCATCACCAGGTAGACGAAAATCAGGGCCGCTGCCATGGCCGTAAAAAGGCTGGTGAAGGCATCCGACATCCGTTCCATTTGACCTTTGTAATCGATCGTAAACCCATCTGGACGGATCTTTTGAGATACGGCCTGCCTGACTTCTGTTCCCACCGTCCCCAGCGGCCTGCCATACACTGCACATTTCACGGTCAGTGAGGAAATCCGGTCGTACCGTTCAAGCTTGTTCGGACCGAGTGACTGGGAGATGGCGGCAAAGTCTTTCAACTCCACCAACTGCCCTTTGTCATTCAAAATGGTCAGAGAACCGATATCATTGATCTTTTCACGGTTAAAACGATCCAGCATCACGTTAATATCATAATCCGTTCCTCCTTCCGAATATTGAAGATCGTGATTGCCGGCGAAGGAGAGGTTCATCAACCTGGCGACCTGCTGTACATTCACTCCCAGCTGAGCCATTTTTTCCCGGTCAAGACTGATATGGATTTCGGGTTTCTTTTTTTCTACGGATAACCTGACATCCGTGGTCCCGGGCACTTTTTCCATGATCTTCATGACGCTGTCGCCTACTTTGAAGAGCTGGTTTACATCAGGACCCCGGAGCAGAACCTGGATGGGAAAGTTGGAGGAACTTTGCGAAATGGTGGTGGGCGTGGCCGTCACTTTCAATCCCGGGATTTGAAGTACCTCTTTTTTGATGGCGGCGGCAAACTTCTCTGTCGAGATCGTCCGCTGTTCAATGGGGACCAGTGACACGGTTATCTGTGCCTTGTTTTTTTCACTGCCTGAGATGCCGGAAGCAGAACTGGTGAATCCGATGTTCGAAAAGACCTTTTGCACTTCGGGTTTCTTCATCAGCAACGCTTCTACTTTCGAAGTCAGTTGCGAAGTCTGATAGATCGTGTTCTGTGGTTCGCCTTCCAGGTCAATGATAAATTCGCTTTGGTCGCCGTCGTTCATCATCGACATGCCGATGAATCCCATCGGGAACAGGGAAAGAGATAACACGATAAGCAGGGTGGTAATGAAGTATACGCTTTTCCGGTGTGATAAACCCCACCTCAGGATATTCTCGTACCAGGCAGAGAGTCGATGAAAAGCATTTTCGACAGCGTTAGAGAATCTCCCCATCAGGGTGCCATTGGTCAGCTGTTGCAGCTTCCCGAACCGGGAAGCCAACACCGGGGTGATCGTGAAAGAAACAAAAAGGCTCATCAGGGTAGTAAATACTACCACCAGTGAAAATTCTCGCAACATGTTGCCAATTATTCCTGTCACCAGAGCCAGAGGAAGAAACACCACCACATCCACCGTGGTGATTGCGATGGCCGTAAAACCGATCTCGTTTCGTCCCTCCAGCGCGGCTGTCCGCTTATCTTTTTTCATCTGCATGTGCCGGTAGATATTCTCCAGGACGACGATGGAGTCATCTACCAGGATCCCGATCGCCAGCGAAAGACCCATCAGGGTGAGCAGGTTCAGCGAGAAGTCGAAGATGTACATGGCCAAAAATACCGAAATGATCGAGGTCGGAATGGAGACCAGTACAATGAATGAATTACGGAGACTGTGGAGGAAGACGAACATCACCAGGGATACCAGCAGGATAGCCAGCATCAGGTCTTCCATGACGCCATTGGCCGATTCGAGCGTGTATACCGAACTGTCGGAGGCCATGCTGAATTTCAACTTGTCGGCGCTGTATTGTTGCTCAAGCGAGGCAAGCTCTGCCTTGACTTTATTGCAGACATCCACGGTATTGGCATCGGATTGCTTCTGGACGACGATGCCGACAGATGTCTCACCATTGATCCGGCTCAGGGCGGTTTGTTCGGCCACGCCATCGGTAACGTCCGCTACATCTCTCAACCTGATGCTGCTCCCCGGAGAAACCCTCGCTACCGTGATGTTCCGCAGGTCGTCGAGCGAGGTGACCTTCCCCAGTAAACGGACCGTATATTGACGGGTGTCGTTTTCAATGTTCCCGGTCGGCATCTCAAGATTTGCACTTCCGATGGCTTGCCAGACCGACTGGATAGAGACATGGTAAGCGGTAAGTTTCTCTTTATTAATATTGATTCTGATCTCCCGTGCACTGCCGCCGACCAGCGTCACCTGACCAACCCCTTTCAACTTCGAGATCATGGGTTTGATCTCATCCTCCGCGAGTTGATACAGCTCTGGAGGTGATAACTTGCCGGAAGTAACCCCCAGTTGCATAACCGGTATCTCATCCGAAGAATTTTTATAGATAGAAGGTGACTTCACACCGGAAGGAAGTGACGACAGGGCGGCATTGATCTTACGCTGTGCATCCTGCAACGCCACATTCACATCGCTGTTGGGTTCCAGTTCGATGGAAATGACCGATACTCCTTCCTGCGATGTCGATCGCATGTCTTTCACATTTTCCAGGGTGGAGAGAGCGTCTTCCAACTTTCGGGTGACCGTGGTTTCAATTTCGTTCGCAGAGGCGCCCGGATAAGGAGTAATAATACTCAGACTCAGGAAATTCATGCTGGGGATCAGCGCGTAGTTCAGTAAGGTATACGACGAGATCCCGAGGATGGTCAGCACGGAAAAAATGACGACAACCAGTGTCGGCCTCTTGATGGCAAGTTCGGTTAGTGACATAAGGCTGCGGTTTACTTGATGATCTTTATGGATTTGCCGTCGGAGAGGTTTACCTGCCCCGTCACGATCACTTGTTCTCCTTCGACCAGGCCTGAGATCACGCGGAGGTATTGATCGGTAGCATCCGTGACGACGATATTTTTCAGCAGAGCCTTCCCGTTTTCGGCTACATACACCTTCGCATCGTTGATGCTACCTTGCAAGGCTTCCCGGGGAATGTATAAAGCGGGAACGGTTGCCGGGAACCGTATCTCTACCTTGGCAAAAGTGCCCGATTTCAAAGGGTGAATCGTGTTGTTGGAAATGACGATCTCCACCGGGTAGTTGTGCGCCTCGTCTCCTTTGGAACTGATAAAGCTGATGGTCCCTTCAAATGAAACACCGGGATAAACATCGGTAGTGATGATGGCTTTATCTCCTCTTTTCAGCATATACACATCCGATTCGGATACGTTCATTTTTATTCTTAACCGGGAAATATCTACCATGGTCACCACCGGACTGCCGGTATTGATGTATTCTCCCTGTTCTACGTACTTTTTCGTGACGGTGCCCGACAATGGCGCCCGGACAGTGGCGTCGGACAGCTGTTTCCGGGCCTGTTCCAGCCGGATCACCGCCTCATCATAAGAGTTACGGGCTTGCTCCAGTTGTTGCTCGGTCAGCGTGCCTCCGTCAAACAGATTCTTGCTCCTGACCAGATCTTTCTGCAACTTATCGACCGAGAGTTGAGCCTGCCGGACAGCCAGTTGTTTCAATTGATCATCGGTGGTAGCGATCACACTGCCTTGTTGTTTCACCTGGCCGGGTTCGGCATCCACCAGCGTGAGCCGGCCTCCTGCCTCAGCCGGAACATTCACTTCCGCCCAGGCATCCATGGATCCTACCAGGCGCAGGCTGTTATCCAGTTTCATGCTCGTGACCGGGCTGACACTTACAGTGACATAATCGAGATCGGTTTTTTCCGTCTTCCGGGCTTCAATTTGATCGTGATTGCTGATCAGGCGTACGACGATCAGCGCCAGGATCGCCGTGATGACAGTGAAAAGGATGATATTTTTTTTCATCTCATGAGTTATTACAATTGTTGAATAAAGGAAGATAAAGTCCCTGAAGCCCGCTCCAGATCAAGACGGGCCACGTACAGATCAAGCAGCTTGCTGAAGTAGTTGTTCTGGGCCTGGACATACGAACTTTCGGCCTGGATCAGGTCGAGTGTTGATCCCGCTCCCTGCCGGAGTTCCAACTGTGTGTTCCGGTATACGCTTTCAGCCAGCTTGAGGTTTTCGCGTTCGTGGTTGATGTTCTCCATCGCGTTCAGGTAACGCATGTTATAGTTCGATGCATTGACCTTAATGTATTGCTCCGTCTGCCAAAGGTTTTCCCTGGCCTTTTCCAGGTTCAGCTTCGACTGCGAAAGGCGTGAAGAGCGCTGAAGCCCGTCGAAAACCGGGATAGTGAGTCTCAGACCAATGGCGGAACTGTTGTACCATTCTTTATCCGGATCGAAAAAATTGAACTCCTGCCGCCAGGCATTGTAGCCGTAGTTACCGTAAAACGACAACACAGGATAAAAGACAGCGGCTGCTTTTTTCTTCTCATATTCCGTTAGCGAATAGCTGGTTTCCCGGATCTGGTAATCGATGATCTCGCTGACACGGAGAAGACGGCCGGGACGGTTTTCGAACAGGAGACTGACAGCCGTCAGCGAAGTGTCGGCCAGCTCCAGGACGCTGTCGACCGGCATGCCAAGGTTGTACTTAAGACTGTTCAACAGCTGAGCATATCTCAGGTCTGTCTGCTGTACCTGTGCAAGAGTGTTGTTGTAACTCACCTGCAACTTATCAATATCGATCTGTTTCGCCATCCCGTTGCGGAACCGGAGCTCTGTCGATTTCAACGATTCCTCCGAAGCCAGCAGAATGGTTTTCAGCAATTCGACCTGCTTTTTGACCACCAGGGTCTGATAATATACCGTGCTGATGTTATAAATGACATCCTCCCGGGTTTTCTGCAGATTTTGTGCCGACAGTTCCCCGGATTTCCCGGATGACCGGATGTTCAGCCATGAAACAGGATCAACGATTTTCTGAGTCACCTGCACGGTCCCGGTTGTGGCATATTTGGTCCCGAACGTTACGGGTATATAGGTTCCCGGTTCTCCTCCCATCATCTCGGCAGGAAGCAGGTATTTGGCCAGTTCCAGGTTGTCATCAACGGAACCCGAAACGTTCACCTGGGGCAGATAATTACCTATCTGCTCGATCTTCTTCTTCTGCGAGATCTCCAGATCATAGTCCGCCATCCGAATGGAACGGTTGTTGGAGAAGGCATAGTCGAGACACCCTTTCAGCGTAAAAGATGTTTGCGCCGGAATGATCCCTGCTGTCGCCAGTAACAGCATTCCTGCACTGATGATCATTTTTCGGTTCATGACTTTATTATATAAATAGATAACGACATAGGTAGATTAATACAGATTACTTTCTAACATTTGTTCGGCATTGAACTGAATTTTTTTGATGACTTGCTGGAAAATGTCCTGTTCTTCTTGGGTTACGCCCTTCTGAAGGTTATTCCAGATGGAATATTCCGCCTTGACAAAATGATCTATCACCTGTTTTCCCTTATCGGTGATGACCAGCGTTTTCTTCCGCCTGTCGTGCGCCTCTACTACTCTTAATAACAATCCATCGTTTTCCAGTGAATCGATGATCCGAAGCACCGCCGATTTATCCTTCCCCAGGAAGTCGGCCATGTCCTGCTGGATCAGTTCACCGTTTTTGAAATGGATGGCATGAAGCAGTGTCAGCTGATCGACCGTGTAAGGGATCCCGGTCTCATGAAGTTGCCTCTTGATGCTTTTCACGGCCGACCTCATCATGATCCCCATCAACATCCCCAACGGAGCCATTTGTTTATTCATCTCGTTTATTTTTACGCTGTAAAGATAAAAATAGTTGACAAAAACAACAAATGATAAAAACAACTAATTGGGTTCGAAAAGAGAATCTGGTAAATAATGGATAAAAAGTGAAGAGGGGTGGTTACCCTTTCCTGTGTACTAAACGAAGATCAGCACCAGCATTTGCGCCACGAAGATGCGGAGGAACATCACCAGGGGATACACGCTGGCGTAAGCAATGGAAGGGGCTTCGGACTGGGCGATGCTGTTGGCGTAAGCCAGGGCCGGGGGATCGGTCATACTGCCCGACAACAACCCGCAAATCTCGAAATAATTCTTTTTCATAACCAGATGGGCGTACAATCCCACGATCAGGATCGGGATAATGGTGATGAGGATGCCGTATCCCATCCAGACAAATCCGTCGCCGGAGAGCAGGCTGGAGACGAACTTTTCGCCCGAGCTGATTCCCACGCTGGCCAGGAAGAGCACGATGCCGATCTCACGGAGCATGAGGTTGGCGCTGGGGGTGGTATAGGAGGCAAAGGAGAATCGATGTCCGTATTTACTCAGAAGGATGGCGATAATCAGCGGTCCGCCGGCGAGCCCCAGTTTGACGGGGTTGGGAATGCCGGGGATGGGAATGGGGATGCTGCCAAAGAGAACGCCCAGCAAGATGCCGATGAAGATGGTGACGATATTGGGTTCGTTGAGTTTCTTCATGGAATTGCCCAGTTCTCCGGCCACTTTCTCGATCGATTCCTCATCGCCGACCACTGTCAGCTTATCGCCCATCTGCAATCTCAGGTGAGGGGAGGCGATCAGTTCGATGCCCGACCGGTAAACCCGGGTGATGTTGATGTTATAACGTGAACGGAACCTCAGCGATCCCAGGTCTTTCCCGAAGACAGCCCGCCGGGTGACCATGATCTGCCTCGATTCCAAGTCGCCCTGTTTCTCAGTCAGATCAACTTCGCTTACTTGCCCGAAGACATTAATGATGGTGGGTAACACCCCTTTCTCTGCTACCACGAGGATGACATCGTTATCATGGATGACGGTATCGGAGGTGGCGCTCTTCAGCTCTCCGTTGTGCATCACGCGGGATATCACGAAAGAAACAGGTATCTGTTTCGATATTTCCTGAATGGTCTGATTAAACATGCGGGGATGCGTCACCTTGATGCTGGTCTTCTCAGGCAGCGTCTCCGCCGGATGCTGACTCTGGATAAACTGTTCCGATTCTTTGGTAACATTGATTTTGAAGAATTTCTGAATCAGGATCATGACCAGAATGATGCCGATCACCCCGCAAGGATAAGCAATGGCATAGCTCAGCCCGATCTCGGGTACGGCCCCGCCGGCTGCTCCGCCCGATATTTCTTTCAACGCTTGTTGCGCGGCTCCCAGTCCGGGCGTGTTGGTCACGGCGCCCGACATCACACCTACCAACATCGGCATCGACATCCCCGTGATATAAAACAGGGCAATGGTTACGCCCATCCCCAGCAGGACAATGACAACCGCCATCAGATTCATAGATAACCCGCCTTTTTTAAAGGAAGAAAAGAAACCGGGACCTACCTGTAACCCGATAGAGAAAACGAACAGGATCAACCCGAAATCACGGATGAAATCAATCACCTGCCGGTTTACGGTAAAACCAATCTGCCCAACGGCAATCCCGACAAATAAAACAAAAGTGATCCCCAAAGAAACACCGAAGATCTTTATTTTGCCCAACATCACTCCCAACGCGATCACAAAACAGAAAAGGAGCATGGTATGCGCTACCGACTCTGTCCACAACAAGTCTCCAAACCAACCCATGTAAACCAAATTTTTTGCAAAAGTACATCAAAATAATTTTTTTTCAGATATTTACCAGGAATACAGACAACCGCTTCCATAACACCCAGATGATGAAAGAAGCAGACATCCGGTTTAGGCTGAGAGCCTATTATCCCAACTTCTTTACGATCCGTACGATCCTCAATCATCCGAAAAGTCAGGGTAGTTGGGTTAATCAACCCGGCGCCCTGAAACCGGAACTGGAATACGCGAACCCGGGCGAAGAGATATTTCGTCCCTTACCGGTCACCAACCTCGATGTTCTCATCCTCCTTCAGCCCGACCGCGAACAGGCACGACAGTACCTGCGCCAGCTCATCAAACTACATCAAGATCATCAGAAGACATCGCCGGAAAAAGAACAGATTATCCGCCCAATGCTCGATGACCTTCGGAAACTATTCGGGAATGTCAGTTTTATGGAAAATGATTACGTGGTTCCTTCCATCGCCGACAAGCAATACAATGAACAGTTGTTGAGCCAGAAAGGGAAGGTGCTCCACGACTTGTACCGGGAAGGCTATCCTGTTCCCGATTTCTGCATTCTGACATCACAATCCTATAACCTGGATCCATCGGACAGGAAAGCCTGCCTGAAGGTGGCCATCGCCAACCTGGAATCCATGACAGGAGAGAAGTTGGGTGATCCCGACCGGGCCCTCATCTTTGCCATGAGAACGGCAACGCCTTACTATATCCCCGGACTGATGCCTACCTACCTGAATGCCGGGGTGACGAAAGACAGCTATCGTTCGCTCGAACTTCGCTATGGACGTGCTGTCGCCAATAAGATCTACCTGAACAACCTGCAGTGGCTTTGCCAGATTCTGGGAAATCAGCCGGGGTTTTGCCATCCCCCGGAAGCAAAGTTATCCGATGAAAAGGAAGAGACGGAAAAGCAAATCAACCGCCTGTTCGAAAAGATCAGAACCATTGATGAACGCTTGTTATACGATGCCGCTTACCAGGTGGAGGTTTTTATGGAGAATTCCGACAACTTTTATTCCCGGAACCAGGACCTGATCTATACCTTCCAACGCAAGCATCTTGCTTTCCCTTCGCTCATCCTGCAAAAGATGGTATGGACTGTGCGAAACAGGGAGTCATACCCGGGAGTGTTGTACAGCCGTCATCCGCGTACCGGATTGGGCAACCAGATTGAAAGTGTGAGGGAGATTTTCGGCGAGGAGATCATGACCGGCACGATCCGGGCCGAAGAACGGGAATATTTTAACCGGAATGAGATCAAAGAAGAATTCCCCGCCGTTTATCATTTCACCCCCATGCTCCCGACCTTGGAGGTGAAGCTGAAATCTCCCGCCACGATTGAGTTCGCCGTGGAATCGTTCGAGACGGTCTCCCTGTTCGCCATCCTTCAACTGAATATGTCGGAACTCACCGGCCGCTCTACCTTGCTCGCCGCCATCAACCTGTACCAGAAAAATGTCATCAATAAAGAACGTGTTATCCAGTTGATCCGCCCTTATCATCTCCGGCAGATCTTCTCGGAACGCATCGACGACACCTCACTGAAATCACTGACCCTGTTCGGCTCCGGTCTTTCCGTCCTGCCACGGTCGGCTGTCTCGGCCAGGATTTTTTTCACGATGGCCAAAGCTTTGGAAGCAAAAAAACGGGGCGAAAAGGTGTGCCTCTGCAAGGATAACTTCATTCCCTCGGAGACGATCTTCATGGCCGAACTCGATGCCATCATGAGCATGAACCCGCTGGCTATCCATGTCGTCACTGCCTGCCTCGGCTACGGGATACCAGCGTTCATCAACCTCAAGAATTATCAGATGCGGTTGGAAGGGAATGCCATCATCAACGATGCCGGGGTGACCATCAATGAAGGCGATTGGGTCACCGTGTCGAGTAAACGGCATTGCATCTTCCTGGGGAAAGCTACCTACCGGCCTGCCCGTTTTCAGAAATACCTCGAAGGGATCTCCTTCGAGATGGAACCCAAGGAGAAAAAGGTGTTCATTAACATGTCGAGGGCCTATGCTGTGTATCAGAAGATCCTCAATACGATCAGGACCGAAGAAGCCATGACCCTTCCCGACCTGGTCAAACTCATCCGCAACGATTATGAACGCCAGCCCGCGAAAGCGGTCGAGTTTGTGAATGGCTGGTTCGATGCGCACCAGGGGTATTATTATTCGGAGATTCTGAAAAGCGGGTTGGGATCGCACCAGGATCAGCATAAGATTTACAGCCTGTTGACCACCAACCGGAAGATCCTGTTCTTCGACAACATGATCAGGAAATGTACCAGGGAACAACTCAGCGGCTTTTCAGCCGGAGCTTTCATGCTGGGCAGGTTCCTGTGCCAGCCGCATCCGGTGTCGTTTTGGAAAGCCTTTGATGCGCCCGGGATCGTGTTCCTTTTGAACGAACATATCCTGTTTGATAAATACATGCAGGTCTTGTATGAGTTTGGTGAACGTCATCTCAGCCGTACCAAAAACAAAATCCTAACCGATGATCTCAATGGGATCACCCTTTCACGGATGGATACCGATCTCTTTCTCTCCCTGAAACTCTCTGCTCCCGACTGGATGAAAATCGAAGAAAGTATCAGGCCTGAACATGATAAACAGACCGATTCCCTCGTCGCCATGCTGAAAAAGCCGTTCGGCGATCTCATCCTGTACGATCAACCCTGGTCGTTCGAAAAACTGCAAGCAATCTGCCAGGCAGAGAAACTCGATATCCCTGCCCCCGAGGCCGTTTAATCCGGTTACCGAGGTTACTTCAACTTCGCCGACAGCGTGATCTCCACCGCTCTCAGAGCGCGTGAAACCGGACATCCGGTCTTGGCTGTCTGCGCCAGTTGAAGAAATTTCTCTTCCGTAATCCCCGGTACATCACCAAGGAGATCCAAATGGATGGCCGTGATCTCAAAATGATCCGTCACCTTTTCCATGTTTACGGCGGCTTCTACTTTCAACTCGGTCGGAACAAGACCTTCGGCTGTCAGTGCAAAGCTGAGGGCCATGGCATAACAGCCGGCATGAGCTGCCGCGATGAGCTCTTCCGGATTGGTCCCTTCCCTCCCGTCTTCGTTTTTAAACCGGGTGGAGAAGGAATAGGGGGTACGGTTCAGGACCCCGCTGACAGAAGTGAGGGTCCCTTTGCCTTCAGGCCCGGTTCCCTGCCAAATAGCTGTTGATTTGCGCTTCATGGTCGTTATGGTTAAAATTTTTATTAAACTTGCATAAATGAAGAAAGTTCATGAACAGTGATTTCAAAGATAATCAATACGGAGTTACTGTAATTCACGGGGTATTCATTTAAATAGAAAAAACATGAAAAAGTACGCAGCAGAATTTATCGGAACATTCAGCCTTGTGCTGTTCGGTTGCGGTTCGGCCGTAATCGCCGGCATCTCAGGTTCGGGACCCAGCGGGATTGGTCTCCTGGGAATTGCTGTTGCCTTTGGCTTCGCGGTAGTGGCAATGGCCTATGCTATCGGGGGAATCTCCGGTTGTCATGTTAATCCTGCCGTAACCATCGGGGTGCTTACCGCGGGAAAGATGAGTGTCAAGGATGCGATCGGTTATATCATCGCCCAGTGCCTGGGAGCCATCCTCGCATCGGCGGTGTTGTACCTCATCGTGGTCGGCCGACCTGATTTTACCCTCGGCGAATGGGGACTTGGAGCCAACGGCTGGGGCGAAGGTTACAACGGCGGATACAATGTCCTCAGCGCCTTCCTCATCGAAATGGTCATGACCTTCCTCTTCGTTTTCGTGATCCTCGGGACCACCTCTAAATTCGGGAATACCGCCATGGCAGGACTGGCCATCGGCGTGACCCTGATGCTCATCCACCTCGTCACTATTCCGGTGACCGGAACTTCCGTCAACCCTGCCCGGAGCCTCGGACCTGCCATCCTCGTCGGAGGGAAAGCCCTCTCCCAACTCTGGCTCTTCTTCGTCGCTCCTGTCATCGGAGCTATCGTGGCAGCCTTGCTCTGGAAATTCGGTTTTGAAAAAGAATAAAACAACGCATAAAAGCAGAAACAACTGATGAAAAAAACACTGAAAATTACGGGCATATCGGCCCTGGTGATACTGATCATATTCGTATTTCTGCTTTTATCACCGATGCTCTTCAGGGAAAAATTTGAAAGGATCATAAAAAATACTGCGAATAAAGAGCTGAAGACCGAGATGAACTTCTCCGACCTCAATGTCTCTTTCTTCCGTCATTTCCCGAATCTCACCATCACCCTTTCGGATTTTTCCCTGAGATCTTCGGCCCCGTTTGCCACCGACACCCTCGTCAAAGCCCGCGATATCTCGTTCGGCCTCAACCTTGGAAGTATTTTCAGCGGTCCCATCAAAATCACCAAAGTCTACCTCAACCGGGGACGGGTCATCATTCAATATAACGACCACGGCGAACCCAACTACGATGTATATTACGCTTCTTCCGATACCACGGAAAAGGCCGATACTACCACGAAGCCCGCTTCCATCCAGATTGAACATATCTATTTTATCAAGACCGACTTCATTTATGCCGATCCTACCATCCCGCTGAAAGTGGTGGCTCATGGCATCAATTATCACGGAACAAGCAAAGTGAAGGAAGATATCTTCCGTCTCACTTCCAATGTACGGATCGATTCCGTTGACCTGATTTACAACGGGGTGAGGTACATCAGATCGCAACCGGTAAAAGCAAAGCTGACCACCGCGATCAACACCAATTCCCTTGACATGAAATTCGAAAAGAACGATCTCTATATCCAGGATGTTCCTTTCGATTTCAAAGGAGAATTTTCGTTCCGCCCGAATGGTTATTCCCTGTTCATCTCTTTATTCTCGATGTATAAAGATGAATACCTGAGCGGTTCCGTCCACCTGGTAAGCGATAAAAACCTGTGGGTGTCGGCCAAAGCCGATGTCAATATCGACTTACATAAATGGGCGGAAGGATTTGGCATCAAAGATTACGATGTAGCGGGGCATTTTGCCATGAAACTGAAAGCCCAGGGAGAATATGTGTCGGCGCCTGAAACCAGCGGAGGAAGTGCGATCCCCGAGATCCTGAGCATCCCTCAATTCAACCTGTCGGCTCAACTCGACAAAGGCTCGTTCCACCTGGCTTCTCTTCCGGAATCTTTGAAAGGCATTTCTTTCGATCTGAAGGTAGCGTGTACAAACAACGACTACCGGTCGATCACCGTTCAACTGGAAAACTTTAAAGCCGGTTTCCTCGGAAATACGATCAACGGATACCTGCGGGTGAACGGGTTGATCGATTATCCCATTGAAAGCCGGTTTAATACGAAGATCAACCTGGCTGAGATCCGGAAAGTCATCCCGCTCGACAGTCTTGACCTGCAGGGCCTCCTTGATCTTCAACTGGACGTGAAGGGGAAATACGCACCCGAAAAGAAGCTGTTCCCGGTGGCCGATGTGACCCTGAGCCTTACCGACGGCGCCGTGCAGACAAAATACTATCCTCGTCCGGTGAAAAACATCAACGTGAGCGGGAAAATCAGAAACACGACCGGGGAAATATCCGATACCCGCATCAACATCGATACGGTGTCGTTCACTTTCGAAGACAATTCCTTCGGATTAAAGGCTCAGCTGCAGGATCCCGGAAACCTGGCCTATGACATTGCCGCCAAAGGATCCATCGATGTGGCAAAGATTTACCGCCTCTTTTCGCAGGAAGGAATGGAGCTGAACGGCTTTATTTCGATGGACTTGGCGTTGAAAGGACATCAAAGTGACGCGATGGCCGGGCGGTATGAAAAACTGGACAACAAGGGACGCTTCGAACTCAGGGACATTGGCTTTTCTTCGGAATACCTGCCTTTGCCTTTCGTCATAAAAGACGGGGTATTTCTGGTTCAGAACGATAACATCCGGTTCGAAAAGTTCCACAGCCGTTACGGTCAATCCGACATTACCCTCGACGGCCGGCTTTCCAACGTGGTGAATTACCTCCTGGCCGACAACCAACCATTGAAGGGCAACTTCACCCTGCATGCGGGATTTCTTTTACTGGATGAGTTCATGTCAACGACAGAAGAAAGCGCTGATACCACGGCCGTCCTTCAGCAAGACAGCATCACACCGCCTTCGGGGGTGATCGTCCTGCCCAAAAACCTGCAGCTGGCGCTCAACGCCGATGTTCGGAAACTTCGTTTCCAGGGACTTGATGTCACGAACCTGAAAACAACCGTGGAACTCAAACAGGGATTGCTCCTGCTGAAAGCAATGGATTTTGACCTCATCGGATGTAACGTGGCGATGGATGCGACGTATGGAAGCATAAACCCGGCAAGAGCCTTTTTCGACTTTCATGTTAAAGCTGATCATTTTGACGTGAAAAAGGCATACCAGGAAGTGGAATTATTCAGAAATCTCTCTCCGGCGGCCGGGAAGTGTGAGGGCATCGTTTCTCTTGACTATTCGCTGAAAGGGAAACTGGATGAAGGGATGAACCCGGTCTATCCGTCGTTGGAAGGCAGCGGAGTGATCACCCTGGAAAAAGTGAAAGTGATGGGGCTGAAACTCTTTACTTCCCTGAGCAAAAACCTGGAAAAAGAGAAAATCAAAAACCCCGATCTCTCGAAAGTCGAGATACGCTCTTCTATCCGCAATAATGTAATAACGCTTGAGAAGACAAAGATGAAGATGGCCGGATTCCGCTTACGGGTGAGCGGCGAAACCAATTTCAACGGCAGCCTGAATCTGAAAGCACGGCTCGGACTGCCGCCACTGGGCATCATCGGGATCCCTATTCACGTTACCGGAACGCAGAATAATCCGAAATTCAGGTATGGACGGGGAGCAACCAGTGAAGAGGTGGAAGAAACGGAATATACCGATGAACTTTCTCCCGAGATGTTACAGATGATCCGGAATGCCAAAGAAGAAGAGTTGGAGGAATAAAAAAATAAATTTGAAAAATATCTTAATATGAAATTTTATCCATATCTTTGTAGGCTTTTTTGAAGATAGAAAATTCTTCTGACCTGTGGCCAACCTTTCGCTTACAATTCAGCAAAACTTACTTTTTTCATGAAAGACGGAAGTGGGATCTTTCCGGAAGCAGTTGCTTTTGGTATCCACCCGAAAGATGATGCACCAGGGGTATTTCCCTTATCTCTGTTGTATTTTTAACAAGTAGAAAAGGGAACAATAAAAATCCAAAACAATGGGAAAAGGAACAGTAAAATTTTTTAATCAAGTAAAAGGGTTTGGTTTTATTAAAGTTGATGGGTCTGATAAAGAGATCTTCGTCCACAAATCCGATGTCCGTGGAACAATCCAGGAAAATGATACCGTGGAATTCGATGTGCAGGAAGGTAAAAAAGGCCTGAATGCCGTGAATGTAAGGGTTATATAACTCTTTCACCGGTACTGACTATTCCTGATGAAATCATTGAAGATTGGGAATTTAAATATTCCAATACCAATAATTCAGGGAGGAATGGGGGTAGGCGTCTCGCTTTCGGGCCTGGCGGTTGCCGTAGCGAACGAAGGCGGCGTAGGAGTTATCTCCTGTGCCGGCCTCGGTTTGCTATATCGCAATTTATCGAAGGATTACCTGAAAGCCAACATTCTGGGACTGACAGAAGAGATCACCCGTGCGCGCAAGCAAACAAAGGGGATCATCGGAGTGAATATAATGGTCGCTATGTCGAATTTTGCCGACATGGTGAAAACGTCAATAAAAGAAAAAGCAGACATTATTTTTGCAGGTGCGGGTCTGCCGCTTGATCTTCCGTCATATCGCACGGAGGGGAGTCAGACCAAACTGGTCCCGATCGTTTCTTCAGGAAGAGCTGTCAGGATCATCTGCGAAAAATGGGAGAAAAACTATCATTGTCTTCCCGATGCTGTAGTGGTGGAAGGACCTAAAGCAGGAGGACACCTGGGCTTCAAACCCGAACAGATCTTCGATGAAAACTACACCCTGAATAAATTGGTGGAGGCTGTCATTAATGAGATCCGCATTTTCGAAAAAAAATACAACAAAGAGATCCCGGTCATTGCAGCCGGAGGAATCTATACGGGTGGAGATATTTATTCCATCATGGAATCAGGCGCCGACGGAGTCCAGATGGGAACCCGGTTTGTTACTACGGATGAATGCGATGCTTCGAAGGAGTTTAAACAAACTTACCTCGATGCCGGAGAAAAGGACATCGGGATCATCAAAAGCCCGGTAGGAATGCCCGGACGAGCTATCGTCAATCCCTTTATCGAAAAGGTACGCGAAGGGAAAAAACATCCGTTGAACTGCCCCTTCAAATGCATCAGGACCTGCGATATTTCATCCAGCCCGTATTGCATTATCTCTGCCTTGTTTAATGCTTTCAGGGGTAATCTCGAAGGAGGATTCGCGTTTGCCGGCAGTAATGCTTTCCGGGCAACCAAAATCCAATCGGTAAAAGATCTTTTCGAAGAGTTACAGGAAGAATATTCACATACACTCAACGAAATCCGGGAAGTTTAGCCCCAAAGATATCGTCCCGGTTGTTTTGCATTGTTTTTCATTATCTTTGAATTATGAAAACAACCGCCAACAAGTTTCGGATCGCTGCCGGGTTGCTCGTGATCCTTCCGGGAATATTATTCAGCCAGAAAGTCAATATTCCCTACGAACAAAAAGTAAAAACACATCACGAGGTTCCCGAAGATCCTTACCTCGCACCCCCTGCCGTTCGGATGACCAGCACTCCTGCCAGGTACGAATCGAGCGGCTTTACCATGGTGCAGGTCAACGTGGATATCAATCAACAGAATATCCTCGGCGATGCCGCCAACGAACCTTCGCTGACCATCAATCCGCAAAATCCCGATTTCATCGCGATGGGATGGCGCCAGTTCGATAATGTGAACAGCAATTTCAGACAGGCAGGATTCGGCTATTCCATCAACGGCGGACAGACATGGACCTTCCCGGGAGTGATCGACGAAGGAACCTTCCGTTCTGATCCGGTCCTCGACAGCGACGGAGAGGGTAATTTCTACTATAACAGCCTCACTTCCAATAATAATATATATACCTGCAAGGTTTTTAAAAGCAATAACGGGGGTAATTCCTGGGATGAGGGGGTGAACGCCCGCGGCGGTGACAAGCAATGGATGACGATCGACCGGTCAGGCGGCCTTGGTGACGGAAATATTTATTCGTCGTGGACGTCTTATTACAGCTCCTGCTACCCGGAGTTTTTCACCCGTTCGACCGATGGCGGTGGTTTCTTTGAAAACTGTTTGGAGATTCCCGGTAATCCTTACTGGGGGACTTTGACGGTTGGACCCGATGGCGAACTGTATGTGGCCGGCTCCGGTGATTGGGGCGGGCTGGTGGTGGCGAAATCCACTACAGCCCAACTGCAAGGCTCCACACCGGGATGGGATTTTGTTACCACTGTCGATCTCGATGGATATATCACTTCGCAGTTGCCCGTCAATCCCGTCGGATTGCTTGGTCAGGCGAATATTGATGTAGACCGCTCGGAAGGACCCGGCCACGGGAATGTTTACGTGTTGGCATCGGTCTCCCGCTACGAAGGCGACCCGGGTGACGTGATGTTCGCTAAAAGTATCGACGGCGGTTTGACCTTCGACCTGCCGGTTCGCATCAACGATGACGAAAGCACTTCCAATTACCAGTGGTTCGGGACCATGTCGGTAGCGCCAAACGGCAGAATCGACGCGGTGTGGCTCGATACCCGCGAAGCCGGCGCCTCAGTTTATAACTCCGCCCTCTATTACTCTCACTCCGAAGATCAGGGTGAAACCTGGTCGACGAACGAAAAGCTGTCGGATATATTCGACCCAAGCCTGGGGTATCCCCAACAAGACAAAATGGGCGATTATTTCGATATGGAATCATCCAATACCAGCGCTCACCTCGCCTGGGCCAATACCCTCAATGGCGAAGAGGATGTATATTACAGCGTGATTACCCCGGTGTTCAGCGACATCCCGGAAGGGGAAACCGATACCCGGTTCTCGGTGACCTGCAACCCCAATCCGGTCACCAATCAGGCAACCATCCGCTACCAGATACCGGTCGCATCAAAAGTACGGTTGTCGCTATGGTCGGTATACGGGAAAGAGATCCTTCCCCTGATCGACCGGAATATGCCAGCCGGAGGATATGCGGTTACCCTGGATGCTTCCACCCTCGCAGCCGGATATTACCTCTGCCGGATGGAAGCAGGAAATACGGTACGGACCATCGGTGTCGTGAAAGTGAATTAACTCGTTTTCCCATCAATCCCGATCTTGATGGATAAAAAGAAACGCCCGACAAAAAAAACTACCGGCTCTGTCTCTCCTGCCATCAGCCGCAAACAGGAGAAACAAGCCGTGTATCTTCTTTCCGCCGCTCTGATCGTGGCGGTTTTCATCACCTTCTTTCCTGTTGTCCATCACGAGTTCGTGAATTGGGACGATGACCAGAATGTTTATGAGAACCACCAAATCGATAACCTCTCGGCCGAGAACATCCGGGCTATCTTTACCACCCCGGTCCTGGGAAACTACAACCCCCTTCCCATCCTGACATTTGCGATCGAAAAACAATTCTTCGGACTTGATCCCGGCATGTATCACCTCGATAACCTGCTGCTTCATATCCTCAATACGTTGCTGGTCTTTTTCCTGGCCCGCGGTTTGGGACTTCGCCTCCCCGGCGCTTTCCTGCTCGCTATGCTCTTCGGCATCCAACCCATGAGGGTGGAGTCTGTCGCCTGGGTGACGGAACGGAAAGATGTACTGTACGGCTTCTTTACCCTGGCTGCCCTGCTTTGTTATACCCGTTGGCTCGACAAGGGGAAAAGGAAATGGATCGTATGGACCTACCTCCTGTTTATGATCTCGGTCTTTGCCAAGATCCAGGCAGTGGCGTTGCCATTGTCGTTGCTGGCTATCGATTATTTCAAGGGCCGTCGTCTGAGATGGAAGCCCTGGATCGAAAAAATTCCGATGTTTTTGATCTCGCTGGTGGTGGGAATCCTGGGCATTTACCTGCTCTCAGCCCAGAAATCACTCGATCAGGGTCATTATTCCTTGATGGAGAAGTTGCTGATCGGTTCGTATTCGCTGGTGATTTATATCGTTAAGTCCATCGTGCCCTATGAGATGTCGGCTATTTATCCGTTCCCGAAACCGGGATACATCCCCTGGTTCTTCTATCTCACGCCGTTCATCCTGGCTTCCATCCTGGCAGTGGTGTTGTATAGCCTGAAACGAACGAAGGTTGTGGCTTTCGGAACCCTCTTCTTCCTGTTCAATATCATGTTCCTGTTGCAGATCGTGTCGGCAGGACAAGGGTTTATCGCCGACCGGTTCGGATACATTGCCTACTTCGGTCTCTTTTTCATCTACGCATGGGGATTCCAGTGGTTGCTGGAGAACAGGAAAAAGTGGTCCGTTCTTGTCTGGGTGACGGCTACGGTGGTGGTGATAATATTGGCGGGCGTGTGCCGGAACAGGGTGTACGCCTGGAAAAACCCGGAAACCTTGTGGACCGACGTACTCTCCAAATACCGGAATGTACCGGTAGCCTATAACAACCGGGGAAAATATTACCGGGAACAGGGTCAACCCGAAAAGGCGCTGGCCGATTATAATGAGATGCTTCGCATCAACCCCGATGACTTTAACGGGTTCAACAGCCGGGGAAGACTTTATTTCGACCGGGGCGATATCGACAAGGCCATGCCCGATTTCAACCGTTCCATCGCGTTGAATCCCCGGTTTGCCAAGGCATACTCCAACCGTGGCGCCGTTTATGGACTGAAAAATGATTATGTACATGCCGTCGCTGATTTTACGAAAGCCCTGGAACTGAATCCCCGGGAATATGTCACGTATTCCAACCGGGCGCTGGCTTACCTCTCCATGGGAAAATACACCGAAGCCGCCGCCGATTGCGAATCTTACCTGAACGTTTTTCCCGACGATGCCGAGATCATCGACATGGAAGCTGTTTGTTTTCTGAACCTGAAACAATATGAAAAGGCCCTGACTCTTTCCGACAAAGCCATAGAACTGGATCCTTCCAAAGGCGCTTTCTTCCTGAACCGATCCTACATCCGGTATTTCCTGGGAGATAAAGTCGCGGCGCTGGCCGATGCCGAAAAAGCGACACAAGCAGGAATAAAGGTTAATGAAGGATACCTGGAAGGGTTGAAGAAGAAGTGAGCGATTTGACTAATTCAGCCCCCAATAAACCAACGCTCCTCCCAGGTAACCGAGTAATGCCCATAGCGA
>DAONET010000002.1:0-8620 GCA_035403225.1 Bacteroidales bacterium | reverse complement strand
TCAGCCCCCAATAAACCAACGCTCCTCCCAGGTAACCGAGTAATGCCCATAGCGAGATCTTCTTCAGATACCAGATGAAATCGATCTTCTCCATGCCCATGACCGCTACCCCGGCAGCAGAACCGATAATGAGAATGCTGCCTCCCGTACCGGCACAATATGCAAGCATCTCCCAGAAGTAATGATCGGTGGGGAAAGCGCCTCCATACATGCCCATGGCCCCTGCCACCAGCGGGACGTTGTCGACTACCGACGATAGCAGTCCGATAATCGTATTTATTACATACAGATTGCCCACATGTTTATCGAGGGCATCAGCCAGCATGGCCAGGTGACCGGCGCTTTCCAGGGCGGCGACTGCCAGGAGAATGCCGAGGAAAAACAGGATTGTTGAACTGTCAATTTTTCGCAATACTCCGGCTACCGTCAACTTCGGCTTATATTCTTCGTTCTTTGACCGGTGCATGATCTCCGTCATCACCCATAAAATGCCCAGTCCGCCCAGGATGCCGATATACGGCGGTAGATGCGTGATGGTCCTGAAAATGGGAACGAACAGCAACGAACCGATCCCCGTGAAAAAAACCAGGTTACGCTCAAGGGGGGTAGTGGGATCCTGCAACGCCGCTTTTTCCGGTTTCAGGGGCTTTGTTACGTTACCTTTCAACGTAAACGAAAGAACCGTCAACGGGAGGATCAGCGAGACCAGGCTGGGAAGGAAGGTCTTCAATATGATATTCAGACTTGTCACATGACCGGCGATCCACAGCATGATGGTGGTCACGTCTCCGATGGGGCTGAAAGCGCCGCCGCTGTTGGCCGCGATGATCACCATCCCGCCAAAAAACCAGCGGTCTCTTTTATCCGATATCAATTTCCGGAGCAGGGCGATCATGACGATGGAAGTGGTCAGGTTATCGAGAACCGCTGACAGGAAGAAAGTGATGAGGCTGACGATCCAGAGCAGTTTTACTTTTTTCGTGGTATGGATCAGGTCTGTGATCAGCCGGAACCCTTCGTGTGAATCGACCAACTCCACAATGATCATAGCACCTAACAAAAAGAACAGGATCTCTGAAATGCTGCCCAGGTGCTCCAGCAGTTGCTGGTTGATGGCTGCCGGATCCGACTGCGACAGGATGAATAATACCCACAAGCCGACGGCCAGCAGGATCGCGGTGGCCGATTTGTTGATCTTAAGCGGATGTTCCAGGGCGATAAGAATATACCCGGCAATAAAAACAATGATCATCAGGGTAAAAAGCATAGTCGGAGAAGTTTGTCGTCAATAACAGGTTAAAAGAGGATTTTGCTTGATCAACCAAGGTACAAAAAGCCGGTTGAATTCCTCCGGGTGTGTCTCGATCAGGATATGACCGGCGCCGGGGATGATCTCCATCTCCGATCCGCGAACGGCTTCATGGAATTTTTTCCCGACCCCGATTTTAATCCACTTGTCTTTGCTGCCCCAAAGAATATGTACCGGGATCGTTTCCAGGGAGTCGATATTCATTCGGACGACTTCATCCGAACGGGTAAAGATGCCCAGCGCCGCTTCCGCCGTGCCCTCTATCAGCAAAGGAGTAAGGTATCCCATGACTTCCGCCGAATCGGGAGAACGGCCATAAGCGCTCTTCAGCAACCGCGACACGGACTTGTAGGTGAGCGCCTTTTCTTCGGTCAGTTCTACCAGGAATTTGCTGACATGCCGGTTCCTTCCGGCAAAAGACACGGTGTTGATGAGGTTGGAACTTTTCTGGAATACCATCCCCGACACGATGGTCAGGGAACGGGTTCTCGCCGGCTCCAGGATGGCCATGGCTTCAGCCACCCCGCCGCCCATGGAATGGCCTGCGATGTTCCATGATGACCATTCCCCGCCGTCAAGCGCTGACAGCAGTTGCCACAACAGCCGGGCCCGGTTGCTGTTCGACTGGTTCAACTCCGGATCGCGTTCGCTGTAACCAAACGAGGGAAGGTCGACCGCTACCACCAGGAAACCGGCATCCACCAGCGGTTTGATGTTCTTGCGCCAGCAAAACGTCGATCCCGAAAAACCGTGGATCAGGATCACCTTGCCCCTCGGGTGCGACAACGTGTCGTTCCAGATCCGGTAATGCAGCATCACCGGGCCTGCAATATAAAAACAACTGTTTTCATAAGGCTTTGAGGGAACAGGGACAGGAATCCCGTCTCTGATGCCGCCGGCATAAGCGACCGGCATCAGCATCACCGAAAAGAGTATGACTGAAAGAAATCGTTGCATAGGGTTGAATGAGATGCAAAAATCTATAATTTTCTTTTCCTTTCCATGCTTTATGCAATTGATTTCAGATGTTTAGTAAATTTGTCCGTTATACTGGCCGGTATTCCCTGAAAAAGGGCAAACGGTTTCTTACCAAATCATCGGATTCAAATTAACAAATATGAGTGAAAAAATTAAATTTTCAAGGAACTATCACGATCTGAGCACCGACACGGGTTATCAGTTCGAGTTTTTCTGCGATCATTGCGGAAACGGTTTTCGCTCAACTTTCCAGGGATCGTTCTCCGGCCGTGCTTCTAAGTTCCTGAATGCTGCGAGCACCCTCTTCGGGGGTGCCCTGGGGTCGGTTTCTTCCGCCGGGAACAGCCTCCGGGACGCCGGTTGGGAACGGGCTCACGACAAGGCTTTTATGGAAGCTGTCGAAGAACTTACCCCGTTCTTTATCCAATGTCCTAACTGCAAAAAATGGGTTTGCCGCGAAGATTGCTGGAACCTGAAGAAGGGCCTGTGCAAGGATTGCGCTCCCGACCTGGGGGTGGAAATGGCAAAAGCCCAGTCGGACCGCTCGGTGGAAGAGATTCATGCTCATGCTGCCATGGCCGAAGAGGATAAGAAACTGGATACTGCTCACTGGAGAGAAAATATTAAGGCCACTTGTCCGAAATGCGAAGCGCCACTGGCTACCAACGCGAAGTTCTGCCCCGAATGTGGCGCGAAGATCAAGGCAGAAGATAATTGCCCGGCCTGCGGGGCCAAACTGACCCCCAACGCAAAATTTTGCCCCGAATGCGGGGAGAAAATCTAAGTCTCTAAAATTTTTCTGATTTATGGAAGGCAAACGGATCAATCCATACATGCCGTTGTTGTTTGCTGCTCTTCTGGCAGCAGGTTTCATCCTGGGAATGACACTCGACCACTATACCGGCGGATTCTTCCCCGGCATAAACCCCCGGACCGACAAGGTGAACGAAGTCATAAAGTATATCGATGATAATTATGTGGATACCGTCAACCGGTCGGCTCTCGAAGAAAAGGCCATCATCGGGATGCTCCAGCAGCTCGATCCGCACTCGGCGTATATCCCGGCCAGCGAATTCCATGCCGCCAACGATCCGCTGCTGGGCAGCTTTGAAGGGATTGGCGTACAGTTCAGAATAGAAAGCGATACCATCACCGTGGTCAACACCATCCCCGGCGGCCCTTCCGAAAAAGTCGGGATCCGGGCCGGCGACCGCATCGTGAAAGTGAACGATACCCTCGTGGCCGGCGTGAAGATCACCAACACCCAGGTCATGCACAAACTGAAAGGACCTAAAGGCACGAATGTGAAAGTCGCGATCTTCCGCAGAGGAACGAAAGGCCTCGCCGAATTCACCATCATCCGCGATGTCATCCCGACCTATAGCCTCGACATCGCTTACATGGTCGATGCAACGACCGGCTACATGCGGTTGAATAACTTCGCGGCTACTACCGCCGAAGAGTTCCATAATGCACTGCAGAACCTCCTCGGGCAAGGGATGAAAAAACTCATCGTCGACCTCCAGGGAAACACCGGCGGATATCTCCAGGCCGCCGTCGATGTGGCCAACGAATTCCTGAACAAAGGCGCCCTGATCGTCTATACCGAAGGCACTCACCATCCACGGGAATATTTCTATGCCGAAAACGAAGGACTCTTTACCCGGGGAGAATTGGTGGTTCTCATCGACGAGTTCTCCGCATCAGCCGCCGAAATCTTCGCCGGAGCCATCCAGGATAACGACCGTGGCGCCATCATCGGACGCCGCTCCTTCGGTAAAGGACTCGTCCAGGAACAGATCAACTTCAAAGACGGATCAGCCCTTCGCCTGACCATCGCCCGCTATCATACCCCTACCGGACGATGTATCCAGAAACCTTATAAAACCGGGGAAGGCGATTATTACGAATATTACCTCCGCGCATTACTCCCGCAGACAGCAGAATCGGATACCGTGAAAGTCGCCGACTCCCTCAAGTACCGCACCCCCAGGGGTAAGGTCGTTTACGGCGGCGGCGGCATCTACCCCGATTTCGTCACCCCGGTCGATCAAAGCGAAAAACTTGCTTACTACAACGCCCTTATCAATAAAGGCATCATTTACCGCTATGCTTTCGATTATACCGACCGCCACCGGGCAGAACTCAACCGGTTTACGTCGTACAACACCTTCGACAAAGGATTTATCATCACCCCTGTCATGATGAGGGAACTCGAAGACCTGGGAAAGAAAAGCGGCATCACCCGCCCGACAGGCGATCAAAGCATGTCCGACAGGTATATCCGCACGATTATGAAGGCCTATATCGGCCGGAATATTCTCGATAACCCGGGCTTCTTCCCCTATCTGAATCAAATCGACCCTGCTTTCATGAAAGCAGTTTCTTATCTGAAAACAAAAAAATAATTCATTCGTCCCGATAATTTTGTATCTTCGTCATGGAATTTATTTATTATGAAACTAAATAAAAATAAGGACCTATGATACACGAATTGCCAGCATTACCGTATGCGATGGATGCCCTGGAGCCTTACATCTCCAAACGCACCCTTGAATTCCATTATGGAAAGCATCATCAGGCGTATGTAACGAACCTGAACAACCTGATTCCGGGAACGGAATTTGAGAACGCCACGCTCGAAGAGATGGTGATGAAAGCCACCGGCGGGATTTTCAACAATGCCGCGCAGGTTTGGAATCACACCTTCTACTGGAACTGCCTGAAACCGCAGGGCGGCGGGGAACCGCAAGGGATCCTGGCGGAAAAGATCAACCGGACTTTCGGTTCGTTTGAGGATTTCAGGGAGAAGTTCTCGAAAGCGGCCGTCACCTTGTTTGGAAGCGGCTGGGCATGGCTGGTGGAGAAAGCCGATGGCTCGCTGGAGATCGTTCAGGAAAGCAATGCCGGGAACCCGATGCGGAACGGAGGTAAACCATTACTCACCTGCGATGTGTGGGAACATGCGTATTACCTCGACAAGCAAAACGCCCGTCCCGTTTATGTAGCCGATTTCTGGAAACTGGTCGACTGGGAAAAAGTAGCGTCACGCCTGTAACAGCGACGCCAGTTTGGCACACACTTCCTCCGCGGAGGCGGTAATATCAAATACTGCCGACGGCTTCAGGTAATAGAGGGTTCGTTGCGATTTGAACTCCTCTTCGCCACCGCCGGTGATGTTCACCATGATGCAGGCATCCGCCGGGATGTTCTTTTCACGGACCATCCTGACGAGCGAGCCCATCGTGACAGCGGCCGCCGGGTGAATGCTGACACCTTCTGTGTCTTTAAACAGCTTTGAGGCTGCCCGGGCTTCTTCGTTGGTGACGATCGTGATGTCTCCGCCCGAATCCTGCAGCGCATCGAACAACCCGCCCGGAACGGAATAGGGGGGACGGCGGTTCGACAGCACCTTGGCATCAATCTCCATGACCTGATCACGCGCCCGGTCGTCGTCCATGGGAAGAAGACTGCGCGAGCCCGCTTTCCAGGCATCGTACATCGGGATGAACGGGCAGTTTTGCGAGAGAAGCAGTTTCATCTTGTTATTCCCGAAACGACCGTCATCGATCAGTCGCAGGTTGGCTTCCCAGGCGGCAATGGCGCCCGTGCCGCTGCCGACAGCCTGAAAGTAGTAATCGGGAATGCGGCCAATGACATCCACCGCCGACAACACCGTGGTGGCCATGCCATCGCGCCGGGCGATGTTCTTAGCGCCTCCCTCGGGGAAGAAGCCTTTGGCCTGGCAAGCCAGGTTCGACAGGTTGATGGCGTCGAAGTAATCGCTGCCCGACCGGGTGACAATCAGTTTCACACAATCGTCGATGGGAGCATCAAACCACATGGCGTCGATGGTACCCTCGGGCATGCACAGCAGCAAAGGGATATGATTTTCGGAGCAGACCTTCGCGAAAGCACGGGCCGTGTTGCCGGCAGAAGCGACCACCAGTACACGATCGG
The DNA here is from genome assembly GCA_035403225.1 of Bacteroidales bacterium. Classification (GTDB taxonomy): domain Bacteria; phylum Bacteroidota; class Bacteroidia; order Bacteroidales; family FEN-979; genus DAIRDK01. Next base: position 2,373 of record DAONET010000002.1, on the reverse strand, counting down.
AACTCCCATCGAGGCGGGCGCACACCGAATATGCCTCCGTTTCTTTAAACGAGCACGACTTCATGAAGGCGCCTTTTTCCGGCCACCATCCGCTGAAAGTGATATACAGGTTGGAAAGTCCCAACGCCTTCGCCAGGTGAACGCTTTTATACGTCACCGGAGCGGCAGATCCCTGCAGGATCCGGCGGAGGGGAAGCCAGTCGGCAAACCGGTACAGCCCCAGACTCACGGGACCGAAACGCAACTGCTTCTGTTCGTAAATGGCCCTGATAAGGCTGGGCTTGTCTTCTCCCGGCGGGTCCAGAATCCATCCGGTATCTTCAAATTCCTTCCCTGTCAGGAAAGAGCGTAAATAGTAACGGGTTGCCCCGGGTTGTTCCATGGTCATAATTCTTTTCAACAGTAACAAAACATCTCGCTCAGGTTCACGATCAAACCATCACCAAAATTACGAATTCTGAAACAAATGGGAACAATTGTCTGCGGATTGGGATTTCCTGAGGCCTGCTCGTGGACAGTTCAGGTTGGTTGAATATGGGCAAAAAACGAAAAATATTGCCCACGTATTCAGAACGTGGGTACGGGATGCCCATGATCTGTTTTCAATCCATCAACAGCAGGATAGATTGGACCAACTCAGTATTTTAACTTAGAACACCAATATTTTCCACAAATTATTATGGACTGATCGATGAAAAAGAAAATCATTCCAACTTTATAATTTTCCAAGATGCTAGTATTCCGTCGGATTTAATTTTAACAATATATGTTCCAGTAGAAAAACTGCTTATATCTATTTGAGTGGAGGCTGAATACAATTTTCCTTTCATCAGTTCCTGACCATTTTCTTTAACTTATCCACATGCATTGTAAGTACCTTTCCTAATGTGCAGTTTGCACACATTGATAGGATAAACCGTGTGAATTTTTTAGAATTATAAAATAACTGCCAGTAGGCAAGGACATCATATTATAGGAGATTTTATAGTTCCCTTTAGCAATTGTTTTATCGAGGATGACATCAATTAATTGTCCCATAGAGTTTCTTAATTCTAGTTTAGCTATTCCATCTTCAAGTTGATCAAATTCAATTGTAACATAATCAATTACGGGATTTGGATACGCATTTAAAACTGGACTTTCTGCTGGATCTGGTTTGTTGTCAAAGCCTTGGAATACATGATCCTGTCCATCAAATAGAGCTAATCCATTACTATCTAATCCCTCAGAAATCCAAGTGGTGATTGCCATATTGGACTGATGGTTAACCGAAACCTTTGGATTTGGATAGCCTACAATCTCATCATCATTATAGGCTGTCGTGAGTAGTTGCCAAAATTCATGCTCAAAGAAATTAGCATTTTTCTTCACCAATGGGAGGTTGTGCTCAGTGGAATCAAAATATGTAGCATAAAATGTCGTATCATAAATGTTATAGATAATACTAGGTTCCCGGCTTGAATGAGTTTGATTGGTTAGGATAAAATCTTTAAAGTAATTTGAAGAGGTAGGCTGTAAATTATAGAATCCCAAAATGTTATAAATCGATTGCTCTTCGAGGTATTGTTCACAGAGAATAAACAGTGTCATATCTGAACTATCATTGTTAAAATTGCTTGTTTGGCAAGAGATGACAGGATTACTACACAAGTTACTTGCTGAAGGGACAAGCGCATCTAGACATATTGGGTTAGACAAGGGACTATTAAAATCTGGGAATGTAAATGCAGTATAAATATGTCCGAATGGCTGCTTAAGATTTTCATGCTGTTCCCACGCAACAAAATATCTGCCCTTTGGATTACCTTGACAATACCCATATGTAATTGCGACCTTGTTTATGCTGTTATAGGGTAAGGGTAGGGAATGCCGACTTGTAAAAGAGCCCCCCCCGTTATCAGATGTTGTTATTATTATAGAATCTGACGGCCAACCTTCTTTTGAATAGACCACCGCAATGGAGTTTGGATTTGAATTTTGTGCAGGAAAGTTAAAATCTGAGGCTAGAGCAAAATCCTTAACGTACCAATCTGGGTCCTGTAAAATATTCTCCTCAAAAATTCCCGTGGCCCCGTTAAAGCGAAGTACGACAGCACCTCCTGTGTTAGAGACGATGTTAGTCCATGAAAAGCCCAGAATTATTTTGAATGATGTTAAAGTATTCCCAGTAGTTAGAATTTCTATTTTTGTAATTCTTTCATTTGGCAATCCCAGACAATAATACCAAATACTTTCCCAACTTTCCCCATTGTCTAAAGATTTAAATACTTTAACGACTGCCTTGTTGGCGCTATCATAGGCAAATGCAGAGTATAACCAACCATTAAATGCTGAACAGATTGCTACATCTTGTTGATCCTTATCTGGCTGTTC
>DAONET010000001.1:201096-202161 GCA_035403225.1 Bacteroidales bacterium | reverse complement strand
AGGCAGCGAGAGTCGTCGCCGGATCTCATCCCGGATATTGATGTTACGCAAGCTGTCGTATTTCCTGACACCGGCGAACAGCGCCACCCCCTCCCGGTAATCAAACGGGCCGGGCATTGCAAAACAGATACCGGAGAGACTCCCCGGATCCAGTGTCGATAAACATTCCTTCAGCGCTCCCGCCCACACGGCAAGGATCATTTCGGCCTCCGAGTGGCTGTCAACCTGTCTCCTGATGCATAGATCAGGCATGATATGGCCGGAGAGTTGATCCACAGCCAGACAGGTGATATGACTTCCACCAATGTCGATGCCAACAACGATCTCTTTGTCCTTCATGGCGATGAGTTAGTATCCGAAGGGAATAAGCGGAAACAAAAATAAGAACCTTCCGGTTTTATTAACTTTATTATTTTTGTATTTGCACAAAATCTTTAAGCATATGAACGAAGAAACTGAATTTTGCCTCGAGGAAGCGAAAGAAAGCATGCAAAACGCGATGGTCCATCTGGAAAGAGAATTACAGAAGATCAGAGCAGGGAAAGCGAATCCGCAAATGCTTGAAGGCGTTAAGATTGACTATTACGGGGTTATTACCCCGATCGAACAGACCGCTAATATCAGCACCCCGGATGCCCGGCAGATCATTGTTCAGCCATGGGATAAGAACATACTGGGATTGATCGATAAAGCCATCCAGGCAGCCAACCTGGGATTCAACCCGAAAAATGAAGGGGAGATACTCCGGATACAGGTACCGCCTTTAACCGAAGAACGCCGCCGTGATCTCTTTAAAAGGGCTAAAACAGAAGCCGAAAACGCCCGGATCACTATCCGCACTATCCGAAGAAATGCCAATGAAACGGCTAAAAAACTAAAGAAAGACGGTGTCCCGGAGGATGAAATTGATAAGCTGGAAGAATCGATCCAGAAACTGACCGATGATTATATCACGCTGATTGATAAAATCCTCGACACGAAAGAAAAAGATATCATGACGGTTTGACGGATCCGTCTGATTCTGAAATCAGTATACCACTATTTCGTCTGCAAAGATCCAACATG
>DAONET010000001.1:159863-200996 GCA_035403225.1 Bacteroidales bacterium | reverse complement strand
TCCGTCTGATTCTGAAATCAGTATACCACTATTTCGTCTGCAAAGATCCAACATGTCTGGCCTTTCCCATCGTGCCATTCGGGACAGGTCCCGGGATTTTTCGCGATTACGCGGATGTACCGGGCCGGTGTCGGCGGGAACAGGTGTGAATAGGGTTGAATGGCAGGCTCTTTCTGTTGCTGGTTCACGTTGACTCTCTCTTCGTTGATGGAATGCCAGTGTTTACCGTCAGATGAAAGGGCAAATTCCACGTACTCGGGAAGGAATATCCATGAGGGGCTGTTCAGCAGGAAAGTGGTGGAGATCGATTTCACGGTATCACGTTTTCCCAGATCGATGATGATCTCCAGGTCGTTGCTCAGGAAACCCTGCCAGTTTCCATCGTGAAAGTTGGCAGATCCCCTGACCCCGTTGATCAGGGCATTATCGCCCGACGAAGGATAACGGTAGCTGTAAGGCTGAACATACGTCACCTTGGCCGGCACCGCTTTGTGGTACATCAGCGGCAGTTCGGTAAGGGTCCCTTTCAGAACCCCGTCGGGATAGTGCCCTGCCTTGATATAACAGTTTTTATTGACACCGACCGGACCGGTATAGAGAGGCGACTGCTGATCGGGATCATTGCCATTGAGGGTATAACGGATGGGGACATTCAGTTGTTCTGATTCCATCCCGATCATCAGCATCTTTTTCTTCTTATCATAATGGCTGGTGACATCAACCTGGAACGATCCATGAGAGTAATTGACTCCCAGGTTGTCCAGTCGTTTGAATTGATCCTCCATCCGGTACCGGAAACTTGTCCAGTCGCGTGATACGGCAGGCGACCAATCGACTTCCGCGAGCGCCAGCATGCGGGGTACAGCCATGAATTCAGCCATTTGAGGGGTGGAGATGTATTCCGCCCAGAGGTTGCCCTGGGCTCCCAGGATGTGCTTAGCCTCTTCAGGAGTAAGTTCATTCGGAGTCGGTTCGTAAGAGTACACTTTTTTCAGCGTAAGGTAACCTCCGATGGCTTTGGGTTCCATGACCGGATCTCCCTGGTAACGATTGAAGTAACAGTATGGCGCGGGAGTCATGATGGCATCGTGACCCTGGCGGGCAGCAGCGATGCCCCCTTCAACACCCTGCCACGACATCACGGTAGCTTCGGGTGCCAGCCCTCCTTCGAGGATCTCATCCCATCCGATCATCTTCCTGTTTTTGGAGACGATGAATTTTTCGATCCGTTTGATGAAATAACTCTGTAGTTCTTTCTCATCTTTCAGGTTCTCGCTTTGAATGCGGGCCTGACATTTCGGACATTTCTCCCATTCACTCTTGTCGGCTTCGTCACCGCCGATATGGATATAGGGGGAAGGGAACAGATCCATCACTTCCGTCAGCACGTCTTCCAGGAAAGTGAAAACGGAATCGTTACCTGCGCACAGGAGGGCGGAATTCGGCCAATAACTGCCCGGAAGGACGGTATAAGGACCACCGGTGCAGGAGAACTGCGGGTAGGCAGCCAGCACTTCCACCGAATGGGCCGGCATCTCAATTTCGGGAATGATCGTGACATACCGGCTGGCAGCATACTGAACGATCTCCCTTACTTCATCCTGCGTGTAGAAACCGCCGTAAGTGGCTTTTTCTCCGGGTTGCTGCAAGGGACGTTCCAACCAGGGCAGATTTTCCCTATCGACACGCCATGCGCCGATAGTGGTGAGTTTCGGATATTTTTTGATCTCAATACGCCACCCGTTTTCATCCGTCAGGTGCCAGTGGAAAGTGTTCATCTTGTACATCGACAGGAGGTCAATATACCGCTTGACAAATTCTTTCGGGAAGAAATGACGCGACACATCCAGGTGCATCCCCCGGTAAGGATAACGAGGGTAATCGAAGATTTCGGTACAGGGAATTTCCCAGATCCGGCCACGGGCAGGTTTGGATAATTTACAGATGTCGGGAGGCAGGAGTTGGAACAAGGTCTGTGTGGCGTAGAACAATCCGGGCCCATCTTCGGCCGTGATCCTCACCTCATCCTTATTCACCACGATCTTGTATCCTTCCTTCGGAATTTTACCATTGGCTTTTTTCTTTTCGAAGATGATGGCTCCGGGTAGCGGCATGTTGTCGGTGGAGCCTCTCACCGCCAGACGCGGGCCTCCTGCGGCTTCCAGCTGATCGGCAAAAATCCGGGCACAGTTCTTCAGGTCAGTATCCCTGTCGTTGATCACCAGCGGGGTGGATTCCCCGATCTGGAACGACCCTTTCTTCATGGTGACTTTCACCGGAGCAGGAACGATGCCGGTGGCAGGGGTGACGTCTTTTTTTTCTTTGGCGCCGGCAGTCAGGGTGGCGACGATCGCCAGTGCAATGAGTAGAAGCGATTTTGTTTTCATCTTTTTTAAGAAAGGTGTGAAATGATTTGTTCCATTTGATGGGTATGCTCTTCCATTTTCCGGACTAACCGGAACTGTGAACGGGCCCGGACGAGATTGTGCCCGGGGTATCCGGTCCTGAAATAATGATCTCCATCAAGATAATCGGTCAGGAAACGTAACCCGATGATGTAGGTCATCAGGCGTGCCGAGAAAGCCAGACGACGGATCTCTGCGGGAACGAGGAGCGGACCGGCAACAGAAAGATATCCTTCGGCATAGGCGGCGAACAAGTCTAACCGGAGATCTACCTTCGACAGATCCGGTTCGTCTTCGGCAGCGGCGCTGGCTCCCGTACGGATAGCGTCGCCAAAGTCATACAGGCTGTATCCCGGCATCACGGTATCCAGGTCGACAATGCAGACGGCTTCTCCGCGGTCGTTGAACAGAATATTATTAAACTTGGTGTCGTTGTGAGTCACCCGCAGCGGTATCTCTCCGGATTCGCCCAGCCGCAGAATGTCCATCATCTCCGTGGAACGCTCTTCCACGAACCGGATCTCATCGCGGGTCGCTGCCGCACGTCCTGCCGGGTCTTTTCCTGCGGTTTCCCGAAAAGCCTGCAGACGCATGCCGATATGGTGAAAGCGGGGAATGGTCTCATTCAGCGATGATCCATCCAGATCGGAGGTGAGGCGCAGGAACGTCCCGAAAGCTTTCCCTCCTTCTCTTGCCAGGGCTGCATTCTCGACCAGGTCGTGACTCCGGCTTCCTGCAATGTAATTATACATCCGCCAGAAGTTTCCTTCCGGATCGCGGTAATACATCCGGCCGTTATCCGCCGGGATCAGACGCAGGGGAACAAAGCGGCAGGCTTCTGCAGCTGAGTGGATACGCCCGTTGATATGCGCCACCACGGTTGAGATATTCTGCATCAACCCCTCCACATCTTTAAAGATGTCATGATTAATTCGCTGCAGCAGGAAAGAGGGGACGCCGTCAGTATGCGACATCACCACGTACGAGTCGTTGATATGGCCGCTTGTAACGGGCCGTATCTCACCAACGGGTACGTCGGTGCAGAAATGGGCGCAGACTGCTGAGGGATGGTACAGCATGTGACAGAAATGGCGTTTAGGCAAAGGTACGAAGAATAATCTGTTACTTTTTGCCAGCCGGTGCAGAGAAAGACTGACGACCTAACATCCCCGGATCTTCTTTGCCGATGATAAAGGGTCTTATTCTGAATGAATAGGAATAAGACTTACAGGGCAGCAGGTACTCCTGATGGGTCCTTGCTCCCCAACTGTCATCGCCACCTACGCCTTGCTGACCGTAATCGACATTCACATCGACGAAAGGCTGCTTTTGCATATCCGAGGGATGCTTTCCTCCCTGGATAAAGCCTTTCATGTTGTGATACGTGTAAGGAAGCGCGCTGAAGCAGAGGAGCGAATCGGCGGCGATCATCAGCCCCGTGTTTCCGTCGCCGGTGAGCGTGAACCACCTGACGCCTGTCCGGTATCCGTTTTCCTGGGGACGGACATATGGGGTGAACATGCTGTCGACAGTCGTATAATAATGTCCGAAAAGAGAGGCCGTGCAACGATCGCTATAGTTTTCGTACGGACCCTTTCCAAGGTATTCTACCTTGTTGAACTGCGGATTTACCTGAAAATTAAGTCCGATACGAGGTATCTCGGGAAGATCTTCCGTAGCGGGGTTGAAGGTTACCGACACCAGGATATCGCCAGTGCCCAGGACAGTATAAATGATCTGTTCCTTGCCTTTGACGTCGGGGAAAGTCAGCCCCACGGCCACCCTGATTTCCTGCGGAGAGAGGCGGGTGGCTTCCACATGACGGGTCACACGACGGTCGGTGGCATCAAACCATACCCTGCACCGTTTGTACAACTGGTTGCCGACGTCGTTGTCGGTGGGAGCTCTCCGGAAATTGGGAACGAACCCGTTCACGATGAACTCCGTGGAATCCAGTCTCAACGAAACCAAGGTTCCGGTCAGACTATCAAACTGCACCGAAAAATTCTTCCCCTCGATCACGATCTTTTTATCTTTATTATGACAGTCGAGCGCTTTGACTTTTTCCAGGGAAACGGGTGTCGCGGCCAGTTGCAACGGTAAGCGGAACTGCTCATACGCGAGGGCATGCCCTTTCTTCAAGAGCCCGAGGTCGTTGTTGAGCCGGCACCGGATGGTCAGGGAATAGGTGGCTCCCGGCTGAACTTTGAAACGAGGTGCCGGGATCGTGACCATCTGGCTGCCTTTAGGTTTGATCGTCATGGCAGGCAGTTGGCCCACAGCAATGGGCACTCCGTCGGCCGTTATCTCCCAGTCGAAAAGTGTCCCTTCCAATCCGAAGAAATCGTACTTGTTTTCAATATTGATCTCATATTTCGAAAGGTCAACGGCGGCGAATTTTACCGACTGGTATACTTTTTGCACTTCATAGTATCCGGGATGCGGCGTGCGATCGGGAGCGACGATGCCGTTGCAGCAGAAGTTGCCGTCGCTGGGGACATCGGCGGGTCCAAAGTCCCCGCCAAAGGCGTAAAAAGGATGGCCGGCAGAGTCAACGCTGCTGATTCCCTGGTCCACCCAGTCCCAGATGCATCCGCCCTGAAGTTGCGGGTATTTCTCGATCATGTCCCAGTAATCCTGCAGATTGCCGGTGCTGTTCCCCATGGAATGGGCATATTCACACATGATCAGCGGACGGCCCTGACGGGTATATCCGTACCATTTCAGGCTCCGGATGCCATCGTACATGGGGCAATAGATATCTGTATTCGAGGCGAGGAGGGCCCGTTCGTACTGCACGGGCCGGCTGTTATCACGGTTCTTGATCCAGTCGTAGGTGGCGGTGAAATTACATCCGTTGCCGGCCTCGTTTCCCAGCGACCAGATGATCACGCACGGGTGGTTCTTGTCGCGTTCCACCATGCGCTGCGTACGGTTGAGGTGAGCTGCTTTCCACTCAGGCTTGTTGCCGAGGGTGTTATCAGGCGAGTAACCCATGCCGTGCGATTCGATGTTTGCTTCGTCGATCACATAAAGGCCGTACTCGTCGCAGAGATCGTACCATAACGGATCATCGGGATAATGGCAGGTGCGTACCGTGTTGATGTTCGCTTCCTTCATCAGCCGGATATCCCTGATCATGGATTCGCGTGAGATCACGTGCCCGGTCAGCGGATCATGCTCATGACGGTTTACTCCTTTCAGCCTTACCGGAACGCCATTCACCAGCAATTGTCCGTTCCTGATCTCCGAGGTGCGGAACCCGGTCCGGCAGCTGGTTGTCTGAAGCGCTTGTCCCTGCCCGGTTTGCAGGGTGATGATGAGGGTATACAGGTTGGGATATTCTGCACTCCATTTTTTTACATCCGGAATAAATTTCTCAAAGAAGACGGTGTCTTCCGTCCCGCGGTCGACAACCGTTTCCTGGGTCTCGCTGAAAACAGGGACGGCGTCCTGCGGAGAAGCATACAGCGCGATGCCTACTGTGCAGTGCGCCTCGCCGGTCGTTTCCATCTGATCTTTATAAACAAAATGCTGCAGGATCACTTTCACATTCAGCGAGCCGTGCTTGTAATCAGAGAACAGACCGGAGACGACCTGGAAATCGCGGATCCTGACGGGTGTTGCGGCATAAAGATAAACATCTCTGTTGATACCGCTCATGCGCCACATGTCCTGGCATTCCAGGTAGGTGCCGTCACACCACCGGAAGACTTCCACACCCAGTACGTTCTTCCCTTCCTTCAGGTATTCAGTCACATTGAATTCAACCGGTGTCTTGGCATCTTTCCCCATGCCTACGCGTTTCCCGTTCAGATACACATAAGTGAAGGATTTGGCGCCGTCGAAATGAAGAAAAACCTCGTGATCGCGCCATCCTTCCGGGATGGTAAATTCCGTACGGTAGGTGCCGACAGGGTTATATTCTTTAGGGACATAAGGAGGCAACGGTTTCATCAGGTGTTCGAATTCATACCCGCTGTTGGTGTAAACAGGATATCCGTACCCCTGCATTTCGATGGTCGACGGAACCGGGATGTCTTTCCATCCCGACAGGTCATATCCTTCACGGAAACAATCCGTCGGGCGCCTGTCGGGGTTCTCCGACCAGAAGAATTTCCAGGTGCCATTGAGACTCTTGTAGAAAGGTGACTGCGAAGGGTCGTTTTTCAAGGCAGTGGAAAGATCGGAAAAGGGATAGAAGGTGGCATGCGGAGGTTCATTGTTGATGCCCGTCAGCTGCGGATTTTCCCAATCTTTTTGAACAGGATCCTGTCCGGTGGCTGAAAAAGAAACGACCAGCAACAGGAAGGCTGCGATGGAAGGAACGAATAACCGGATAGATGGATGCATTAACGAATTTTTCATAACGATGATGAATTGAATGAACGGATGATTTCTTTTGCCCGGCTGATCTTCTGGTGATCGATGATCGTATGATCGTATTCGGAAAGATCGGGATTGCCCATTTTTACCTCCTCCCTGACATAATGCATGGAGCTTCTTACTTTTTTCGGCAGGTAAAGATGAAATTCGGAGGCGCCGGTAGCGCGGATGACCTGTTCCAGGTTGTGTTCTTTGATGCCGTGTCCCGGCATGATGAGGATGCGTCCGGATGCATGCCGGATCAATTCACGGATGAGCAGAGCGCCGGTCAGGGCGCTGTCGGTCTGTCCGGAGGTGAGTACCCGGTCGACTCCCAGCCGGATCAGGGTGTCCAGCGCTTCTATGGGATCGCTCGTCATGTCAAAGGCCCGGTGGCAGGTGATGCCCATGGGACGGGCAAGCCGTATGAGTTCTTCCATCCTGACAGCGTCGATCTTCCCGTCGTCGGTGAGGATCCCGAAGACGACACCGGAGGCTCCCGACTCTTTGGCTACGACCACATCCTCTTTCATGATCTCAAACTCGGCTTCATTATATAAAAAGTCAGCGCCCCGGGGCCTGATCATCACAAACACAGGGATGTGAAGGTGACGTACCGCGTACCTGACAGTGCCGGCTGACGGAGTACACCCGCCTTCGGCCATGTTTTCGCACAACTCAACACGGTCGGCGCCCCCTTTCATCGCTTCAACAGCCGAAATGGCAGAGTTAACGCATGCTTCCAGTAACATATCAATACTTTTGTGAACAGTTTTTGCAAATTTCGATTCTTTTCCGGTCAGATAAAAGCTGTCGGCGGAATTCACGGTATTTTTCCCCTTTCCAGATCTCCTCAAACGACTGCTTTTTCAGATCGCCCATCACATGCGATGCATCTTTATCAAAACAACACGGCACCACCAAGCCGTCCCAGGTGATCACGCACGAACTCCACATCCTGAAACAGCTGTTTGGCATGGGATTCTTGATGACATACCCGGAGTTTGCCGAGTCACTCTTCAACTTGTACCTGGCATCAGTTTCCTGATCGGGCATCAGCTCATTTCCGTGCTCAAAGTCGTAAAACTGAGCCGTCTTGAAGGTCATCTTCGCCGACACTTCCTTCGCAATCTTCCGTATTTGTTTTTTTTCGTGCTGGTTGGACCGAAGGAGGAGACACTGGACAATGGTGGAAGGGTGGGAAGCCTTCATCGATTTTTTTGCATCAGCAAGATGATGAAGTCCTTTGACGACTTTATGAAAATCTCCTCCTCGCCGGTAGGCGGAATAAGACTCCTGCGTGGCGCCGTCCAGCGAGACGATCAGCCGGTCGAGACCGCAACGGACTGTCTCCATCGCGGGAGCGGGTTCGAGGAAATGGCCATTCGTGGAGGTGGAGATGAAGAGCTTTTTCGACTTCGCATATCTCACCATATCAAAGAAAGAGGGATGGAGAAAAGGCTCTCCCTGGAAATACAGGGTGAGATACAACGCGTGACGGCTAAGTTCATCCGCCACTTTCCGGAACAAGGCTAAATCCATGGTGCCACTATCGCGCGACAACTCGCGTCTCCCGGTGGGACACTCGGGACAGTGCAGGTTGCAGCGCGTCGTCGGCTCAGCCGAAAAGGATATGGGCATCCCTGACTGAATAGGCCGGTGGGTCATGCGCGACAGCAGGTATCCTGTAACAACCCGGATTATATTGTAATATCGTAGGAACAGCATGTATAGTTGGGTGAAGATGTTGGATTACATTTCTTTGGTAAGATTCCTGACAACCCGGAATTCACTGAAAAACTCACGGGCTACAATACGGATGAACGTGTAAGCCGGTACAGCAACGATCATCCCGATCACCCCACCGACAAATCCCGAGGCAATGATCACCAGAAAGATCTCTACCGGGCTGGCTTTCACACTTTTTCCGAAGAAAAACGGCTGAAGAAGATTGTTGTCGATCAGGTTGGCAATGACAAAAACTGCCAAGGTCTTTATGGCAATGGGAAGAACGGAGGTGAGGACTCCCGTGCTGATCACTCCCGTGATGGCAAGCAGGATGCCTAATACCGTGGCAATGAAATAACCGAGGTACGGAATGATGTTCATCACACCGGCAAAGAAGCCGATGGGAACGGCCCCGTTGACGCCAATGATCATCAATCCGGCAGAGACGAGGATCGATAGGGAGATCACTTCTGCCAGTAACCCGATGAAATAACGCGACAACAGTTGCTTGCTTGAATACAGGATGTTCCGGCCTTTCTGCTCATAATGTTGCGGGAAGAGCGACAAAATGAAATTACGGAGCATATTCCGTTTCAACAGGAAGAAAAAAGTCAGGAAAAGGGTGGTAAAAACATAAAACATGATCTGACCGGCAATGGAGAAGATGTTCCCGAGGAGGCCGGAGATCATGTGGACATTGAGGAACTTCATCAGGGCTCCCTGGAAATAGCTGACAATGGTCTCGTCCTGGGCCAGGATGCCGTATTGCACCAGGTAAGGCTGCAGACGGTCGAGCTCCTGGCTGAAATAGGGAATATACTGTCGGGGGTTGATGGCGACAAGCATGTTGATCTCTTTCACGATCAGCGGGATGATGAAGGCAAGAAGCCCCAGCATGAAAGTGACCATGAGAAGGAGGGTGATGGTCACGCTGAGTCCCCGGGGCATCCTGAAACGACGGATTTTCAGCCGGTCAAGCCAGTCGACGACAGGTCGCCCGATGATCATCAGCACGCCGGCGATGAGGACGCAGATCACGATGGGGGCAAAATACCAGAGCAGAAATCCGGTGACCAGGACTCCGAGGATCAGAAAAAACAACTGATGCTTTTTAACTAATTCTTTCAACATGGCCTTATTGATTGATTAACGGGATGAAAAGACTGATTTTATAAGCGAAGTTGTCGTGTGCTGCCGGGAAGGAATACGGCCCCCAGCGGTAGAAGACTCCGCCTCCGATCTCCAGGAAACTGATCTTCATGATGTTGTTGATGAGAAGCCCGGATTCATAATAGCCAAGGCTCATCTCGCGGGGCCCATCCGGCCGGAAAAAGGAGTAGTGCTCCGGGTGCTCCAGGAAACCGAACCCGATATTCTGCGCGATCGCAAATTCGGGATGGAACCATTTTCTTCCTTTGATCAGCAAATCCTCAAAATCGTGGTAAAGATACAAAGCAGCGTAACCATTACTCAAAAATTCGTTCATCCGCATCGTAGCGAAGCTGAAGGGAGAGAAAACCGTGAATTCCCGGTAACTGCCATGACCGTCAAACAGATTACAGGCGGGTATGGAACGGTCGATATACCCGGCATTCAGTCGCAATGTGCTCTTGCCCAGAAACTTAATCGGAAATGTCTTTTCTATCTTCAGGTCCAAACGGTTGTAGTCGAATTCTCCACCCAGCACATCGCTGAGGCCCCGGGTATATTGCAGCCAGACAGTAGGGTAACGGGTGCCCAGTGACACTTTGTTTTCCGGGGTTTGCATGAATTTTTCGCCATACGCCCATTTCAACCCGAGTCCTGCTTCCGTAAAGATGAAATCATCGTCGAGCAGGGTTACATTACCGATATCCGTGGCCAGCGCTGCGTTTTCGGTCCTTTTATGCGACCAGTTGAGAAAAACATTGGCCAAAAGGTATTTCCGGGTTCTGAACCCGAACGACAGTCCCGCCGATTCGGTTTTATCCAGGATCCGTAATAACAATTGCCGGTATTCCCCTCCGATGATCGTGATGTGATCGTCGAAAAATCGTACGCTGCCTGATTCGGTGAGATCGTTGAAATAGTATCCGGCGATCCTGACATCGTTCCGCCTGTTTATCAGGAAACCGGCGTCGCCGCCGTATTTGCTCTCGCTGATGGCAAACGCGTACCGGTAATATCCTCCGAAGCGGAGCCGTCTTGAGAACTTCGTGCTGGTATGCAGTCCCAGCCCGGCGATCCACCCTTCGTACGGGTTGTATCCGAGAAATTTATCCAGATCGATGGCGACCGGCCCCCACGGAATCTGTCCCTCCATGAGGGTCTTGAAGGTTTTAGCCAGGTTGTCGAAGTTATTTTCCTGTCCCAGGCTGTCGATAACCCGGTAGGTGCGTTCTTCCCTGGATGAGAGGGAATCAGTGCGATACTGGTTCCAATACTCCCGGCTGCGGTCAGTGGCTTCTTGATCGACCTCGATATCCAGGTGGTTGAACTCTTTCTTCACCAGATCGGGATTTAATACGATGTCGCGGATATAATAACGCCCGCTGCCGACCGCCATATAGGGTCCTATTTGAATGTTCTTCAGGAATAAATCGGTATTGAGTTGAACAGGGAACCACCAGGTGTCGTCAATCAGTTCATACATCTGTTGTATTCTGATAGAGAGGCCGCTGTTGTCTCCGGCAGGTTCCGCAATCACGTTCTGGATGGCCCATTTACGGGTGTTGATCGAGATCACTCCCTTCAGACCCATAAAATTCGTCCCTTTTTTTGGCCGGAAGGAGAGGATGAACACGGTGTCTTTCCCGGTGTACGTAGTGTCTTCGATCTTAAAGAAATATTTTGACAGGCTCCCGGTACCCACCGGATTGACATAGGATGTCTGGAAAATGGTGATGAAGGGCTTATAGAAAGAGAACGACTGGATCTGGGTCGTGAGGAAGACAAAGATCGGGTCTTTGAAACCCGACATCTTCGTGGCAATGACCTCGTTGTAGTTTTTATCCGGGGCCATGAACTTCCGTTTCGTCACATTCTCCATCATAAACAGGTACTGCTGGCTGATTAGCTTCTCAATGGCTTGCAGGGAGGAGTCGTTCACCAGACTGTCCGATCTGAGGGAATCAGCAGGAGAATTGATATTGACGGTCACCAGCGAATGATTACCTCTTGTGGTAGTGTCGGCGGCGGAAAGTTTCAAGGTGGAATCGGCATCGATCGAAAAAACAGTCTTGTCGTACGAGGTGTACGAAAAAGAGGACAGTTTCTCCGGGTCATTGAGATCGCGGTTGTCGATGACGTTCCGCATGATGCGATGGGCGGGATTCTCTCCGGGCAGGATTTCGACTTCGGTCAGTTCAATCTGTTTTCTTTTCAGGAAGATCACCAGGTTCTCCGTTTTTGTCCCGACAGGATACATCAGCGATTCATAGCCGACATACGAGAGTCTCAGGTTGGTGATCTTCCGGGAATCATGCAGCCGGAAATGTCCGTCGATATCGGTGGTGCCTCCGGCTTGACTGCCTTCGATCACAATGTTGACAAAGGCAAGCGGTTCGTGTGATTTCGAATCAACGACCGTCCCCGACACATGGAAGATCTGGGCAAAAGAAGCTACGGGCAGAACAACGAGCAGCAGCAGGGATATCAGACAGGGGACTTTCGTTTGCAGCATAGAGTTTGCAGGGGTATCGATGGTTCCCCAAACATACGGAATTAATTTCATCCCCTGTTCAGACCCGATAATTAAATACCTTTGCAACGCCAATGAACATTGAAACTGACAACCGGATTTTTTTAGCCAAGACAATCTCGGGACTTGAGGAGGTGCTGGAGCGTGAACTCCGCTCCCTGGGCGCCACAGATACGCGAATTCTTACCCGTGCCGTGGAATTCAGAGGGGATATCCGCCTCTTATACAAAGTGAATTATTGCAGTTTCACCGCCTTGCGGTTTCTTGTCCCGGTAGAGGAATTCGAGATTGCCGGTCAGGATGATCTGTACGCCCGTCTGAGAGAGATGTCCTGGGAAGACTGGTTGGATCCGTCAGGGACATTGGCTGTCGATGCAGTGATCAGCGACAGTGCCTTTACCAACTCCCTGTTTGTCGCCCAGCGCTCGAAAGACGCTGTCGCCGACCGTTTGCGGGAGAAGTTCGGCACAAGACCATCCGTTGATCTGCAGGATCCTTCGTTGCGAATCAGCATCCATCTGAGGGGAAATGCCTGCACGGTCTCTCTCGACAGCTCGGGCAACACGCTTCATAAACGGGGATACCGGAAACGCGCCGGTGAGGCGCCTTTGAGCGAGGTGTTGGCTGCCGGCCTCATTCGCCTGTCCGGCTGGGATCCTTCGGTGCCCTTGTACGACCCGATGTGCGGGTCGGGGACCATCCCTATCGAAGCGGCGTTGATGGCCACCCGTACTCCGGCCGGATTCTTTCGGAAAGATTTCGGGTTCATGAAGTGGAAGAATTTCGATCAGGATCTTTGGGACAAAGTAAAAAAGGAAGCAGATGAACAGATCATCCCGGCGGAGTCACAGATACGGGGAGCCGACAGCTCTTTGCGCGCCATCGACGGAGCCTTGATGAACCTTCGCTATTCCGGCACCGGGTCGTTGATCACCCTGCAGAAATCAGGCTTCCATACCACCAAACCACCGTATGAAAAAGGCATGATCATTATGAATCCGCCGTATGACGAACGGCTTAAGCTGGATGATTCCGTCGCCTTTTACCGCTCCATCGGCGATACCCTGAAGAAACTTTATGGCGGTTACCAGGCATGGATCATCTCTGCCGACCTGGAAGCCATGAAATTCATCGGCCTGAAACCCTCGAAAAAGATAAAGATCTACAATGGTCCCCTGGAATGCCGGTTTATGGGGTACGACCTTTTCAAAGGGACCCTGAAAGAACATAAGTCAAGCGGTAATCAGTAGCCATTTCCCTGTTTTATTTTGTAATTTTATCCGTTTAAAAAGAATCCAGCTATGGCAAAAATTCAGTCTGTCGGTGTTATGACCTCCGGTGGCGATTCTCCGGGGATGAACGCAGCCATCAGGGCCGTGGTGCGTACAGGCGTCTCCAACGGTCTTGATATTTACGGGATTTATCGCGGGTATGAAGGATTGATCGACGGTACGATCGAAAAAATGGGAAGCCGTTCGGTCTCCAATATCATTCAGCGCGGTGGAACTATCCTCAAATCAGCACGCAGCCAGCGGTTTCTGACGGAAGAGGGGAGAAGGATTGCCTACGAAAACTTGCAGAAAAACAAGATTGATGCGCTGGTGGTGATCGGTGGAAACGGTACTTTCACCGGAGCGATCCAATTTGCTTCCGAATACAGCGATTACCCGATCATCGGTCTCCCGGGCACCATCGACAACGATCTGTACGGCACTGACTTCACCATTGGCTTTGATACCGCGGTGAACACGGTTCTCGATGCAGCAGACAAGATCCGCGATACCGCCACCTCGCACGACCGCCTCTTCTTCATTGAAGTGATGGGCCGTGACTCCGGTTACCTGGCGCTGTACAGCGGCATCGCCGCCGGGGCTGAGTTCATTCTCGTCCCCGAAACAAAGACGTATCCCGATAACCTCGCCCGCGTTCTCAAATACGACATGGGCAAAAACAAAACATCGGGGATCGTTATTGTCGCGGAAGGGGATGATGAAGGAGGCGCTTACGAGATCGCCGCCAAGGTCAGGGAAAGACTTCCGCATATTGACACGCGGGTCACCATCCTGGGCCATATCCAACGGGGAGGCGCTCCTACGGCAAACGACCGGAACCTCGCTTCCATCCTGGGCTACTCTGCTATAGTGGCTCTCCTGGAAGGAAAGAAAGGGGTGATGGCCGGCATGGTGGATAAAAATGTCGTTCTGACATCTTTTGAAGAAGCGGTAAATAAGAAGAAAGAATTTCTTTTCAATATGCTGGAGGTTTCCAGAATCCTCGCTATCTAACGGTCATCTTTTTTTGGAACGGACTACTCTCTTCGTTGATGTGATCCTGCCGCTGCCGGTGGCAGGGATGTTCACCTACCGCGTCCCCTTCGACATGAATGGCCAGGTGAAGCCCGGAGTGCGTGTGGTCGTGCAGTTCGGCAACCGGAAGATATATACCGCCCTGGTGAGGCGTGTCCATGAAGAAGTGCCAAAGAAACAAACCGCCAAATACATCCTCTCCATCCTGGATGCTTCTCCCGTGGTCTTTGAAAAACAGTTTCTTTTCTGGGAATGGATGGCCGGTTATTACCTGTGCACGGTCGGCGAAGTGATGAACGCCGCCCTGCCTTCGGCCCTGAAGCTGGCCAGCGAGACGAAGATGCTTCTCAACCCGGAATGGGATCCTGACAGCGTGGAACTCAACGAAAAAGAAGAACTGCTCACGGAAGCGCTCCGGTACCACGATGCACTCACGATCTCGGAAGCCGCCCGGATACTGGATCAGCAGAAGGTGATCCCCCTCGTGAAGACGATGCATGAGAAGGGAATGATCCTGTTGGAAGAAGAACTTACCGAGAAGGTCAAACCCCGCACCGAAAAATGGGTCCTGCTGACGGAGGATTACGATAAGGACGAACAACGGATGAAAGAGCTGTTCGACTCGCTGGAAAAACGGGCCCGGAAACAACTTGACCTGATGGTCGCTTTCGTCCGCCTATCGAGATACACTCCCGGCAAAGGTGTTTCAGTCATGCGATCGGTCCTGCTCAAGGAAACAGGGCAGAGCGTCGCCGCCCTGGATGCCCTCGTGAAGAAAGAGGTCTTCCTGATGGTGACCAGACCTGCCGATTGGAGCGATCAACCGGACAAACCGGTGAAACCCAAATCCATTGCTTTTTCACCGGCGCAGGAGACAGCGCTGGAATCGATCCGGCAAAAGTTCAGGGAAAAGGAAGTGGTCGTGCTTCATGGCGTGACTTCCGGCGGTAAGACAGAGATGTACGTTCAACTCATCCGCGAAGCCATAGGCCGGGGAAGACAGGCGCTCTACCTGCTCCCGGAAATTGCACTCAGCACCCAGATCATCAACCGGCTGGAGAAATATTTCGGGAACAGGATCGGTATCTATCATTCCAAACTGAGTGAGCTGGAACGGGCAGAGGTGTGGAAACATACGCTGGAAGGGAAATACGACGTGATCCTCGGAGCACGGTCTGCGCTCTTCCTCCCGCTGGCTGATCCGGGATTGATCATCGTGGATGAGGAGCATGATTATTCTTTCAAACAGATGGATCCCGCTCCCCGCTATAATGCCCGCGACGCCGCGGTTTACCTGTCGCATCTGCACCAGGGAAATACCATCCTGGGGTCGGCGACGCCTTCACTGGAAAGCTATTTTAATGCGAAACAGGGAAAGTACGGGCTGACAGAGCTTTCCGTCAGGTATGGCAATCTTCAGATGCCGGAAAATATCATCGTCGATATCCGGGCAGAGTTACGCGAAGGAAAGATGAAATCACATTTTTCCTCTGTCCTGATCGAACAGCTGGAAACGGCTCTGAAAAACCGGGAACAGGCCATTCTTTTTCAGAACCGGCGCGGATTTTCGTTGCGTATCGAATGCGACACCTGCCACTGGATGCCCTCTTGTAAGAACTGCGACGTCACCCTGGTCTATCATAAAAAATCCAACCAGCTTCGCTGCCATTACTGCGGTTATGTGATGAACGTCCCGGAAGTGTGCCCCGAATGTAAAAGCACGTCGCTCCGGATGAAAGGATTCGGTACCGAACGGATCGAAGAAGACCTGCAGATACTTTTTCCGCAAGCCCGTATCGCCCGGATGGATCTCGACACAACCCGCAAGAAAAACGCTCACCAAAACATCATCAACGCTTTTGAAGAACGACAGATCGATTTTCTCGTCGGTACCCAGATGGTCACCAAAGGGCTTGACTTCGATCATGTTAGTACCGTTTGCGTGCTGAACGCCGATAACATGCTCAGCTATCCCGATTTCCGTTCCCTGGAACGTGGTTACCAGATGATGGCCCAGGTGAGCGGACGCGCCGGAAGGAAGAACAAACGGGGAAAAGTCATCATCCAAACCTGGAAACCTGCCCATCCCATCATTCAGGATGTGTTGAACAACGATTACGCTTCTATGTATATCGGGCAACTCACCGACCGGTATAAATTCAAATATCCGCCGTTCTACCGGCTCATTATGCTCCGGTTGAAACACAAGGATCCCGACCTGCTGAACAAGGCCGCCCGTTATCTGGCCGACATCCTCCGGAAGGACTTCGGGAAAAATATCCTGGGACCTGAGTACCCGCTGGTTTCCAGGGTCATGAACTATTACATCAAGCAGATTCTGGTAAAAATCGAACGCGCCCCGGGGTTGACCGAAAAAAAGCAACTATTGCTGGAAGTGTTACAACAATTTTACCTGAAGAAGGAGTTTGCCCGGGTCCGGATCATTGTGGATGTTGATCCGCTGTAGTGTCAATCATCAAAAAGACATCCTCTCCCTCTTTCTTCATCAGGTACTTTTCACGGGCGAACTTTTCCAAAGCGGCGGTGTCGGTGAGGAGCTGGCGAGTAAGGATTGAATCGTTCCTGATCTCGTCAAGATAAAACTGCTTTTCTTCTTTCAAATCATTCAGCTTGGACTTCAGATCTTGCTGCATGATCATGTTGTTGCTGTCGAAAAAGAAAAGCCAGACAACGAACGCAACTGTCGTTATCAGGTACTTGTTCAGGAGGATATTGAGGATCTTCTTCAGCATCAGCATGCTGCTATTCAGTTATCGGCTGCAAAAATAACTTTTTATCCCGGATATTGATAGGAAAGGTTTAATTCATTGTTGATATCAGTTTCCGGAGCATGCTTTTTGAAAATACCTGTAGGTCTCTGTCTGCGATTTGACGGGATCACCGGGGCTGGTTTTGTACACGTTATGTTCTTTATACCCGATGATGCGCGCTTTCACGTTGTCGGCCATCTGAAGTTCAAGCATCGCCCGGATCTCTTTCCGGATTTCCGGATCAAAAACGGGACAGGCTACTTCAATCCGGTTGTCGAAATTACGCACCATCCAATCGGCCGAAGTGATGTAATACTGAGGATCACCGCCGTTGCAGAAGACCAGCACCCGTGAGTGTTCCAGGAAACGATCGACAATGCCGGTTCCTTCGATATTCTCACTGAGCCCCGGCACGCCCGGCACCAGGACGCAGATACCCCGGACAAGAAGCTTGACCTTTACCCCTTCCTGACTTGCTTTGTATAACTTCCGGATGATGATCTCATCCACGAGGTTATTCAGTTTAATGATGATCCAGGCCTCTTTTCCTTCCCGCACATTACGTATCTCTTGTTGGATAAGCCGGATGAAGAAGTTACGCATCGAAAAGGGCGCAAGCACCAGCGCTTTGTATTTGTAAGGTTTGTAGGCCGTCTCCATCTGATGGAACGCATTGTAAACGTCGGCGCAGATCTGCGGATGGCAGGTCAGCAGGCAGTCGTCGGCATAGACTTTGGCCGTATCCTCGTTAAAGTTTCCGGTGCTGATCATGGAGTACAGCAAATCCTTTTTATTTTCTTTTCCCCGGATAAGTAACAGCTTGGAATGAACCTTAAACCCGGGGATGCTGTGGATCACTTTGACGCCCTCTTCCCGTAAACGCTCGGTCCATGAGATATTCGCCTCTTCGTCGAAGCGGGCCTGCAGCTCCATATAAACCGTCACGAACTTGCCATTGCGGGCCGCGTTGATCAGGGCATTGATCACATTGGAGTTCTTCGCCGCCCGGTAGATGGTCATTTTGATAGACTTGATCCGGGTGTCGATGGAAGCTTCCCGCAGCAGGTCGATGATGTATTGGAACGACTGATACGGGTAATGCAGCATGATGTCCTTCCGGCTCATGACCGCCAGGATGCTTTGGTTACGGGGCAGGTCCTTATGAGGCAGGGGAGGCATGGGCTTGTACTCGAGCTCCGGATGACCGAAGTTAGGGAAACTCATGAAGTCTTTGAAGTTGTGATACCGCCCGCCGCCACGGATGGGGTCTTTTTTCGTGACATCCACCCGTTTCAGGATGATCTTCAGTAATTCCGACGGGATCGACTGGTCGTAAACGAACCTGACAGCAATCCCTTTCTTGCGCTGTTTCAGGCTCTCCGTCATGCTTTCGAGGAAACTCTTGGATACGTCGGTGTCGATATCCAACTCGGCATCACGGGTGACTTTCACGGTGTAAGCGGCAAACCGGTCATATCCGAAGACAGAGAAGATCTCGTCGAGGCAGAAACGGATGACGTCATCCAGCAGGATCACGTACTTGTGGTTCCCTTCTTCCGGAAGGATCAGGAAGCGGGAGACCTGCCGGGTTGGTAATTCGATCAGGGCAT
Organism: Bacteroidales bacterium; assembly: GCA_035403225.1. Taxonomy (GTDB): domain Bacteria; phylum Bacteroidota; class Bacteroidia; order Bacteroidales; family FEN-979; genus DAIRDK01. Next base: position 182,132 of record DAONET010000001.1, on the reverse strand, counting down.
AATCGGTCTTGCCGGGTTGGGCCGAGCGTCCCAGGGTGATGGCGAGGTAGATGGATTTATCGACCAGCGACGAGATGTCTTTGATGCTGCTGATCATCATCGGAAAAAGCAATACCCGCACCTTCTCCTGGAAATATTTACGGACAAAGGTGCCCTGATCTTTCGACAAGTGTGTTTCGTCGATGATGTGAATGCCGTGCTTAGCCAGTTCACTGACGATCTCGTCGTAGATGCGGATGAAGTTTTTTTCCTGCGTTTGAACGATGGAGAGGATCTCGCGGAGGATTTTTCGCGGATCATTCGGTATGTCATGATACCCCGAATCGACTTTCATCATCCGGTTGAGGGTGGCTACGCGGACCCTGAAAAATTCATCCCGGTTGTTGGAGAAGATCCCCAGGAACTTGAGCCGTTCCAACAGGGGATTGCGGGTATCTGCCGCTTCCTGCAGTACCCTCCCGTTGAAATGGAGCCAGCTGATCTCCCGGTTCAGCAGCTCGATGTCCTGTTTCTTCTTCATTTTTTCTTTAACTGTTTGGGATAGACCAGAAACTCCTTCGTCGCTTCACACAATGGAATCTTTTCCCACGCATCGGTGTTGAAAGAGATGGAGACGATGGCAGAGGTCACCATCTCATCAATACCGGGATTTAAAAAGAGGTTGGCCAGCTGGGTGATCGACGGGTTGTGCCCGACGATCATCAGCGAGCCAATCTTGTTTTCGGTCCCGTAAATGATATCCAGGATCCGGTCATAATACCCGTCATAGATCTTCCGATCCACCCTGATCAGTTCCTTTGGATAATCCAAACCGGCAGCCACCAGCGAGGCGGTCTCATACGCTCTGACCGCGTGGCTCGAAAGGATCAGGTCGGGCCTGATCCCTTGCTTTTTCAGGTAATCGGTGACCAATAGGGTCTTCCTGACTCCTTTCGGGGTCAACGATCGCTCTTCGTCAACAAGACGCGGGTCATCTTTTGATGACTTGCCATGACGCAAGAGGTAGAGCCGTTTCATGCAAAGAGCGGGAATTCGGCCATCATCTCATTCACTTTCTTGCGGACGGTGATGATCTTTTCTTCGCTGTCGATATGACTGATGACATCGTCGATCAGGTCCACGATCAAAGGCATGTGCTCTTCTTTCAGTCCACGGGTGGTGATGGCAGGAGTTCCTACGCGTAAACCCGAGGTCTGGAACGGAGAACGGCTGTCGAACGGCACCATGTTCTTGTTGACGGTGATATCGGCTTTCACGAGGGTGTTTTCAACCATCTTGCCGGTGATTTCGGGGAATTTCTTCCGCAGGTCGATCAGCATCAGGTGATTGTCGGTGCCACCGGAAATGACGTTGTAACCTTTGTCGACAAAAGCTTTGGACATCACAGCGGCGTTCTTTTTTACCTGGATAATATAATCCATGTATTCATCCGACAGCGCTTCGAAGAAAGCCACGGCCTTGGCAGCGATCACATGTTCCAGCGGACCGCCCTGGACGCCGGGGAATACGGCTGAATCGAGAAGCTGCGACATCATCTTGATCTCGCCTTTCGGTGTAGTGATACCCCACGGGTTTTGGAAGTCTTTACCGATCATGATCATCCCGCCACGCGGCCCGCGAAGGGTCTTGTGAGTGGTGGTGGTGACGATATGACACCATGGCAACGGGTCGTTCAGGAGCCCACGGGCAATCAGCCCGGCCGGGTGTGCAATGTCGGCCATCAGGATGGCGCCGACTTTATCGGCGATCTCACGCATGCGCTTGAAATCCCAATCACGGGAATAAGCCGAAGCACCTGCGATGATCAGCTTGGGACGAGCCTGAAGCGCCGTCTCTTCCATTTTATCGTAGTTGATAACTCCGGTGCTTTCTTCTACGCGGTAAGCTACGGGATGGTACAGAATACCCGAAGAATTAACCGGCGATCCATGGGAAAGATGCCCGCCATGAGCCAGGTCAAGACCCATGAACGTGTCACCCGGTTTCAATACACTCATGAGCACAGCCATGTTGGCCTGCGCCCCTGAATGAGGCTGAACATTCACCCACTCGGCATTGAAGAGCTTCTTGGCACGATCAATGGCCAACAACTCCGATTCGTCTACATTCTGACACCCTCCGTAATATCTTTTACCGGGGTATCCTTCAGCATATTTGTTGGTCATGCATGAACCCATGGCTTTCAAAACCTGGTCGCTGACGAAATTTTCTGAGGCAATCAGTTCCAGACCACTTGTCTGGCGATTCAATTCCTTCTTGATGATCTTAAATAAGGCAGTGTCTTTTTTCATGACAGGATAATTAATATGTGTTAAATGCGTTTGATGAAAAATCATCTTTGATTCGCAAAAATAAGATTTATTTCGCTAAAAGTGGCAACTTTGCACATGCTTATTCGGACAGAAATACGACCTGGCTTTTCTTTTCTCTTCATTTTACTGATGTTGTTGTCCCATAGTGCATTTCCGCAATTCTCGGCAGGACAGGATGTGGAGATAAATGCCGGCATCCCGGTTACCCTGAAAGCTACTTACGGACTTATCGGCACCGGGGTGACCATTTCGGACGACGGAGTGGAAGGACCATTCCCGATCGGGTTCCCTTTCTCGTTCTTCGGGGATATTTATACCGAGTTTTACATTGGCGCGAACGGATGGATCAGTTTTCTCCCTAACCCCAACGCAGCAGGTACCCGCCAGGCTTTTGCCGTCCCCAATGCCGCCGATTACAATCCCAAAGCATGCATCCTCGGACCATTCCAGGACCTTAACCCCATCATCGCCGGTAGCCCTTACATCTTCTACCTCACCACCGGGGATACACTCAACCATCGTCTCGTGGTGATGTGGTGTCAAACACCGATGTATTCCTGCATGGACTCCGTTGTTACCTTCCAGATTATCCTGAACGAAGGATCCAACACCATCGAAAATCAGATCCTGTCCAAACCTTCATGCGACTGGCTGTCGAACCTCGCTACGCTGGGCGTACAGAATGCTACCGGCTATCTCGGTTTTTCCGTTCCCGGCCGAAACGGCTCTTCCTGGTCGGCCGGGATGGAGGGGTGGAGATACACACCGGTCACGGCCGACAGCTTTCAGGTGGCTGCCATCAATTATAACCTCCAACCGATAGTGCCCGGAGAAAAGATCACTTACGCGTGGTACCAGGATGAAAAACTGATCTCTTCTTCCCAAAGTATTAACGTTGCACCCAGTGTCACCACTACCTATGTGGCGACTTGTACCCTGTGCGGCGGACAACAATTCACCGATAGCGTTACCGTTTATGTAATCCCTTACATCCCGACTGCGTTCACCCCCAATGGCGACGGGCTCAACGATGAGTTCCGGATCATCGGCCTCCCCGCCGGGAGCATTACCCGGTTCAACCTCGGGATCTATAACCGTTGGGGAGAAGTCGTCTTCTCCACTACAGACATCAACCAACCCTGGGATGGCACGATGAACGGAGAACCCTGCCCCGCCGGCAACTACGTCTGGGTCATCTGGTACGAAGACAACTCAAAAATCCGTCAGACCAACAAGGGAGAAGTGATGATTGTAAGATGATATTTCTCTCCTTACATTTCGCATTTTACATTTTACATTTGAACAGTGCGAAGTGCGATGGGTTCGCTTATTAATCCCTAACACACCTCACACTGAAGGCGTTACTCCTCGCCGCCGGGTAGGCGGAGACGCTCGGATCCGTTTCGTTCAGGCCGTGCGCCCAAGCTTTGTAAGGCCCGTGAGCCGTGGAAGACCAGAAGAACACCGCAAATCCAGCATAATCCCATTGAACGGTGTGGTGACGGACGCCTGAGAGGATCCCATCAAAGCCGGAGAAACCGGAGTATTTCAGGGGACTGCCGGCAAAACCGCTGTTGGTCCAGTTGGCAAAAAGAGCGTTCCAGTCGGCTTCGGTGGGGACATGCCAGCCCGGAGGACATAATCCCTGACTGGCCGGTGTCGGATCATAGGACATTAATTCGTCCCACTGATAGACGGATTCCGGGTGGGTGTATTTCTCCGGACGGCAGTTGTCGGACTGATGTAGGGAAGTAGAAATGGAGTTCCCAAAATGCAGATCTTCTGCCATCCAACACTGGGAGCCGAGTGAAATGGTCTGGTAGACGGCCCCATCGCGGATGTCGGTAAAGGGCTGACCGCAGGGAATCGAGGATGAGGCCATCTGATGAATGGTCAAACTGGCTGTGGCGGAACAAAGTGCGGTATTGGTGTAGGAGTAGGTGATGATATGTGTTCCGGTTCCTACGACAGAAGGATAATACACGTTGCCGGTCACACCGGCCCCGGAATAAGTGCCTCCCAGCGGGATGCCTCCCTTGAGTTTGATGGGTTTTGCATTGGTAGTGGTGATGGTGTCGAAGCAGGGAGTGAACGACACAACAGGAACCGCTGCGGCGTTCATGACGATGCGGTTGGAGTACACGGGATTGTTCGAAACGCAGGCCAGGTTCGAGGTTAGCAGGCAACTGATGCTGTCGTTATTTGACGGAGTGCAGGTAAAAACATTAGCATTCGTCCCGGCATTATTGCCGTTGACTTTCCACTGATAGAACGGCGCCGTGCCGCCATTGACGGGGGATGCAGAAAAGGTCACCGATGCACCCGGACAGAAAGGATTTGGGGTGGCGGTGATTGCCACGCCAGCCGGCAACGAGGTGTTTTCCTGCATGATGATCACATTCCCCGCGGCGGGATTGTTTGTGGTGCAAAGCTCCGACGAAGTAAGGATGCAGGTCACCAGATCGCCGTTTGCCGGAGTATACGTGAATCCGGGACTGCTCAAACCAACGTTACTCCCGTTCACCTGCCACTGATAATGGGGAGAGACCCCGCCATTTGTTGTCGTGGTAGTAAAAGTGACAGAACTGCCCGGACAGAAGGGGTTTTCAGAAGGGGTGACGGTGATACTGACAGGCAAATACGGTTTCACCGTTACCGTGAACGGAATGCTGTTCGCCGGGTTATTCGCGGTACATATTTCCGACGAAGTAAGGATACAAATCACGATATCCCCGTTTGACGGGGTATATGTGAAGTCGGGGCTGTTCAACACCAAATTGATGCCGTTGACCTGCCACTGATAAATGGGCGAAACGCCGCCATTGACGGGCGTTGCCGTGAAGGTGACGGGAGTTCCTTCACAGACGGTATCGGTGGTTGCCGAAACACTCACGCTCACGGGAAGATTCGGATTCACCGCCATCGCAATCGCGTTGGAAGTAGCGGGATTGTTGGAAATGCAGACGGTCTTCGACGAAGTGAGAATACACGTGACTAAGTCCCCATTTGCCGGGGTGTACGTGAAATCGGGGTTGTTTGTCCCGGTATTGATCCCGTTGACCTGCCACTGATATTGCGGGGAAGCGCCTCCATTGACGGGCGTAGCCATGAAGGTGACGGGAGCGCCGGCGCAGATATTATTCGTGGAAGCCGCAACGGTAACATCGACCGAGTCGCCCTGGTTGACGGTGACTGTATAGTGGCTGGTGTCGCCGATGCAACTCCCCACTTTCGGGACAATGGAATAGGTGACTTCGCCCGGTGTAGCCAGGTGGTTCGTAAGTATTTGGTTGATGATCGTTCCGGAATCAGCAGAAAAACCCGTGATATTGCCCGAAGTCAGCGAGGCTGTCCAGGAGAAAACAGCCGCCGGCACATTCGAAGAAAGCACGATGTTGGTAGAATCGCCGGAGCAGATAGGCTTGGTGAGCGGCGAGGTAGTAAGCGCCGGGACAGGGCTGATCGCAACATGCACCGTATCGCACCCGGTGCAGCCGGAAGGGTTGGTTACCTGCACCATGTACATCCCTGTATCGGTGGCGGTGTATGTCTGGTTATTCCCGATGTTCAGCTGCGCCGTGGAGAGATTATCCCACTGATACGTACATCCTGAACAGAAGCCGGCATCAAGCGTGATGGATCCTCCGTAGCAGATATACGTATCTGAACCCAAAGCAGGCTGTGGGCTTTCCACGATGGTAATTGTCTGCCAGGAGGTATCGGTACGATTATCGATATGCCGGACGTACAACTCGACGGTATATACTCCCGGCACCGAGTAAAAGTGAACAGGAGTTGACAAAGTGGAATAGTTGTTGGACCAGGAGCCCGGATCCCCGAAGTTCCAACGGATGCTATCGGCCGGGGGCCAGATATCGCCGGAAAAGTGAATGGAATCACCCTGGCATTGACCTTCTGTATGGATATAGGCTTTATATCGCTGAAGAAACTGGGGTAATCCATCTGTACAAGTTCTATTTTTCAAATAAACAGCGTTCACTTGAAGATCACAACCCGGGCCTTGGATATTCGGATAATTGATGACATGGAGCGAATCGGCCATATAGTTGGTACAATAAATTTTCCAATCCGGTGCCAATTGCATGGCACATCTTTTTGGGACAATCCCGATTAAAGACTCACTCGCCATAAAAGCGGCAGAATCGGTGAGAGAAGCATCGTATTGGAAAAGATAACCGGGTCCCGTATTAGCAGGTTTTATACACACATACAGGCATTTTGAATCAATGGAATACTCGGCACAAACTGTTGAAGCGCTATCTCCTGAAAATGGGGATGGCATAAAATGGAATAAAGGATTAACCTGACCCGTTTTAGTATTAAATTGACAAAATTCAAAAAAGTCAGTAGCATTTCGGGTAAGGATTAGATGAGCGCCGTCCGGAGAAATTTTTATCTCACAAGGGGAAAATTCAACGGGTACCGTACTGTTACTTAATACTGGAATGGTATTCAACCCGGATGAGTTGATAAGGAAGGAAGCATAGTTATTGTTGTTAGTATCAGAAATCTTTACAACCACCCATGCATATTTATTGTTTTTATGACGAGTTCCGGTTACTGCTCCAATAGCTTTTGTCATTCCCGGGAGCGGAATGCATTTTTGCCCGGGTTCAATATCTCCCAAGCCACCGTCAAGTTCCATATTGATGATCGAATATTCCAAACCGTAACCGCCTAAATCGGTAGTAAACAGGTAATAAAGATTAGTCGATTCGAGATTCTGAACTACAAAGGATGTTTGAAAAAAGCTGGTACTTGCTCCATGAAGGTGATGACCTTCAGGCATCACTTCCTGATTTCGGTTAATTACACCAAACGAATTTGAAGAAAAGAGGAAACTGCCGGAAGAATCAGAAACGCTTACACAATGCCCTGCACATAAAAGGGCTCCGTCTGTAAGATAAACCGGGATGCCGGAATTGAAAGTAACTCCTGCATCATTTCCAAAATACCAATTATTGAACTCTCCTTGGGAAAATGACCAGGCAGGAACCATGAATATTTGCAAAATTAGCCATGCTTTTTTGAACCTGCTTCGCATTATTAAGGGTTTGAGTTTTTATAGAATCGAAAATACAAAATATTTGATAATTTATAAATTTTTTAGATATAAAGACGGGTGATAAAAGCATTTGTAAATCACCCGTCTTTCAGAATAATGAGCAGACTTAATGTGTGTGTTTAATATATATTAACTATAACATTAGTAAATCCGCTAATCACTTGATTAAAATAAAGTTGTAATTCAGAACCCTGTGCTCCAATCAATGGATAACCTTCTCTCCAAACATTACATATAATCGAATAATTCGGGTCACTTTCTGAATACGGGAGATAGCATTCATAACTGATCTGATTAGGACCAACGGTTAACTTAGTCAATTGTTCTACGCAATGCTGAACATTCCCCTCCATCACATAGACCTGAGCACAATAATCACGTGTCCAGGCAGGAGACGCGTAGTCATTAATAGTTAAAGTAAAACTAACAGTAACGCTAGCGTTTGAAATGCAGGTAATTCCCAATAACAGCAAGGTTAAGAGAGATGCTTTCTTAATAATATTTTTCATTTTTAAGGTTTTTAAGTTTGAAAACTAAATAATCAAATTGATACTTTATTACGCACATTCTCTGTTAAATGAGCGCACCGCCTTTTTATCAAAAGCGATTGCTTCCGAAAAAAAGCGGATTTGTGTCAGTAGTTCCATTTTATTGTTTACATTTACCCTTGCCTCCTTTCTTTTGGTATATGGTGATTCTGTGCAAAAAAATCATTGTCCATTGGAAAAGGAGGCTCTTTTTTAAGAGAATCGGAAGGAATAGAAGTGTTTTTACCGGAGAAATTATACTCTCTCTCTCTCTCTCTCTCTCTCTCTCTCTCTCTCTACAGCCATGCGATAAGACATCCTTATGAATGAGAAGACGTTATTCGGGGTGAAGGTGCCATTATGGGGTAGAGAGGCGTTCATAAATAGAAATAAAAAGATAGAATTCGTTAGTATGATGGTTAACAAAGTTCGGAATAGAAAAAGAAAAAATCAAAAAAAAATTGACTGTGACAAAAACTAAATAAACGCTGAGAATTTCCGGATAATCGTCATGAATTTCTAAATTAACGTTTTGATCTGTCGAGAATATTAAGGGAAAGAGATGTTAATCCGGCTTAATTGTTGATAACTTTTTTAATATGTACTAAATCAATTAGATGTGAATGTGTTTCCCTGGATACTGCTTCGTTCATGGTGATAATTGGTTCAGTGCTCTGCACCTGTGTCTGATCAAATGCGAAATGTAAAATGCGAAGCGCGATAGGCAGACCAAATGCGAACTGGGAAGTGTTTTCCCGACCTTCAAACCTCCGCTACCTCCTTTCATTTTCCTGACTTTTCCGTATTTTTACCCTCTCAAAAAATCGATCATGAAAAAAACGATTCTGCTGCTTGCTGTTTTATTTATTTTTTCGGCTGTCCCTGCTTTTCCGCAAACTGAAACTCCCGGGCAACACAATGCCCGCATGGCCTGGTGGCGTGATGCCCGTTTCGGGATGTTTATCCACTGGGGCCTCTATTCCATCCCTGCCGGAGAGTGGAACGGAAAGACATCGTATGGCGAATGGATCCGCACGTCAGCACAGATACCGCTGGAAGTGTATGATACCTTGCCGCCGCATTTCAATCCTCTGAAATTCAATGCTGATGAATGGGTCAGGATGGCAAAAGACGCCGGGATGAAATACATTGTCATCACCAGCAAACATCACGAAGGATTCTGCATGTTCGATTCGAAATTGACGGATTTCGACATCATGAATACCCCGTATGGCAAGGATGTCATGACCGATCTGGCTGCTGCCTGCCGGAAATACGGGCTGAAATTCTGTTTCTATCATTCCATCATGGACTGGCATCATCCCGACTACCTGCCACGCCGTCCCTGGGAAACAACCCGCTCCACCGAAGGAGCCGACTTCAGCCGCTACCTTACTTATCTGAAGGCACAGTTGAAAGAACTGCTGACCCGATACGGTGATATCAGCGTGCTTTGGTTCGACGGAGAGTGGGAATCCACCTGGAATGAGCAGTATGGAAAAGAACTGTACGATTACTGTCGCAGCATTCAGCCCGACATCATCATCAACAACAGGGTGGGAGCGGGAAGGATGGATATGGAAGGCAGTACCAAGGCCGGAATGTTCGGCGGCGACTTCGGAACGCCCGAACAACAGGTGCCTGCAAAAGGACTGCCCGATACCGACTGGGAGACCTGCATGACCATGAACGACCATTGGGGATATAACAGCCATGATAAAAACTTCAAATCAGCGAAGGATATCATCCGCATGTTGTGCGACATCGTTTCCAAAGGAGGCAATTACCTGCTGAATGTAGGTCCGACAGCAGAAGGAGTCTTTCCGCAGGAAAGCATCGACCGGTTGGCCGTCATTGGGAAATGGATGGCCGTGAACGGAGAATCCATCTACGGCACACAGGCAAACCCATTCTCTGACCTGGGTTGGGGACGCTGCACCCGGAAATCGACAGACAAAGGCACTACCCTCTATTTTCAGATCTTCGACTGGCCCGCGGACAACAATCTGCGGATTCCGGGCTTGCTGAATGAACAGGTGAATGCCACCCTGCTGACCGGACAGGGACCTGTAAAGCTGAAGACCACCCGGCAGGAAGATATGCTGATCATCCGCCTCCCTGCTGAGACTCCCGATACCTTGTGCCCGGTGGTGGCTGTCAGCATGAAGGGGAAACCCGACCTTACCGAACCGCCGGTATTTCGTACTGATTTCGGGACTTTTGTCGATTCAATGGAAGTGGCCCTGGCTTCTGATCGTGACAACGTGATTATCCGGTACACGATGGATGGCGCTGATCCTGTCGCTACCTCGCGGGAATACCTGAAACCGCTGGTCATCAAAGGGGGATGTGTCATTAAAGCCCGCTGTTACCGCGATGGGAAGCCCGTCAGCAGTATCGCCACCCGGGAATTCAGAAAAATAAGAGCCTATGTGCCGAAAGCCACCACCAACCCGCAACCACGCATCGGATTTAAATATTTCGAAGGATCGTACGACAGTTTGCCTGATTTTAAAAAGATGAAACCCGTAAAACAGGGATTGGCCGATAATCTTACTATCGTGTCCGCCAACAAACCGGAATATTTTGCGTTTGTCTGGTCGGGATATATCCTCGTTCCTCAGACGGCTGTTTATGCTTTTTACACGGAATCGGATGACGGTAGCGCCCTGTATATCGATGACATGAAAGTGGTGAATAATGACGGATTACATTCCCGTTTGGAACGGACGGGCGAAATAGCCCTGAAGAAAGGGTTTCATAAGATCAGGGTCGAGTATTTCAACCGTACCGGCACCGGCGACCTGATCGTCAGTGTAAGAACCACCGGTATGAAGAAGCAACTGTTGCCCGCTGAATGGCTGTTTAATCAACCCGAAAAAAAGTAAAAGAGAACGCAGGATCTGGAAAAACGAAGAAATGAAATTCGAAATAAAATGAAAGCAGCAAATAAAGTTTACCGGGGCGTGTTGATGTGTTTACTACTCATCGCGATTACGCCGGGTTGCGATGTGATACAACAGGCCCAACAGGCGGCGACCCTGACCAAGTGCGATTTCAGGATCCGGTCGGCCGAAAATATTAACGTCGCCGGCATCAATGTACAGAATTATAAAAGTGTCAAAGATCTCAACATCGCCGATCTGGCGAAATTGACCAAAGCGCTTGCCCAGTCCAGCTTTCCGTTGTCGCTGCAACTCAACCTGGAAGGACGTAACCCGAATACCACTTCTGCCGGTCTCAACAAGATCGATTATATTTTATATATCGATGATATACAGATGACTACAGGAAGTCTCGCCAAATCGTTCGTGATCCCGCCCAACAACGGTTCCACCATTATTCCCTTGCAATTCAACCTCGACCTGAAAAAGATTTTACAAGGAAAAACACTGGATGCGATGATGAACTTCGGGTTCAACCTGGCCGGGATCGGGAACAAACCGACCCGTATTTCCATCAAACTGAAACCGACGATCAATGTCGGGGCCCGGCAGCTGGTGTACCCGGGTTATATCACGGTTGGGACAAATTTTGGTTCGTGATCCCTTTCCGGTAAGCCATCCCCTGTGCCGTGGCGATCAACTCTCCCGACTCATTGGTGATGTTCATGGTGTAGGTGGCGATCCTCTTACCGCGCGATGTCTCGGATGCTTCGGCGTAAAGCACACCTTTGGGAGTGGCTTTGATGAATGAGATGTTCACGTTCAGGGTGACGGCCAGATCCCCGTACGAATTCGATGCGGCAGCGAGCACAAAATCGGCCAGGGTGAAGATGGCGCCTCCCTGGGCCATCCCGGCCGCGTTCAGGTGATCATCGGTGATACGGAGACTGGCTTTGGCCCTTCCATCGGCGGCCTCCGTCAGCACAATCCCCATGTCGCGGGCAAAACGGTCATTGGCCAGAAAATCTTTTACGTCCATCATGCAGGGATTCGTAACATTGTTTCTTGTTCATGACGGTAAAGATACAAGAAAGAATGATGATTATAGGCACACTGCTCATTTTCAACTGTTCACGACAGCTGGTTAAAATATTTCTGTTTATATACACAGATTGGTAATTTTCGTACATTCGCAGACTAATTTGCCCTTTATGTTCTTCGATTCAGAAAAATTTCATGGTGAGGGACTTACGTACGATGATGTGTTACTTGTTCCCGCCTATTCCGAGGTCCTTCCCAGAGAGGTTGACACCACCGGCGCTCTCTCGAGGAACATACGCCTCAACATCCCCATTGTTTCTGCTGCCATGGACACCGTCACAGAATCACGGATGGCCATTGCCATGGCTCAGGAAGGTGGTATCGGAGTGCTGCATAAAAACATGTCGATTGATGCGCAGGCGATGGAAGTGAGGAAAGTGAAGAGGGCCGAGAACGGGATGATTGTCGACCCGATCACCCTTCGTGAAAATGCGCTGGTCATCGATGCGCTCAGCATCATGAAGGAATACGGCATCGGTGGAATCCCTGTCATCAACGATGATAATGTCCTGGTCGGCATAGTCACCAACCGGGATCTCCGGTTTGAACGCGACCTCTCACGGCCGGTCACCGAAGTGATGACCAACAACGTGATCACGACCACCGAGTTGACAGATTTTACGCAGGCAGAAGAAATCCTGCAACGTCATAAGATTGAAAAACTTCCGGTGGTGGACAAGAATAACAAGTTAGTCGGTCTCATCACCTACAAAGACATCATCAAGGTCAAAGCCCGTCCGAATGCCTGTAAAGACAATCGGGGCCGTTTACGTGTTGCTGCCGGCGTGGGCATCGCCAGAGATACCATGGAACGGGTGGAAGCGTTGGTTCGTGAAAACGTTGACGCCATCGTTATCGATACGGCTCACGGGCATACCATTGCCGTGATGGAGATGGCCCGGAAAGTGAGAAAGAGCTTCCCGGATACGGATATCGTCGTCGGAAACATCGCTACGGCGGAAGCTGCCCGTGACCTGGCGAAACTGGATATCGACGGGGTGAAAGTCGGCATCGGACCCGGTTCCATCTGCACGACACGTATCATCGCCGGCATCGGGATCCCACAGCTGACCGCGGTATATGAGGTGTCAAAGGCGTTGAAAGGCAGTGGCGTGCCGGTCATCGCCGATGGAGGCATCCGTTACACGGGCGATATTGTGAAAGCCCTGGCCGCCGGCGCTCATGCCATCATGGCCGGATCACTCTTTGCCGGAGTGGACGAATCACCCGGAGAAACGATCATCTTCGAAGGACGTAAATTCAAGACATACCGTGGCATGGGTTCTATCGAAGCCATGCAAAAAGGGTCCAAAGACCGTTATTTCCAGGATATGGAAGATGATATCCGGAAACTGGTGCCGGAAGGGATCGTCGGACGCGTACCGTACAAAGGATCTCTCTCGGAAGTTATTTACCAGATGGTGGGCGGACTCAGGTCGGGAATGGGATACACCGGTTCAAAAAATATTACGGATCTTCAGAAAGCCAAATTCATCAAGATCACGCCGGCCGGCGTTGCCGAAAGCCATCCCCATGACGTCACGATCACCCGGGAAGCTCCGAATTACAGTCGATAAAATTTTTTTTTCTTTTTGTCGTTTAAATAAATTCTATTAAGCACCTACGCAATACATATTCAAACAGAAATGATGAAACGCATGAAACGATTTATTCTGCTTGTTCTTGTCCTGGGATCAGTCCAGCTCGGTTACTCCCAGACAGCCGGTAATGATGAAGTGTTGATGACCATCGCTGGTAAACAGGTTACCGTCGGAGAATTCCTGAACATTTACCAAAAGAACAATGTGAAAAACGAACCGATCGACAAGAAATCGCTGAACGATTATCTCGATCTCTTCATCAATTTCAAACTAAAAGTGAAAGAGGCGGAAGATCTCGGACTGGATACGGTATCCAGTTTTCAGACGGAACTGTCGGGTTATCGCGACCAGCTCGCCAAACCGTATTTTACTGACGAAGCGACGCTCGACAGGTTGGTGAAAGAAGCTTATGACCGCTCGCTGTACGACCTTCGGGCCAGCCATATTTTTGTACGGCTTGCTTCCGATGCCAGCCCTGAGGATACCCTGAAGGCCTGGGAAAAGATCAACAAGTTGTATGACCGGTTGATGAAGGGCGAAGACTTTGCCAAACTGGCTATGGAAGAATCGGAAGATCCGTCAGCACGTGACCGGGAAGCTTCCCCGCAGTATCCTGCCATGAAAGGAAACCGGGGAGACCTGGGATACTTCACGGTATTTGATATGGTCTATCCCTTCGAAACAGGCGCTTATAACACGGAGATAAGCAAGATATCGAAACCGGTACGTACCGATTTTGGTTACCATCTGATCAAGGTTACCGGAAAATACCCTGCTATGCGTAAAGTCACGGCTGCCCACCTTTTCGTGTCTATCCCCAGAGGCTCTGCCGCTGCTGATTCGGTCAGGATACAGAAGAAAGTCGATAGTATCTACCAGCTGCTCCGTAACGGCGGTAACTGGGATGAACTCGTGAAACAGTTCTCCGACGATAAAGGCTCTGCCCCGAAAGGCGGTGTTCTTCCTAAATTTGGTGTGAACCGTATGGTACCTGAATTTATTGACGCCATTTATAAGATGAAGAACCCCGGTGACTATTCCACCCCGATCCTGACTTCCTATGGCTGGCATATCGTGAAGCTGGTTGAAAAAGATGAGATCAAACCCTTCGAGGATGAAAAAGCCGACCTGAAACAGAAAGTGAACAAAGATGGCAGGTCGCAGATAAGCCGCGATGTGGTGCTTGCCAATATCAAAAAAGAATACGGATTTGAAGAATACCCCGATGCCCTGGCAGAGATCTATCCGATCGTCACCGACAGCATTTTTACCGGGAAATGGGATGCTAAGCCTTATATGAACATGGATAAGGTCATCTTCAAACTCGGAAACATGAAATTTTTCCAGAAAGACCTGGTGAATTTCATTTCAACCAAACAGCGGAAACGCGATAAAGAAAACCTGAAGGTAGCGGTGGATAAGATTTACCAGAATTATGTGGATGAAACGCTGGTGAAATGGGAAAACGCTCACCTGGAAAAGAAATATCCGGAATTCAAGGCGTTGGTAAACGAATACCGCGACGGTATCCTGTTGTTTGACCTCACTGATCAGAAAGTATGGTCGAAAGCGGTGAAAGATACCACCGGGCTGAAACTCTACTATGAAAAGCACAAATCATCCTATATGTGGGGCCCGCGTGTTGACGCTACGGTATATACCATCAAAGATCCGAACGCCGTGGCAAAGGTGAAAAACTTTATCAAGTCCGGACTTAAAGATGACGCTATCCTGAAAGAAATCAATGCTGATACGGCACATATCCTGACCATCGAAAACAACAAATTCTCGCGGAAAGATAATAAGTACGTCGACCAGGTGAAATGGGAAACTGGCCTCTATCCCGAGATTCGTGACGGAGGTGCGGCGATACTGGTCCATATCAAAGATGTTCTGAAACCCGAGCCGAAACAACTCTCGGAATCACGCGGGCTTATCACCGCCGACTACCAGAACTACCTTGAAAAAGAATGGATCCGCCAACTCCGGGAAAAATACCCTGTTGTCGTGAACCAGGACGTGTTTGCTAAAATAAAATAGCCATTGAGAAAAGCCCTGATCATACTGTTGCTGATCCCCCTGGTATCATGTTCTTCTTTCTTTAAGAAAAAATCGGAAAGGGTGCTCGCCAGGGTACACGACAATTACTTGTATGAATCTGACATCAAGGGACTTGTTCCCAAAGGCTCCACGACGACCGACAGCATCAATATCATCAAAGGCTATATCGATAACTGGGTTAAAAATCAGTTGTTGGTATACCAGGCGAAAAATTATCTGCCGGCGAGTCAGCTTGATTTCACCGACCAACTGACCGAGTACGAGAATTCGTTGATCATCTATGCATACGAAAATGCGCTTGTCGGTCAGAAACTCGATACAGTGATCACAGACGAGGAAATAGAATCGTACTACAATGCGAATCTGAATAATTTCCTGCTGAAAGAAAACATCGTCAAACTTCAATATGTGAAGCTGCCCCTCACTTCAAGGCAGATTCCGCAAGTCAGGAAATTACTGGCCGCTAATGACCCGGTTTCCCTGACCCGGCTATCAGAATTGTGCGAGAAGCAGGCTGCAGACTATTTCCTCGACAGCGATGAATGGATATCTTTCTCCGACGTGTTGAAAGATATCCCCCTGAAAAGCTATAACGACGCCGATTTTTTGAAGGCGAACCGCAACATCGAGTACCAGGATTCCACCTTCATCTATATCATGCGGATCAGGGATTTTCAAATAAAAGACAATGTTTCTCCGTTAAGTTATGAGAAATCCCGGATCAGGAATATCATCCTGAACAAAAGGAAAATTGAGCTGATCAATAACATGTACCGCGATGTTTATAAGGCGGCAGAGAAAAAGAATGATTTTGAGATTTTTTAATGCGGAAAGGTAACAACAGCATGCTGAGAAAATTGCGATTTTTTTTACTGATCGCCGGAGTGACAGTCGGCCTGCCGTCTTTTGCCCAGGATACCCTGATCGACGGCATCGTCGCGATTGTCGGAAACAATATTATTCTGAAATCCGACATCGAGGCCCAGTATCTGCAGATGAGGGCCGAAGGCAGTATCGCGGGGAGCGCTACCAACATGAAGTGCTCGATCCTCGATAACCTGCTGTTTCAAAAGATGCTGGTTCACCAGGCAGATGTCGATAGTCTTACCATCACCGACTCCCAGATCGAAAATGAAATGGATCGCCGGATGAGGTATTTCATTCTTCAGTTCGGGTCACCGGATGCGTTGGAAAAGGAATACGGACGATCGGTGGTGCAGATAAAGGAAGAGTTGAGAAAAATCGTGAAAGAACAGATGCTGGCCCAGCAGGAGCAGCAGAAAATCACTGAAGCAGTCGGAGTGTCGCCGTCAGAAGTGAAAAATTTCTTTAAGAAAATTCCCAAGGACAGCCTGCCCGAAATTCCATCGGAAGTGGAAGTGGGAATGATCGTGCAAACGCCGGTGATCGGTGAAGCGGAAAAGAAAGCTGCCACTGACCGGCTGAAAGATCTCCGGGAACGTATTCTGAAAGGAGATGATTTCTCAACCCTTGCTGTTCTGTATTCTGAAGATCCCGGGTCTGCCAGCAAGGGAGGTGAACTGGGGATGTTCCAGCGTGGAACCATGCGTCCCGAATTTGAAGCGACTGCCTTCAAACTGAAGCCGGGAGAGGTGTCGGATGTGGTGGAAACCGAAGATGGCTTTCACATCATCCAGATGATAGAACGCAGAGGGGAATACCTCAACGTCAGGCACATCCTGATTCAACCTAAGGTAGATCAGGGAGCACTGAACCGGACAAAACTATTCCTCGATAGCATCGCCAACCTGGTAGCTACGAAACAGATCACGTTTGAGAAGGCGGTGGAGACCTATTCCGACGACCCCTCGAAAAACAACGGCGGCATGATGGTCAACCAGCAAACCGGCACCACCCGTTTCCTGATGAAAGACCTTGATCCCAAAGTCTTTTTCGTCATTGATAAATTGAAAGAAGGGCAGATATCCTCTACCGTGAAATGGGAAGAACGGGGGAAGGTCCAATTTCGTTCCTATTACCTGAAAAAGAGAACCAACCCTCACAAGGCCGATCTTTCGGACGACTATACGCAGATCCAGCAGTGGGCGCTCGATCAGAATAAATACGACGCCATACAGAAATGGATCGAAGACAAAATGAAAACCACCTACATTTATATCTCGGAACCCTATCAGAATTGTACTTTCCAGAGACATTGGATTCCGAAAAAGGCAGAATAGACAAGGATGAACGACGAACGTATAAAATATTCCTCTGATGTTGAGGCAGTGGATGCCCTGGTTGAAAAATATAAATTGCTGAAAAGTGAAGTGGGGAAAGTGATTATCGGGCAGGATGAAGTGATCAAGTTCCTGCTGATTTCGATTTTTTCCAAAGGACATTGTTTGTTGGTGGGAGTACCCGGTCTGGCGAAGACCTTAATGGTGACCACTCTCTCAAAAGTATTGGGACTGAGTTTTCACCGTATTCAGTTCACGCCCGACCTGATGCCATCCGATATCATCGGGACGGAGATTCTGGATGAGAACCGGAAATTCAGGTTCATCAAAGGACCCGTCTTCGCCAACATCATCCTGGCCGACGAAATCAACCGTACTCCTCCCAAAACGCAGTCAGCCTTGCTGGAAGCCATGCAAGAGAAGGCTGTCACCGTTGCAGGGACCACGTACCGGCTGGAAGAACCTTTCTTTGTGCTGGCTACCCAGAACCCCATCGAGCAGGAAGGAACTTACCCCTTGCCCGAAGCGCAACTCGACAGGTTCATGTTCAACATCTGGCTCGACTATCCGTCGTATGACGAAGAGATCCGTGTGGTGAAGGAAACGACGACGGCACTCACAGCACAGACCTCCGTGGTTCTCACGGCGGAAGAGATACTCTACTTCCAGAATCTGGTCCGCAAAGTTCCGGTAGCTGACAATGTTTACCGGTATGCTGTCACCCTGGCGGCGAAAACGCGTCCGAACACCAGTCAGGCACACCGGATGGCCAACGATTATATCATTTGGGGAGCAGGTCCGAGGGCTTCGCAATACCTCATCATCGGCGCCAAATGCCATGCGTTGCTGAACGGGAAATATTCTCCTGATATCGAAGATGTACAGGCTGTTGCCGCAGCTGTCCTGCGCCACCGCATCGTCCGCAACTACAAGGCAGAAGCCGAAGGCATCAAAGTTGACGAGATCATCAGCCAGTTGACAGCCTGAAATATTTCAGGGTCCTTTCATAAATATTTCACCCGCCTGTTTCCCAAGAAACAGATCGAATGGTGTATATTTAATGATTCTTTTCAAAATGTGAGGTATGAAACAGATTCGTTCCGTTTTTCTTTTATGCTTTACCGTGATGATCTTTCTGGCTGCCTGTAGCAGAGGCGCTGGAGATCAGGGTGGTAAGAATGATGGCAAGCTTCATGGCAAGATCACCATCTCGGGCGCTTTTGCTCTCTATCCCATGGCAGTGAGGTGGGCGGAAGAGTTCCAGAAGATCCATCCTCATGTCAAGATCAACATCTCGGCAGGCGGAGCAGGGAAAGGGATGGCCGACGCTCTTTCCGGCATGGTCGACCTGGGTATGTTCTCCAAGGCGGTCAGTCCCGAAGAACAAGCCAAAGGCGCCTGGTGGATCGCAGTGGCCAAAGATGCGGTGTTGCCCACCATTAATGCCAAAAACCCCGACCTGGCCCTCATCCGTACACACGGGATGACCAGGCAGGAACTGGTTGATATTTTCATCACCGGTAAATACAAGTTATGGGGCACTCCCCTGAAAAACGGCTCCAAAGAAGAAATCTGCGTTTTCACTCGCTCCGATGCCTGCGGCGCTGCCGATATGTGGGCGAAATTTCTGAATGGCAAAAAACAGGAGGACCTCCTCGGTATCGGGGTGAACGGCGATCCGGGATTGGCTGATGCGTTACGGAAATCACCCGGCGGCATCGGGTTCAACAACCTGAATTTCGTATATGATGTGGCTACCGGAAAGAAATATGCGGGACTTGAAGTGATTCCCCTCGACATGAATGAGAACGGGAAGGTCGATCCGGAAGAAAACTTTTATGATAACCTCCGGGGCGTTACCCAAGCTATTCAGGACGGCCGGTATCCTTCGCCTCCCGCCCGCGAGCTTTATTTTGTATCCAAAGGGAAACCTGCAAACCCGGTCGTTCTGGAATTCCTTCGCTGGGTTCTGAACGAAGGACAAAAATATGTTCAGGAAGCCGGGTATGTCGTTCTCCCCGATGACCATATGGCTTCAGAGAGAGCAAAACTTAACTGATTACCGTGCGGCTTTTTACCCGGAAACAACGAAATGGATTCAACTCCATCTGGATGATCGCCAGCCTGACCCTGCTGGCCCTGCTTCCGTTGATGCTGTTTACCGGATTATACCTGAAGTCATTCCTGTTACTGCATGATTATAACCTTTTCGACCTCCTCTTTTCCCGGGAATGGAAGCCGGGGGCCGGGAAATTCGGATTCTATCCTTTTATCATCGGATCCATCTGGGTGACTCTTCTGGCCATGCTGATTTCGGCTCCGATATGCCTGCTTTCGGCCATCTATGTGACTCAATATACCCGGAAGTGGTTCATTCGTATCATGCACCCCGCCATTGACATCCTGGCAGGGATTCCTTCGGTCGTTTACGGGTTGTGGGGCATCCTGGTGATCGTTCCTTTTATCGGTAATTACCTGGGACCGCTGGTGGGCGCGAAAACCATGGGATACAGCATTCTCGCCGGATCTTTCGTCCTCTCTATCATGATCATACCGTTTATCCTCAATATCATGATCGAGATATTCCGATCTATCCCTGATGCCTTGAAAGAGGCTTCGCTGTCGCTCGGCGCCACGCAATGGCAAACGGTGAAGACCGTCATGATGCGCAAAGCGCTTCCCGGCATCATTGCTGCCCTGGGATTCGGACTTGCCCGTGCTTTCGGTGAAACGATGGCCGTGATGATGGTGATCGGCAATGTGGTGATGGTCCCTCACAGCATCTATGATCCGGGTTATACCTTGCCGGCTCTGATCGCCAATAACTACGGGGAAATGCTTTCAATTCCGAAATACGATTCGGCGCTGATGTTCGCCGCCCTGATCCTGCTGGCCGTATCGCTCTTCTTTAACCTGCTCATGCACTTCTTCATCTCACGTTATAATAAATATTGATATGAAACTCCGGGAGAAGATAGAAGAACGGTTCTTCAAGGTGCTGATGATCATGGCCACCTGGTTCATCCTGGCCATTCTGGCGCTGATCATCTTTTCCATTTTCGAAAAAGGGATCAAAGCTATCTCGTGGGAGATCCTGTCACAGACCCCGAAAGGCGGTTACTATTATGGTAAGGGAGGCGGGATCCTCAATGCCATCACCGGCTCGCTGGTGCTGGCTGTCGGCGCTACTGTCCTGGCTTTTGTGATCGGCCTTCCCGTTGCCTTATACATCAACGTCTTCCTGGTAAAAAGAAAAAAGCTGGTTAGTATCATCCGGTTTATCCTCGACCTGGTTTGGGGAATCCCGTCAATTGTCTATGGCGCCTTTGGCTTTACCCTGATGGTAATCATCGGCCTGCAGACATCCCTGCTGGCCGGCATTATCACCGTGACCCTCTTTATCCTGCCCATCATGATCCGGTCGATGGATGAGATTCTCAGAACCGTCCCCATCGGCTTGATGGAGGCCTCTTTGTCGCTCGGAACCAATAAGTCGGAAACCGCTTTCCGGATCTTTACCCGGCAAACGGTGAGCGGGATCATTACCGCGGTGTTGCTTTCTTTCGGAAGAGGGATCGGCGATGCCGCCTCGGTGCTGTTTACCGCCGGCTATACCGATAACCTGCCCAACTCATTGCTGGAACCTGTCGCCACGCTGCCGCTCTCGATCTTCTTTCAGCTCTCCTCTCCCGTGCCGGAAGTACAGGCCAGGGCTTATGCTTCGGCCCTTGTCCTTACCGTCATCATCCTCGTGGCCAGCTTATTTTCACGGGGATTGGGCCGGCGTTATCATAAAACGAAAATAAATTTTTAGCTTTATTGCCAGATCATGGATCCCTCAGCAAAAATATCGATTGAAAACCTGAATGTTTACGCAGGTAAACTGCATATACTGAAGGAACTGAATGCCGTGATCCCGAAAAACAAGATCACGGTGGTGTTAGGACCTTCCGGTTGCGGGAAGACCACCATGCTGAAGTGTCTGAACCGCCTGACTGACCTTTATCCGGAATTAAAAGTTACCGGCCGTGTCATGATCGATGGGGATAACATCCTCGATGCCGGGGAAGATATTTACCGGCTTCGCCAGCAGATGGGATTGCTCTCGCAGCGCCCGTATCCTCTCCCTATGTCGATCTACCATAATGTCGCCTTCGCGCTAAAACTCCGGGGTATCAGGAAAAGACGAGAGTTGTCGCAGATGGTGATCGACTACCTCACCCAGGCCAACTTGTACGATGAGGTGAAAGACCGGCTCAACGAACCTGCTTCCCGGCTTTCGATTGGGCAGCAACAACGGTTGTGTCTGGCCCGCGGACTGGCCGTTGGCCCTGAGATCATCCTGGCTGATGAACCGACGTCGGCGCTTGATCCCATCTCCAGTAAGTACATCGAAGAGAAATTTGTCGAACTGAAAAACGATTACACCATCGTTTTGGTGACTCATACCTTACGACAGGCCAAACGTATCGCCGACCACATCATCTTCATGTAT
>DAONET010000001.1:0-159763 GCA_035403225.1 Bacteroidales bacterium | reverse complement strand
AACCGTTCCAGGAAAGAGATGATAAAATCGATGTATCCTTCCAGGGTGAACGGATGAAAAGCGGCCGGGGTGTCCAGGAATTCCCTTTCCATCCGGGTTCCTTTCACGATCTGGAGCTGATGAAATTTGATGGTGTCGATAGGCAGTTCCGACAGGATCTGTGCTTCGGCCAACATGTCGTCGATCGTCTCTCCGGGGAGTCCGAAGATCATGTGGGCGCCGGTATGGATGCCGGCCGCATGAGACTGGCGGATCATCGCGGCGCTATCGGCGAACAGGTGTCCCCGGTTGATTCTGACGAGGGTTTGGTCATAACATGATTCCACCCCGTATTCGACCTGGATATAACATCTCTCCGACAATTGTTTCAGGTAGCTGATCTTTTCCGGGTCCATGCAGTCGGGTCGTGTGCCGATCACCAGCCCAATCACGCCGGGGTACTCCAGGGCTCTCTCATACAATGGTTTTAACACCTCCAGGGGGGCATAGGTGTTGCTATACGGTTGAAAGTACACCAGGAATTTCTCTGCTCTCCGGTACCGGACGGCGTGGAATTGGATTCCTTTGGAGATCTGTACGTGAAGATCTTCCTTCGGATTACAATAAGAAGGATTGAAGGCGTCGTTATTGCAATACGTACAACCTCCAATCCCTCTTGTTCCATCCCGGTTGGGGCAGGTAAATCCTGCGTCGACTACTACTTTCTGCACACGGCCGCCAAAGGTCCGGCGGATGTATTCCGTATAAGAGTTAAATCGCCGCTGATGTCCCCAGGGGTAAATCAACTATCTTTTGTTGCGTGTTCAAGTTTCCCCATCACCGAGAAGATAAAGGCAGCGGAGAGGAGGCAACAGCAAACCAATACGGTCCAGAATGTCCACAGGGGCAGTTTGTCCCAGAAAACACCCATGACGCCGACGAGGTAGTTACCGATAGCGGTAGCAGCAAACCATCCGCCTTGCATGAGACCCTTGTACTTCGGAGGTGCAACCCGGGAGACAAAGGAGATACCCATGGGGCTTAGGAAGAGTTCAGCCATCGTCAATACGAAATACGTACTGATCAGCCAGTTTGGCGATAACAGATCTTGTGATGTTCCTTCCAGCTCGGCAGGTGATTGTTGTCCGATGGAGGCGAAGATCATGATGATGAAGCCAATGGCGGCGATGATCATCCCGATACCGATCTTGCGGGGAGCTGAAGGCTCTTTGCCCCTGTTATTAAGCCAGGCGAAGAATGCAACAAACAGAGGTGTCAGCAGGATGATGAAGAAAGGATTAAACTGTTGGAAGATCGGAGGAGTGATACTGGTGGCAGAACCGGCTGTTTTGTAAATATAGAACATGACCAGGGCGGCGGCAACCGCGATGCAGGCTCCGATGATCTTAGCTTTTTTTGCTTTATTCTGAAAGATAGACAAGAGACCGTAGAATCCGATAATGAAGGGGATCAGGGCGGCCAGGTTGAACCAGATCGACATGCCCGGTCCGATGGATAGATTCGTATAATCCCGTGCAAAGAAGGTCAGCGTTAATCCATTCTGGTGGAATGACATCCAGAAGAAGATCACCACAAAGAATACCAACCCAAGGGCGATCAGGCGCTGACGGGTTTGCTGCGGGGTGAGGGTGACGACTTCGGAAGCTCTGCTTTTATCTTTTTCTTTTTCACGCTCGGTGATATCCGCTTTTTTATGTGTTTTGCGGAAGATCAGGAAAATCAAGGCGGAGAGGACGAGGCTGAAACAAGCTACGGCAAAACCCCAGCGATAAGAACGGGCCAGTGACTGGGTGTATTTCAGGGCAAAATCCCGTGCATCGGTGAAGCTGGCTCCCATTTGAGCTTGTCCGGATTCTTCAAGCTGGGCAGAGATACGTTCCTTTTCCTGCGGATAAAGAACGCTTTGTTTCCGTTTTTGCTGCTTGATGTAACCTTCCACATCGTCGATAGCTTCTTTTTTGTCGGCGGTCAACAGCACCGTCTTGCGGAATGTGGTGGAATCGGTCACCTGGTAGTTCAAATATTTCAGCGCCAGATCAGGAACTTTGGCTTCGTATTTCAGATTGTCTTTGGAAAGAACCGAGTTACTGACGTAGGCGGCAGCGCTGGGTGCAAAGAAAGCGCCGATATTGATAAACATGTAAAAGATGCTGAAAGCGACATCTCTTTTAGCCGAATATTTGGGGTCATCATAAATATTTCCGACCATCGCCTGCAGGTTCCCCTTGAAAAAACCGGTCCCCATGGCGATGCACAGCAACGCGAGGATCATCATGTAAAAACCGGAATTCTCGAATCCTGTGGCTGTTTCACCTCCACCAATAGGCAGGGCGAGTAACGTGTATCCGGCAAACATAACCCCGATACCCAGTAATACCGATTTCCCGTATCCCAGGAACCGGTCGGCAATAAAACCTCCAAAAAGCGGCAGGAAATAAACCATCGCCAGGAAGGAACTGTAGATGAGACTGGTTTGGGTAGGGGTAAAACTAAATCGCGCCTGCAGATACAAGGCGAAAATGGCAAGCATCGTGTAATAACCAAAGCGCTCGCCCATGTTAGTGAGGGCTAGTACAAACAGCCCTTTTGGATGACCTTTGAACATAAATGATGTTTTACGGATTAGAAAATAAATTGAAAGTCTTGACAAAAATAGTTAATAAAGTTGTAATAATTTGGTATCGTTATCGTCTTAATCGGGAAATGAACACAAAGGAGTTTCAAATACAGGTTTATCCACTGAAAAACAAATTGTTCCGTTTCGCAAAACGAATCCTGGAACATACAGAGGATGCAGAGGATGTCGTACAGGATGTGTTCATAAAGATGTGGGACAGAAGGGAAACCCTTGAGGAATACCGGAGCGTGGAAGCGCTGGCCATGACCGCCACCCGGAATATGTGCCTCGACAAGATCAGAAAAAGAAAATTTCCTGTCGGGAACATAGATGATCACCGGGCGTTCCTTGAAAATATCCCGATGGAAGAGAGACCCGATTATTCAGAAGAGATGATCAAGATCAGGAGAGCCATGGATGAATTGCCGGAGCAACAAAAGATGATTGTTCATTTGCGGGATATTGAGGGATACGAATTCGAATCGATTGCGGAAATCCTCGATATGCAGGAGAATGCGATCAGGGTCAATCTCTCCAGGGCCAGAAAAAAATTAAGAGAAGCATTAAGCGAACGGAGTAATCATGAATACCAGGGAAATTAAACAGCTGATTGACAAATTCTACGAGGGAGAAACAACGCTCGCAGAAGAAAAACTGCTCAGAGAGTTCTTCGCCGGCAGCGATATCCCGGAGGAACTGTCTGTACATAAACCTGTCTTTGATTTCTTCAGCATGGAACAAAGACAGGAAGGTTCGGCACGAATTGGAGATCATGTTTTTTCGGAAGAAAAGAAAGGAAAAGAGGGCAGGGTGATCAGGATGAGTTCCCGGAGAAACCAACGGTTTCATGTTATCTCACTGGCCGCTTCCGTGGTGATCCTGGCTGGTATTGCCATCGCGATTGTCATGAACATCAATCAGCGAGATCATTTCACCCGACAGGACCAGATGGCTTATGCACAGGCGAAAGAGGCTCTGATGATCGTCTCCTCCAACTTTAATACGGGTGCATCGCAACTGCGGTACCTGGGAGCCTTCGATAAAGGGATGTCGCAGATGCGGACGTTTTCAGAATTTTTTAAATATCAAACAATAATAACCATCCCGGGTGAGGTAAAACCCTCCTCCGGTACAAACACCATCGAACCATGAAAAAGCTGATAGCAACCATTATCCTGGCCCTGGTACTTGGCGCTCCAGTTGCCAATGCCCAGAGTATGATCGATAAACTGTTCGAAAAATATTCGGGCCAGGAAGGATTTACCTCCGTGAACTTCAATAAGGAAATGTTCAATATGTTCCGGCAGATGGATACAGGGAAAGAAGTGTCCAACGCGGAATTTCAAAAAATGATCAATCAATTGGACGGACTGAAAGTGTTGGTTTTTCACTTTGATTCCATCCATATTGTCAAAGCAGTTTCCATCTATAACGAAATGTCGGGCGCTTATCCGGCCTCCTCGTTCAAGGAACTGATGACCGTGAATGAAGGGAGACAGGCCATTCGCTTCCTGACCAAGCAGAACAGTGCAGGTAAGATTACCGAACTGGTCATGCTGATGAAAGACCGGGACGAAGTGGGTGTGATCAGCCTAACGGGGCTCATCGATCTCGCCACCATTTCCGAGATATCGAAAAGCGTCAACGTGAAAGGAATGGAAAACCTGGAGAAAATCAAGGAGAAATAGTTGATGTAATGGGAGTAATAATAGGGGAGAGCGATCATATGGTCGCTCTTTTTTTTGGAACTGATAACCTAAATTGTCAGCACCACCTGCGCTTTTGCCTCCGATTGCCGGTTTCCGTTGATTTCTTCCAACCCGCTGCCGATGGTGGTTTTGTCCTCGTACCATGTCACCCCGTATTTGATCCACCAGGAAAGATGCCGGGTGATGCGGCCTTTGGCAGTGACCATGACCCGCAATCCTTTCCCGTCATAAGCCGGGACAGCGAAAGAGGCCATGACGTCAGGCTCGTAGCTGTAGATCCTTAAATCCCAGGAAGGGATATCGAACAAGGCATAGCGGAACGAGACCTGTAGCCGTTGTTTAGGCAGGTTGGCCCGGATTTCTTGTCCGGCCAGGTAACCTGCCTGATTTCCGGTGAAACCGGTCCATCCCGTCTTGACTTCGACCTGTGTTTTCAGTGTCAGGATGTCGTTGCCCTGCCAGTCGGCCTGAAGCCGCAAGCCGGCGGTGGAATACCGGCTTGTTGTAGCTATCAGGCCTGCGTCTGCATCGCTGTTCTGATCATAACCGCGATACTGAGCCTTCCCGCTGAAGGTGATGGTCCGGCAACCGGTATAAGTCCAGAGTAATCCCGACTCCAGCCCTGCCGAAGGGTTATTGACCCGGTAGCGGAGCCAGGGATGGCGGAAGAGATCGGTGTAGACGGCAATCTTAAAGTCGGGAAAGAGGTTGGTGTTGACATTCAGCAAGCAGCCTTGTTCGTTGGCAGTACGGGTTGCCTGGCCCAGGCTGTTGGAGAAGATGTTGGTGTAAGCCGGGTCATAATTTCTGGCAGTGATGGAGAATAACAGTCCCTGTTCCGTTTCTCCGGAGAGGCCGGCTATCCATGCCCAGGCTCCGTCCAGGCTGTTTCCGGCTTCGGCAAAAAGACTGATATACCGGAACCGGACCACAATATCCATCCCGGCAGCCGTAAGGCTATTGCCGCGGAAGTACCAACGGTTATAAGGTTTCAGCGGCGGCCGGATCAGCCCGTCCCATTCCGCATGCAACGCTGTGGCGCCTATTCGGAAAAAGCGGCCTGTGAAGGTGATATTACCGCCGGTTATGTTCTCTTTCAGGACATCACGGGCAGCGATCTCCGTCGGAGTTCGGTGATAACCGGAGTTTTGCAGGGATGAGACTTCCAGGGCTTTATTGGTAATGGTATCGTTGGCGAGGATGGTTGCATCCCTGTCATGACCGGAAATGAACCCGGAGACCAGGAACCGGCGGAATTGCATGGAGACGGCTACTCCCTGCTGGTAGCTTCCTTCATAGGCAGAGCTGCTTGGCTTCACTCCCTGGGAGACACGGAGAGGGGCGTTGAACCCGATCACAGACCCCAGACCCGATCCGGTACCGGCCACGATTCCTTGTCCGAAAGAGGCGGTGAAATTTCCGATGATGAGACTCTTCAGAAACCCGGTGTTGGTAAGAGCTATATAGCCGCTGTAAAAGTCCATTCCGTAAGGTTGTGTAGAACCGAAACATTTTTCCCCGGCATCTTTCTCTCCGGTAATGGCGGCTTTTATCCTGTTGGAAAAGGTATAAGTGTATCTGAACAGATCTTTCGAAGCAGTCCCTTCATAGGCCCCGGCCCGGTAACCTTTTTTCTGCTCCAGACACTGACCCCAGCGTAGCATGAGCTCATGCCGGCCATGATGCATGAGGTTCGGGAGAGAAACCGGAAGGCCCTGGTTGGGATCGCCGGGGGAGAGATAGGGCAGGAGCTTGCGGATCGTGCCTGTATCAAGACCCTGGATCGACTGTAATTCATACACCGACAAGAGTTGCCCGGTTTCCTCGAGGTAGGAGAGGATGTTTTCGATCTGTTTATCTGAAAGGAAAGAGAGGCGTCGCAGCCGTTTCTCCGTGATGGCGCTTAGTGAAAAAGCCCGAAGCGATTCCGATCCGGCTCCCTCGGCGATGATCTGGTAATCGGGTTCTTCTTCGTTGATCTCCGTCATCTTCTCCAAGGTTGTCAACATGATCAGCGAGTCGCTGATTTGTCCGTTTCCGGGGATTCTGAACCCCAGGAAGAACAGGATGAGAAATATCCGGTACCTGCTCATGTCCCATTTTTTCTTTTTCATCATTTACCGGTCATTGATCTTCCATTCTACTCCGATCTGAGGCGAGTACCCCAGTACCGGCTGCCAGGAGGAGGCCAGGTCAAGACGGAGACGGCCGAAGAGCATCCCTGCACCGGCAGTGACGGTCTGAGGTTCCGAAGCGAAACCGGTCCGGAGAGAGAACCTTTTATGAAGGTGGTACTCCAATCCCGCTCTGATCACGGGCTTCCCCGATAGCGACTTCTCGATTTCCGCCGACAACTCAGCCTTTCCTGAGAATGACCGGGAGAATCCGGTGCGAAACGCAGTGGGGAGTTTCTCTGTTTTATCTTTTGTAAGGTAGATGGGTACGGGGTTGACGACATGGATGCCGATAGCCCATTTATTATCCGGGCGGTACATCAGTCCGGCCTCGAACGACATGATATCCAGGTTGCCGTAGTCCGCAGGTTGGCTGATATGCAGGTAATCGAACACGATTCCTGCAGAAAAATGATGCCCGAATTTCCGGGCATAGCCGGTGACGACTTTACTTTCCTTATACAACTGATTACCGAAAAAACCAGCATACAGTCCGACAGCTCCGTATTTTCCACCAGAAGTAAGCGCCAGGGAACCCGAACTGAGATCGGACAGGAGGAACCTGCTTTCAGCAAAAACGCCGACCTGCAAGCCTTTAGAGAAAGCCATGCCAGATGGGTTGTTACACACTGCCCAGAGGCCGGTGCCGGTCACACCCGTGTACCCCATACCGGCAGATTTACCTCCGGAGACAGAAATATCGCCGGCGCCAAAACCATCATGAACAGCAGTCAGAAAAACGAATACCCAGATCATCTTCTTCATACCCTGAATTTTTCCCTTAATCCGTCTCGAAGGGAAAAGGTAATGTGATCCGGAAAAAATATTTTCGGGCAGGAGGTATGAGGGTTGTTCATTCAGGGAGGGAGGGAGGGACCTTTTTCTGTGGAAATATTTACCTTTGATCAAATTTCCGATCCATGGATCCTATTGTACTCGGGTTTTTAAAAGACCTTCAGCAAAACAACAACCGTGAATGGTTTCAGGCAAACAAGAGCCGGTATGAAGCCGCCAAAGCAGAATTTGAGAATTTCATCAATTCGGTGATTCATGAAATTGCACGTTTCGATCCGCTGTTGCGGTTTATCGATGCGAAAGATTGCATGTTCCGCATTTACCGCGATGTCAGGTTTACGAAAAGTAAAGAGCCGTATAAGACCAATTTCGGAGCATGGATGTCGAAGGATGGTCGGAAGAGTCCGGGTCCGGGCTATTATTTTCACGTAGCTCCTGACGAGATGTTTCTGTCGGGAGGCATTTATCAACCCGATCCGGTGCTCCTGAAGAGTATCCGTCAGGAGATTTTTTATAACATAAAGGAATTCAAAACGATACTTCGTTCCAAAGAATTCTCGAAGTATTTTAGCGGGATTGATGAATACAATAAGACCAAATTACCGCCGCGGGACATTCCGGCCGACTTTCCTGACATTGACTTGTTGAAAAACAGAAGTTATACTGTATCTTGGGGATTGAATGAGAAGTTGTTACATTCTGAGAAACTGTTTTCGACCACGGTTTTGGTTTACAAGGCGATGCTGCCATATAATGAGTTTTTGAGGAAGGCGACTAACCTTTAAACCTAACCCTGACAGGGTCTCCCACCCTGACAGGGTGCAATTAACTCAAATATTTCACATTCAATAACTTGAAAATACCTTTTCGGGAATTTTTGAGATTCTGAGTATACCCTGACAGGGTGGTATCGAAAAATGACACTTTAATTTGTAATAGGCAGGTAGACAAAAATATATGGTTGTTGACCCTGACAGGGTCCTACACCCTGACAGGGTTAGAGGAAAATGAACCAATCACTGTCTGCGTCCCCGTCACCAGTTGATGAAGCGTAACTTCGATTTTGGTGTCAGGCGGCAATAGCAGGTCAACCCGGGAACCGAACTTGATGAACCCCATTTCTTCCCCCTGAATGATAGTCTCCCCTACTTTTGGATAAGTGACGATACGACGGGCAACAGCTCCGGCAATCTGCCTGACAAGGATCTCTTTGCCGTCGGGTGTTTGTAACACCGTAGTGGATCGCTCGTTTTCCAGGGATGACTTCGGGTTGAAAGCTACCATGTGCTTCCCGGGATGATAATTACAGTACTTCACCGTCCCCGAAACAGGAAACCAGTTCACATGAACATTCCTGGCCGACATGAAGATGGAAACCTGAATACGTTCGTCTTTAAAATACTCCGGTTCAATGGTCTTCTCAATCACTACCACCTTGCCGTCTGCAGGACAAAGCACCACGTGTTCGGCTTTGTTGGCTTCCCGCAAAGGGGATCTGAAAAACCTCACGATCCAAAGAAAAAAGCCTAACCCCACCGCATACATGAACAAATGGAACCATGTTTGGTGAGGAGTGATATGATTCAATATCAGGAGGACGGTGGCTACGAATAAAAAAGTAGCCAATATGGTCATGTGACCTTCTTTGTGGATTCTCATCAGATACCGTTACGTAAAAAGAAGTACAAAAATACAAAAGGTGCGGAAAGTAAAATCGAATCAAAACGATCAAGAATGCCGCCATGACCCGGTAAGATGTTGCCCGAATCTTTGATGTTCAGGCTCCTTTTAAAAAGAGATTCAACCAAATCACCCAGGGTCCCGAAAACGAGAACAATGCCCAACAGGATAAACCAGTCGGTTAGTGGAATGTCCGGGACTAACATCGACATGCCAATCGCAACAAGAGCGGCGCAAATCGCTCCGGAGACGGTTCCTTCCCACGTCTTCTTGGGGGAGATGCGTTCAAAAAACCGGGTTTTCCCGAACATGCTTCCGAAGAGATAAGCCCCGGTATCGTAAATCCAGGTGATCAACAGGTATCCCAGCAGAAATGCCGGCATGCCCAGGAAGAAGGTTTGCGTTTGCCCAAAGATGATCACCAGCAATGACAAGGGAAATACGAGATAGATCATCCCTGTGATGGTGATGGAGACATTCTGAATAGGGGTGCTTTTTTTTGACCACAGTTCTAAAACGAAGGGGAGAAACAGGAACGGGATGGGTAAAACAATGAGGTAGAAGGGGTTCCAGAAGGAGCTCTGGAGCGTGATCACAGCACTGATGATAAACCAAATGGCTCCGAAAACAGTCCCGGTGCTCCTTTGCGGACAGATGCCGTCGGTGGTAGTCAGTGAATAAAACTCAAGAAGACCAAGAATCGCAACCAACAGCAGGATGGCGGCAAACATCCATTGACTCACGTAAAGAGAGAGAAGGACCAGGAAGACCATGGAGAGCCCTGTGACCGTTCTTGACCAGAAATTACTCATTTTTAAGGAAGTTATTTAATACCTGTTCCGACTTAAGGAGGTCGCTTCTTCTTACCAGCAATTGAACCTCACCGAAGACGAGGTACGATGAATCCTGTTTGTTGAGAATCACCGACGGGATCTCTTCTTCTTCAAGCAGCGCTTTCAGGATTTCCACCCGGTACCCTTTGTCGGTACTGTACAGGAGCGTCCACGGATCCTGTGGATCCTCATTCAGCGGGTGCAGTTGTGTCATCGATCAGGAAAATATAAAGTTCTTTGGGGCCGTGAGCTCCCATTACCAGTGTTTTTTCAATATCTGCCGTACGGCTTGGTCCCGTGATCAGCGTGATGAGCGACGGGAAGTCATCACCGTATTTTTTCCGGATCAACCGGATGCCGCTTTTAATGTCAGGTACCAGTTGCGAGGTGGTGGCTGCTACCAGGTGGATCTCGGGATAAGCAATGATCTTACGGCCGGGAGAGAGACGCGAAGAGGCCATCACAGTACCATGACGGGCGATCAGGCATTCGCAGCGCGTGATCCCGATTTTCGCTTCCGTGAAGCGTTCGATTGTCGACTCAAACGGGATCCCGCCATCGCGCAGGATCTTCTGAAGCAATGGATCCAGACACCAGATCAGTGGCCAGTCCTTCTCGAGGATAAACGACTGCAGGGTGCTCAGAAAATCATCCTGGCTTTCACAATACACAAATTTCCCGCCGGCATTGACCAGCGCCTCTGCAAAGACCACATCTGGGGTATCGGTCATCTCCGTGAATACCGATGATTCGGTATCAATCACGGGGAAGGGAGCTTCTGTCTTCTCGATCAGCGCATCCCTGACCTTCTTCAGGATCTTTTCGCGTGAGGTACTTTCTTCCATAGGTTCATTCAGTCGTTGGAGGAACTTTTTCACCGGGAGTTGAGTCCTGTTCAGGTACATCGCCTTCCGGAAGTTGCTTCTGGTCAGGATTTTCCTTTTCAAACAGCGGTTGTTTCAGCGCAGCCTGTTCCGGCTGAGTCCCTTCTAACCGTTTTTCTTCTTCCGTCTCGAACGGACGTTTTCCGAAGATGTGCTCCAGGTCTTCCCGGAAGATCACTTCGCGTTCAAGGAGCAGCAAAGAGAGCTTCTCCACTTTATCCTTCGATTCGGAGATGATGGCTTTCGCCCGCTCATAAGCCGTTTCCACAATTTTTTTAACCTCCTGGTCAATGACTTCAGAGGTTTTTTCACTGTAGGGTTTCTGGAATGAATATTCCGACTGTCCTGAAGAATCGTAGAAACTGATATTCCCGACTTCCTTGTTCAATCCGTAGTACACTACGATCGCGTAAGCCTGCTTGGTGACTTTTTCGAGATCATTGAGTGCGCCGGTCGACACCTGGCCGAAGAAGATCTCTTCGGAGGCTCTGCCGGCAACAGCGGAAGTAATTTCGTCAAACATCTGCTGGTAGGTAGTGATCTGTCGCTCTTCGGGCAGATACCAGGCAGCGCCGAGGGCTTTGCCACGAGGTACAATGGTCACTTTCACCAGCGGGTGTGCGAACTCGAGCAGCCAGCTCACGGCCGCATGGCCCGATTCATGAAAAGCGATCACCCTCTTTTCGTGCTGGTTGATGATCTTATTGCGTTTTTCCAGCCCGCCGATGATGCGGTCAATAGCATCCAGGAAATCCTGCTTTCCAATAGTGGCTTTGTTCTTCCGGGCGGCGATCAGGGCCGATTCGTTGCAGACATTGGCGATGTCGGCTCCGGAAAACCCTGGAGTCTGGCGGGCCAGGAAATCAATATCTGTCGTTTCATCAAGCTTCAGCGGCTTGATATGAACCTTGAAGATGGCTTTCCGTTCTTCAAGGTCGGGGAGTTCGATGTAGATCTGGCGGTCAAACCGTCCGGCCCGCATCAGGGCTTTATCAAGAATATCGGCGCGGTTGGTGGCTGCCAGGATGATGACACCGGCATTTGTTCCGAAGCCATCCATCTCAGTGAGCAGTTGGTTCAGCGTGTTCTCCCGTTCGTCGTTGGCCCCGGTGATGGCATTCCGTCCACGGGCCCGGCCGATGGCATCGATCTCGTCAATAAAAATGATGCTGGGAGCTTTCTCTTTGGCTTGGCGGAACAGGTCGCGTACTCGGGAAGCGCCAACTCCGACAAACATCTCCACGAAATCGGAACCCGAAATGGAGAAGAAAGGAACTTTCGCTTCCCCGGCTACAGCCTTGGCCAGCAATGTCTTACCTGTTCCCGGAGGTCCTACAAGCAACGCACCCTTGGGAATCTTCCCACCCAGAGAGGTATACTTCCCGGGATTCTTCAGGAAATCAACAATCTCCATCACCTCCACCTTGGCCTCTTCCAACCCGGCCACATCGTTGAAGGTGATGTTTACCATGGTGTCTTTATCGAACAATTGCGCCTTTGACTTCCCGATATTGAAGATCTGTCCGCCACCGCCGCCACCGCCGCCACGGCTCATGAAACGCATGATCAGAAACCATAAACCGATCAGTAACAGGATCGGAAGCAGGTAACTGAGGATATCTCCGAAGACATCTTTCCGGGTGTCGTTTGAAGGTGGATAGGGATACTGCTTCTGAAATTCTGAGATCTTCACTGCCGGAACGCTGTCACGGGCCATCTGCGACATAATACTGTCGCGTTTGTCTTTCAAAAGACCGTTAAAGATCTCTTCCGAACCGATCTGATAAAAATACTGAGGATTCTCACCCGAGGAAAACGATTTCTTCTGGAAATCCTTATAGGCCGTATCTTTCTGCAGAATATCTTTCTTAATATAAATCTCAGCTTTTTCTTTGTTGATGATCACAATTTTATCAACATGCTGTTTCTCAAGTATTTGCTCGAGTTTCGGCCAGCTGATTTCTTTAGTCGGGTTGGTATAATTGAAGTAATTGAGAGCGATAAAAACGATCGCCAGCAATGCATAGATCCAGTAGAAACTGAATTTCGGTTTTGTCCGCTTCGGCGGTATGGGTTTATTTTCTTTTTCTGCCATTATGTCCGATTCCTCTTCATAGATGTGTTAGTGCTATTTTCTCACTCATAGCGGGTAATATCTGCATCAGCCCACAATTGCTCTAAGTTATAGAAACTTCTGCGGGATTCCTGGAAGATATGCACCACCACGTCACCGTAATCTATCAAAATCCATTCCGCATTTTCAAAGCCTTCCGAATGCCAGGGATGTTGTGACAGCTTTGATCGTACTTCACGGTCGACAAAATCGGCAATGGCTTCAGTCTGGGTACGGGAAGTGCCATGGCAAATCACAAATTTATCAAAGGCTGCCCCGGCAATTGAACGGAAATCCATTACTACAGGATCTTTTGCTTTTTTTGCCTGCATAGCTTCGATAATGGTTTTCACCAGGTCATCCTGGGGGTTGCTTTTCTTTTTCCCGGTTTTGGCGGTTGTCGGTTTTGTCATGATCTGAAATCTGTTGCGAAGATACGAACTCCGGCGTAATCCGAAAGCGTTTAGAAATTGGGTTTCAATGAATAGGTGGTATAGAATTTCAGGATATGCTGAACCGCATCTTCGGCCTTGTCAAATACGCTGAATAACTGCAGGTCATCGGGACTGATGTTTTTTTCGGGAAGGAGTCTCTCCTGTACCCATTTGATGAGTCCGCCCCAGTATTCTGTTCCCATGAGTATAATCGGGAATTTGACCATTTTGTGAGTCTGAATCAGGGTGATGGCTTCGGTGAGTTCATCCAGTGTGCCGAATCCGCCCGGCATTGCAATGAACCCCATGGAATACCGCATGAACATCGTCTTCCTGACGTAAAAATAATCGAAGGTCAGGAGTTTATCGGGATCGATAAACGGGTTGGGCTTCTGCTCAAACGGAAGGGCGATATTTAATCCCACTGATTTACCACCGGCGAAGTGCGCGCCTTTATTAGCGGCTTCCATGATCCCTTGTCCGCCACCGGTGATAATACCAAAACCGGCTTTGGTCAACAGATACGCCAGTTCTTCGGCAAGCTTGTAGTAACAGTTTTTTTCGGTGGTTCTGGCCGATCCGAAAATCGAGACGCAAGGACCTGTGCGGCTGAGTTTTTCAAAACCACTCACCATTTCCGACATCACTTTAAAAATTTCCCAGGTATCGTAACTGATAGTCTCTGACCAAGTTTGTTCCTGAAAGGGCTCGCGTAATTTTTCTAATTTTGCAGTGTCGTCTGTTTGCATTTTATATGATTTCAAAATTTGACATGAGGGTAATATGGCAGATCATTCAAAGTTAGTTATTCTTATTCAAATGAAGCTATTTTCTTCGGATGGAAAGAGGGATTGATATACTCTTTCAGGTACAATGCTGTCAAGCTGTTGTTCTTGGCAACGATCTCTTCCGGCGTGCCTTCACAGACGATCTCGCCGCCTCTTTCGCCTCCTTCAGGGCCCAGGTCGATGATGTGGTCTGCTACCTTGATCACTTCCATATTATGCTCGATCACAAGTACCGTATTCCCTTTCCCGACCAGTTTGTTCAATACGGAGAGTAACACTTTTACGTCTTCGAAATGCAGACCGGTGGTGGGTTCATCAAGAATATACAAGGTGTTTCCGGTATCTGTTTTCGATAATTCGGTAGCGAGTTTTACCCGCTGTGCTTCACCACCCGAAAGGGTTGTCGATTGCTGGCCGAGTGTGATGTATCCGAGCCCTACTTCATTCAGCGTCCTGATTTTATGGATGATTTGGGGAATGTTTTCAAAAAACTCTACCGCCTGCTCAATCGTCATATTCAGCACGTCGTTGATGCTTTTCCCTTTATACCTGATCTCCAGCGTTTCACGGTTATAACGCCGGCCGTGACAGGTCTCACACGGAACGTACACATCGGGGAGGAAGTTCATCTCGATGACGCGGACACCGGCGCCTTTACAGGTCTCACAACGTCCACCTTTGACATTGAACGAAAACCGGCCGGGCTGATAACCCCTGATCTTGGATTCAGGAAGGGCGGTAAATAACTTCCGGATCTCGTCGAAGACTTTGGTATACGTGGCAGGATTGGACCGGGGTGTGCGGCCGATGGGCGACTGATCGATCTCAATGACCTTGTCGATATTTTTGATCCCCTCAATCTTATCATAGGGGAGAGGACGCTGTTCGGCCCGGTAAAAATGGTGGCTCAGGATCGGGTAGAGGGTTTCATTGATCAATGACGATTTTCCGCTTCCCGACAAGCCGGTCACGCAGATCAGTTTGCCCAGCGGGAGCTTCAGCGTGATATTCTTCAGGTTGTTGCCCCGGGCGCCGGTAAGACGGATGAAGGCTCCGTTTCCGGGCCGGCGATACTGCGGAACCGGGATCTCTTTTTTGCCGCTCAGATAATCACCGGTAAGATGATCCGACTTCATGATCTCTTCGGGAGTACCCTGTGCGACAATCCGGCCACCGTGAACACCGGCTCCCGGCCCGATATCGATCACCCAATCGGCAGAGAGGATGGTGTCTTTGTCATGCTCTACTACGATCACCGAGTTACCGGTGTCGCGAAGTTGTTTCAGGGCGTGGATCAGTCGTTCATTATCATGCTGGTGCAGGCCGATACTGGGCTCATCGAGGATATACAACACCCCGACCAGCTGCGATCCGATCTGGGTGGCCAGCCGGATGCGCTGGCTTTCACCTCCGGATAAACTCCGGGCAGTGCGATTCAGCGTGAGATACCCGATACCTACATTCAGCAGGAAACGGATCCTGCTCCTGATCTCCCTCACGATCTCGAACGAAATGACCCGCTGCCGCTCGTCCAGGTAGTCGTTAATATGGTCGAACCATTGCTCCAGGTTGACCATATCCATGTTGGCCAATTCGGAAATATTCTTTCCCCCGATCCGGAACCACAGCGATTCCTTTTTCAGACGGGCACCATCACATTCCGGACATGGCTTCTTATTCATGAAACTGCTCACCCATTTCATGATGCCGGCCGGAGCTGACTCAGCGGTTTGCTGATTGATAAAACTGACAATACCTTCGAAGTTGAGCGAATAGGTGGAGGTGATCCCCAGGTAGTCGTTCTTCACACGGAAGACCTCGTTCGATCCGTACAGGATCACATCGATGGCTTCGTCAGGGATCTCCCCGATGGGAGTGTTGATGTCGAAGCCGTATTTTTCCCCGATGGCTTCTATCTGTTTGAAGATCCAGCTGGGCTTGTATTCCCCGATGGGAACGATACCTCCCTTTTTAATGCTTTTTTCCGGATCGGGAATGATCTTTTTCAGGTCGATCTCCGAGATGGTGCCCAGCCCGGAACACTTCGGACAGGCGCCGTACGGTGAATTGAATGAGAAGGTGTTAGGCTCTGGCTCTTCATAGGAGATACCGGTAGTCGGGCACATCAGCAACCGGCTGAAATGTCTGGCTTTACCAGAGGACTCGTCCACCACCATCAGGACCGATTTGCCATGTCGCATTGCCAGCTCCACCGAGCTGACCAGGCGCGTTCTCGACTCGGGCCTGATCATCATCTGATCGATAATGATCTCGATGTCATGAACTTTATAGCGATCAAGCTGCATCCCGCTGGTGATCTCTCTGATCTCCCCGTCGATCCTGACTTTCAGAAAGCCCTGCTTTCGGATCTGCTCGAAGAGCTCCCGGTAATGACCTTTCCTGCCTTTCACCGACGGGGCTAAAATCATCACCTGCCGGTTGTCGTATGTCTGAAGGATCAGCTCCACGATCTGCTGTTCGGTGTAACGAACCATCTTTTCACCCGTCTCGTATGAATACGCATCAGCGACGCGGGCAAAGAGCAATCGCATGAAATCATAGATCTCCGTGATCGTACCAACCGTTGAACGCGGGTTCCGGTTCGTGGATTTCTGCTCGATGGAGATGACGGGACTGAGACCGTTGATCTTGTCTACCTCCGGTCGTTCCATGTTGCCAATGAACTGACGGGCATAGGCTGAAAAGGTCTCCATATACCTGCGTTGCCCTTCGGCATAAATAGTGTCGAACGCCAACGATGACTTCCCGCTTCCGCTTAGACCGGTGAACACTACCAGCTTATTCCGGGGGATGACCAGGTCAATATTCTTCAGGTTATGTACCCTTGCTCCGAAAACTTCCAGATTATCTTCCACTTCTCAACAGGGCTTAATGCCATCAATAATTAATGCAATTGGTGGACTTTTAGTGTGTCCTTGTAAAAATGATCGCTGACCGGTATGGCGGGCAATGAATCGATCTTGGTCATGCCGGGTTTGGGAAGGATGAAGGTATAGACTTTCCGGGTTTTATTCGGCAGGTTATAACGCTGTATCCACGGGTTGAATTCACGGAGAACGCGGTAAGTCACTTTCAGCTTTGCCGCCAGGTCAGCCAGGTCGGTCACTGCTGTGTCGACAGTAACTTTATGGGTCGGAATGGGGCGATACAGATCTTGCTCGCGGAGGAAGAACCCGTACCGGGCAGGGTGGTTGTAAACCTCTTTGATGGCGAGGATCCGGAAAACGTAGCGAGCGGTCTCGTCGTTGAGGTAAAGGTCGTAATACGATTTGACCTTCTGACCGTCCAGCGCTCTGCTAAGCCCGTTGGTACCCCGGTTGTATGAGGCGGCGACGAGAGTCCAGTTGCCAAAAAGTGCATGGCTGCTCCTGAAATAGTCACAGGCAGCTTCTGTTGCTTTCTCTGCATTGTACCGTTCGTCCACTTCTTCGTTGATCTCTAACCCGTACTTCTGTCCGGTGGCCTGGAGAAACTGCCAGAATCCTTCGGCATTGGACGGAGAAGTGGCATTGGCGAGGTTGCTTTCTGCCAGGCAGAGATATTTGAAGTCATCCGGGATCCCGTTCTTCTTCAGAATCGGCTCTATTACCGGGAACCAGCGGTAGGCCCTCTTGAACATCAGGATGGTGGACGAGTGCATGAAGGTGGTGTTCATGATCTCACGGTCAAGACTCTCTTTGACATAAAAACGATCAAGGGGGACACGCTCTCCGGCGAAATCGGCTTTGTCCGGGACCGGAGGTGCAAAAATCCGGTAATCCCGGAAGAATTGACTCCGGTAAGCCTGCTCGTCACCCATCCGGTCACACATGGCATAGATGAAAAAAGAAGCGACAGCGGTACACGCGACGGTAAAAAGTATGGTTTTGATCGTTTTGTTGTTCATGACATTCTTTGAATTGAAATCAGAATAAAAAAGAGCGCTTGACCTCTTCAAACGATGGAGCCTGATTGTCCTTATCGGAGACCATCGGATTGCTGATCCTCCAGTCAATACGAATATCGGGATCATTCCAGCGAATCGACCCTTCCGATTCGCGATGGTACACATTCGTGCATTTGTAATTTACTACCGTATCGTCGGCAAGCGAAATAAATCCGTGAGCAAACCCTTCCGGAATCCAGAACATCAGTTTGTTCTCGTCGGAAAGTTCCACGGCATGCCATTTTCCGCAGGTAGGAGACCCTTGGCGCAGATCTAACGCTACATCCATGATGGCGCCGTGAACTACACGCACCAGTTTACCCTGGGCAAAAGGAGGTCGCTGGAAATGCATTCCCCGTAACACTCCTTTCTTTGACCTTGATTCGTTGTCCTGGACAAACGTCACATCCAACCCGTGTTTCACGAAAGTCTCCCGGTTGTATGTCTCAAAGAAATATCCTCTTTGATCCCTGAATACATCCGGCTTGATGATCAGTAGTCCGTTGATAGGTGTTTTGTTGAGCTCCATATCAGCATTAAAATAAAAAACTTTATAAATGAACGCACTCCCCGTAAGCCTGGGCGACTGCTTCCATAATGGATTCACTCATGGTGGGGTGGGGGTGAACCGCTTCGATGATTTCCTTGCCGGTGACTTTCTGTTTGCGTGCCACGACAGCTTCAGAGATCATTTCCGTTACATTTTCCCCGATGAAGTGAGCGCCAAGCCATTGCCCCGACTGTTTATCAAAGATCACCTTGATAAAGCCGTCCCTGGCTCCGGAAGCAGTGGCTTTGCCGGAGGCTGTAAACGGGAATTTCCCCACCAGGATCTCGTGCCCGGCTTCGAGGGCCGCTTTTTCTGACATCCCCACGGAAGCGATCTCCGGATGAGTGTAAGTGCAGCCGGGGATATTGCCGTAATCCAGCGGTTCCGGATCTTTCCCGGCCAGTTTTTCCACGCAGATGAGGGCTTCGTGTGAAGCTACATGGGCCAACGCAGGGCCTTTCACGATATCCCCGATGGCATAATACCCTTCCACATTGGTCCGGTAGAATTCATCCACCAACACTTTGCCTCGTTCTACGTTGATACCGGCCTCTTCCAATCCGATTCCTTCCAGGTTGGTGGCAACACCAACGGCAGACAGAACGACTTCAGCTTCGATCACTTCATCGCCTTTTTTGGTCTTCACGTGAACCTGACAGAGATCGCCCTGTGTATCGACGGATTCAACCATGACGCCCGTCAACACTTTCATGCCGGCCTTTTTGAAACAACGCTCCAGGTATTTGGATACCTCTTCGTCTTCGACGGGAACGACATTCGGAAGGACTTCGATGAGCGTGACTTTGGTGCCGATGGATTGATAGAAATAGGCAAATTCGGATCCGATGGCCCCGGAGCCGATAACGGCCAGAGTCTGGGGTTGTTTTGGAAGAGTCATGGCTTCGCGGTAACCGATGACTTTTTTGCCATCCTGCTTCAGAAATGGTAATTCCCTTGAGCGTGCGCCGGTAGCTATGATGATATGATCGGCGGTATATTCTTCGGTTTGTTGCGTCTCATTCAAGGTCACCTCGACCTTCTTCCCGGCTTTCACTTTCCCGAAGCCGGCGATCACGGTGACATTATATTTTTTCATCAGGAACTGGATCCCTTTGCTCATAGACTCAGCTACGCCACGACTGCGTTTGATGATGGCTTCAAAATCGGGTTTGGATTCCCCGGCAACAATACCATAGTCGGCAGCATGCTGGAAATATTGAAACACAGCCGCACTTTTCAGCAAGGCTTTCGTGGGGATACATCCCCAGTTAAGACAGATCCCGCCGAGTTCGGCACGTTCAATAACAGCAGTGGTGAGACCCAATTGGGCAGCCCGGATGGCAGCAACGTACCCTCCGGGTCCGCTGCCAATGATGATGACATCAAAATGCATAGTGATTCGGTTTGAATGAATCGGCGAAGGTACGGAAAATTGACTGAACGGAAAAGGGGCTGCAGGGTTATCGTCTTCATCATCAAGATATGTTCCGAAAAAAAAAACTGCCCCGGATTCCCGGGGCAGTTTTCCAAAACAACTACGAAAACGCTATTTTACAATCAGTTTTCGTATAATCGGCATCTTGGCATCGCGGATAATCACGGTGTACATGCCTGATGCCAAATCACCCGGATCGATATTGGTGATGTTTAACCCGGTTGACGATTGGAAACCACCTTCCCATACGCTGGCACCCAATGCGTTAAGAATACTGACGGAGCAATGACCCGTAGTAAGACCTTCTGTCATAAGAGTGAATTGCCCTTCGCAGGGATTGGGAGCAATTCTGCACTGTATCGGAGAAGGCTGTTCATTCACTCCTGTTATCAGAATATATTCGTGATTTGATTCGGCAGAAGAGCATTCGTTCACCGTCACGATTGTCCAGTACCAGCCGGATGCCGTTGCCGTATAAGTCTGGTCTGTAGCACCCGGGATCAGGTTGCCATCCTGGTACCATTGGTTACCGGCAGCCACACTGCTGGTAAGGTCGAATCCGGAAACAGTAACGACGGGCGTTTCCGGGATGGGATTCACGGTCACCGGGAGAGAAGAAGTACTTCCCGTACCACACGAATTGCTGCCCGACACGGTAACCGGACCAGAGGTGGCGCCCATGGCGAAATCAACAAGGATTGAGGAAGTAGAAGCTCCACTTACGATGGTTGCACCCGCAGGAACAGTCCATGTATAGGTGGTGGCACCGGTAATGGGCGCAACAGAGTAGCTTACACCACTTTCACCTTCACAAACACTGCTGTCGCCGGCAATGGTTCCCGGATCACCGGGGAGAACATTGACAGTAACCGGGAAATCAGGAGATACGGCGCCATTTCCGCAGATATTATTGCCGTAAACGGTGATGACACCCGAACTTGCATCTGCAGCGAAATCAACCGTGATGGCATTGGTACCGCTACCGGAAGCAATGGTAGCACCGGTAGGTACTGTCCATACATAATAGGTAGCTCCTGAGATGAGAGCGCAGGAGTAACCAACACCTTGTGAACCTCCGCAAACTTCGGAAGTTCCGGCGATGGTCCCGGCTGCATCAGGGACAGCATTGACCGTTACAGAGAACGAAGTGGAATTTACGGCAAAGCAGCCAAAAGAGTTGGCATAGTTCACGCTGATTGTCTGACTTCCGGCAGTAGTCCAGGATACCTGAACCGATGCAGTTCCCTGTCCTGAAACGATCGTCCCACCCGGAGAGATCGTCCAGT
The DNA here is from genome assembly GCA_035403225.1 of Bacteroidales bacterium. Lineage (GTDB taxonomy): Bacteria > Bacteroidota > Bacteroidia > Bacteroidales > FEN-979 > DAIRDK01. Next base: position 138,519 of record DAONET010000001.1, on the reverse strand, counting down.
TATACCCGGTCATGCCAGTTTCGGTAGAATAATTATTGATACCGGAGTTGGCACATACTTCCGAAGGCCCGGTGATGATGGGTGCAGGAAGTTGATGGACGGTGACGGACATCGAGGCAGGAGTCAATGCATAACATCCGGCTGCATTGGCATAGTTAACGCTGATGGTCTGAGGACCGGTGGTGTTCCAGGTGACGGTTACAGAAGATGTATTGTTACCTGAAGTAATGGTGCCACCCGTAACAGTCCAGGTGTACCCGCTCATGCCGTTTTCTGTAGTATAGATGTTGTCGGATGAGGACTGGCAGGCCGTTGCAGGACCCGAAATGGTGGGAACCGGTGTGGCGCTTACCAGAACGTTAAGAGAAGCAGGAATCGAGGCAGAACAGTTGTACTGGTTGATATAGTTTACCGTAACATTCTGTGAACCGGTTGTGTTCCAGGATACGGTGATAACATTCGTACCGGCGCCTGATGTGATCGTGCCACCCGGCGAGACTGTCCACTGATAGTTGCTGTTACCGGCTTCCGTGGTGTACTGGTAACCTGACATGCCGGCGCAGGCAGAATCGGGCCCGTTGATGGTGATCACAGGTTCCATGCAGTTGGTAGTAAACACCTGGTCCTGTCCATAAGCAGTTCCGGCGACGTTGGCACCAACACAACGGAAATGATACGTTGTATTGATCAGCAAACCAGATACGCTGGCAGAAACAGCGGTAGGTGTCATGCCGGTTACCGAAGCCGGTGTGGCGTTTGTCAAGCTGCCATAAGATGTCGTGGTGCCATATTCAAACGTAACCGTTGTGGTGGCATTGTTAGCAGTGACGGTTCCATTCAATTGAACAGAATTGGATCCGATAGAGGTGGCCAGGTTGGTGACAACATTCGCCTGGATGGCCGGTGTGGTGAACGTCATGTCATTCCCATAAGAGGTGCCTGCGATGTTGGTTGCCAGAATGCGGTAATGATAAGTGGCATTCGGCAGGAGGCTGGCAAGATTCACAGATTCCGGCGTTACGGTTGTATCGGAAAGGTTGGCAGGAGAAGCCACGACCTGTGTGCCGTACGACGTAGTCAGACCATATTCAAAGAATACGTTGGTAGCTGAGTTATTGGCGTTGGCAGTTCCGTTGAGTGTAGCAGTGGTGGCGCTAATTCCCGTAGCTGTCAGGGTGACAACGGTCGGTGGCGCAGGCGGAGTGGTAAAGGTCATATCCTGACCATAAAAATGGACTCCTGAAGGATCAATTCCATGAGCACGGAAGTGGTAGGTGGTCATGTAATGCAGATTCGCCGGAACGGCAGTAATGCCAACAGGTGTCGTCCCGCTTACCGTACCAGGGGTAGCTGCGATCGTGGAACCGTAAGAAGTGGTCAGACCATAATCGAAAGAAGCTGTCGTGATAACCGTATTGGGATTAACGGTCCCGTTGAGCGTAGCGCTGTTGAACAGCACGTTGGTAGCTGCATTGGTGATCACCAACGGATCAACTCCGAAATTGAAAGCCCCCATATCGGGAGGATTGGAATGCAGGTCGTTATTGAAGTCTGCAGGAACTGAAGCCAGGTAGAAACCCTGATTCTTGAGCAAATCATTGGTCGGGTGCATATCCGAAGCTGAAACAAAAACAGGATCCAGATCTTTGGACGAAATATCCTGACCGGTAACAGCCTGCCATTGTGCCAGGGTTTTTTGCTGCCCACCCAGGTAACCAATGAACGCATTGGTTCCATTTACGTAATAGTCGTTAAAGTCAATCGTCGAAAAAATGGATGATGTCCCGGGTGTGTAAATGGCGTATGTACTTGCATTCGGGTTCTCGGAAGACGGTTGCAACGTATTCTTGATGATGTTGTCGCGGATATCCAGTAAGGTAATCGGCGCGTTTGCATAGATACAGGCAGACCATGTAGTCCGGGTCGGACTTAAATAGTTCCCTTCAAAATCGAAGGTGTTGTGATAGATGTGCGCATTGCCACCGGTCCCGAATTGAATACCGGTAGACTTTCCGGGGGATTTGATATTGTAAAAAATGTTATTGGCGATTTCCGTGACAGTGGTTGCATCACTGGCATAATAGATGCCGTAATTTGCGTAATCCGTTGTCCCGTTGTAATACCAATCGTGAATGATATTACGCTGGACGAGCGTATTGGTCGATCCTCCGAAAAGATATATCCCGGCTTGTCCGTAATTGGTATTGCCTGTAAGACTTCCGAAGATATCATTTCCGCTGATCAACGTACTGTCGACGATAAAAGTCGATATACCACGGTAAGAGATTTCTTCTCCGGGAACGGTGGAGCCGATCGTGTTGTTCAGGATACTGCAGTTGGAGGCAACACCTCCGTTCGCTCCTCTTAGATAGATGCCAAATTTTGCGCTGCAAACTGTATTATTCGCAATCACATTGTGGTTGTATTTTCCACCTGTGAGATCAAAAGAAACAGCGATGGTAACATTGGATAGTTGCGGGGTGGATTTCACCACACAGTTTTTCAGGATGCAATGACTGGCACCGACACCGTTTTTATTATAGTAACCGATGGTGTATGTGTTGTTGGCTGAGCTGGTGTTTTCCCAGGTCGTGCTGCGATCGGTACTACCGGCATTGGATCCATCGATGAAAACGTAACTGGCTCCGTTGATCTTCAATATTCCTGTCGAGGAGTTTCCTGAGATAACCGGTGTTTTTCCGGTGGCCGGATGGATGGTCAGCGTGTTGACCGCATCCAGACCTACGGCTGGTTCAATCACAATCGGGAAGGTTTCGGAAGGATAATTGTTATCTGTCAGTAACAGTGTCACCGGACCAACAAACTCTTTATCACTGATATCCGTGCATGCATTGGTAAGCGTGGAATAAACCTGACCAACACCGACGGGGATGATCCCTGAAATCGAACCGATGATACGATACATCAAAGGCGTTGAAGGTGCGGAACAGTGAGGAGGATTGGCCGAGTAATTAAAACATCCGTATCCGGGGAAGGCGCTTACATTGGGAGTCGGCGCGTTGTCTTGCGCGACAATATAATAATGGATGGTATCTCCCAATGCTACTCCTGAACCGAAGCTAAAGGTATATTGATTATCTGTTCCCGCCACACCGGTAGCATAATTCCAGGTAGTGGAACTGTTCTTTGACCAATAGAGTCTGGGTAAACCGATACCACTGGTCGGAATTCCACCGGCATCGGTAATGGTAACCTGCAGTGTTCGTGCGGCCAGTGAAGAAGTGTTCAACAAAGGTGTAACGACCATGACAGGGGCCAGTAAATCTTTATTGATTCCGCCGAATTCATCGGCTCCTGCATCAGGAGCAAAGGCAGGGCTCGTTCCGTTGTTGGGATAGCCCATGTTCGGATACCGTGGATTCGCATCAATATCTACATTCACGGCAACCGGAGACGTTATCACTTGCCCGCCGCTTTCACATTGGGTAGCAACGTTGGTTTTTATATGAAGATCATAAGGATGCGATCCGATATTTACGAAAGGAGGATTTTCTGAGAAGGAAACGGTCTCGCGGGGATAGAAGAGACCTTTATAATCTTCCAGGTTCCCGATCTGATAGGTGCCGTCTTCATAAAAGATCCTGGCTTGAGAATAAGGACCCATATAAAGGTCGTTATTGTTGTTCGTGACAAGCAATGTCCCCATATCACTGTAGGACCGGGAAATGAGATAACTCTTTCCGTACCCGGTAGGAGTGGAGGTATTTACGAGAATGTTGTTCCTGAGGTCAAGCGGACACATGGCGTTGGCGTATATCACGTAGGTTCCGAAGTTGTCAACTGAACTGGTGCCATCGATATAAAATGTATTCCCCAATACGGAGCAACTTGTTAATGGTCCCAGATTTAATGCAAGGATTGCCTTTTGGTAATCCGAAAAGGGAGCCTGAAGATCGCCGACAATGTTATTGTATACATTGGCAGTTGCCATGGTAATATCAAAATAGATCCCGTTGACACGCGCCGGAGAACCATATACAGAAACACCGTTGCTAAGCAGGTTCAGGATTTTGTTATCATGAATATTCGCGGCCGAAAGACTGGAAAGTAACATCCCGTAAATGGTGCCTCCGCCTGTTTCCACATTGGTAAATTCATTTCCGTAAATATTCATCGTCGTTCCCCACACACTGCAGTAGAACATGTCAGTAATCCCGTTGGATGAAAAGACGTTATTAGTAAGAATGTTGTTGTTGACATTCGTTGTTTTGGCCCCCCCGGTGAAATAAAGCAAATTGTTGGTGGCAATATTTGTATTGAACTGGAGACGTTTGTTGTTCGAGATGCTATTGCTGTAAATATCCCAACTACTTCCAACTAAACTGCTTCCGCCCGAAAAAGACATGGCTGTGAATGTTCCGGTGCTTGTCGCTCCGGTAGATCCGATGGTATTGCTGTCAACCATGTTACTGTTGCACAACAGGTGGTAACAGGAAGCGGTATTGGCGATCCCGGTGAATTGCCCTGTTGAGGCAAGAGGCATGGTGTTGCCAATAAGATGATTACCACTGATATTTACCGTGTTGTTCGTTCCTGAACCTCCCATGCCGTTGCTGATCCCGGTCAGGTTGGATGCTGAAACAATGAAATGGATACGGATCGTATTATTCGTGATCTCGACATTGGAATTATTGCCGGCAAGGGTAAAAATTCCATAATAAGTGGTGGCCGCGTTGCCGGTAAAACTGTTTCTGGTGATGATCAGGTTGTTCTGGCACTTGGCATAAACCCCGTAAATGGTTCCGGTAGTGGATCCCAGACTGTCAATCTGGTTTGGACTGTCTTTCCCGATCTCGTTGTTTTGGTCATAATATACATAAGGAGAAGACCAATCGGTATAACCGGATAAATAGATGCCTCCGCCGCATTGAGAAATGTGGTTTCCGTAAAATTTATTGTAAGAGTTTGCTCCGGATAATGCGGTTACAGTCAACTGAGTGGTTGGTGAAGCGGGAGTTACATTGTCAGAATAAATCCCGTAGGAAGCAGTGTTAAGATTGCTTAACCGGATGTCGCAGTTTTTAATCGTGACATACTGCGCACCATCCGTAGCAGAGGATTTCAGCAGAGCAAAAGCCCTCTCTGCCATTTGTACGGTAGTTGTATTTAAAGGGTTTTCACGGATATCAATTCCGTCGAAAGTGATATAATCCGTTCCGGACAGCCCAATGACATAATCAGTGGTTCCGGTTCCGGTTCCGGCCAAGATGACAGGATTGGCTCCCGTCCCTGATTTTTGGAACACAATCGGATTGGATGAGGTGCCGGTAGCGGTGATCAGACCACCGGTGGGAGAAAGGAACGTTTCAGTATAACCGGCTGAAATATTAAAGGTGACACCACCGGTTCCAACTCCTCCTGAATTCAATGCGGAAATGGCTGATTCGATGGTGGCAAAGTCGCCGGGAATTGATTTTATTCCTGAGAGCTGCGCATACCCCGTACTCAGGCACCCCACAATTAACATTAAGTAAAGGATGACTTTTTTCATAAGGTTGTTTTTTGGTTAGTTTTGCTTTGGAGCATTCCAGATGCACAAAAATATCTCTGCAAATAGATGAGTGGTTATTTTTCTCCGGTACACAGCCAGTATCCCTGTGAAAATGCACCGGGACATTAACGGGACAATCCGCGTAATGATCAGAAATACAAATAAATAAAATTGAATTTTTTAGAACCTGGAAAGATAGGTTGTCAGGCTGATGTCTGTGTTGGTGAGGCCAAAATGTCTGCGTAAACGGGTCCTGGCTTTCATCACACTCTCATTATTCAGGTGCGTTATCTCGGAAATCTCTTTCGAATTCAGGTTCAGCCTTAATAAAGCACATAGTCTTTTTTCTTTGGGAGTAAGCTCAGGATGGTTTTTAGATAGATTTTCAAAAAAAACAGGGTGAACACCCAAAAATTCTTTCTCAAAAAGCTCCCAGATGTCGTTTCGTAGGGAAAACTTCAACTCGTTGATAAGATTGTTTAGTTTTTCGTTAAATTCTCCCGGAGTGCTGTGCTGAAAGTCCCGTACCCGTTGAATGACATCCCTCAGCAACTCATTCCGCTGGGCAAGCAACAACATGTTGTTCGTTAACTCCTGCGACTTGTAAGTGATCTCTTTCTCAAGCCCTTTGTTCCTCTCTGTCAATGAATTAATGATCATCTGCCGGTGCTTGTTTTTCAGTTTATGTATATAGATGACGGATCCCCCGGCAATCAATAGGAGCAACGAGAAAAAGGCAGTAATGTATATGGTCACTTTTTGTTTTCTCAGTTTCAGATCGTTGATTATCTGACTGTTCTGAAACTTTAATTTGAGCTCTGCCATATCGGTATTGTGTCGCTGTTTGTTCTGTGATATGGTGTCCTTCAAATTAACATACTGCATCAGGTACTGAATGGCGAGTTCCGGTTGATGCTGCTTATTATAAATGGAGAAAAGACGATACAATGCCAATGTCTTTTCATCGTAATTCAGATTGAATGTAGCCGATTCAACCGCCAGTTTGGCGTAATCAATGGTTTGAATGGTGTCTGCTTTTGTCAGATAAAATTCACTCAGGCTGTTATATAGTTCCGGTAAAATCCTGTTATAGTTGCTCTCTTTAGCGGTTTTCAGACTCAACATATAATAATATAACCCGGTGTCAGGCTGATTGTCGCTGATATACAACGTTCCCAGGTTCATGTACGGAAAGGCCAGTTGCCGTTTACTTTTTGTCTCAATGGAAGTACGGATGGCGTCCAGAAAATATTTTTTAGCCATCACGACATTCCCGTTCCCCAGGTACATCCGCCCTATGTTTTGAATGAAGACCGGCAATAGCGAATCTGATGATACATGGGCAGAGATTTCCAGCGACAGGGCCTTTCTCATCATCACAAATGCCTGATCCGTCATTTTGTTGGTAAGACTGGTAATTCCCTTCAGGTTATAAATCTTTGCCAGGATTTTAGGATCCGATGTCTTTTCGGCATTTTCCAGCGCTTTCTCAAGAAGCTCCTCACAAAGACCGACATCTGAATCTTTGAATAATAGGGCCATGTAATAATTTGCATTGGCAATCCCTTCATAATAGTTGTTTTGGGTCGCCAATCCCAGGGCTTTGGAAATATACGATTCCGCTTTTCTGGGGTCATTATTTAGGTAAATGCTTGAAAGCCTGAGTAAAATATTTACCCTGGAGGTGTCCTCTTTTGCTTCGGCCAGGTTCAGAATGAGACTGTCCACCATCTGACCTTTCAGGGGACAAACTGTTCCTGTAATCAGAAATAATGCTAAAAAGAAGATGCCGGTAACTTTTTTCAATTTTCGGATCCGTTAAAGTACATTCTGCAAAGATAAGAAGCAAAAGATAAATCAGGCACTTTGTCTGGTACGGTAGGCGGTATCCGAAATTCTACCTGAAGAAGCATTCGTTTTTTTTTCTTTAGAAAAAGAATGGTGTTGGAAATTGATTAAGGAGATAAATATCATTATTTTTATCCGGCAAGAACTAAATCATTCAAAATATGGGGACTACGGGGAAAAATCAGTACATCGAAGCCGCACGTCGTGCAATGCACTGGCAGCAGCGTTACCGTCGCGAAATGATGCAATGCCGTTTTGATACGATCGCCGTACACGGAATCTATTCCATGCAGGAAGCACTGGATTTCAACCAGGGTTCCATCATCGAACCGGTGTACATGTCCACCTCGCAGGCCTACCGTGATGCCGATGAGATGGAAGCTGCCCTGGGATACGAGATACCCACCTGGTGCTATTCCCGCATCGCCAATCCCTCCATGTACTATCTCGAAGGGGTACTGGCTCTTCTGGAAGGCTACGGAACCGGTCTCGAGACATCCTGTATTGCTACCTCATCCGGCATGTCAGCCATTCAAAGCGCCATTGACCCGTTTCTGATCGTTGATCCTGCCCGGCCTTCAGCTCCGCTGAACTTTGTGGCCTCAACCCAGATCTATGGAGGTACCTATCAGCAGTTTGATGTTCGCAAACATACCGACCGGAATATCGAATGGCGGAAAGTGATCCATCTCGAAGACCTGTCGGAATGGGAGTCACTCATTGACGAAAACACCCGTTTTTTATACGGCGAACTGCCCAGCAACCCGTCACAGGCGTTCTTCGATATTGCCGGAGTGGCCGCCATAGCTCATAAATACGAACTCCCGCTGATCGTCGACTCCACCGTGGCAACACCGGCCTTGTTGAGACCCCTGGGACACGGAGCAGATATCGTTGTACAGTCAGTTACTAAATCATTGATGGCAGGAGGCTTTGGTATCGCCGGGGCGGTGATCTCCCGGAAAAATATCACTTCCCGCACCGGATGCCCGGAGATGAAAGCTGATTTCGCAACCTGGTTAAAATTGCTTCCTAACCGCGATAACGGCCCCAATATCTTTCCCATGAATGCGGTATTGGCCCTGAACGACATCCGCACCCTCAGGATGCGCATGGATGTCATGAGCCGGAACACCATGCAGGTGGCGCAGTTCCTCACCGAACACCCGCACGTGCAGCAGGTCCATTATCTCGGACTGAAAGATCACCCATTACACCCCCTGGCTTCCAAATACCTCTTCCTGGCTGATGCTGAATACGACGAAGTGTACAAACAGCCCGTGAACCGGTATGGCCACCTGATGTCGTTCACCATCAACGGCGATGAGTCAAATACCCGGCGCGTCTTCGATGCCTTTACCCGCATCTGGCGAGCTACCGACCTCGGAAGGATTAAATCCGTGGCCACCATCCCTGCTATCTCTACGCACTCTCAACAGGGAGAAAAGGGTCGGAAACTGGCCGGTATCCCTGCTAACCTGATACGCCTCTGCGTCGGCGCCGAACATCCTCATGATATCATCAAAGACCTGGACCAGGCGCTGGCGGTTCTTGATGGCAAAAAAGTGTTCGTCACCTCACCCGAATACTCCGCCGGAGGAGCTTCATCTGCTACACTCAGAAAACCATGAAAGAGATGATCAAACCCTTGCTTTATTATTCCACCAACCTTCATGCCGAGAAGGTTGTTTTCCGTCAGGCGTTGCTCAAAGGACAGGCGCCTGACCTGGGTCTCTATATGCCGGAACATATACCCGTCATCCCATCAAATGAGATCCTGGCGTACGCCGGAAAACCTTATTACAAGATCGCCTGGGATGTCACCCGGCGGTTCTTGGAAGGAGAGATGCCCGAACAGGATCTGCTGGAGATCACCCGGGATTGTTACGATTTTGAGGTGCCCCTGGAAAAGGTGATGGGCCGGAAATATATCATGAGACTCGATCGCGGGCCGACGGCTTCATTCAAGGATTTCGCCGCCCGGATGATGGGCCGGCTGATGCAGTATTCCCTCAAACAGGAACATAACCGCCTGCTCATCCTTACGGCTACCTCGGGAGATACGGGAAGTGCTGTGTCTAATGCCTTCTTTGGACTCGATAATATCGACGTCGTCGTCCTGTTCCCGGAAAATGAGGTCACGGCACGTCAGCGAAAACAGATGACCACCCTCGGAAACAACATCAGGTCCCTGGCTTTGGATGCGAAATTCGATGAATGCCAATCACTGGTGAAAAAGGCTTTCGCCGACCCCGGTCTGGACCATCTGCCCCTGTCCTCGGCCAATTCGATCAACATCGGTCGATTGCTTCCCCAGATCGTCTATTATTTCTATGCGTATGCTCAGTTGGCTTCTGATGGCGAAAAAGCTATTTATTCCATTCCCTCCGGCAATTTCGGAGATATGATGGGTGGCGTTATGGCCATGAAGATGGGACTGCCCGTGAAGAAGTTCGTCATCGCGACGAACGGAAATGACGAGTTTCCCAGGTATCTCTACTCCGGTATATACCAAAAGGTGGTGCCCTCCCGGAACTGCATCTCCAGCGCCATGAACGTAGGACACCCCAGTAACCTGGCCCGCCTTGTGGCTTTGTATGGCGGGGTGATGGACGAAACCGGTGTCATGGTCCGCGATGCCGATATGGAACAGATGCGGGAAGACCTTTTTGCGATATCTGTCGATGATGATGAAACACGTCGTACCATAGCTGATGCCTGGAAGGATCACCAGATCCTGCTGGAACCTCATGGCGCCGTCGGCTGGGCCGGACTGAAGAACTACCTGAATCAGTTCCCGGAGGATGACACGCCCGGACAACTCTGTATCTCCCTCGAGACAGCCCACCCGGCCAAGTTCCCGGAGGAGATCCGCAAGATCACCGGTATCGATCCCGAACTCCCTGCCAGCCTGCAAGGTATTGACACACTCCCGGAACACGTGGTTAGGATCGGCAACGATTACAGCTCGTTCAGGACCTACCTTCATACCGGTTTTCCAAAGACATGATGATCCGGGAACATCGTTTTGTTTTGTAAATATCAGAATAACAATAAAATATAAATTTTCTTACCCAAAAATCCGTTATGTACATTCTTTGTTCCGACCTTGAAGGCGTTTTTGTTCCGGAAGTATGGATCAACGTCGCTGAAAAAACAGGCATCCCCGAACTCCGCCGCACTACCCGCGATGAGCCTGACTACGACAAACTGATGCATTACCGCATGAAGATATTGGACGAACATGGACTGAAACTGCGGGATATTCAGGAGGTCATTGCCCGGATCCGGCCGTTGCCGGGAGCTTTGGACTTCATACAGTGGGTGAAGGAACGCACTCAGCTCATTATCGTCTCCGATACGTTCATCCAGTTTGCCGATCCGATGATGAAGCAGTTGGGCCGTCCGACACTTTTTTGTCATACCTTGGTGACGGACGATACCGGAAGAATCATCGATTACAGGCTTCGGCAGGCTGATCCGAAACGAAAAACCGTGGAGGCCCTTCAAAGCCTGAATTACCAGGTCATCGCGATGGGAGACTCCTACAATGATATTTCGATGCTGAAACAAGCCGATGCAGGCATCCTCTTCCGTCCGCCATCGAATGTCGTAGCCGACTACCCCCGGTTCCCGGTGGCGGAGGAATACCGGGATCTGGAAACAATTTTGCAGAATTATCTGCCCTGATAACTTAAACAGGGATCTTTACCAGCCACCCTCATTGCCTGGGCATGAATCGTATGCCCGGAAATATTTCCCTGCTTATTAGTATCTTTGCAAGACAAAACATTAAAATCTTAGCAATGAAACGCGATCCATCAGGAAAGATCTTCGATCTTCAACAATTTGGTGAGTTTGGTGACGTAAATCCCTCTGTCACGGACTCAGCTACCTTCACTTTTATGCAGGCAAAGACAATGCTTGAAACCTTTCACGGAGAGGCTGAGGGTTGTTTTTTATATTCCCGTCACTGGAACCCCAGCAACAAATACCTGGCCGATGCACTGGCTGCCATGGAAGGCACAGAAGCAGCATGGGTGACAGGTTCGGGAATGGCTGCCATTACCAATGCCATTCTGCAAATCGTCAACGCCGGCGACCACATCGTAAGCTGTATGACCATTTACGGCGGAACTTTTGCATTCTTCAGCAATTACCTGAAAAAGTTCAATATCGAGGTTACTTTTGTCGATATCACTGATCTTAAGGCAGTTGAGGCAGCTATTCGTCCGAATACAAAGGTGATCTATACCGAAACCATGACGAACCCGCTTCTTCAGATTTCCGATATTCCGTCTCTCTCGAAGATTGCCAGGAATCACGGTGCCAAATTGATGGTTGACAACACCTTCACCCCGATGATTTTCACCCCGTCGCAACTTGGAGCTGATATCACGGTATACAGCATGACCAAGTTCATCAATGGGAAAAACGACTGCGTGGCCGGCGCTATCTGCGGATCACTCGAGTACATCAACGCGCTGATTGACGTGAACGATGGCACATCGATGCTCCTCGGACCCGTTCTGGATCCTCTCCGTTCATCTTCCATCCTGAAGAATATGCATACCCTGCATATCAGAATGCAACAACACAGTAAAAATGCAATGTACCTGGCCGAAAGGTTTAAAGAAACAGGATTGAGAACGGTTTATCCCGGCTTGCCGGAACATCCGCAACATGAACTCATGAAGAAGATGATGAATCCTGACTTCGGTTTCGGAGGAATGGTCGATATCGACATGGTGACTGCGGAAAAAGCAGCCGCATGGATGGAAAAGATGGAACGGGCAGGAGTCGGTTATCTGGCTGTCAGCCTCGGATATTTCAAAACGCTCTTCAGCAACTCCGGAAAGAGTACCTCATCAGAAGTCCCCGAAGATATCCAGCGGAAAATGGGTATGTCGGAAGGACTCGTACGTTTCTCCGTCGGCCTCGATCACGATATCGAAGCTACCTGGAATAAGATCAAAGAGTGCATGTAGTATTTGCTGATCTTACAAAAACGTCCCACGTAAATGATTACATGGGACGTTTTTTTTTGGATCATTTCCCGGCCTTGTCAAAAAGCAGTATACCGGGAATGTATGCGACGAGTTATCTCTCGCGCAGCTTTTGTTACTGGCACTTGCAAACGAGGTTCCGGTCTCCGTAAGCGTCGTCAATCCGGGTCACGGTCGGCCAGTACTTGTCATCTGCAGACCACGGCATGGGGAAGGCGGCTTTCATTCTCGAATACGGGAACTTCCAGTCGTCGGAGGCGACCATTAATGCCGTGTGCGGGGCATTCATGATCACATTGTCCTTCTTGTCAGCTTTGCCTTCAGCCACTTCGTCAACTTCTGCCTTGATGGAGATCATGGCATCCACGAAACGATTCATTTCGGAGAAGGGTTCGCTTTCCGTAGGTTCGACCATCAGCGTACCGTGAACAGGGAAGGCCACGGTCGGCGCATGGAATCCATAGTCCATCAACCGTTTGGCAATATCGATGGCGCCCATGCCCGTGATTTTGTCAATGCCATTGCAGTCGAGGATCATCTCATGCGCACAACGGCCGTTTTTGCCGGTATACAGAATGGGATAATAGGGTTCCAGGCACGACTTGATGTAGTTAGCGTTCAGGATGGCCATCTTGGTGGCTTCGGTAAGTCCTTCGCCGCCCATCATCAGAATGTAAGCATACGAGATGGGAAGAACCAGGGCGCTTCCGTAAGGCGCGGATGAAACAGCCGTGATGCCTTTGTCGCCGCCGGTCTCTACCATGATATGTTTCGGAAGGAACGGGGTCAGGTGTTTGGAGGTACAGATAGGACCGACGCCAGGACCGCCACCGCCGTGAGGGATAGCAAAGGTCTTGTGGAGATTCAGGTGGCAGAGGTCCGCTCCGATGGTCCCCGGGCTGGTTAAACCAACCTGGGCATTCATGTTGGCGCCATCCATGTAAACTTGTCCGCCGTTTTCGTGAATGATGTGCATGATCTCCAGGATCTCTTCTTCAAATACCCCGTGGGTGGAAGGATAGGTGATCATGAGAGCAGCCAGGTTGTCTTTGTTCTGAACGGCTTTCTCGCGGAGGTCGTTGACATCGATATTTCCTTTGGAATCGCAGTTCACGATCACGATCTTCATTCCGGCCATGGCTGCAGAAGCAGGGTTGGTGCCGTGAGCAGAAGAGGGGATGAGGCAGACTTTCCGGTGTCCTTCTCCGCGGCTGATATGGTATTCGCGGATGATCATCAAACCGGTGTATTCGCCTGCAGCACCGCTGTTAGGCATAAAAGTTACCGCATCGAAACCGGTGATAATGGCCAGTTGCTTTTCCAAAGCGCTGATCAGGAACTGGTAGCCACCGGCCTGGTCCTTCGGGATGAACGGATGCAGGTTCCCGAATTCGGGCCAGCTTAAAGAAAACAGTTCAGCGGCAGCATTGAGCTTCATGGTGCAGGAACCCAGCGGGATCATCGATCTGTTCAGACAGAGATCCTTGATCTCGAGTTTCTTCATGTACCTCATCATCTCCGTTTCGGAGTGATAGGTGTTGAATACCGGGTGTTCCAAATACGATGATTTTCTTCCCAACTCGCCCGGGAAGGTGCTGACCTTTTCGCATTTTTCCTTCTCACAGATAAATTCCGTGAACGGTTTCCCTGCTGCTTTTGCCAACAGATAGAGGATCAGGTTGATGTCGGCTACGCTGGTTACTTCATCAACACTGATGCCGATATGGGTGTCGTCGATATAACGCAGGTTGATCTTGTTTTCGAGCATCGACTGCCTGATGGCAGTGATGTTGGTGCTGTCGGGGATTTCGATTTGCACCGTGTCGAAGAAATATTGATTGAGTTGTTTGTAACCGTATTTCTGAACTTCCTGCGCCAACACGCCGGCGAGGATGTTGATGTGACGGGCGATCTTTTTCAGTCCGCATGGGCCATGATAAACGGCGTACATGCCTGCCATGATGGCCAGCAGCACCTGAGAGGTACAGATGTTGGAGGTGGCCCGTTCACGTTTGATATGCTGTTCACGGGTCTGGAGCGCCATGCGGAGGGCACGGTTCCCGTTAGCGTCAACGGAAATCCCTATGATCCTGCCCGGCATCTGACGTTTGAATTCATCACGGGTGGCAAAGAAGGCTGCATGAGGGCCGCCATATCCCATCGGGATACCCAGCCGTTGCGTCGAACCAAACACGACATCGGCTCCCCATTCACCCGGAGGAGTCAGCATCAACAGGCTCATGATATCAGCTGCTACGGCAACCATCAGCTTATGCTCATGGGCCTTTTCGACAAACTGACGGTAATCTTTTACCGATCCAAACTGGTCGGGGTATTGAATGATCGCTCCAAAAACATTATCGGTGAAGGTAAATACATCAGGTTTCCCTGTCACTACTTCAATCCCCAGCGGTTTTGACCTGGTTTTGATCACTTCAAGACTCTGAGGGAACAGATCATCAGCAACGAAGATCTGACAGGCGCCTCTTTTTACCGCATCACGGCTGCGTGAGTTGAAAAGCATGATCATCGCTTCTGCGGCTGCCGTGCCTTCATCCAGTAACGAAGCATTGGCAATGGGCATCCCCGTGAGATCACTGATCACTGTCTGGAAGTTCAACAAGGCTTCCAAACGCCCCTGCGAAATTTCAGCCTGGTATGGCGTATATCCGGTATACCAACCCGGGTTCTCAAGAATGTTACGCAGGATGACGGCAGGTGTGATCGTGTTGTAATACCCTGTGCCGATAAAGGTTTTGTAGAGTTTGTTCCTCGATGCCAATTCCTTCAGATGCGTGAGAAATTGAAATTCATTTATGCCCGTTGGTAAGGGAAGGGGTTCTTTCATCCGGATACTGGACGGAACCGTTTCGTCAATAAGTTGATCAAGCGATTTTACACCGATCTTTTCCAACATCTTGTTGACCTCGGCACCGTTAGGTCCGTTATGTCTGTAAGCAAAATTGTTTGTGATCATGGTATTGTGAAATAAATAACAGTTTATATTTCTGCAAAATTACGAGTTTGAAGGAGAAATCAAAAACGATCCGGTAAAATATGGGCCCTGCAGATAATGCCCGCCGGGAAATAGTACACGAAAAAAAGGCTGTCCCTGCTTTTTGGGACAGCCTTTTTCTTTCAATAATTCAATTCTCCGGAAGATCCTTTCTTTTATATTATTTGCTGATCATCAATTTCCGGGTTTCCGATAATCCCTGATCGGAAATGATCCGGAGTGTATATAATCCAGGGAAGAGTTGATCAACAGGGATCGTGAGCCGGTTTGTCCCGGGAGTGACCTTGAAAAAGATATCCTTGACACACCGTCCTGAAAGATTGTACAACCCCAAACGCAATCCGGTAGTTTTATTAACCGTCACGTCTAAGAAGGCTTCCATATCTGCAGGGTTTGGATAAAGGTTGCTGATGCCTGTTATCGTTGGTGGATCCTGTTCTTCTGTCCCGAGGATACTGCTTCCTGTGAATGTCAGGTTAACGTTGGCTGTCGGGCTTTGGGCTGTCAGTTCAATCATGATCAGATCTCCCGTACATCCGGCCAATTCCGGATACAGGTAATATTCGCCGTATTGCAGTGACGGGAACCCGAAACTGCCGGAAGAAGATACCTGATTGAACGAAACAGTAGTTCCGTCCCCGTCTTTCAGGAACATGACAATTTTATCGGTCATACTGGTTCGCAGCGACCCGGAAGCTATTTGTCCGGAAATTGATCCGGGACCGGCACTCAGATCTCCTGCTTGTACAAGATGGATATTATAGGGGTTGGAAGGGTCGCCAAGTTGAATCAAAATGGCATCTTGCCAATTGATAACATCTCCGTAATAGGTAGGCAGGTAGCTGTTTGAATCGAATGGAATAGCAAGGATGTAATAATTTCCATCCGGAACCATCGTGAAGTAATAAACCCCGTTGGTGTCAATAATACTCATATCAATGTATGGATTGAAACTACCGGTCGTATCCAGTGAGCAGATCAATGCCAACCCTGAAACAAGAGGGAAATTTCCGGCAAACACCTGTCCATATACATAATGAAACGAGGATGAATCAAGCACAGTAACCGGCGTACACCAGGTGCTCAATATGCTGTCGCATTGGATGGTCAGGCAGACATCATATATCCCGGGGGCCGAAAAAACATGAGCGGGATTCTGAAGAGAGGAGAAGTTAGTGAACCCGGAAGCAGGATCATCAAAATTCCAGGACCAACCGATAATATTCCCGGAAGAGAGATCTGTGAACTGAACCACCGTAAGATATACTGCCGAATCAGGAGTAAAAGTAAAGCCTGGATCGCATCCACTTTCTCCTTTTACATATACAGGGGAACATTGGATGTCATAACAGGTGCTGTCGTTGCCATGAACCGTCAGGCAGACATTATATGTCCCGGGGGCTGAGAAAGCATGAACGGGATTCTGAGAGGAGGAGAAATTATTAATCCCGGAAGCAGGATCATCAAAATTCCACGACCAACCGATGATATTCCCGGAAGAGATATCTGTGAACTGGATCATCGTAAGATATACTGCCGAATCAGGAGTAAAAGTAAAGTCTGCATCGCATCCGGTTCCTCCTCCCACATATACAGGAGAACATTGGATGTCATAACAACTACTGTCGTTGCCCTGAACAGTCAGGCAGACGTCGTATGTGAGATTTGCCACGGCATAGGTATGAATAACGTCAGGGTTGTTCGGGTAGGTGATCACTGCCGTGGTACCGTCACCGAAATCCCAACTCCATAGAGCTATATTCCCGGAAGAGGTATCTGTGAACTGGATCGCCGTAGGAAATACTGTCGAATCAGGAGTAAAAGTAAAGCCTGCATTGCAGCCGTTTCCTCCTCCTATATATACAGGGGAGCATTGGACGTCATCACAGGTAGTGTCGTTGCCATGAACAGTCAGGCAGACGATGTAAGAGAGATTCGCCCCGACATAGGTATGAATAACGTCAGGGTTGTTCGGGTAGGTGATCACTACAGGAGGGGTCCCGTCTCCGAAATCCCAACTCCATTGAGCAATATTCCCGGAAGACTGGTCAGTGAAGTAAATGGTCTGAGGGGTCAGACTGTCAGCATTGTACGTGAACTCGGCATCACAGAAAGAGGTGTCGCTCTGGCAGATCGAGAAGTTGATGACTTTAGAAGGATTGTTCATGGTAGCGCTGCAGGTGTCATGATGCAATATCCCGTGACAATCTAATACACTGACAGTAAAAGTCTGGTGCCACGGAAAAGGCAGCCAGATGGAATCGACATAATATCCGTTGGTATTGGTTGGCGCCACCTTGTAATAGAAAAACCCGGAGGAGGAATCGGTTAAGATCGACACATCCTTCCCGGCAATGGGATTCCCTGTGGCGGAATCTGTGACAACCCCTGAGATGATGGCCGTATACTGGGCCATTCCTGGCACCATCAGCGCCATGAAACAAATTATAAAGATGATCTTTTTCATATCGGTTGGTTTTAATGATAATTATTGGTGCGGTGTACACGTGTTCCTAACTGTACTAACACCACTGTTTAAAAGGGTTGCCTCCCTTTTTATTTTTTTATGTTTAATTTGATGACTGCCTTGAGTCCGACCGACCATGGCTTTTTACTGATCTCGGATTTTTCATAAACCGAGTTAAAATAGTATTTGGCTTCAGGCTCCAGATCAAGACTCCACCGGTTATCCAGGAGGTAAGAGAAATTTATTCCTCCGGCTATCTGCCAATTCAGATTAATACGGTCTGGCGTGATATTGTTGATGCCAATAATGCGGTTCTTGCCGGGATCATAATCGGCGCTCAATCGTTTTGAGTCTATCATGACAGAAAGCACAGGACCAACCCTCAATCCAAAAGAACACTTTTCGTTCTTCCAAAAGTCATACCCCAGCATCAACGGTACCTGCAGATAAATGTACCTTTTAATGACCTTTGGATAATCCAGCTTCATCAGGCTGTCCCATACATCCTTATCGGTCATGTAATAGGTCGGTATCACCTGGGTGTGATTTTCATTCCATTCAAATGACATGGAGTCAAGATTGGAGTAGCTCCCGAGATAATCATTGTATTTCACGATGAGCTCCCGGGTGCCTTTTGTCAGCGATAACCCCACTCCGGTGGTGATGGAAAATTCTTTGAAATAAAAACTGCCTTCGGCGCCAAGATTCCAGGCAAATTTCTCCTTTTCAAGAGTGTTGAACATCATCTCCGGTAAGAAATATAATCCTGCATGATACCCTGATTCATTTCGGCGGATAACTTTCTTTTCTTCTTTTTCCGGGGCGACTTTTTCTGAGATAATTTTTAGAGTAGATTTGGTTAAGGGAAAATAGTTGAAAGGAATCGTAATCGACGGAGAAATGAAAGACCGGGAGGAAGCCGGCACTGATATCTCGGAAATTTCTGATGTTGCTGCTGGTTTTTCTTCGGAAGCAGCATTGGTATCATGACCGGAAGGGGTCACGAAAGGAGCACAGGTCGTCGACCGATGAACGGGCTGACAAGGTACCGACGACCCGGAAGCCTGATGAACCGCGGTCCCGGATGTCTCTTTAGGGACAGGAACCGTAGAAAGGATTTTTCCTGCTTTTGTTGATGCCGGTTCAGTGATGGACGGTCTCTCACCGGCAGGTGGTTGGTGATGTCCCCGAAAGAAAAACAGGATTCCTGCCGAAAGAAGGATGACAAAGACAGACAGCCCCCAAAGCCAGATGATTCGTTTTTTTTCAGCCCGGTGTAGCTTCCCGGCTTCGTGGAGAAATGCCTCCCTCCCTGAACCGGGTGGTTCAACCTGATGGTCTTTCAGCGCTTCCCTGAAATAGGTATCTATGGGATGAACGTCTTTATTCATATTAATATCTTTTTTCTTTTTCAAATACACTTGTCAGGCTATGCCGTAGCATGACCCGCGCTTTGGATAATTGTGATTTGGAGGTCCCTTCCGAACAACCCAGCATCACGGCGATTTCCCGATGAGAATATTCTTCAAAGACATAC
The DNA here is from genome assembly GCA_035403225.1 of Bacteroidales bacterium. GTDB lineage: Bacteria > Bacteroidota > Bacteroidia > Bacteroidales > FEN-979 > DAIRDK01. The sequence goes on along the minus strand of DAONET010000001.1, from coordinate 119,133 downwards.
AGGTTGAAAACAGTCCGGTACCCGGCAGGAAGGTTCCCGATCATTTCCAGGATTACTTCCTTTTCAGGTATGACAGGAAATGCATCTTCTTCGGAAAACTCTTCATCATGGACATCCATTTTTCCCTCTGCCTTATCAAAACTGATTAGTTTCTCTTCTTTGGCCCGCTGACGTAAATTGTTTAAAGCGGTGTTCACCATGATCTTTTTCATCCACCCCTCCAGGTTGCAGGCAGGCCCCATGCGGAAACCAGGCAGGTTTTCCAGGATCTTGATAAATCCGTCGTGAAGGACATCTTCCGCATCTGCACGGTTTCCCATATACCTCATACATAAGCTGAACAACTTTGGTGCATAGTCATCATACAACTTTTTCAGAGCTTCGGGATCTTTTTTAACGACCTTACAGAGTAAACTTTGTTCCCTCATCAAAACAGTTCTTGTTCCTGATAACACCAAAAACGGGAATGGTTGCCTGAAAATAACAAAAAAGACCGCGGTGAGGCGGTCTTTTTTGTTATTTAATGTGAACACTGATTATTTCCGGATCCTCATTTTATAGAAAGACCGGTATACGAAATACAGGGCAAGGACGATGAAAACGATCCCAATGATGGGGGCGACAGAGAAAAAGTTCTCCGAAATGGCAATTTCCATGGCCAGCATCCCGAACAGGGTAGTAAATTTGATGATCGGGTTCAGGGCTACCGAAGAGGTGTCTTTAAAAGGATCACCAACCGTGTCGCCAACGACGGTCGCGTCATGCAGCGGCGTTCCCTTTTCCTTCAGATCCACTTCCACCACTTTTTTTGCGTTATCCCAGGCTCCTCCGGCATTGGCCATGAATATGGCCTGGAATAATCCGAAGAAAGCAATTGAGATCAGGTACGAAACAAAGAACGAGGCGGCGCCAAACTTTATCGATGCATCGGCCGCACCTTCATTCCGGTATCCCGAGAGGAAAGCAATGCCAATGGCAAATGAAAATATACCGACAAAGATGTTGAACATACCCGTTTGCGCATATTGCGTACAGATCTTCACCACTTCCTTCGAGTTTTCCGCGGATGCTTTTTTCTCGGCATTCTCGTCAAGATGTATGTGACTTTTGATATACGAAACGGCACGGTATGCGCCGGAAGAAACGGCCTGTATCGAAGCACCTGTAAACCAGTATATAACAGCGCCTCCGGCGAGGAACCCGAGGATGGTGTAAGGATTCAGGATGTTCAGGATTTGTGCCGGTTCGATGCCGAAACGGTTCCTGATGACCAAAATCAGGGAGAAGATCATCGTGGTGGCGCCCACAACAGCCGTCCCGATAAGAACGGGTTTTGCCGTGGCTTTAAAAGTATTGCCGGCACCGTCATTGGCTTCCAACAGGTATTTTGCCCGGTCGAACTGGGGCTTGAAACCGAAGTCTTTTTCTATTTCTTTTGATACTCCATCCATGTCGTCTTCGATCAGCGAGAGCTCATATACCGATTGCGCGTTGTCCGTCACCGGCCCGTAGCTGTCGACCGCAATGGTCACCGGCCCCATACCCAGGAACCCGAAAGCAACCAGCCCGAAAGCGAAGATAGACGGATAGATCATGATCGAATCCAGACCGAACTGGCTGGCAAAATAGGCGATGAACATCAAAACCAGGAATACAGCACCTTCCCAGAAGGCGCTGAAGTTGCCTCCCACAAAACCCGAGAGGATGTTCAGCGAGGCTCCGCCTTCCCGTGAAGCGGTTACCACTTCCGACACATGTTGTGATTTGGGACTGGTGAAGATCTTGGTGAATTCCGGGATCAGGGCAGCACCCAACGTTCCGCAACTGATGATGATCGAAAGGGTGAGCCAGAGTTGATTGGGCAGATGCCCAAGTTGCCAGTAACTCGCAATAAAAGTGGCGGCAATGGAGAGGAGGGAAGTGATCCATACCAGATGGGTCAGCGGCTGTTCGAAATCCAGGTTCGGTTTTTTAGCATACAGGATGTTACTCAGCCAACGGTTGATGTAAAAAGCGCCGATGGAGGCAATGACACCCAGGATACGCATCACGAAAACCCACGTCAGCAGCGTCGTCTGGTACATCAGCCGGGTTGGTTCGTCCATACCCGGGATAAAACCTACCGCCAGGACAATAAAACTGATCAAAGCCACTCCGGTAACGCCATAGGTCTCAAAACCGTCGGCGGTAGGACCAACGCTGTCGCCGGCATTGTCACCGGTACAATCGGCAATAACGCCGGGGTTACGCGGGTCATCTTCCTTGATCTTGAAGACCACTTTCATGAGGTCGCTTCCGATATCTGCAATCTTGGTGAAGATCCCGCCTGCAATACGAAGGGCGCTCGCACCCAGTGATTCGCCGATGGCAAAACCGACGAAACTGGCGCCGGCAAACTCACGGGGAACAAACAAAAGGATGATGAGCATCATGATCAGCTCTACACAGACAAGCATCACACCGATGCTCATGCCCGCATTCAGCGGGATGTTTAAAAGTTTCAGCGGTTTGTTCTCAAGGGATGAGAACGCCATTCTGCTGTTGGCAAGGGTGTTCATCCTGATCCCAAACCAGGCAACACCATAAGACCCCAGAATACCGATCACGGTCCATCCAAGGATCAGGACAACACCTCCAAAGGAATTCTCCTGGAGATATCCGAAGTAAAAGGCAATACAAAGGCCAATAATCAAAAAGAGAATCAGCAGGAATTTCCCTTGCTGGATAAGATAGGTTTTGCATGTTTCAAAAATCACTTTTGCTACGTCGAGCATGGAGCGATGCGCACGCAATTTTTTTACCTTTCGGTACTGGTAGTAACCAAAGAGAAGACCCAATAAACAAATAGCAAATCCGAACAACAATAAGTTGTTTTGAGAAGCACCCAGCTCGGGGATTTTCAGATCGGCTTCACTCGCGAAAGTCATGAATGGCAAAAAAAATGCTGCCATCAGAGTGATTAGTTTTTTCATGGTCATAAATGGTGGTTTTATATTGTTGTTATTGCAAAATTAAGAACAAATAAACACCATGTTCGGAATTTTTCCACACTATTTGTCTGATCGGTAAATTTGCCGTAGGTTTGCTATAAGAAATCAGGATAACCGCATGGAAAAGATCCGCCTTGAGATCATCGGGATGAAATACAGCCAATCGCAAAGTGGCGCCTATGCTCTGATCCTGGAAGAATGGAACGGACGCCGGCGACTGCCCATTATTATCGGGAGTTTTGAAGCCCAGGCTATCGCTATCGAACTGGAAAAGATCAAAACACCCCGTCCCCTGACACATGATCTTTTTCGGTCGTTCGCGGGATCTTTTAATATCCGCTTGACAGAAGTGGTGATCAACAAATTTCAGGACGGCGTTTTCTTCGCGAAACTCGTTTGCCGTCAGGAAGAAAATGAACAGGAAATCGATTCCCGTACTTCCGATGCCATCGCCCTGGCCCTGAGATTTAATTGCCCCGTATACACCTACGAAAGTATCCTCCGCGTGGCCGGCGTCACCGTCGATGAAGAAACAGATGCCTCCACCGAAAACGCCGGGACCGAACCGGCACCCACCTCTTCCGACGACCTGTCAGACTTTTCGGAAACAGAACTCCGGGAGATGCTCCGGCTGGCCCTCGAAGGCGAAGATTATGAAAAGGCTTCTCAGATCAGGGACGAGTTTAAAAAACGACACATTCAACTATGAAGCAATACCTCGACCTGCTTGATCATGTGCTCAGGAACGGAGTCCGCAAGGAAGACCGGACAGGAACAGGCACCATCAGCGTGTTTGGCTACCAGATGAGATTCGACCTCCGGGAAACATTTCCTGTCCTCACCACCAAAAAACTGCATCTGCGCTCTATTTTCCATGAATTGCTGTGGTTCCTTCGGGGTGAAACCAATATCCAATACCTGCATGATCATAAAGTGAGCATCTGGGACGAATGGGCCGATGAAAATGGCGAATTGGGACCGGTGTATGGATACCAGTGGCGACACTGGCCCAAGAACGACGGAACCCACATCGACCAGATCAGTCAGGTGGTGGAGTCCATCCGCAAAGATCCGGATTCACGCCGCCATATCGTCAGCGCCTGGAATGTCTCCCAACTCGATGATATGGCGCTGCCACCCTGCCATCTCCTTTTCCAGTTCTACGTGGCTAATGGAGAACTATCCTGCCAGATGTACCAACGTAGCTGCGACATCTTTCTCGGCGTGCCGTTCAATATCGCTTCTTACTCACTCCTCACACTCATGATGGCTCAGGTAACCGGCCTCAAACCCGGGGAATTCATCCATACCCTCGGCGATGCCCATATCTACCTGAATCATATTGACCAGGTCAAACTTCAACTCAGCCGGACTCCGTTTCCGCTTCCTGTCATGAAAATTAATCCGGAAATAAAGAGTATCTTCGATTTCCGGTATGAGGATTTTGAACTGACAGGTTATCAGTCGCATCCCCATATCAAAGGAATAATTGCCGTTTAAACAGATCCCATGATTTCCATCATCGTAGCCATAGCAAAAAATAACGCCATCGGGAAAAACAACCAGCTTCTCTGGCATATCCCCGACGACCTCATCCGGTTTAAAAAGATCACCTCGGGTCACCCCGTGATCATGGGTAAAAAAACATGGGAATCCCTTCCCAAACGCCCGCTGCCAAACCGCCGCAACATCGTGATCTCCGATATCCCCGGAGACCGGATTGATGGCGCTGAGGTAGCCGGATCCATTCCCGAAGCTGTCGCCCTGTGTAACCCCGACGAGGAAACATTCGTCATGGGCGGCGCCTCCATATACCGTCAGTTTCTGCCTGTTTGCGACCGGCTTTATCTTACTGTTGTCCATCAGGAGTTCCAAGGCGATGTCTTCTTCCCGGAACTGAATCCCCTGGAATGGGACCTGGTGTCTTCCACAGAAGGCCCCCCGGATCCACGGGTCGGATTTAAATATACATACCTCGTGTATGACAGGGTTAAGTAAGTTACCGGGCAAAAGTATCATGGCTGTAATAGCCATCGCGACGATATGCCTCATGTCATGCCGGAAGAATGAATCCATTGACCTGAACCCGAACCTGAATACCGCCAACGACCTCATCATCGCCCAGCGTCCGGTCGCCTTCGCTTTCAGAATGCTGGTACGGGCCATCCATGATGAGGAGCTTCAACAATCTTACCATTCTTCGTTCGATGGGGCCAGCGTTCTCTTGAACCCGCAAACCAATACCTATTGTTTCTATTTCCTGAATGAAACAGGCCCGGATAGCGTCCTCAGGTATGGCAGGGTCGATATGACCCTCTCCGGTGACTTTTATACAACCGGGACGACGATCAGCATCACCTTCGTTGATTATGCAGAAGACGGAATGAGCGTTACCGGCGACGACAGTTTGGTGAATGCCGGCATGACAAACGATTCCCTGCTGTTCGTCAATACGGTGAAGGAAGGGATCGTTCATAAAGATACCACGGGTGTCATCCGGTTCAGCAGCCGGTTGGAATACCGCGTCCCTGTCTCGGCGCCGGGATATCCGCTTCAGTCACTGATCATGCTCACGGGGACGACAGAAGGCATTTCCTCAAAAGGCCATTCTTTCTCGGCGGACGTAAAGACCCCGGTGGCGTTCCCGGTGTATACCTCCCGGTGCGCCTGGCCCCGTCAGGGAAAGATCATGGTGGTTGTGCCCGATGCTGAGATCATGAATTCCGATATCCGCTTTCCTGCCCTGACATCATGCAACGACAGCGTTTATTACGACTTCGGATCCACTACCTATCAATGGCGGATGAAAGCATCCTATCTCAAACATTGACACTCAGGTCTTCCTCTTTTGCTTTTTGGCGGCAGGGAAAAGTACGTTATTCAGAATCAACCGGTATCCGGGTGAATTGGGATAAAGGTTGAGATCGGTAGGAGGGTCTCCGACCATGTGCTGGTAGTCTTCCGGGTCATGGCCTCCTAAAAAGGTCCAGGTGCCATTCCCAAAGTCTCCATGAATATACCGCGCTTCATTCAGCGATTTATTCTCCCCTAAAATCAGCACCGACGACTTGACGTATTTTTTGTTGAAAGCCGTGGTCTGCCCCATAAAACCTTTGATGATGGTCTCATGATCCTGGTTCAACATGGTGGGGACGGGATCCCATTTTGCTGAAAAATCAAACAGCGTGAAGAAGTCGGTGGCCGGAGTCAGCGACCGTGGTCTCGTTTCCGTCACGTCGATGGACGAGATTTCGTATTCGTAAGGATTGGTACTTAGTTTGAAGTTTTCGAAGGCGAAGCAATTGTCGTAATTCAGTTTCTGTTGCGCATTGGGATCCGGCGGATCGCCGTCAAACATGACATCGCAGATGTCGATGCCTGCGGCGGCCAGGGCCACATCATAACTGTCCGGCGCCGAGCACATGGAGAATAGATAACCGCCCCCGGCCACGAAATCCCTGATTTTCTGAGCGACGGCCAGTTTCATCTGTGAAACTTTGCTGAAACCAAGTTTCGCCGCCATGTCTTCCTGGATTTTTACATCATCAATGTACCAGGAATAGTTTTTAAAGGAAGCCCAGAACTTTCCGTACTGCCCGGTGAAATCTTCATGATGCAGGTGTAACCAGTCATACATCGGGAGTACTCCCGAAATAATCTCTTCGTCATACACCACATCATACGGGATCTCCGAATAGGTCAGCGCCAGGGTTACGGCATCATCCCACGGCTGCTTGTTTTTGGGTGAATATACGGCAATGCGCGGCGCCTTGTGAAGCTTGATATTCTCCATGTTGACCTGCGGATCGGCGATCTCATCCAGGATCGCGGCCGATTGCCCGTCGGAGATTACCTGAAAACTGACCCCGCGGATGGAACACTCCTCTTCAAAGGGTTGGGTATACGGGAACATGAAACTGCCGCCCCGGTAATTGAGTAACCAACTCACTTCTACATCCTGCTTCAACACCCAATACGCGATGCCATAGGCTTTCAGGTGATTCTGCTGCGTGTTGTCCATCGGGATAAGCAGATAGGCTCCTTTCGAAAACAACGTCATGAACAGGAAAAGGAGAAGTAACGGGGTCTTGATATATTTAGAAAGTCGGATCTTCATGGTCAATTTCATCCATCCTCGACATCACATTTCGTGTACGTACCTGCCCATCAAACGAGGTATTGGGTGAAATAGTGTCCGAGGGATCATATTCGTCGGAATAGTCGGCAAACTTCGCATATTGGGCAATGAACCGCAGCTTGATGTCTTTTGTGGCGCCGCTTCTGTTCTTGGCAATGCTGATTTCAGCTGTCCCGTTGGTGGATTCTCCCTTTTCGTCCGTCTCGATCTTGTAATACTCCGGCCGGTAGATGAAAAGCACCATGTCGGCATCCTGCTCAATAGAACCCGATTCACGAAGGTCGGAGAGGATCGGCTTTTTGGTGCCCCCTCTTTTTTCCACATCACGGCTCAACTGTGACAAAGCAATGATCGGGATGTTGAGCTCCTTGGCCAGGGCTTTCAGCGACCGGGAGATGCTGCTGATCTCCTGCTCACGGTTCCCTTTATGCTCGGCGCCTCCCTGCATCAACTGCAGGTAGTCGAGGATGATCATATCAATGTCGTGCTGCGCTTTCAGCCGGCGGGTCTTGGCACGCAACTCGAAAATCGTCAACGCCGGAGTGTCGTCGATAAAAATCGGAGCATCGATCAGGGTGGTGATCTTGCTGTTCAGATGCTGCCACTCGATGTCATTGAGGTTCCCTTTCTTCAGCTTCTCGGCATTGATGCCGGTTTCGCTGGAGATCAGCCTGGTGACCAGCTGCACGGCGGACATTTCCAGCGAAAATACCGCGATGGGTTTTTTAAAATCGACAGCCGCATTCCGGGCCATGGTCAGCGACAACGCGGTCTTTCCCATACCGGGACGCGAAGCGATGATAATGAGATCGGATTTCTGCCAGCCGCCGGTGATGCGGTCCAACTCACTAAACCCGGTCCCCACTCCCTTCAGATGCCCGTCATTTTTACGCCCGGCAGCAATCTCCTCAATGGCTTCTTTCACCAGGGCTTGCATCGTGCGGGAGGTGCGCCGCAAACTGCTTTCCGAGATCTGAAATAAGTTGCTCTCTGCCTTGTCGAGAAGGTCGAAAACATCGGTCGTGTCTTCGTAAGCATCCTTGATCACTTCCGAAGAGATCTTGATCAACTCCCGCTGTATGTATTTCTGTAAGATGATATGAGCATGATACTCGATGTTGGCCGCTGAGGCTACCCGGTTGGTCAACATGGTGATGTAATACGGACCTCCCGCCATTTCAAGCTCACCGCTTTTCTTCAGGGCTTCTGTAACAGTAAGTATGTCAATTGGTTCTGTGTCTGCAAACAAGCGTTGAATCGCAGAAAAGATCACCCGGTGCGATTCCTTGTAAAACACTTGCGGACTCAGGATCTCGATCACCTCTGTCAGCGCATCCTTTTCCAACATCATCGCGCCGAGAACCGCCTCTTCAAGCTCGATGGCCTGAGGAGGAACTTTCCCGAACTGAAAATACGATTCGTTGGGGGAGGGATTTCTGGGTTTCTTTCTGCTTAGACCTTGTCCTTCAGATAGTTGCCTTTTGTCTTGTCCCAGCGACTCCGCTGACTTATAATTTTGATCTTCCATGTTTCAAAAGTAAAACATCAAACCTTCCAAAAGAATGGTAGGAATGGAATTAGTTATGAACAATTCAGAAACTGAAGCCCAGCCCGATTCCCATCCAAAAGTGCCACCAGCCACCATGGAACTCAGGACTGATAGCGTGTTGCTCCACATCCAGCCTGGCACCGCCATAAGTGAAAACAAAGCCTGCCGAACCTTCGAACTGAAGCCGCGAGAGACTGTCGGCCGGGATCGTGTATACGCTCTCGTGGTTGAATACCCCTCCCTGCAGGGTGGCATCGTATCCTACCAGGGTGCCTGATGCTTTGGTATAAAAGTAACACTGCAGATCCCTCATCCCGGCCCGCCGGTTTTTCTGCTTCTTGCTGAAACCCAACTCGGTAAAATAGGGATTCAGCAAGCCGGTCCTGAAACAGAGGCCGCCGTTGATCTTGTCGTAAACGGTTCCCGCAATGGCTGTTCCGGTCAGATTAAGCTCGGCATACGGATGAGAGATCAACCCCAGATCGTATGATACCCGGTAATTCAGCAACAGATCATTGGCGATCTGATACTCCCACCCCAGTGGTTTATCGTTCGTCGGAACGGTCATATGAAACCAGGTCTGCATGGTACTTCCCAATGATGCCGGACCGAGGATCCCCAATTGGATCTCACTGCTTTGCCGGAGGTGATGAACCGGGTCGTTGGTGATCTTAAATGACGAAAGATACAGATACGCGGCATAAGGACGGTCGCCGTACAGGATGCCACCGACTTTGGTTTTGGACGAGGTGTACATATTCTGAACCAGCGCCAGACCATAATAGTTGGTGCCCGGTCTCCAGTAAGGAAGCATCAGCTTGTTTACCGGCGAACTGCTAAACGCCGGACAGATGTATTCCAGACGGACACCATTGGTGTAAAAACGGTCTGTGTTGTCCAAAAGATCATTGTCGACCTGGAGTTGAAAGTAACGTTCAGGACTGAGTTCGATCAGCGAAGGGAAACCGTCGCTTTCAATCCGGCTGAACAGGTAATCCCGGCTTAACGGTTCGTTCAGATCCGGTTCGATCCGAAGCGCCCGTAAACGATTCAGTTTCCTGATCAGCAACGTATCAGGACCTCTTTGCTTCACGATTTCCTCCGATTCCGGCGAGGAAAATGAACCAGACCGGGGCCGGTTTTTCTCTCTTTCAATGAATGAGGATGGTGTACACAGACTGTCCGGATGATGCCCGGCCTTGATCATCCCGGGTGTTTCCGGCCAAATAATCTCAGGTCTTGATAAATCATCCGAAAAATCATCCTCGGACCGATGCGCTGGCCCGTTGCAGCTGATCAACACTACTGCCGATAGTAATATGGTTAAACTCAGTCTCATTGAGGCGTCAAAGGTACTGAAAACCTGCCGGACATCAGGACCCGGAAAATTGTTTATCTTTGATTTGAAAATCGCTGACATTGAAGCCGATCCTGACTCTTGCGTTTTTGCTCTGTACCCTTTCTCTTTTTCCTCAGCAGATACTGATGCTTGAAAAGCTGGGATCGGGAAAATGGTTTTATTACCAACCCGGAGAACAGATTATTTTTCAGACTGTTTCCGACACAGCTGCACGGACGGCTGTGATCACGTCTGTTTCCGACTCCGGGTTCACGATTGATGGCAGGTTCCCTATTCGCCTGACCGAAGTAAAATACATTTGGAGGACATATCCCCGGTGGAAGGGAAGGGGAGGTACCATCATTGCGGCAGGATTCACGCTGATTGGTATCACGATCATCAACAACCTCACCGATAACCGGCCGGTCATCGACCCGCTGTACGTGGGAATCGGGGCCGGACTTATTGCCTCCGGGTATCTGTTAAAGAGTTTGAAACTGCAACGGTATCATATCGGAAATAAGTGGAAACTGAAGACCGTCGGTCAGGAAGTTCTCCGGGTGATACCAGGACATCAGTGACCCTTGGAGGATGTCTCCAGGTACGTCAGCACCGTTTTGTCGAACTGCTCTCCATCGGCTCCGTGGAACTCCATGACGATGGGGATGTAGAAGATCGGCAGTGTTTTCAGGATCTGGGTGAACTCCGGTGAACGCAGCCGCATCAAATCTTTTTCGGTGGTTACAATGGCTTTTTTCTGGGTGGGCAGATCATCATATTTTTTCTGGATCGATAAAACATCATCGAGGGTGTATGGATGATGATCCCGGAATTTCATGCGGACCAGTTCCGTGCATTTTCGCTCCAGATGCTCGCTCAGCGGTTCGTCATCCGCGATACCCGAAAAAATAATGATGTACGAGTACCGATGCTGGAAGGGGATGGGATAATCAAAAGCCGCAACGGGATCACAATACCGGATATACGAAAAGAACAGGTGTTGCCTGGGGGTTGGTTTCAACTCCTCGATGATGCGCCGCCGGGTAATGGGAGAAAATACTTTGGGGGTTTTGGTGACAATGATGATATCCGCCCGCTTGGCTCCGGAAGGAAATTCACGTAACATGCCCGAAGGAAGGACATGATCTTCGGTGTATAGATGGCGGTAGTCTGTAAGCAGGATCGATAAACCCGGCTTCACGGAACGGTGCTGAAAGGCATCGTCGAGAAGGATCACATTTAATCCGGGATTTTTGCTCACCAGGGAACGGATGCCATGTTCCCGTTTGGCGTCAACAGCTACTTTTATATCGGGAAATTTCTTGATCAGTTGCATGGGCTCATCACCGATATATTTATAGTTTGAACATTTCGATGCGACCAGATAACCTGAACTGTCACGACCATAACCCCGGCTTAGAGTCGCAACCATAAAACGATCTTTCAACAGCCTGATCAGATACTCGATATGAGGCGTCTTTCCCGTGCCGCCGGCAGATAAATTTCCTACACAAATGATTGGAATATCGAATGATGCGGATCTGAAAAGTCCGATGTCATATAATTTGTTACGAACCATCATCAAAAGCCCATAACAAAATGAAAGGGGCAATAATAAAAAATGTATCAGCCGCATCCTTGTAAAACACGGTAAAAGTAAAAAAAAAAGATATGAAATTCTAATTAATGATTTTATTTTCCCCGGTTAAAATATTTGCTCTATTCTTCTTCTTTTACGGGGGCTTCGGAATGGATGTACGCAATGTTGGTTGCTAATTCATTGATACTCTTGTCCATTCGGGCTGATTTTACGACGTAATCCCTGGCTCCCGCAGCCAGCATCGACGCTGCAAAACCAGCGTCATCGTGAGAAGTGAAGAAAATGACCTGCGTCCGTGGTGAGATTTTTTGCGACATTCTGAGCAACTCATCACCGGTATAGTCCCCCAACTCGTACTCCGTGATCAGGAAATCGGGCGACTGCTTCCGTAAACGGTACAGGCACTCTTCCACCGATGCAAATAACCATACATCGAAAAAACGATTTGCAGCCAACTGGTATTTCACCAGATTGCCTTGCAAAGGATTTTTGTCAATAATGAAAATTGATGGCTCTTTCATCTGATTCCTATTGATTTTTCTCTTCAGTAAAGATTTTGTTTTTTTTGATGGCCGGCGGAAGAGAGGAGGGTAAGTTATCAACATGTTATAAACAGGAATCGACGCGTTTTCTTATAGGAATTTTCCGCCTTCATGACTACATTTGATGCGCCGGAGATTATATCAGAAGAATCATGAAAATACAAGAGATCTTGCAGGAACTGGAAAAATGGGCGCCTTTGTCGTTCCAGGAAGATTATGATAACGCCGGGTTGCTGACCGGAGACCCGGCTTCAGACGTTACCAGCGCCCTGGTGAGCCTCGATCTGACCCCGGAAGTGATCCGCGAAGCCGTCGAAAAGCACTGTGACCTGGTGATATCCCATCACCCGTTCATCTTTCATGGATTGAAAAAGATACTCACCGGAAGTCCCGAATACGAAATCATCCGGGAAGCCATGGTCAACGGGATCAACCTCTATGCCATTCACACCAACCTCGATAATTCGGTGACAGGACTGAACCAGTTTCTTTGCGATATCCTGAAACTGAAAGAAACCCGGATTCTGGCCCCGAAAAAAAATATGCTGCTTAAGCTGGTTACTTTCTGCCCTTACGACTATGCTGACCGGGTAAGACAAGCACTGTTCGATACAGGGGCCGGACATATCGGTAATTATGACTCGTGCAGTTACAATACCGATGGCTCCGGTACTTTCCGGGCCCTTGAAGGAGCCAACCCGTTTGTCGGCGATATGAACGAACTTCATTTGGAACCCGAAGTCAGGATCGAAGTGATCTTCCCTTCCTATCTGGAACGAAAACTCATCACTGCCCTGAAAACAGCTCACCCATACGAAGAAGTAGCTTTTGATATCTATCCGCTTGCCAACGAATTTGCCAGGGCAGGATCCGGCATGATCGGTACATTGGATGTCCCGTTGCCCGCCGGGAAATTTCTGGAAATGGTGAAGGAAACATTCGGCATCCCTGTCCTCCGGCATTCAGAGCACACCGGTCAGCAAATCCGGCAAGTGGCGGTGTGCAGCGGTTCCGGCTCCTTCCTCATCCCCGATGCTGTTAAAAATGACGCTGACGCCTTCTTGACCGGCGATCTGAAATATCACGATTTTACCGGTACAAGATCGTCTCTTCTGCTGGCAGATATTGGCCATTATGAAAGTGAACAATGGGTGAAGGAACTGATTTCTGCTATATTGAATAGAAAATTTCCTAACTTTGCAGTCTTAATTTCTGAAAAGGAACAAAATCCTGTTAAATATTTATAAAAGACTTATTTATGGCGAAATCCGTTAGCAAACCTGTAGCCACATCAAAGCCGGAGAAACTGGCAAAAAAGGTAACGGCAAAGGAAACTGAGGCTCCGAAAAAGACAAAAAAGGCGGAACCTGAAAAAGTGGAGGTCAAGGAAGAAAAAATTGAGGTTCTCCAGACCAAGGGAAAACCGGAGACGGCTGAAGATAAGGTTGAAATTACCATCGAGAAAAAACTGATTGCGCTATATAGCTTACAACAAATTGACTCACAGATAGACAGGATTCGGATCATCCGCGGTGAACTTCCCCTTGAAGTGCAGGACCTGGAAGATGAAATCGCCGGACTCGAAACCCGTATCCAAAACTATCAGGAAGAATCTTCGGGCCTCGAAAAATCCATCGCCGATAAAAAGACTGCCATCAAGGAAAGCCATGCGATGATTAAACGCTACGAAGAACAGCAGATGAATGTCAGAAACAACCGCGAATACGATTCTCTTTCCAAAGAGATCGAATTCCAGAACCTCGAAATTCAACTGTCAGAAAAACGTATCCGTGAGTTTGAGGCTTCCCTCCAGGCAAAAAACACCGAGATTGAAGTTTATCAGAAAAATCTGCTGGACCGCAAAAATGATCTCGAAATCAAGAAAGGTGAACTCGATGATATTATTGCTGAGACGGAAAAGGAAAAACTGGAACTGATGACGCAGTCGGAACAGCACCGGAAAATGATCGAAGAAAGGTTGATTACGGCCTACACCCGCATCCGGAAAAATGCACGGAACGGACTGGCGGTGGTTCAGATCGAACGCGACGCTTGCGGCGGCTGCTTCAATAAGATTCCACCTCAGCATCAGCTGGATATCAAAATGCATAAAAAAATCATCGTTTGCGAATATTGCGGGAGGATCCTGGTGGATGACGATATCGTCAACATCGTGAAAGAATGATCCTTTCTATTCAACATCCGGGGGCGTTTTGCAGGAAGATCCTTTTCCTGACAAGCGCCCTCGTTCTTTTATACCTTCCCGCCCGTAGCCAGAAATATGAGTTTAATCCTGTCTGCCGGCAGGCATGGGATGCCGTGATGATGTTCCGCTTTAACGAAGCCGGAAACCTACTCCGCCAGGAAAAAATCCTTAACCCGGATAACCTGATACCGGTTTATATCGAAAACTATATTGATTTCCTGATCCTTTTTACCGGCGAAGACCTGTCCTATTTCAACCAGCACCGTGATCTGATGAAAAAACGGATCGACCTGCTGTCGAAAGGTATGGAGTCATCACCCTATTATCGCTTCTGCCTCGCCGACCTGAATATCCAATGGGCCTTCGCGAGGTTGAAGTTCCGGGAATACGCCACAGCCGGGCTCGAACTGAAAAGAGCCAACGAACTGCTGAAAGAAAACCATGCCCGCTACCCGGCTTTCATGCCCGATCGGCTTGGACTGGGGATCATGAATGTCCTCGCCGGAATCATTCCCGATAACTATAAATGGCTCGCCAGTATGGCCGGACTGGGAGGCAACATCGAACAGGGCGCTGCCCACATCCAGCGGATAATAGACTACCAGGGCGGTGACCCTTTCATCTGTTCCCTGAAGAGCCCCGCATGTATCGTGGCGGCGCTGATTAATGTCAATCTCCGGAACAATCCGGACTGTGCCATGGCTGTCATAGCCAAGTTCGACACCGACCCCGACCTCCGTCTTTACGCACAAAGTCCGCTGGTCATCTATGCAAAAGCCAATATCTACCTGAAAACGGGCCATAATGCCCGGGCATTGGCCGTCCTCTCTCACCGCGGAAATGAAAGCGACTACCGCCTTTCTTTCCTCGATTTCCAGGCCGGAACAGCCCGCCTGAATAACCTCGATCCCGGTGCCGCCGGCTCATTCCGGAAATTCCTTGCCGGATTCAGGGGAACCAACTACATCAAATCTTCCTGGCAGAAAATTGCCTGGGCTTCCCTGCTGGCCGGGGATACCGCCTCGTATCGCAAATATATACGGCAGGCCTTGTCACAGGGAAGTCTGGAAGTGGATGAGGACAAACAAGCCGCCGGCGAAGCCTCCTCCGGGCTGATGCCTTGTGTACCCCTCCTGAAAGCCCGGCTCCTTTTCGATGGAGGTTATTACCAGCGCGCACTGCAGACATTGCTCAATAACAGCCTGACACAGTATATCCGGAATAAAAGCGACCTGGCCGAGTATTACTACCGGCTTGGACGGATTTACCAGTCGCTGCAACAAAGTCAGCGTGCCTTGACAAATTTCCGGCTGGCCGTAAAAAATGGGCAGGGATTACCACAGTACTATGCCGCCGGAGCAGCGCTCCAGATGGGAATCATCCACGAACAGCAGCATGAATATGCATCAGCCGATTCCAGCTACCGTCTCTGCCTTTCCATGGATTACAAGGAATACAAAACCAGCCTTGGTCAGAAGGCCAGGGCTGGTTTGAACAGGGTGAAAAAACACCTTCGTTAAAGACGGAAACCGAGCGTGGCGGTGATTAAAGAACTCTGTTGCCAGATGTCGGCTGCGTTGACCAGATCGGATTGATACAGGTAATACTCTCCATTCATGCCCGTCCACTGATAAGCAACATCGGTGAAGAAATGCCTGGAGAAATAACCTGCTCCGCAGCTGGCTGTGTATTTTACCCCGGTGATACCCGATGTTTCAGGCTTCCCGCTGTATCCGAATCCGCCCCTGACCCGGAATGGTCCGAATACCCATTCACTTCCCAGTCGGAAGTTGAGGGGAGCCTTGAAGTTGGAACTTATGTCTTTGTTCACTTCACGGAATGACCCGTCCTCATCATGGAACTTAGCCTGGCTGTAATTCACGTACTCATACTCCCCGCTGATAAAACCCCGCTGTCCGATAAAGAATGCCACACTCCCAATCACCCGGTATGGCGTTTTCATCTCATAATTGAAATATCCATAAGGCGAGTACTGCGTTTCGGGATTCAGGATGCTGTCGTACCGTGCAGCCATGGCCGATGAATAAGTGTCTTCCATGTCAGCATACCAGGTGGGAGAATGAAAGGCAAGACCCGCTCTGAACCATTCAACCGGACGGTAAATGACCCCGGCTTTGAAATTGATCCCGGTTCCTCCGGTGGTGAAACCATATTGATACTTCATGGACTTGAAGTAAGGAATGGAATCACCGGAATCAAATTCATAATAGTAGTTATCCTGCTCATAATGGAGACTTGCTATCCCCATGGTTAAACCAATGTACACTTTATCGGCGATATTCCCTCCTGCGGAGATGTCATACTCGGTGAGAGAACCGCTGGTGATAATGGATTTCTCCTGATAAACGCCTCCTTGGGGCATGTCACAGGTATATTGGTTGTTGAGACTGTCGAAATAGATCAGCTGACAGTCATAAGCCAGTCCGATATCGAAGGGGAAAGCAGCCCTGATATTAGGCTGCGAAACTCCCGAAAGGTTCAACTCGTCGGTAAAAACATTCACCAGCGAACTGGCATGGTTGTCGCCGGCGATGAGGGTAGCGCTGTTATAATCATTTTGACGGTTCATGGCGAAACCGATATTGAAGTTCCGGAATCCTTTTTTTGAATCCGATTTTTTAGATGGGAAGGAAAAAACGAATCCCATGTTGTTAAAGGCAAAATTCGATTGATAATCTCTGTTCTTCGGAGCGTCATTGTATGACGACCAGGTGTTAGTGACCGAAACCCCGGGAGTGAACGTAAACTCGAAGCTTTTGTAAAATCCGAGTCCGGCCGGGTTGGTGGCCAGCAGGGAGAGATCGGCGCCCACCGCTCCGGAAGATCCTCCAAGGCCTATATATCTGCTCGTTCCGCTAAAAGAAATCCTGGAATACCGTAAGGCATCCCAGGAATCTTGTGCATGAAGGCTGACAGCGGTCAATAAGGTCAGCGACAGTGCAATAAGTTTTTTCATACGGATATGATATTAGTTATTTTCTATGACCGTTGGATGAACCGCTGCCACTTGAACGGGAAGAAGAACTTCCGCCTGAGCGCGACGGAGCTGATGAAGAACTTCCGCCCGACCGTGAAGGAGCAGAATAGGAAGACCTGGTTGAACCCGACCGCGACGGGGTTGAATAACTCTGGCCTGAACGGGAGGAGGGAGTGTAACTGCCTCTCGAAGATCCCGAATTGTTCTGGCGCTGCGGGGTCGAATATCCCGGAGTATTACTACGGCCGGGAGTGTTCCCCGGGTTCACATTCTGCTTCTGCGGGGTAGTATAGGTTCTCTGCGTCCCCTGGGTGGGAGTGCTCTGTCTCTGCTGACTATTGGTTCTCACACCTTGGGTTGAAGTCTGGCGGGTGGTTGTCGACTGTGACCTCGGACTCAGGTACTCCTGGCTGGATTTAGGCTGCCGGTAAAGCGGAGAAGAGTAGTTCTCGGTAGTCGTCCGGGTAGCTTGCTGTCCTGTCCCCGGTCTGGCGTACTTCGGATTCGGCTGGGTGTTCTGACGCTGGTACCCGGTATTCTGTCTCTGGGCAGGGGCCTGACGTTCGCTGGACGGACGGGTGTACTTATACTGTTGCTGGTTGTTCGTATTGGTCCTCACCGCCGTATTGGAACGCTGGGCCGGAGTAGTGGTTCCTGTTGAACGTTCAACCGTGTTGGAGCGTGTTTCCGTAACAGCCCGCTGAGTGGTGACATTGGTCGGATCTACCCGCTGATTGTTCCCGGTGCCGTTGGGCAGCACTCTCGGTTTAGTGCCATCATTGCCCTCCGGAGTGCCGGTGATGCTGGCACGTTTCAATCGTGCAGAGACATCAGGACGGTAATGCCCCGATGAGCCGTTGCCTACAAAGGTACGATGACCGTAATATCCTCCTTCACCAGGGCCTCCATGATGGCCGTCCCATCCGTGAGGATCCCAGTATTCGTTATGACCATCCCAATAACCGTTCCAGTATCCGTTCCAGTATCCGTAGTAATTATACGGGTAATAGTAAGGATAGTAATGGTGTCCGAAGAAGAAGGGATCCCAATAGTAAGAGGAATACCAGTATGAATAAGGATATCCGTAATAACCATAGTTCCAGGGGTCATATCCCCAACCATAGGAAAAACCAATAGTGGTATAGGGAGAATAACCACCCCAACCGGTACCCAGGTAAATGTTTACATCCGGGGAAGAAGAAGATCCGGCGTCGGATTCATTGGTGGCCGTGTTGTCGTAATTCTCCGTGTCGGTATAAACAGGATCGAAGTACCCGGCTTCCTTCTCGGCATTATGAAAACGCTTGACCCTCGATGAATAAGAATAATCGCTGTAATCCTCACCTACAGTGGCGGATTTGACAGCTGCCGTCGAATCATTTACAGTGACTACGTCTTGGGGAGTGGTAGTGGCTGGCCGTGAATAATCCTGCGTGACGGATGTTTTAACATATGCATCATCGTAATTCACGCCGGCAGTGTTTTGCTGTGTCTTGCATCCTGACAGGGAAAGACCCAGTAAAGTGACGGTAATGATAACAATGCGGTTCATGATGATACCTCCTTTGAATGTTTTGGTACTCTTTATTTTAGTAATGACTCCCATATTTTGTTTAATTTTGCCTTGTTCTTTTAAGTAATAAGAAAACAGCAAATATCATACCAAACTGTAAAATGGCTAAAGATTTATCTACCCGCTCAGATAATTACGCACAATGGTATAATGACTTGGTAATCAAGGCCGACCTTGCCGAGAATTCGGCAGTAAGAGGATGTATGGTCATCAAACCTTACGGTTATGCTATCTGGGAAAAGATCCAGGGTGTCCTGGATAAAATGTTTAAAGACACCGGTCACTCAAACGCTTATTTCCCCATTTTCATCCCGAAATCGTTCTTCAGCCGCGAAGCTCATCATGTAGAAGGCTTCGCCAAAGAATGTGCCGTAGTGACCCATTACCGGCTCAAAACATCTCCCGATGGAAAAGGAGTGGTGGTGGATGAAGATGCACGTCTGGAAGAAGAATTGATCGTCAGACCAACCTCCGAAACCATCATCTGGGATACCTATAAAAACTGGATCCATTCATACCGTGACCTCCCCCTGAAGATCAACCAATGGGCCAACGTGGTTCGCTGGGAAATGAGGACAAGATTGTTCCTCCGGACAGCAGAATTTCTCTGGCAGGAAGGCCATACCGCACACGCCACCAAGGAAGAAGCTATCGCAGAAGCAGAGACCATGCTGAATGTTTATGCCGATTTTGTGGAAAACTGGATGGCTATCCCGGTGATAAAAGGAATCAAGAGCCCGAATGAACGCTTTGCCGGCGCTGTCGAGACCTATGCTATTGAAGCGCTGATGCAGGACGGGAAAGCACTGCAGGCCGGAACCAGCCACTTCTTGGGACAAAACTTTGCCAAGGCCTTCGATGTGAAGTTCCTCAACCAGGATAACCAGATGGATTATGTATGGGCTACCTCCTGGGGCGTAAGTACCCGGTTGATGGGCGCACTGATCATGTCGCATTCTGATGATAACGGACTGGTGCTGCCTCCGAAGTTGGCACCGGTACAGGTTGTTATCGTACCCGTGTTTAAAACCAGCGATCAGCTGGCGGCTATTACCGAAAAAATCCTCCCGGTCAAACAAGCACTCGAAGCCAAAGGTATCCGGGTAAAATACGATGACCAGGAAACCCATAAACCCGGCTGGAAGTTTTCCGAATATGAGTTTAAAGGCGTACCTGTCCGCATCACGGTGGGACCCCGCGACCTGGAAAGCGGCACCGTGGAAGTCGCCCGCCGCGATACCCTCGAAAAAGATGTCCTCCAGATTACCGATATCGAAAAGAAGATCGTGAACCTGCTGGATCAGATTCAGAAAAACCTGTTTGCCAAGGCTTACGACTTCCGGGAAAACAATACCTTCCGGGTGGATACCTGGGAAGAGTTCAAACGTACGCTCGACACCACCGGCGGCTTTATCTCCGCCCATTGGGATGGCACTACGGAAACCGAAGAGAAGATCAAAGAAGAAACCAAGGCTACTATCCGTGTTATCCCGCTGAATAACCCCAAGGAAAACGGTAAGTGCATCTATTCGGGAAGACCTTCTACTCAGCGGGTGCTCTTTGCCCGTGCATACTGATCAATAGTGGATCAGACGGCCTTCACCCGTGATGTGTGAATAAACGGAATCGGGCTGGCCGGTGTAGTACACGTTGCCGATGGAGGTGATCGTCGCTCCCAGAATCCTCGATGCATTCACCCAGCAATCATTGGAACCTGACGACGTGATGAAGCAATAGGAGATGTCGAGGTCCTCACAATGAAAAGGACCATATTCTCCCGAATAAATATTGCATATACCACAACTCCCGTGAAGCCGGAAATCAGCAGTGCCCAGGTTCTCGCTGAAATACCCCTGAACGATGTTCAGACTCAATTCTATTGTCCCGCAACCTCCCCATACTTCCACCTTCAGGGAATCGTAGGGGAGAATGGTGGCCGAAGTCAGGTCGCCCGAGGAATTATAGCGGATCTTCCACAAGTAATCCGAAGAGATATAAACATTGATCGGCTTGCTGTAATCACGCGTCCAGTTGCAGATATTGTTATTGTGGATGATCAGGTTCCCGTCCGACACCTCCGTCTTGATGCCATCGATGATGTGCTCTCCGGCTTCAACAGTCACCCCGCAAGTTGAGTCGTAGGAAAGGATCACGTTCACATTATCGTTCATGCTGATCGAATCAAACGGCTCCAGGAAACGAACCTGGCGAATGATCTTTCCGGTGTTGCTCAGGCAGTTCTCCGATGATTTTTCACACCCGCTGAACATAGCCAGGGAAAATATCAACATGATGATGAATAGCGGAATACGTTTCATGGTTTATGCGCTTTTCCCTTATCAAACGTCCAATCAAATTTATAACCAATTCCCCACCCGATGTAATCGGCCCTTCCGAAATGAACTTTCAGCATGACATTGGCAAAAAAGTCGTCGGAGAACTGATACTGGACAGAAATCTTTTCATACAGCGGACCATTACTGCGTTCCGCTCCACCGAGGTATGCCCCGATGTTGAAGATGAAACCGACACGCGAGAGAACCAACTGATAAGCCGCATTGATGCCCGGACGGATTATTTCCGTGTTGTTCTCGACGATGGTCCCCTTCTTCTTCAGAATATCAATATGCGAAGGATCATAAGATGCATCCAAGCCGATACCCCATTTGCTTTTCCGGCTTACCCGGTAAAAAGTGTTCTCGTAAACATGAAACACGTAATAATTCTTACCGAGCACCTCCTTCATATTCTTGTATCCGGCCGAAACGCCGACGTCAAATTCAATGGAATGAGTGAGAATGGCCGAGTAGGGCTCCACCGGAGGGTAGAAACGGTCGGAGATAAACCTGTTTTCCCGGGCCGGTTTGAAACTCAATCCCAGGCTCAACATCGGGGCATTCAACCCGTAATTGGGCATTTTCAATGATCCGTTGGAGAAATGTTGCAGGCAGATGCCGGCAGAGGTGGAAAAATAGGTGTTGACACGATAACGGGCTTCAAACATCATGTTGACGGCTGCATTCAGATGCGAGCCAATGGCCAGGTTCTTGAAGTTGGAGATCCGGTTAAACCGGTTCGTCAGATAACCGGGACCGATGGCAAAGCGGAAATTGAAACTGAAATTATTCTCCTTAAACAACGGGAAGTTGATGTACGGCATGAGCGCAAAAGCCCGTCCTATCTCGTCGGAACCGCCTAACGACGAATACCATAATCCGACGCCGATGATCGGATAATTAAAGGCACGTTCCCATTCATGCTTCCCGAAAGTAAGTTGTTGAACATTCAGCTCAAACGCCGGAAAATGTGCGTTGTACCGCTCCAACTCCAGGTGATGGGCATACAGAAACCCGTAATAGGCCTTGCTTTCTATATAGAGATTCTGATTGAAAAGTTTGTGCTCTCCCTGAGCCATGACCTGATACCGGCATAATATCACCAGAAACAACAGGCAACAAACTTTGGCAGGACGCGGTCCGGTGGTGAATGATGCAGTGGGCACAAGGATTTGTTAAGGTTACAAAGATGAGGATAAATCCGTAATTTTGTAGAAAACAGGTTCAATGAAAGAGAAAACGGAAGCCTTTAAAAGGTTGCTTGAGATTATGGATGAACTTCGGGCTAAATGTCCATGGGATAAGAAACAGACCCTGGAAAGCCTGCGATACCTTACTATTGAGGAGACTTATGAGCTGTCTGATGCCATTATTGAAAAAGACATGGAGGGCATTAAGAAGGAACTGGGCGACCTGATGCTTCACTTGGTATTTTATGCTAAAATCGGTTCGGAGACAGGTAGTTTTGATATCAGGGATGTGATTGATAGCATTAACGAGAAACTAATCTATCGCCACCCTCATATTTTTGGAGATGTGGTGGTCAACAGCGCCAAAGAAGTAAAGGATAACTGGGAGAAGATCAAACTAAAGGAAAAAGGCAACCGCTCGGTCCTTTCCGGTGTCCCGGGATCGCTCCCCGCGGTGGTCAAAGCATACCGGATTCAGGAAAAAGCCAGCGGCGTGGGTTTCGACTGGGATAATGCCGATGAGGTTTGGGATAAGGTGACGGAAGAGCTGAAAGAATTGAGAGAGGCCGTGAAAACAGGGTTGAGCCGCGAAGAACGCGAAAATGAATTGGGCGACCTCCTCTTCGCCATCGTCAACTACGCCCGCTTCATCGATGTAAATCCCGAAGACGCGCTCGAACATACCAACCGCAAATTCATCAAGCGTTTTCAGTTTATCGAAGAAAAAGCAAAAGAGGGGCAAAAGCCCCTCCAGGAAATGTCATTGGCCGAAATGGACGTTTTTTGGAAAGAAGCCAAAAAACTTGAGATTTAGTGACTTGACAGATAACTGGCCACTCCTTCGGCGGTTTCTTTCATCCCTGACTCCCCTTTGTGCCAGTTAGCAGGACAAACCTCACCGTTCTCTTCGTTGAAAATCAGCGCATCCAACATGCGGAGAGCTTCGTCGATGCTACGGCCTAACGGAAGATCGTTGACAATCTGGTGACGAACAATCCCGTTTTTGTCGATGAGGAACAGCCCGCGATAGGCAACGGCATCACCCTGGAAGCCAAGCTCTCCCTCTTCGTTCGTGTAATAATTACCGGCCAGGACATCGTAATTCGCCGATATCGTCTTCGTAATATCCGATACTATCGGGTAGGTGACACCCTTAATGCCCCCTTTGTTCCTCTCGGTGTTCAGCCAGGCCCAGTGCGAAAACTTCGAATCAACCGAGCAGGCTACTACGGCACAATTGCGTTGCTCAAATTCCGAAAGTTTCTCCTGGAAAGCAATCAGCTCCGTAGGACAAACAAACGTGAAATCAAGAGGATAGAAAAAGAAAATTACATACTTTTTCCCCAGGAATTGTTCCAGGGAATACTTCTCTGTGAACTCGCCACCGTTGACGACTGCATCAGCTTCGAAAACCGGGGCCTTTTTTCCAACAAGTACTGACATGATCTTTACTTTTTAGGTTATACAAATTTTCAGCAAAGATAATGCTTATTTAGAAATAGTATAAATAAAAATAAAAATTTTTTCTTACTGGATCACCGTTTTTTACAACTGAATATCTTTTATGTTGAACATGATCGGTCTGTTGTTGCCGAAATCGAAAAGCGTCAGTTTCCGAAGTTGAAAATAATTGGTCCAGTATGTTTCCAGGGCATTGTAGAATTGGAGTTGCGCATTGTCGGTATTGATCTGTGCGTCGTTCAGCTCCAGGATAGTCACGGGCTTGCCGATCAGGTAGCGGCCTTTCACCACTTCATAGGTTTTCCGGGCCACAGTATCTGATTTGGCTGCGATACGGAGCTGGTTTTCCTGCATGTTGAACTGAAGGACTTTGATATACAGGTTTCGTTCGAAATCGATTTTCTCTTGTTCCACTTCATTCAGCACGATTTCCTGCTGTGCTTCGGCGATCTTGATCTGCCCGCGGGCTACTCCCCAGTCATAGATCGGGATGGATAAAGTAAGAGAAACTTGTTGCGATTCTTCAGGATTCTTATAAACATCCTCGATAGTAGGAGAGGTGTGGGTATACTCGTTATAAACAGCCGTCTTGTTCAGCCCGTATCCTGCTGAGAGGTTGGCATCAAATCGGCCGTCCATCTTGGCCTGTCGCACGTCACGGGCAGCTTGCAGGATTCGTGTTTCGTAATCGATGAAGGAGGAAGAATTGGTTTTTGCAAAATCGACCGCCTCTAAGGGGTTGACTGTAAAGAAATGGATATTTGTCGGAGGAATCAACATGACGGGGATGGTGTCTTTGATTCTCAGGTACGACCTGAAACGGAAAAGAGCCATGTCGAGGTCGATAGAGGCCGTTTCGAGCTTTGCCTGAGCGCTAAGATAATTCAGCTCCAGCGAGAGAAGGTCATTTTCCGCGATCTTGCCCAGCTGATAACGTCCTTTGGCAATACGGTACAGCGTATCGTAATTTGACATGGTGGCCTCTGCAATCTTTTTTTGGATCTGAGCGCTGAGAAGATTGAAAAAATAGGTGGTGGCATTGATCGAGATTTGTTCAAGTCCTTCCAGGTACTCTTTTTTAGCTTGTTCATACTGGAGAGGTTTGATCTTTCTGTCCCAGCGATAAGCGTTAAACTGGAAGATCGGTTGACGGATTCCGATATAAATGGGCGTAGAGGTATAGGAGAACGTCGAATCGGTGATGGGGAGGTCGTCAATTCTGCCTAGTCCGGAGTTTAGGTAGATGGATCCACCGGTGAAGCCCAGCCGCTGTGAGATGGATAACTCGGCATTGTTGTTAAGGTACTCCTGGCGGACGTATTTGACCTTTCCGTCTTCGGTATAATAGGTGTTGATGGCGCGCTGAAGCAAGGGAACGGTAGCATCGGCGCTCATCGACGGGAGGTATTGGGCCCGGAACGATTTGTATTCCCAGAAACTGCTCCGGAATGTTTGCCGGGTTTTCAGGGCGTCGGGTGATTGGCTCTGGGCGATGGAAATGGCATCTTCCAACTTCAGAATCCGTTGCTGAACCTGGGCGGAAACTGTGCAGGAAACCAGCGACAATACGACGAGTGACACGAGAGATTTTATTCCTTTCATGAGATGGGTCCGTTAAAAATTATTCATATCGTAACGAGATGACCGGATCTTGCCGGGCAGCCCTGTTGGCGGGCATATAACCAAAGATGATCCCAACGGATGCTGAAACACCAAAAGAGATAATGATGGAAAGCGGAGAGATAATCGTGAGAATCCCGCTCACCTCCATAATGATTTTCGACAGAGCGAGACCGAAGATGATCCCGATGAGACCACCGGTGATACTTAACAGGGTGGCTTCGGTCAGAAACTGCAGTTTGATATCGCGTTTGGTAGCTCCGATGGCCTGGCGGATGCCGATCTCTTTGATCCTTTCCATGACAGAGGCCAGCATGATGTTCATGATCCCGATACCGCCGACCAGCAACGAGATGCCGGCAATGGCTCCCAACACGATGTTAAAGATGTCTTTGGTCCGTTGTTCCTGTTTCAGTAATAATTCCGGGACTTTTATTTCCACATCTTTCACTCCCACGTGACGACGGTTGATCATTTTTTTCAGGATCTCTGTGGTGGCGGTTATTTGGGAGGATTCTTTCACCTGGACTACAATCTTGTCGATCTGGTTCTTTTCAATGCCTGTTTCTTCTCCTCCAAAGGCAATCGCATAATTGCCGCTGTAAATCACCCCTCCCTGTCCGCTGATCGTGGAGGCGGTAATCAAGGCCCGGTCTTTGTACCTCCGGAAAAGTGTCTGGATGGGAGCATAGATCGAATTGTTATAATCAGATATTCCCAGGTCATTAATGGAAGACTGCGAAACATCCCTTTTCTTCAGCACGCCGATCACGCGAAGCCAGATATTGCCGCATTTGATTTCTTTTCCGATCGGGTTTTCTTTGGGGAAGAATTTCGACTGCAGGGTAGGGCCGATGATGCACACCGGTTTGCCATCCCGGAGCTGTTCTTCATTGAACATCTCTCCCGATTGAAGATCCAGGTTGAATACGTAAAAGAAGTCAGGGGTGACGCCTGAAAGCTTCAGGGGCGATCTTACGCCGTCCTTGATCACATCTACGTTGTAAATCACTTCAGGAGAAACGCGATCGACGGTGGGGATGATCTGTTTGATGCTTTCCGCATCCTTCAGGGTCAGGCCGGGAGAGAACTTTTTAGGGGCTTTATCATCGTTCTGCTGGGTGCTCTCTGTCGACTCCGAACTACTACTGCTGCTTTCGCCGGAAGCGCTTTTATTCTTGTCCGAAATCGGCATGATGATGATATTATTGACCCCGACAAGCTTCATCTGGTCAAGGATTTCTTTCTTGGCTCCATTGCCGATCGCCATCATGGCAATCACGGCCGATACTCCGAAGATGATGCCCAACGCCGTGAGCACTGAACGGAATTTGTTGAGAAAAACCGCTTCCAGGGAGATGTTCAGAATGTAAAGATAACGCTGAAACACAGGCAATAATTAAAGTTGATTAATTATGAACGCTTATTCTTCCTTCCGGTGGGTGGGGGACCTGGCAGGGGTTTTTTGACGTTGGAGTCATTCTTTGAAGGAGCTTGTGCACCAGGGGTGTCAAATTTCTTCAGAATGGATGGATCAAGTTTTTTCAATTTCATTTTTTCCGAGTCCTTGGGAGGAACCAGGAAAATCTCATCGTCTTCTGTCAACCCGGCCCGGACGATGATCTCATTGTCGTTGCTCATGCCTACCACCACTTGCTGTTTCACAATGCCGGCTCCATCTTTTTTGTAAACAAAGGAAATGGAATCTTCATTGAAGATCCCTTCGATGGGTACGAACAATACGCTGTCAATGATCGCCGTGATGATGGTATTCTTGGTTGTCATGGCAGGACGGAGGATGGAGTCGAACTCTTTAATGAGGATGTTCACCTCAAAGACTTTGGCGTTGGTGCTCTGCAGCTGTTCCCCGATGTTAGCCACCATGGTGACCTTTCCGGTGAATTTTTTCTCTGGGAAGGCATCGATTCCGATCGTTACGGGCTGGCCGACTTTGATCTTACTGATGTCGATTTCGTTGACATACGTCTTGGAGATCATCTCGGAAAGATCGGGAAGTTCGGCGATAATATTATCCCAGGAACTGACTGTTGAGCCTATTCCCTGTTTATTGCCGTCCCAGTTTCTTTTGTAGATCACCATCCCCGACTTGGGAGCAGAAACTGTGAAGGATCCCAGCACGCTCCTGAATTGTTCAAGCTTGCGTTTAGCCTGGTTGTAGGAAGCCGAGACTTCCACCATATCGGCTACAGCTTTTTTCAGGCGGAGCTTATAATTCTCCTGTGCCTGTTCCAGTCCACGCTGCCCCTTTTCAAGTTCGATCTGTACCTGCCGGATGGTGGCAGGTGGTTCATACTTTGATTGTTCAAGCTCGATTTTTTTCTGTTCCAGGTTGAAGGCGAGGTTGACCAGTTCATCCCTGGCACTGCGGAGTGTCAGAGAGGTATCCAGCCTGGTTTTGGTCATTTGAGATTCGAGTTTTTCCAGGTTCGTCTCTTCATCTTTGATCTTGTTGGAGATCTCGGTACGATCGAGGGTGGCGACATAATCGCCTGAATCAACGACAGTACCATCGGGAATGATATCAGAGATTTTGACCTGCCAGATCTGGATCTGGCGCAGTCCTTCAGGACCGTAGATTTTTTCCGACCGTTTGGCGATCAACTCTCCCGTAGTCGTCACTTCAATAGGGAACTTGCCCTTTTTGACTTTCACGGATACCTGTCCTGTTTGTGCAGGTTTGGCAAAGATAAAATAGAGTATGACAGCGATTACGAGAATCCCGCCAAAGAGATAGATGTACTTTTTGGTTGACATGAAAGTTATATTAGGAACGCAAATATAAAAATTGTTCCAATATGGTCAGCAAGTCAACTAGGCATCAATTTTTGCGTAACGGGCATTTCTTTCAATAAACTCTCTCCGGGGAGGGACGTCATCTCCCATGAGCATGGAGAAGATCCGGTCAGCTTCTGTGCCGTTTTCAATGGTGACCTGCCTGAGTGTGCGAAACTCAGGGTCCATGGTCGTATGCCAAAGTTGCTCGGCGTTCATTTCACCCAAACCTTTGTATCGTTGGATATGAACGCTTGATTCTTTACCGCCGGCCGAAAATTCTTCCACGATCTTGCTCCGTTCCTCTTCTGTCCAGCAATAACGCTGGGTACTGCCTTTCTTGATCAGGTAAAGAGGCGGTGTGGCGATATAGACATGTCCGTTTTCGATCAGTTCTTTCATGTACCGGAAGAAGAAAGTAAGGATGAGGGTGGCGATATGACTGCCGTCCACATCGGCATCGGTCATGATGATGATCTTGTCGTAACGGAGTTTTTCCAGGTTCAGCGCCTTGCTGTCATCTTCGGTTCCGATGGTGACACCCAGCGCTGTAAAAATATTTTTGATTTCGTCGCTGTCGAATACACGGTACTGCATGGCTTTTTCAACGTTCAGGATCTTTCCCCTCAGGGGCAGAATAGCCTGAAAACGGCGGTCTCGGCCTTGTTTAGCCGTTCCTCCTGCAGAATCTCCTTCGACGAGGTAGATTTCACATTTGGTAGCATCTTTTTCCGAGCAATCGGCAAGTTTGCCGGGGAGTCCGGATCCAGATAGGACATTCTTCCGCTGTACCAGTTCCCTGGCTTTACGGGCAGCATGCCGTGCAGTAGCTGCCAGGATGACTTTGTTGACGATCGTTTTGGCTTCTTTCGGATTCTCTTCCAGGTAGTTGTTGAGCAGTTCGCTGACCAATTGATCAACTACGCCCATCACCTCGTTGTTGCCAAGTCTGGTTTTAGTTTGTCCTTCAAACTGAGGCTCCTGTACTTTCACTGAAATAATGGCCGTAAGTCCTTCCCGGAAGTCATCGCCGTTAATATCAAATTTCAGTTTGGCGAGCATGCCGCTTTTTTCGGCATAGGCTTTCAGGGTGCGTGTAAGCGCTCTCCGGAAACCGGCCAGGTGGGTGCCGCCTTCGTGCGTGTTGATGTTGTTGACGTAGCTGTGGGTGTTCTCGGAGAAGGAAGTGTTGTACTGCATCGCAATCTCCATGGGAATGCCGTTCTTTTCGCCCTCAATAGCGATCGGAGCAGGGATGAGCTTCTCGCGATTGGCATCCAGGTAATTGATAAAGTCGGTCAGCCCGTTTTCGGAGTGGAACTTCTCGGAAACAGGTAACCCTGCTTCATTCTTCTCCCGTTCATCGGTAAGAGTCAGGGCGATGCCTTTATTCAGATAGGCCAGTTCGCGTAAGCGAGAGGCCAGGATTTCATATTCGTAATGAGTGGTAAGGAAGATTTCATCGTCGGGTAAGAAAGTTACTTCCGTACCGTTTTTTTCGGTCTCTCCGATCACTTTTACAGGGTACAACGGCTTCCCGTAGCTGTATTCCTGCTGGAATATCTGACCTCCGCGGTGGATCGTCACTTGCAGCTTCTTGGAAAGCGCATTAACGACCGAAACACCAACACCGTGAAGACCTCCGGAAACTTTGTAGGTGTCCTTGTCGAATTTTCCACCGGCATGGAGGACCGTCAGGACCACTTCCAGCGCCGAACGCTGTTCCTGCTCGTGAAAATCGGTTGGGATACCACGCCCGTTATCCCTGACGGTAATGGAATCATCCGGATGAATGGTAACATTGATCATGTTGCAGAAGCCGGCCAGCGCTTCGTCAATCGAGTTGTCGACCACCTCGTAAACAAGGTGATGTAACCCCCTGACATTCACATCACCAATGTACATGGCAGGTCTTTTCCTGACCGCTTCCAACCCCTCCAGAACGTGAATGTTATCTGCTGTGTATTGCTGACTTGCTAGTTCTTTTTCTATATCATTCATAATCAGATAGATATTTGCTATTGTACGTTAAAACAAAGGTACAAAAAAAATCAATACGAAATCCGGAGAAAACATCAGTAAAATCAGCTATTTTATTAACAATTTGTGGACAAATTCCGGAACTTGTTTCAGGGTGCTGAAACGGGCCGGGGACAGAGGATTTCCGGGGTCATTCCCGGGTCAACAGACCGGTGATGACGCTGGCTGCATTCCCGGTGCCGAAAGAATCCCGCGAGGGAGCGGTGGGGCAGTGAGCCTGGGCAGCTTCGACGATGGCGGCAGTCTGAGGGCCCGTGACGATATTCCAGCCGTCGTGCAGGGTCTCTGTCCATTCAGTTTCGGTACGTAACGTGATGCAGGGTTTCCGAAGGAAATACGCTTCTTTCTGCAATCCGCCCGAATCGGTCAGGACCTTACGGCAGTTCATGGTCAGCCAGAGCATTTCGAGGTACCCCACCGGCTCGATCATGATGAGGTTGGCCGGAAGGGCGAACCGATCGGCGAGGATTTTACGGGTGCGCGGATGCACCGGGAAAACGACAGGGGCCTGGATGGCGCCGAAGGCTTGCAGGATGGAGGTCAGATTCTCCGGATGGTCGGTGTTCTCGGCCCGATGGACAGTGGCGAGGAAATAATCTGCCGGAATGTCGGTGACTGCATATTTCCCGGGATTCTGTTCCACCAGCCCCGAATAAAACAAAACGCTGTCGTACATCACATCTCCGGTGAAACGAGTGATATCAGCGAGCCCCTCGTGTTCCAGGTGTGAAACGGCCGTAAGGGTGGGGGCAAAGAGCAGGTCGGCTACCCGGTCGGTCACGATGCGGTTGATCTCTTCCGGCATGGTCCGGTTGAAACTGCGAAGTCCGGCTTCGACATGGGCGACGGGAATATGCAGTTTAACGGCCGCCAGGGCTCCGGCCAGGGTGGAGTTGGTGTCGCCGTATACCATCGTCCAGTCTGGTTTCTCTTGCTGAATGATCGCCTCAATGCCTTCGAGCATACGGGCTGTCTGTACGCCATGGGATCCCGACCCGACACCGAGGTTGAAATCCGGTTCGGGGATGCTCAACTCATCAAAAAAGACCTTCGACATGTTGGCATCATAATGCTGGCCCGTATGGAGCAGAAGCTCCTGAACCCCCGGGACCTTTCTGAGGACACGGGAGACGGCGGCTGCCTTAATGAACTGGGGTCTGGCCCCGACGATAGTGAGGATTTTCATCTTTTCAGTTAAAAAAAGCAACAGTTCTGTAAGCAGGATCCTGTTTCCCGGCGAGCCGGGACTTCTGTCATTTATCTGCACCGGCTGTCACCAGACGGCTTTAGCGACCTACCCCTTCCGGCTCCCCTTGCGGGGACCGGGCGAGCAACCCGGCTCCGAAGAGTCCGGAATATACTTGGTCTTTCAACCCATGAGGTTTACCCCGACCGGCTGTCACCAGCAGGCCCCGTGGTCTCTTACACCGCGTTTTCACCCTTACCCCGGTCGCCCGGGGCGGTTGTTTTCTGTGGCACTATCTGTTTCCGCGGCCTTTATATCCGCAGAACCTTCCCGTTAGGAAGCATGGCGCTCTTTGTTGTCCCGACTTTCCTTCCCGGCATCACTGCCGGAACGACAGAACAAACTGTTGCATGGCAAAGATAGAAAGAATCAACTCAATAATGTCCGACAGGCTCGTTTTTCACGCGTGTTTTCCCTTAACGCGATATCTCTGCCAGGATATCGGTCATCTGCCGGGTAAGTTCCTTACGGGAATAACGGTCAATGGCAGGATTCCGCTGGAGGGAGATGCCCTCTTTATATTGTTGATAAAGACGGAGAACGTTTTGCTTCATCGTGTTGACATCCCCAAACCCGGCGATCAACCCCGCGCCGGTCTCGCGCAGGATCGTTGCTGCATCACCGTTTTCAGGACCGAGACATAAAATCGGTCTCCCGGCTGCCAGGTATTCGAAAAACTTTCCGGTAAGGATCATGCCCGCATTGGGCGTATTGTTGATGATAAGAAGCAGCACCTGCGACTGCTGTTGGCAAATGACTACTTCGTTGTGCGGAAGATAAGGGATCCTGGAGAGGTACCTGCTGAGACCCGACTCTTCTGCTGACCGGAGAACGGAAAAATCCACCTTCCCCACTAGTTTTATCTCCAGATCAGCAGCAAGAGAGGGGATCTCATGAACCAATTCTTTCAGGGCAGCCCATAACGACACCGGGTTTCTGGAACCGGAAAGAGTACCGATATGAGCGATGGAAAATTTTTTGTCGGGAACTGACCCGTCTGCCGGGGCAATATCATCCGGATCAAAACCATTGGTGATGACATCGTACGTCCTCGGAACGATTTTATCGAAATCTTTGGCCATCCCCTGGCCGATCACGGTAACCCGGGTGGCTTTGGTAAGTACTTTTTTCTCCAGCCTCCGGTGTTTATGGTCCGAGAGAAAGGATAACTTCAGGTCTTTGTAAAAATCAATGTTTGTCCATGGATCTCTGAAATCGGCCAGCCACGGCAACTTCAACTCCGCAGAAAGCTGTGAGGCGATAAGATGCATGGAGTGCGGAGGTCCGGTTGAAATGATCGCATCAACAGGGTGAGCCGACAGGTAGTTCCGTAAAAACTTCACCGATGGCCTGATCCAGAATCTCCGGGCATCGGGGATGAAGAAGTTCCCCCGTATCCACACCGAAATGCCTTCCAGCATCGAATTCTGCTTTTTCTCGGAAGTGAAGGCCGCATTGATCTTGTCCTCTTTATTTCTGCCTAAAAACTTTTTATACAGGTTATAAGGCTCCCAGATAGGACGTTTGATTACTTCAAGGTCACGTGGAATGTCTTTTTCCAGGGAGGAATCCGATTCGGGATATTCCGGATTCTCAGGGGTATAAATCACCGGTTCCCAACCGAAATCACGGAAATATTTAACGAATTTCAGCCAACGCTGAACGCCGGCACCCCCGCTGGGAGGCCAGTAATAGGTGATAATCAGCGCTTTTTTCATTCTTTCTTTCTCGCCTTCATCGCCCTGAACAGCTCATAACACCCGGCGCCGGCCACTAACACCCAAAGAAGGATGGAAGATGCCAGTGATATCTTTTCACCTACTTTATACACGGCAGGCTCAAAGCGGAATTCGAGCTCATGCTGCCCGGCAGGCAGAACCATAGCCCTGAGAACGTAATTGGCACGGAAATGAGGCGTCAGGGTTCCGTCAACATAGGCGTTCCAACCTTTGGGATAATAGATCTCGGAGAATACAGCCAGGCTTTTCCCGGTGGCTTTGTACTTGTACCAGAGATGATTGGGCTGGTACTTGGTGAGGGTGATCTCGTCAAGACTGTCTCTTCCGCCCTGATATCCCGAAAGCAGAGAAGCGAACTTTTTGTCAATGATCGCTGTGTCGGCAGGGTTAAAGTGATCCATGGCACTGATCTCCTGATCGGCATTGTCAACTAATTGATAATGAGTAACAAACCATGCATTGCCGAGGGCTCCTACATTTACCTGAACGGTCGGAACCTGGTTTTCTCCGGGAACAATGAAGTATTTGGTGTTCAACATGTTAAGAACAGCCATGTTGTTCTTCGAGATCTGCTTATCGATAAGTTCCTGATACCTTCTCAGTTTGGCACCATGATAGCCTCCGATGGATTTATGGAAATAGGAGGTGCTGGCATCCATAAAAGGATTGACGGTGAGGTTGAATACCCTGAAATCCGGATCTTTATCTTTCAGGATCAACTCGTCGGCCGGTGATGGTGTGAAGGGCTTATCGACTTTGGTCTTTGAGGTAAAGTTATCATCGTTGAGGTAACGGCGGTCGATGGTGTACATATCCGCCAGCAGGAAGATGGTCAGCATGGCGATCACGTAACCTTTCTTCAGCTTGTTATAATAGAAAAGGAGCAGGGTCCCCGCGGCCAGAAGGATGAACACCAGCGAACGGAGGGCGTCCAGCTTGACCAGCCGCAGGCGTTCGTCATGAATACCTTGCATAAGCCAGTCGGGAAGCTGTTGGGCAAAGCGTGCGTCGTTGGGCCCGTTGAACGAGAGGAAAGCTCCCGGTATGACGGCAAAAACCAGCGCCAGGATACCGGTGATTCCGGCAGCATATTTCACTCCGCGCATCAGAATTTTGCGATCGGCGTTCTCGTTGAAAAACTCTTTCAGGGCCAGGATCCCGAGCAATGGCATGGCAAATTCGGCGATGACCAGGATCATGGTTACCGCCCGGAATTTGTTGTACCCGGGGATGTAAGTAAGGAAGAAATCAGTCACCGCCATGAAATTATGCCCCCAGGCCAGAACGATGGAAAGAATTGTGACGGTAAGAAGCCACCATTTGGTCGGACCTCTGACGATAAACAGTCCCAGGAAAAACAGGAAAACAATAATGGCGCCCACGTAAACAGGTCCGGAAGTAAATGGTTGACCTCCCCAGTAAAGGAACGGCAGCGGTTGACTGGTGAAACTGTCGATGGTTTCTTTCGGGATGTTGTTCTGTTCCATCGCTTTGACGATGGCTGAATGCTGCCCGACTTTCGCGCTGCTCGATCCGCCGTAAAAATCCGGGATCAGCAAGGTCATGGTTTCTCCGATGCCGTAACTCCAGCCTGTCACATAATCTTTATCCAGTCCGCTGGTTTTGTTGTGCTGGTCGTCGGTGAGTTCCGACTTGGCGCGGATCGTGTATTTTCCATATTCCCACGTGGCCCAGAGACTTGTAATATTGGTGGCCACGGCCAGAATGGCTGCCACACACAGTACCCCCAAAGCGGTCAGGAACGGTTTAAACCATTTATTCCGTAAGGCGTCAATCAATGTAAAGATGCCGTACACCAGCACGATCATCAGGAGGTAGTAGGTGATCTGGGGGTGGTTCATCTTTATTTCGAGCGAAAGGAATATGGCGGTCAGCAATCCTCCCCACAGGTATTTTTTTCGCATGGTGAGAATGATGCCGGCTATGACCGGCGCGATGAACCCGATGGCAAATGCCTTGGAATTATGCCCGGCGTCGATGATGATGAAGAAGTACGACGAAAAGGCAAACCCGATCGAACCGGCGATGGCCAGCCAGGGATTCACGCCCATTACCAGGAGAAGAATGAAAAAACCGGCGAAATAAAGAAACAGGATATTAGCCGGATGAGGAAGTCCCAGGGTCATCACTTTTTCAAGAAATCCAATCTTGTTGCCCTGGTAACTGGTAGAGATCTGGTAGGAGGGCATGCCGCCGAACATAGAGTTGGTCCAGAGTGGTTCCTGGCCCGTATTTTGCCTGAAATCCTGAATCTCTTTCGACATCCCCTTGAAATTCATGATATCGCTTTGCAATATCTGCTTGCCTTCGAGCAAGGGAGACAGATATACGATGGTTATGACCAGGAAGATCACAATCGCTGCCAGGTAAGGAAGGCACTTTTTAAAGGACAGGTTTTTCATGGTTCGGTTTTGAATGGACATTTCGTAAAACAAGAAAAGAAGATATTGTGTATCTTCTTTTCTTTACAAAATTGCTTAAAAAATGGATATTGCCATCCGTTCAGACGTCGAAATTATTTGGTATCCATCTGTTCGTCCGAAACGGTTAGCTTTTTTCTTCCTTTTGCTCTTCTCGAAGCCAATACTTTACGCCCGTTGGCAGTCGCCATCCGTTCACGGAAACCATGCTTGTTTTTTCTTTTTCGGTTTGATGGCTGAAACGTTCTCTTTGTCATTATCGTGAATTTTGGGTTGCAAAAGTACTAATTATTTTTAAAAAAGCAAAAAAGGATTTATCTGAACCGATTTTCTCTGCAAAGAATCACTTTTGAGGGAAATTTTTCAGGGTATCTACAAGAAAATCCCAGAATTTTTGGACAGATTCGATGCCGACTCTTTCATCCGGAGAATGGGGATTGCAGATAGTCGGGCCGAAGGAGATCATATCCCAGTTCGGGTAAACGCCTCCCATCAAGCCACATTCAAGGCCTGCATGGATAGCGCGGATTTCGGGGACCTTGCCCCATTTTTTCTGGTAGATTTCCTGCATGGTCTTCAGGATGGGTGAAGCAGGATTCGGTTTCCAGCCCGGGTACTGACCATCAAAAATCACTTCGGCGCCGGCCAGTTCGAATACCGACTGCATCATCTGTTCCAGGTCTGATTTGGCTGAATCAACAGAGCTGCGGAGCAGGCACTGGAGACGGATATTCCCGTTTTCCGATTTAATAATGGCCAGGTTTGTGGACGTTTCTACCAGTCCGGCCATATCGTTGCTCATTCTCATGACGCCATTGGGACAGCCATAAACGGCATTCAAAAACCGTTTTTGGGTATCTTCGTCAATCAGGGCTTTCGGCATGTCGGTGGCGACCGCTTCGACCTTCAACTCAGGATCAACCGTCATGAGTTCTTTCTTCACGATACCCTGGAATTTTTCCAGACATTTCAGGAAATCACTTTTTTTGTCTCCCGGGATGACCACGATAGCGAAGGATTCGCGCGGTATGGCATTCCGAAGGCTGCCGCCATCGATGGAAGCCAGTCTGAGTCCGTGTTTCCTTTCAGCGTGCCACATGAACCGGTTCAGAATCTTGTTGGAATTACCTCTTTCAAGGGGGATATCCACGCCACTGTGTCCGCCTTTAAGGCCGGTGACACTCAGTTTGAAGGCGATCATGCCGGCAGGAACGGGTACTTCTGAATAGGCAAAGCGAATATTGGCGTTGGTGCCGCCGGCGCAACCGATGTAAAGTTCTCCTTCGGTCTCCGAATCCATATTCATCAGAATGTCGCCTTTGAGAATACCGGCTTTCAGTCCGAATGCTCCGGTCATGCCCGTTTCTTCATCAATGGTGAAGAGAGCTTCTACCGGTCCGTGAGGAATATCTTTGGATTCCAGAATGGCCATGGCAGCGGCCGCTCCGATACCATTGTCGGCGCCGAGGGTCGTCCCGCGGGCTTTAACCCAATCACCATCCACCCATGCGTCGATGGGATCTTTTTCGAAATCATGAACAACGTCGCTGTTCTTCTGAGGAACCATGTCGATATGTCCCTGCAGGATGGCACCTTTGCGGTTTTCCATACCGGGAGTGGCCGGTTTGCGGATGATCACGTTGCCGACTTCGTCAACGATGGTTTCTAATCCCAGTTTTTTGCCAAAATCAGCGATGAAATCCCTGACTTTCTCTTCCTTCTTGGAAGGGCGGGGGATTTGGGTCAGGCTGTAGAAATTCTTCCACAACGATGCGGGTTGAAGATTTAAAATGTCTTTGCTCATATTAATAGTCTTAAAAAGTAATATAAAACGATTTTGTGTGATGACACAACGGTATAAAGGTACGAAAATTCATCCGGTTATTTATTTCTCCTGAAATTCTTTGAAGGAGATGTACCGTTGGTTGTACAGCAGGAAGATGAATTTGGCCACCCGGTCATCGGTATCTTCTCCGGGAACCAGTTTTTCGGGGAAGAGTTCGCAGAGTTTCTGACTGATACCGCCTACCGGGGTGTTGCCGTCAATCAGCAGCCAGACAGCTGAACCGAACTCATCCAGTTTGATGGGGATAAATTTTCTCCGAACACTGTTCTGGAGCAATGGTTTCCAGATGGTCCCCTGGAACCGGGGGAACAATAAAGAAACCTTTGCGCCTTCTCCGGCCGTGTGGTCGAGAAGGCGCAAAGGGGTAAGGTCAAGTGTATTTGCCTTTTTAAGGAATCGTTTACGTTCTGACAGCTTCATACCTTACATTCCTGCCGAAGGCGGTGCGGGTTCATCGGGTTTGCCGGCTGCTTTCAACGGCACACGGATGAGGACATAGGCCACCAGTGCGATTACGATAAGACTGATCAGGAACGTCGGGTTTTTGAAGAAGGAGAAGTAGTCATAGAGGAAGATGCCGAAGGCGGCAAGGATGGCGATCAGCAGTCCCATCAGTGCTTCACCGGCAATAAGACCGGAAGCAAGCAGGACACCGGTATTTTCAACCCTGACTTTCTGTGCCTCGTTCAGTTTTCTCTTTTCTTTGAAGTGATCAACACCGCCCTTGATGAT
Organism: Bacteroidales bacterium; assembly: GCA_035403225.1. Classification (GTDB taxonomy): domain Bacteria; phylum Bacteroidota; class Bacteroidia; order Bacteroidales; family FEN-979; genus DAIRDK01. The sequence goes on along the minus strand of DAONET010000001.1, from coordinate 80,754 downwards.
ACCGCCGACGAAGATGGCGAAGGTGGTTTCAATGGGGAGATACATACCAACCGATACCAGCATCGGGCTCTTGATTTGCATGAGGATGAACGCAACGCCCATCAGCATACCGGTGATGATCAGCGGCCATGCCATAGCGCCTTCCACGATACCGCGGGAGAGGATGGCCATCAGACCGGCTTGCGGAGCGGAAAGGTTTTTGCTTCCGAAACCGCCCTGGTAACCGAGGTTCCTGCCACTGGCGATATCGCCTTCGTTCAGGTAAGCGAGGACGACGAACATGACAGCGCCGGCGAGGATTACACCGATGATGTCACCGATCTGCATACGCCAGGGAGTACCACCGAGGATATGTCCGGCTTTGAGGTCCTGCAGCATTTCACCGGCAACGGCAGCAGCCACGCAAACGATGGCAGCCACACCAAGGACGGTAGCAACTCCTGCATTGCCCTGTACGCCTAATCCGACGAGGATCAGGGCCGTCACAACCAAGGCAGTGAGGGTAAGCCCGCTGATGGGGTTATTGCTCGATCCCATGATACCCACCAGGTACCCGGAAACGGCAGCAAAGAAGAAGGCCAGGACGATCATGACGGTCGCAGCTACCACCGAGATGATGATACTGGCGTCGAAGATGAAATAAGATATGGAGAAGGTCATGATGGCAACAGCCAGGATGCCGACCATAATCCAGGAGAAACTGATATCTTTTTCGGTGCGGGGCATGGAAGAGGTGGAGCCGGAGGCGGCTTTCTTCACGTCGGAAATAGAACGTCCGACTCCCGTGATGAGGCTCTTTCTCATCTTATACAGGGTGAAGGCAGCGCTCACGAGCATCCCGCCAATGGCGATGGGGCGAACGATATAACGCCACACCTGGTCGATCTGATACATCGGGTTGGTGACTTTTGCCATGGCAGCTTCCTGCGTCAACGTGGCGTCATTACTCATCAGGAATGAAGCCCATGCGGCAAAGTCGAGGTTAGGAACCAGGAAATAAAGGATCATGGGAGCCAGCAAACCCCAGGCCAGCAAACCGCCGGAGAAGTTCAGCGCACCCAGTCTAGGTCCGATGATGTAACCAACTCCCATGTAGGCGGGACTAACACCCGGAGAGCTCAGTAACATACCGCCCTGTCCTTTGAAAATGGTACCGGAGATGACTTGTTGTCCGAAAGTGACGAATTTTTCCCACAGGTATTTGAAAAGCCTCAATTCGCCGAGGATCTTGATCAATCCGCCCATGGCCATGGCCCAGAACAGGAATTTTGATCCGCCTGATCCCGACTGACCGGCTTTGTGAATTTCGGCAGCAGCCACTGATTCAGGGAAAGGAAGCTCAGCGTCTTCGACCATTACCCTTCTCAGTAATGCCACGAACATGATACCCAGGATACCCCCGGCAATAAGAATCAGCGAGGAGGTAATGTAATGCCCGGCGGTGAGGAAATCGGGCCATATACCGGAGATATAAAAGGCGGGGAGCGTGAAAATGGCTCCGGCAGCTACGGATTCTCCGATTGATCCGACTGTACGGGTTAGGTTCTCTTCCAGGATATTTCCTTTCAGAAGACGCAACATTGCCATACCCAGGACAGCAGCCGGGTAAGTGGCGGCAATCGTCATCCCTGCTTTCAGACCCAGGTAGGCGTTTGCGGCTCCAAGAACCACGGCAAAGACCAAACCGATAAGTAAGGCTTTGAGCGTGAATTCTTTCATATTCGTTTCCGCGGAGACAAACGGAACAAATTTTTTCTGATCAGCCATAAGTTTCTATTGATTTTGTTGGTTGCAATAAATGAAAAATTTCAGCTAAGTAACAACTTTTTTCTTAAAGTTTGAAAGGTTGGATGTAGATCAGTTTCTTGGTCTCAAAAAAAGGTTCTGAAAACCAGTCGGATATATTGAAAACAGTTACTTTCCCCCGGATCAGTTTTAGCTCATCATCCATTTCACCTCCTTTGAGATAAAGGATTCCGTTGGGGAGGTCGTTGAATGACTTTTTCGAGAGGTGACCTGCGGCAAAGTGAAGGAAATCGGGGAGAGAAGCGACGGCCCGCCCGGTGATAAAATCGAACCGGCCTTCCATGTTCTCGACGCGTGTCCGAATGGCTTTGACATTGGTAAGGGCGAGGGCGCGGGCGATTTCCTCCACGACGCGCACCTTCTTTCCGATGGAGTCGGCCAGCACAAAGGTGACATCCGGGAAGAGGATCGCGAGAGGAATGCCGGGGAAGCCGCCACCGGTGCCGATATCCAGGATGCTGGTCCCGGGTGCAAACCGGATGGTGTTGGCGATAGACAGGGAATGCAGGACATGCCGGATCTCCAGTTGACCGATGTCCTGGCGGGAGATCACGTTGATTTTTGCATTCCATTCGGAATACAGGCCGGGCAGGGCATCAAACTGCTGCTGCTGCAAAGGGGTGATCTGCGGGAAATATTTTTCGATGGTCTGGCTCATATACAAAAGCGTCTGGAAAGGCAGAGCCTGTTCCAGACGTCTTTTTCCTTAGTTCGGATTGTTATTGCTCGGGGGTGGGTTCCACGGGTTGATCAAAGAGGGTTTCACTCGGAGGAGTGGCTTTCTTCCTGGTTTTTGCCGCTGCCTTTGGCTTTTCGGCTTCCCCTTCCGCCACCTTCTTCACAGGGGCTTTCCGGGGCTTCTTTTCCACGGTCTTGGGTTGCTCAACGGCGACGACGGGAACTTCAACAGGTTCTTCTGTTACTTTGGGGGCCTTCTTCGGCTTTTCCTCAACTGTTTTTACGGAGGGAACTGCAACTTGTTTTTTACGGCTGGGCCTTCTGACACCATAGGACCCTATGATGATCTTGCCTCGTTTTGACTTTTTATCTCCTTTTCCCATAGTTGAATGATTTTTTTAATCGGTTATCGCAAATATAGGAAAAAAAGGTTATTGGTTATTCCCTGACCTTGATTGTTTTTCAAGGAATTCGGCAGCGATCAGGTCTGATCGTTTCACCGATTGCAGCGCCCATTCCAGCCTTACCTTCAGATATTCTTCTTCGGAAAGATGCCAGAAATTATCCCGTTCCCTCAGCCTGTTGGAAAGAGTGTGGAGGAAAATGGCAGCAGAAACGCTGATGTTCAGACTCTCGGTAAAACCGAACATGGGAATTTTGACAAAGCCGTCGGCGAGGTCCATCGCCGTGGGAGTCAACCCGTCGAGCTCTGTGCCGAAAACCAGCGCGAATTTGGGATCAAGAGGCAGGGTGGCCGGCGTGTAGTCATCCTGGTGAGGCGTCGTGGCAATGATCCGGTAACCCTGTTCCTTCAGGTGATTCAGGCAGGCGGCTGTGTTGTTCTCCGAATGGTTGTATTTAAATAATGAGAGCCATTTGGATGAACCCAGCGCGACATCGGGATTCACCTCGTACTTGTTTTTATTCTCGATGATATGAACATCCTGAATCCCGAAACAGTCGCAAGTCCTTAGCACCGCGCTGGCATTATGAGGCTGGAAAATGTCTTCCAGTACAATGGTGATATGACGGGTTCTCCCTGCCAGCACTTCACCGAATTTCTGCTTGCGGTTCTCCGTGATCAGCGTCTCCAGATACTCCAGCAGACGTCGCCGGGTCTCCCTGTCAGCTTCGAAAACATCTTTGATAATGCGTTTCATTAATTTATATATGTGTCGCAAAAGTAAAAAAATGAGCCCATGTGACTTAATTCAAAGAAAAAATTTACCTTTGCATCTCAAAAAATGTAAGCATGTCAAAGAAGCAACCTGATAAAACAGAAGGCACCATTCAGACTGTTGAAGAAGCATTTGGTAAAACCGAACAGTTTATTGAAAAAAATCAAAAAGTGATCCTGATCGTTATCGGGGTACTTATTGTCGTTGTTCTTGGTTTTTTCGGCTTCCGCAAGTATTATCTCCAGCCGCGCGAAATTGAAGCGCAGAGGCAGATGTTCATGGCAGAAAAGTATTTCGAAATGGATTCCCTGAAATTAGCCCTGAACGGGGATGGAAATTACCCGGGATTCCTGGATATCATGAGCCAGTATAACATGACCAAATCGGCCAATCTGTCGAAATATTACACCGGAATCTGTTACCTGAAAATGGGTCAGTACCAGAAAGCAATCGACTATCTTGAAAAGTTTAAATGCAAAGATTACGTGGTAGGCCCGATGGCCAAAGGCGGAATCGGCGATGCATACCTCGAACTCAATCAACCCGATAAAGCCATCGAGTATTACATCAAAGCCGCAGAAATGGTCAATAACCAATTTACCTCTCCGCTGTTTTACATGAAGGCAGCCCAGGTGTATGAAATCGGGAAGAACTACCAAAAAGCGCTCGAGTATTATACGCTGATCAAGAAAAATTACCCGCAGTCATTTGAATCTCAGGATATTGATAAAAGTATTGCCTTCATGGAAGGCATGCTGAAGAAATAATCGTTCTTTTATAATCAGAAGGGCTGTCTCCAATAAAAGGCAGCCCTTTTTTTTTACCCTGATTTTCCTTCTTCTTTCTTCAGTGTTTTTGTTTCATATCTTTGTGCCAAATATTACTGCATGTCCGATTTCCCCCGCATTATCTTTTATGGTACTCCCGATTTTGCTGTTGCTTCTTTAGCTCGTCTGACAGAAGATGGTTTCCCGGTGGTGGCTGTGGTCACCGCTCCCGACAAACCGGCCGGGAGGGGGCTTAAAATGACCGGTTCGCCGGTCAAACAGTATGCTGTGTCCCGGGGGTTAAAAGTATTGCAACCGGTCAGCCTGAAAGACCCTGCTTTTCAGGAGGAATTGTGTTCATTGAAACCCGACCTGCAAGTGGTCGTGGCTTTTCGCATGATGCCCCGGCAGATATGGTCGTTACCGCCGCTGGGGACGTTCAACCTGCACGCCTCTCTGTTACCTCAGTACCGGGGGGCGGCTCCCATCAACTGGTCGGTCATCAACGGGGAGAAGGAAACCGGGGTGACCACTTTTCTGCTGGAAGAGAAAATCGATACGGGGAAGATCCTCTTTTCGGAACGGACACCGATAGGACCCGGGGAAACGGCCGGAGAGCTACATGACCGGCTGATGGAAATCGGGGCCGGACTGGTCGTGAAAACGGTTACTGCCGTGGCTGAAGGAAACATCTCCGCCATTTCTCAGCACGGGTTGATCACGGAAGGAATGAAACTGAAGCCTGCCCCGAAGTTTACCCGGGATGATGCCCGGATCGACTGGTCAAAAGAGGTGAACGATGTGTTTAACCTCATCCGCGGCATGAGCCCTTATCCGGGCGCTTTCACGACCATCACCCTGAACGACGGACATGCCATCTCTGTCAAAATCCTTCGTGCATCCATGCTTACCGATCCGGATGCGGCGGAGGAGGGAACAGTTCTGACCGACCATAAAACCTTCCTTCGCATTTCCGCCAAAAACGGATATGTCGACATCTCCGAGATACAACCTTCCGGTCGACGGGTCATGAATATCAGGGAATTTCTGAATGGATTTGGAAGGATGATAGGCTGAAAAGTGCACAGAATCAGCGATACAGGTCCCCATTTTTCAACAAAAACGCCCTTTTATTAACATTTTCAACGGTTTTCGACGCTAAACACTTGACAACCGTTGTAGAATGTGTATATTTGTGAGGTTCTTAAAATGAGTATTAACTAAAAAAAGAAAAAAAATGAACAAGGCTCAGTTAATCGAAGCAATTGCTTCGCATGCAAAGTTAACCAAAGCAGATGCCAAGAAAGCTCTGGAAGGTTTTGTTGAAGCTACGACCAAAGCTCTTTCAAAAGGCGAAAGAGTTGCGTTAGTAGATTTTGGTTCTTTCTCTGTTTCCAAGAGAGCCGCACGCAAAGGACGCAATCCTCAGAATGGTAAGGAAATAAAGATTCCCGCCAAGAAAGTCGTGAAGTTCAAAGCTGGTGCTGCTTTAGCCAAGAAAGCAAAGTAAGAACCATAACTTCCTTTATAAAGGCGTTCTCTCCCCGAGGGCGCCTTTATTTTTTGCTCAGCAGGAAACGATAGGGGAGGGTTGCATCCTCACCGGCGTAATCAACTCCGATACGGGGTGTCGCCTCTATCGTGTATTCCGAAAGGTCTGTTTTCCGGTCTTCAATCCAGATCCCGTCTTCTTTCCGGCCGGATGGCTCCCGGGTGAGGTCAGCCCCGGTCATGGCGTAGTGGATCCCCAGCGCCCTGGTGACTTTTCCCGGCCCGCTGATAAGGCCGTCGCCTGGTTTCGTTTTCCCCATGCGCTGCATCATCGTCGCCCGACCTTCCGAAGAAATTATGGCACGGATGAGAATGGCATGCGGGATGCCTTCCCGGTTGGTGACGACATTGAAGAGCGAATGGATCCCATAACAGAGATAAACATAAGCAGTGCCTGCCCGCCGGTACATGATCTCCGTGCGGGCTGTCCGGCGTCCGTTCCAGGCATGCGATGCTTTGTCGATAACTCCGGCATAGGCTTCAGTTTCCGTGATCATCCCGGCAGTGACCACTCCGTCAAACCGGGTGCAGAGATATTTGCCCAGTAATTCACGGGCGATGCCAACGACATCGGGACGATTGTAGAAACTGTGTGGAAGTACCAAGGGTTAAAAAGTTAAAGATGGATATTTCCGGGTGATCATTTGGGCTGAAAAATTTTGAACCGGGCGATGCCCATTTTCTGGAGGAAATAAGAAAAGGAGACACGCAGCACGCCCAATCCGTATTTGACACTTCGTTTGAAGCTGATGGAAGAAGCTTCTTCGAAATAGCGGGTCGGACAGGTGATTTCGGCAATCTCGAACCCGGCATAGAGAATCTGGGCCAGCATCTGATTGTCGAAAATGAAATCATCATCATTGATGTTGTAATTGACCTTTTCAAGGACATTCCGGCTGAAAGCCCGGTATCCGGTATGGTATTCCGAAAGCTTCTGGTTCATCAGGATATTCTGCGTGAACGTCAGTAGCCGGTTGGCAATGTATTTGTACAACGGCATGCCTCCTTTCAGCGCGCCTTTCCCGAGGATCCGCGAACCCAGTACCACTTCGTAAACGTTGTTGGCGATGAGATAACCCATGGAGGCAATCAGCTTCGGCGTATACTGGTAATCGGGATGAAGCATGATGACAATATCGGAATTGAGTTCCAGCGCACGGTTGTAACAAGACTTCTGGTTTCCGCCATATCCTTTGTTGGCTTCATGTTGGATGATGTGCCTGATCCCGAGTTTTTGGGCAACTTCCACGGTATTGTCGGTGCTGTGATCATCGACCAGGATCACCTGGTCAACAATGTCGAAAGGGATCTCGTGGTAATTCTGTTCAAGGGTCTTTCCGGCGTTATATGCCGGCATCACTACGGTTATGGTTTTTCCAAGAATCATGGCTGGGAGGGTATGTTAGGATTACGGACACAAAAAACGAATCCGTTCTTTTCGTATAATACTTTCAGATTGAAATATTTCTTCAGATAGGCATCTTTTTTATTCAGGCTGAAGGAACAGTACACCGGTTTGTCAATATTCCCATAGAACTGCCAGGTCTTGCTGTATTCCCTGGGGCCCGATGGCTGTTCTTTCCGGGCATAGAAGTAAGGAGCATAGCTCTTGATTCCCAGCGTGCGGAAATAAACGTCTTTCCCTTGCAGGCTCTCGAAGAACTCAATGTTGGCTCGTTGAGAGTATCCTTCCACCCGGGGAGTGAAAAACCATATGCCGGTGTTGATAAAAAGGAAAGATCCTGCGGCCAGGACGATCAGTTGATTCCGGAGATGTCTTCTGTAAAAAATGAACAAGCCCATGGTCAGGATCAGGATCACTCCGGGGATCATCGTGTACCAGGGCCAGGTGACGTCGGCGCCCAGCATGGACAGGGTGGCAGCGTCGCTTTTCGCGAGCAGTGTCAGCAAGTGATCTTTCCCAGGACCCATCGCCAAAGGAGCGGCCAGTGAGAAAAGCCCCCATATCCCCATCATCACGAGAAGGATGATACGAAGACCTCGGGAAAATAACTTTTTATGATCAAGCAGGTAATGGATTTCCAGGGCAGCCATGAACGTGAGCGGGAAGTAACAGAGAGATGAATAGTGAACGATCTTGGTTTTGACGATGCTGAACAGGATCAGGACTACCCAGAACAGGATCAGCATCCATTTCCGGAAGTTGTGCTGACTTTCTTCCGTTGTCCGGTTTTTAAAAAATCCGGGGATGGCGATGATGGAAGCGGGGAAGACGCCGATCAGCAGGACGACTACATGATACAGGGGAAATCCCCCGTGCCCTGCATCTTCAGTGCTGAACAGGCGAGCCTGGTATACGATGAAGTCCACGATGGTATCGAACTTTCCTTGCAAGATCATCAGAATAAACCAGAACCCACCGGTGATGACGAAGATGCCACACCATATTAATATGTCTTTCAATCTGATAAATCCGCGGAAACGAACCAAAAGGAAAAAGATACCGGCAGTAAGCAGGGAGATCAACAAGGCTGCCGGCCCTTTGGTGAGCACGGCCAGGCCGATCAACACCGCCGAAGAGATCAACATGGCGCGCTTGCTGCGATTTTCGAGATAGCAGATGAAGTAAAGGATCCCGGAAAAGATAAAGAGGTTGAACCAGGGATCGATCAGGCTGGATTTGAAATACAGGAAGGGCAGGAAACTGACAACATAAGTAAGGCACCAGATCATCCCAAAGCGGCGGTCAAAGAATCTTTTTCCGGCCAGGAACAATACCGCCAGTGAAAGAATCCCGGCGATGGTGTTTGGAAAGCGGGCAGCGAATTCATTAACCCCGAAAACCTTCATCGAAAACGCCTGCATCCAGATAAAGAGGGGGGGCTTTTCCCAGAAAGGGAGGTAATCGATCCGTACGGTCATGTAATCACCGGTAACGATCATTTCCCGGGCTGATTCTGCGAAGTTTATTTCATCCCAGTCGAACAGATGTAACCGGCCATTGAAAGCAGCGAAAGAGAAAGCAGACAGGAGGAGAAGGAAGAAGAACCATACGTTAAGCCGGGAGTTTGACATACAACGGATTTGATTTCGGGCTGTGAAGTTATTGTTTTTTTCTCAATCAGCCTTCTTCCAGCGCAGATTGCCGTCGTCAAGAGGGATGATTTTCCCCGAATCGATCAGCCATTGAACCACCCGGATCACTTTGTCATCCGGGATCGGGTTCGCTGCTTCTGCCAGCTGTTCCAGGGAACAGGGTTTTTCTTTCAGCAGCGGCTTGATGATGTCGGTCACCTGGTCGAATTCGGCTTCGTTGAGGCTGAGTTTATTCCGGTCGATGCATACATCGCATTTGCCGCATCGTTTGCTGTTTGTCTCACCGAAGTACGACAGCAGCAACTGGCTCCGGCATTTGTGCGTCGATTCCGCATAATGGATCATGGCTTCGAGCCTTTCACCGGCTTCTTTTTTTCGGTCCCGGTAGTTTTCAGGAGAGATGTACAGATCTTTGGCATCAAGCCGTTCGGTGGAAAACGATAACCGTGGCTTGTCGGAATGAGGCAGGTAATCCAGCAACCCGTTTTTTGAAAGATAGATCAACGCAGAGGCTACCTGCTCGGGAGTCATGTCCAGCTTAGTGCCAATGGCTTGTTCACTGATCTCGGTAAAGTCAGTCATGATGCCTGTGTAAGAACGCAGCAGGGCTTTGATGAGGAGGTCGTACTGCTCGTTGCCAACCTGAAAACGGTAAAGCTCTTCTTTGTTGGCTTTTATATAGATTTTGGAAGGATTTTTCACCGCATCGGAGAGAAGGATATACCCCTCTTTTTCAAGAAATTTTAAGGAATTGAACGCCACCAGGGGCTGGAACCCATGTTGAGCTGAAAACCGGAACAGGTCGAAGTCAAAAGTCTCATCTTTACCGGTACCGACGGGAAGCTGGTAATAATTACCGAGAGCCTGGTAGACAGAACGGATCATTGACAGTTCGGGATACTCCTGCTCCAGCTGATGGCGGGCATTCAGGATGTCGGCCTTTTCGAGCAGGAGAACGGCCCAGGCTGGTTTTCCGTCCCTGCCTCCGCGTCCTGCTTCCTGGAAATAGGCTTCTATGCAATTGGGAAGATCGAGGTGGACGACAAACCGGACATCGGGTTTGTCGATTCCCATCCCGAAAGCATTCGTGGAAACAATCACCGAGGTCTTGCCAAGGGTCCAGCTCTGTTGACGGTCCGACCGTGTCTTCTGATCGAGTCCTGCATGATAAAAGTCGGCACTGACACCCTGTTTTTTCAGGAACATGGCAATTTCGCGGGTCTGTTTCCGGTTTCGTACGTACACCACTCCGCTGCCATTGAGTTTGCGTGCGATCCGGAGCAGCCGGTTGAGCTTGTCTTCATCCCGGATGACTACGTAAGTGAGGTTTTCCCGTTCAAAGGTTCGCTGAAAGACTTGTCCGTTTTTGAATTTCAGCTTTTCCTGGATATCGGTCATCACCTGCGGGGTGGCGGTGGCGGTAAGGGCCAGCACCGGGATGCCGGGGAGGTACGCCCGTATCTCGGCAATCTGGAGATAAGGTGGTCTGAAATCGTATCCCCATTGGGAAATGCAGTGGGCTTCGTCTACGGCGATCAGGTTGACCTTCATCTGCTCGAGGCCCAATCGCATGTTGGTAGTGACCAGTCGTTCGGGGGAGACATACAGCAGTTTGGTGTTCCCGTATTTGGCATTCGAGATGACGCGGTCCATCTCTTCAGGATACATACCCGAGTGGAGGGCGGCTGCGGGGATACCCATGCTGCGCAGCCGGTCGACCTGGTCTTTCATCAGGGCGATCAGCGGGGAGACGACCAGGCATAACCCTTCTCTGGCCAACGCGGGTACCTGGAATGTGATGGATTTTCCTCCCCCGGTTGGCAACAGGGCCAGTGTGTCTTTTCCCGCCAGCACCGATTCAATGATATCTTCCTGCAGCGGGCGGAAAGAAGCATACCCCCAGTATTTCAGGAGTATCTGCTGTATGGTCAAAATATTCCCGTTAGCTGATCACTCTGCGAATGCTGTCGAGGACAGTGCCGTCGACCCATTTGACCACGGCCACGATCTCGTCGCTGAACTTAGGCTTCTCCGGCACTCCGCATATCTTTTCCGCTTCCGCTTTCAACTCTTCAATGGGGCGGATGGGCAGTTTGGAGTTCTTCATCTTTTCAATGAGATCGGTGCGCCGCGGGTTGATGGCGATGCCACGTTCGGTGACGATCACGTCGATCAGTTCTCCCGGTCCGCAGAGAGTGGTGACTTCATCGCGGATTACCGGGATGCGGTCGCGGAACAGCGGGATGGGCAGGATGACGGTTTTGCCGAAGAGACAGTTCTGAAATCCGCCGATACCATGAAGCAGATAGCCGTCGGAGTGAGTGACCACGTTGGCGTTGAAGTTCACGTCGACTTCGGTGGCTCCCAGGATGACAATATCGATCAGGGAGGCGAAGTTCCCTTTCCCATGGTAATTGTAGCTGGTGAAAGGACTTGTCCATGTATGAGTCGGGTTCTCGCGCATGGAGCGAACTCCTTCGAGATCGAAGGTCTGTCCGTCGAGGATGTATTCCACCAGTCCCTCTTCCAGCATTTTCACCAGGTATTTGTTGCTTCCGCCACGGGCAAAGCGTGCTTTCCAGCCGCGTTCGCGAAGAATGTCGGCGAAGTATATTCCGATGGAAAGGGCTGTCCCTCCTGCACCGGCCTGGAATGAAAAACCGTCGTGAATGAGGCCGGCTTCATCGCAGAACTGTGCCGACCATTCGGCTAACAGCAGACGGTCGGGACTTTTAGTGATCTCGGTGGTGCCGCTGACAATCTTTTCCGGAATGCCAAGCTGGTCGGTAACGACGACATAATCCACATAATTACCGTGTATCTGCCAGGGCAGGCAGGGGAAAGGAATCAGGTTGTCGGTGACCACAATGACTTTATCGGCGTACTGCGCATCGGCCAGGGCAAAGCCCAGCAGCCCGCAGGCGGTAGGTCCGTTCACTCCGTTGCAGTTGCCGAACGGGTCGGCGGTGGGAGCTGCGATGACGGCAATGTCGATGTGGACTTCGCCGTCCTGGACGGACTGGTAACGGCCACCGTGAGAGCGGAGGATACCCAGCCCGTGCATCTTTCCTTCGGAGGTAAAGCGGCCCAGGGCTCCGTTCATACTGCCTTCAATACGATTGATGGTGCCGTCATCGAGGTATTTGGTCATGGGCTCATGGCAGGGGAACGAAGCGGAAGGGAACCACATCAGGTCTTTAACCCCCATTTCGTGAGCAATATCGAAGATCTGACCGGCCACCAGGTCGCCATTGCGGAAATGGTGGTGGGTAGAGATGGTCATCCCGTCGCGGAGCCCGGCTTTGATGAGGGCCTCCTTGAGATTTGGTACGACTTTGTTTCCGTCTTCCGGGAAGTCGGCACAGGAAACGATCTTCGGGGCAGCTTTGTACCCCGTGGGTTTATATTTTCCGATACCCTGGAAAGGGATGGCCGGACGTCCGTTGATGACCGTCGGGACCACTCGTCCGGCGGCATTCTTCTCTAATTTATCATACTTGCTCATAGGTTTCCCTCCAGTTTTCGTCAAGTTTATTCATTTTAACAGCAAGGTTGATGGTATTAAAGGCTCTTTTCACCACCGGTGGATCAATCATCTTGGTGCCGAGCGATACGACGCCGAGGCCCCGTTCCTGCGCCACGTCGAAGGCGTGGACGATCTTCTGGGCTTTGGCGATCTCGTCGGGGGTGGGAGCGAAGGTGTCGTGGATGACGCGGATCTGACGCGGGTGGATGCATCCCATCCCGTCGAAGCCGAGGGCTTTGGAACGGAGCACGTTCTGCCGTAACCCTTCCATGTCACCTACGTCGGAGAAGACAGAGTCGATGGGCTGGATACCGGCAGCACGGGCTGCCATCACCACCATGTTGCGGGCCACAAACGACTCGTTCCCTTCGGGAGTACGGCGGGTGCCGATATCGGCGGTGTAATCCTCGAGACCGATGGCCAGTGAGGACACATTATCGGCTGCTGTGGCAATAGCCGCTGCACGGATGGCGCCCAACGCGCTTTCGATGATTGGCATGATCCACACCGGATCGTCCTGCTTTGTCTTCTTTTTGATCTTTTTAATCTTGTCGTTGACGGCATGTACCTGCTCCGGACTTTCGCATTTGGGCAGCAGGATGAGGTTGACGTTATGAGGGATGACATAGTCGAGGTCATCGAGTCCCCGTTCTCCCTGGTTGATACGCACCATGCGCTCAGCGCCATAAAAATCGATCCCGCGGAGGGCATTGCGTACCATAAACCGCGCTTCGTCTTTCTTGTCGGGAGCTACCGCGTCTTCCAGATCGAGAATGATGCCGTCGGGTTTGTGGATCCCGGCATTGATCATCAGACTCGGTGTGTTGCCGGGCAGATAGAGACGTGAGAAACGGTTACGGTCACGCGTGGTGACGTATTTGTTCTCCTCAAGCATAGGGATCAGATACTCTTTGTCGGTTTTGGTGGCTTTATGGATCGCTGCTTCCAGACGGGCGGCAATGACTGGCGTCAGAGCGCCGGAGTCTTCTATATGTACGGTGGCATTCACAATTCCGAAGAAATTCATCATTTCGGTGATCTTCTTGCGGATGTCGGTTCCATACAAGGCCGCTACCTTGGATTCAACCTGCAGCAGCATCCCTCCCTGATCGGTCAGTTCAAGGGTGATAAAGCAGTCCGATCGGACTCCTTTTCCTTTATTACCGGTTGTTACAATGGTTCCCATGGTCGGTCGGATATTGATGTCAGATTTGAATAAAAAATGAAAGTTCAAAGGTAGATAAATTTTATACGAATTCCCGGGTTGAGTATGCATATTCGCATAACCTTGTACCTTTGCAGCAACAGATAATTCTATGGCAACTGCACGAAAAAGACCCGCTTCAAAAAAGAAAAAACCGACCGGCAAAGGATTCCCGCTTCCCATGGTGATCACCATCAGGCTGGCCGTGGTCATGCTCCTCTTCTTTCTTTCCCGCATCGCCTTTTGGCTGTTCAACCTGAGATATTTTAATGACCTTGGCACCGGCGAACTTTTCAGGATCTTCCTCAGAGGGGTGTTGTTCGATTTTTCAGCGGTGATGGCCATCAACCTGCCGGTTATCGTGCTTTGCTTTCTGCCTTTCAAATTCAGATACAGCAACGCGTACCTCGGAATAGTCAATACCCTGTTCTATTCCTTCAATGCTATCGGATTGATGGCAAACTTCGTCGATTCGGTTTATTTTCGTTTTACCCTGAAAAGAATGACCTGGGATATCTTCCGGTACCTGGAGGTAGGCGGCGATTTTAATACCCTGATCCCTCAGTTTATGAAGGATTTCTGGCCGGTAGCGCTGACCTGGCTTGGTTTCACAGCCTTGCTGATCTGGGTCTGCACGCGGATGAAAACGTCACTCCCTGCCAACAAGGGAAAGGGAAATCAGCAGAGTTATTATGTGAGCCAGTCTTTCCTGTTCATCCTCGCCATCCTGATCTCTGTGATCGGCATCCGCGGCGGATGGCACAAAAGGACCATCAACCTGCATACACCTGCCAGGTATGTCTCGGCAAAATACATTCCGTTACTGACCAACACGCCTTTTTCAATAATCAAGTCATACAAAGAAGAGCCCATTGTCAGGAAGACATGGTTTTCTTCGGAAAAAGAACTGGCGGAGATCTACACCCCATACCATCCGGCCACCACAGATACCCTTCAACCGTTGAACGTGATGGTCATCGTCATGGAAAGTTTTTCGAAGGAGCATATCGGGGCGTTGAACCGCGATCTGGGCAATGGCGCCTATGAAGGATATACCCCGTTTCTGGATTCGCTCATCGGGCACAGTCTTACGTTCCAGGCATACGCTAACGGGAAGACGTCCATTCAGGGAATCCCGGCCATCCTTTCCGGAATCCCTTGCCTGATGGATCAACCCATGCTTCAGTCTTCGTATGCAGCGAACAAAATGCCGGGTCTGGCCGGGTTGCTGAAACGCTGTGGTTACCAGACCGCCTTCTTCCATGGCGGCACCAACGGCATCATGGATTATGAAACCTATATGCCCGAGATCGGGTTCAGAAATTATTTTGGCCGGACCGAATACGGTAATGATAATGATTTCGACGGAAAATGGGGGATCCGTGATGAAGAGTTCATGCAGTTCATGGCTCAGAAGACAAACGCGATGCGACAGCCTTTCATGGTCGCCTTCTTTTCGCTCTCCTCTCATCATCCTTACGAGTTACCCGGGAAATATGCCCACCAGTTTAACAAGGGGAACCTGCCAATTCAACAGGTGGTGCAGTACTCCGATTATTCCCTGGCCCGTTTCTTTCATACCATCCGGCATGAAAACTGGTTCTTTAATACCCTGTTCGTGATTACGGCCGATCATACTTCCGAAGGATACTATGCTTATTATAATACGCATGCCGGCCAGTTTGCGATTCCATTGATCTTTTATAAACCCGGTAGCGACCTTCACGGGAAATCATCGAAAATCGCCCAGCAGACCGACATCATGCCGACAATTCTGGGGTACCTGGGTTATAACAGACCTTTCCTTGCCTTTGGGAATAACCTGCTGGACAACCGTTCCGAAGGGTTTTCCGTCAACTATGTGGGCGGGATGTACACCCTTATTCGCGGAGGTTACAGCCTCGAGTCAGACGGAACCCGCACTACGGCTTTCTTCAACCTGAAAAAAGACCCCCTGCAACAGCATAATCTTGCCGGGAAAGGGGAGAAATCACAGAAAGAGCAGGAGTTATTCCTCAAGGCATATCTGCAGCAATATAATAACCGGATGATTGAAAACAGACTCATTGTTGAATGACATGGAAACAGGAAAAACCGAACCGAAGAAAATTGTTTTTATCGTAAACCCCATTTCCGGTAAAGGGCGGCAAAAGAGCCTGGGTGAGATCGTCGCCAGGGAGACAGCCGGTACCGGGATCCACACGGAGGTAATCATGACTACCCATCCCGGACATGCGGAAGAGCTGAGCCGGGAAGCAGTCGCCCGCGGTGTCGATACCGTGGTTGCTGTGGGTGGCGACGGCACGGTGAACGAAGTGGCGCGTGGGCTTGTCGGCACCAATGCGGCCATGGGGATTATTCCTACCGGCTCGGGGAACGGTCTGGCTCATCACCTGCACATCCCTTTCCATTTCAGAAAATCCATCAGGATCATTTTACGCGGTAAACGGCATACGATCGATACAGGAACACTGAACGGCCGCTTATTTGTCAGCGTGGCGGGAGTGGGGTTTGATGCGTATGTGGCGAAAAAGTTTGCCAGGATCGGTACGCGCGGCTTCCAGACCTATGCCCAGATCGTTGTTCCTGCCTACTTCGGATACAAACAACGGAAGTACGTCATCAGCGCCAATGGAAAGGAATACACCCGGAAGGCGCTGTTCATCAGTTTCGCCAATTCCAATCAGTTTGGGAACAACGCCAGCGTAGACCCGGTTGCCCGTCTCGACGATGGGTTCATCGATATCTGCATCGTAAAAAAAATACCATGGTACCGGCTGGTGTTTATTACCCCGGCTTTTTTTCTGAAGCAATTCCATAAAACGAGTTACGTAGAGATCTTTCGAGCCACAGAATTCCAGGTCACACGGGCACGGGGAAAAGATGTCCACCTCGACGGAGACCCGTGGAAGACAGACAGAAAAATCATGGTTAAAGTGTTGCCTTTATCGTTAAATGTGATCATTCCTTAAAATAATCATATGACCCCTTATCGCGCGCTGACGTTCCACGATCGTCTACTGGATCACCTGATAAATTGGGGGATGGGAGAAAAATGGGCCCTCTACTTCGCCGACTTTTCGTCACTCATCTTCCTGCTGGCTTCCTCCATCGTGGTGTATTATATTCTGAAGTTCATCATCAACCGAATATTGATCAGGCTGATCAAACGATCACGCAGCCAATGGGATGATTATCTCTATGAGCATAAAGTCTTTTCCCGGCTTGCCATGATCGTTCCTGCCCTGATCCTGAAAATGGGGCACCCCGTTCTCATCCGGCAATATCCCGATGCTATCCGGTACATCGATATGGGGTTGAAAGTATTCATGACCTTGATCATCCTCATTGTAGTCAATTCGTTCCTGAATGCTTCTTATCATATCCTCAGCGATTCAAAAAGTTCCACTTCCAAGCCAATCAAGAGCTATATCCAAATCGCCAAGATCGTTGCGATGGTGATCGCCGGGATCATTGTGGTTTCGGTTTTGCTGGGGCAATCGCCCATCACGATCCTGGCCGGACTGGGAGCTGTTTCCGCCATCCTTCTGTTGATCTTCCGCGACAGCATCCTGGGATTTGTGGCAGGGGTGCAGATCTCCGGAAACAATATGCTGCAAAACGGCGACTGGATCACCATGCCTTCTTTTGATGTAGATGGCATTGTTACCGATATCTCTTTGGTGATTGTCAAGATCCGCAATTTTGATAATTCGATCGCGACGGTACCGACGTACTCATTCATTACGGGATCTTTTCAGAACTGGCGTCAGATGCATGAAAACGGAGGCCGGCACCTGAAACGTTCGTTTCATGTCGACGTTAATTCGATCACGTTGGTTGATCAGCAGTTTCTGGATAACCTGAAAGGGATCGAGCTGCCGGAAGATCTTCTCCGGAATCCCTTCGGGCTTACCAACCTGGGTGTTTTCCGCCGGTACCTGGTATATACCCTGAAAAACCGTCCGGAGGTGAACCCGCAGATGTACGTATTGGCGCGGGAACTTCAACCCGAAGAACACGGGATCCCGGTCGAGATACAGGCCTATTGCCTTCACAAGGATTATGTGGAATACGAAAAGTTCCGGTCCGACCTGGTCGAGTTCATCTACGCCATGATGCCCACCTTCGGACTGAGACCCTATCAACGTACAAATGATACCGTGAAATCAGAATAAAAGCACTACTTTTGCACCAGAATACAAACCCTTTTAAATTAGCATATTATGGCAATTAATCTGAGAAACAGGAATTTTTTGAAACTGCTTGATTTTACTCCGCAGGAAATTAAATTTTTGCTGGACCTGGCTATCGACCTGAAGAAGGCAAAATATACGGGAACGGAACAACCCCGTTTGAAAGGCAAGAACGTTGCCCTGATCTTCGAGAAGGCTTCTACCCGGACCCGTTGTTCTTTTGAGGTCGCCGCTTACGATCAGGGAGCTAATGTCACCTATCTGGGACCCGAAGGTTCGCATATCGGGAAAAAAGAGACCATGCGGGATACCGCCCGGGTGCTGGGACGTATGTACGACGGGATCGAATACCGCGGTTTCGGACAAGCTATTGTGGAAGAACTGGCCAAATATGCCGGAGTGCCCGTTTGGAACGGTTTGACCAATGAATTTCATCCGACACAGATCCTGGCCGATTTTATGACCATGATGGAACATTCCAATAAACCCCTGAACCAGATGTCGTTCGTTTATTGCGGCGATGCCCGTTTCAATATGGGTAATTCACTGATGGTCGGCGCTGCCAAGATGGGTATGGACTACCGTGCTGCCGCCCCGAAAAAATACTGGCCGGATCCCGAATTAGTGGAAAAATGCCGGGCCATTGCCAAAGAAACCGGCGCCAAAATCACCATCACCGAGGATGTTTCGGAAGCCGTGAAAGGTGTTGACTTCATCTATACCGATGTGTGGGTATCCATGGGCGAAGCTCCCGAACTGTGGGAAGCCCGTATTAAGGATATGCTCCCTTACCAGGTGAACAAGGCTATGCTTGACAAAACCGGTAACCCGGATGTTAAGTTCCTGCATTGTCTTCCTTCGTTCCACAACACAGATACCGAAGTGGGAAAGGACATCTATAAAAAATTCAACCTGGATGGTCTGGAAGTGACCGAAGAGGTGTTTGAGTCCCCTGCTTCCATCGTATTCGATGAAGCCGAAAACCGCCTGCATACCATCAAGGCGGTCATGGTGGCCACTCTCGGAAACTAATTGATTGAAACTACCACGCCGTTCTCGCAACTGATCGTTCGGGAAGGGTATTTATTGAGCAGGCTGTAGTCGTGGGTTGCCACGATTACAGCCCGCCCTGTTTTTGCGATGTCCATCAACAGGCTGATGATATCTTCAGAACTTTCCGGATCCAGGTTTCCTGTCGGCTCGTCTGCCAGGATGACCTCCGGGTCATTGACCAGCGCCCGGGCGATAGCTACCCGCTGTTGCTCCCCGCCCGATAACTGATGGGGCATCTTGTTCCCTTTGGTAGCCAGGTCGACTTTCGCCAGCAATTCCATCAGTTTCTCCTGCATCATGACCTTGTCTTTCCATCCGGTGGCTTTCATCACGAACAAGAGATTCTCGTTCACGGTACGGTCCATGAGAAGTTGAAAATCCTGAAAGACGATCCCGAGCTTCCTTCTCAGATAGGGGATGTCGCGTTTTTTCAGCTTGCGCAGGTCGTAGCCGGCGACACCGGCAACCCCGTTTTTCACCGGCAGGTCGGCATACAGGATCCGGAGGAGACTGCTTTTCCCGCTCCCGGTCTTACCGATCATATAAACGAACTCTCCTTTGCCGACGGTCAGCGAGACGTTGGCAAGGATCAGGTTCTCGTTCTGGTAAACAGACACTTTATCGAGGAGAATGATGAGCTCTTTTTCCATAAGAAAGGTAGTTATAAATCAAGTTTACGGATTTTCCCGTACGGCAGGGTGTGCACGATCTCCATCACCATGCCGGCCTTTTCTTCCAGACCGCACCGCTTAAGGGCTCTGCGGGGACTGCTGACCTTGAAATAAGCGATCAGCTTAAAACGATCGTCACGTATCTGAACGAAATCGGGTATTTTATCGGTACCTTGTATTTTAAGGATGTACATGGGTTGATTATTCAGGTCGGCGTTGTCTCACGGCCTCGTACAGGATCACTCCGGTGGCAACGCTGACATTGAGTGATCCGATCTCGCCGAGAACGGGGATGAAGACTTGTTCATCGGCCAGCGTCAGCAGCTCTTTCGCAATGCCGGTTCCTTCGTTCCCCAGGATGATCGCTACCGGGCCCGACATATCCACATCGGTATGCTCCTTTTCTCCTTTCTCGGTGGCTGCGATAATCCGGACACCGCTCGCTTTCAGGAGCTGGAGCTCGTCTTTCAGGTTACGGCTGCGGCATACCGGAAGCTTGTACAGCGCACCGGCCGAGGTTTTGATGGCTTCGGAGTTGATCTGGGCGGATCCCTGAACAGGGACCACCAGCGCATCCACCCCGGCACATTCGGCCGTCCGGGCAATGGCTCCCATATTCCTCACATCCGTGATGCGGTCGAGGATGAGGATCAGCGGCGGACGCCCCTGCTCATAGACAAACGGGATGATGTCTTCCAGCCGTTGGTAGACTACATCTGAAATATAGGCGATGACTCCCTGGTGGTTTTGTTTCGAGAGAGCGTTCAGCTTTTCTGCAGGAACAAACTGAAAATGAATTTCCAGTTCCTGGCAGAGTTTGAACAACTCACGAAATCCCTCGCCCCTCAGTCCTTTCTGAAGAAGGAGCTTCTCTATCTCTTTCCCTGAAAGGATCGCCTCGATCACCGGGCGGATGCCGAAAATGAAGTTTTTTTGTTTCAAATTATCCGGTTTTTATTATGATGTTGGTTCTTCTTCCATTTTATCCGTCAGACTCTTCGGGAACTCCTTGGAAGTCTTCGCGCCGAGTTCACGGATCTTTTCCGCTCTTCTCACCAGGTTTCCTTTCCCGGAGATCAGTTTGTTCTGGGCCGATTCATAGCTCTGTTTCGTGGCATCGATCTTTTTCCCGATGTCGGTCAGGTCGTCCACAAAATTGACAAACTTATCAAACAGATCACCGCTCTGGCGGGCAATTTCCTGGGCATTTTTATTCTGATACTCCACCCGCCACAGGTTGGCGATCATCCTCACGGCCGTGATAAGGTTGGTGGGGCTGATGAGCAGGATACGCTTGTCGTAGGCGGTAGACCATAATGACGGATCCTGCTGCATGGCCAGCATGTAAGCGGGCTCGACCGGCATAAACATCATCACAAAATCGAGCGTGCGGAGTTGGTACAGATCCTGGTAGTTCTTCCCGCTTAGTTCGTTGATATGGTTTTTGACGGAAATAAGATGGTCGCGTGCAGCAGCGTCCTGTTCCTCTTTTGTTTCGGCCGAGGCGTATCGTTCATAAGCATTGAGCGATACCTTGGCGTCGATCACCACCTGACGGTCGCCGGGATAGGCGATGATGACATCGGGTTGCATCCGCCGGCCATGTTCGTTGGTGAACGATGCCTGGACAAAATATTCCCGGTCCCTGACCAACCCCGATTTTTCGAGGATGCTTTCCAGGATCATTTCTCCCCAGTTGCCTTGCGTCTTGGCTTGTCCCTTCAGCGCCTTGGTGAGGTTATTGGCCTCCGTGCTGATCTGTTGGTTCATTTCTGCCAGCCGCTGGATCTCTTTTTCCAGCGAAAAACGTTGTTTTGACTCTTTATCGTAAGTGTCATCTACCTTCTTCTCAAATTCACGGATCTTTTCCCCGAGAGGCTTCAGTATCTCATCCAGGCGCGTACGGTTCTGGTCGGTGAATTTCTGCGTTTTTTCCTCCAGGATATCATTTGCCAGGTTCTTGAATTCAATTTTAAATCTTTCCTGCAGGCTTTCTACTTCGGAACGATATTGTGAATATTTTTCTTTCAGGGCGCTCAATTCCGCCTCTTTCCGTGAAATGACCCCGTTCAGTTCATTGATGTGCGACTCTTTTTCTTTCACCGTGGCGGCCTGTACGCCCGACTGCTCTTCCGTCATCCGGAGCCGTTCTTCCAGGACCTTTTTCTCTGTTTCCAGTCCGGAGATTGCAGAGGTGTCCACCTTCGCGGGCTTAATCCGGAACAATAAAAGGACAAAGGCTGTCACCATGACAACCAGGATGATGATGAGTAATATTTCAGACATCGCGGGAATGGAATTGATCGATGTGTAAAATTAGTAATTCGCCGGTTTCTTCAGAATAATTTTATTCACAATGACGCCGGTTCGGTGAACCTTTTGTTCCTTTGCGCAGCAAAATTTATTATGAAAAGGATCGGAATATTATCTGACACGCATGGCTCGCTGAATCCCGGCGTGCTCAATTTTTTTACCCCCGTGGATGAGATCTGGCATGCGGGAGACATCGGAGATATCGGGATCCATGACCAGCTGGCCGCCCTGAAACCACTGCGGGCAGTGTATGGGAACATGGACGGGAAAGAAATACGGTTCGCCTGCCGCGAGAGCCTCGTCTTTACCGTGGAGGGTGTAAAAGTGGTGATGATCCATATCGGCGGTTACCCCGGACGTTACGACCGGAAGGCCAAATCAATCATCGAAACCGTTCGGCCGAAGTTATTCGTTTGCGGTCATTCACATATTCTGAAAGTCATGTATGACCGTAAATACGCTATGCTGACCGTTAATCCGGGAGCTGCCGGGAATTCGGGATTCCATCAATCCATTACCGCCGTCAGGTTCGTGATCGACGGTGATCAGATGAAAGAAATGGAAGTGATCGATATCCCCAGAAAATAAAAACAGCATCAACGCAACCGGTCGGCTGCTTTCACTTTCGAAATATCCTTGCGGATACCTTGATTGGCCAGCACCAGGAAAATCAGGGAGAGTAAGGGAAAGATCACCCCGATGTGACGGAAACTGGCTTCAATCTGTGTATATTCTTCAATTTTATTGGTATAGAAGAAAAAGACCATCACAATGATCAGAATATTACACAGGATGTCGAAAGCTACCATGCGCATCTGCAAGATCCTGTTTTTATAAAGGAAGATGGTGATAAGCGTCAAAATGATCATGGCTCCGTTAATAAACCATAACGGCGAAGTGAACCAGAAACTGAAATTGATTTTCGGCGTCGGATCCATCGACTCTATACCAGTAATCAAAAACCGGTAATTTCCGGTCAGATCATTATAAAAGGTGGCTATCGGGAAGAAAAACAATAAAATACCGGCAACAACAGCCAGAAAAAGATAGAGGGTTTGAATACGCTGGATCATATTTTTACGTTTACTTTCTTTGTTGCGAAATTAGAAAAGATTTCAGAAAGTTTGAAGTTTACGGATTATTTCATATCTTTGTCCCGAGATTTTCCTCATTTATAGGTCCCCCATATTTTCTTTCCATAATAATCATAACCCTTATTAAATGTACAACATTATTTCCTTAGACGGGATGGAGCTGTCCGAAATCCGTGAGATAGCCAGAAAACTTAATATCCCGAAGGTAGATCGGCTCGATAAACAAGAGCTGATATACAAAATCCTTGATTTCCAGGCACTTAATCCACCACAGGAGGTTCTGGATACAGAAAAGAGGGAGAATAAAAAAGACTTTCGCCCACACCGGAGACCGGGCAGACCCCGTAAAGAAGAACCGAGACCCAAACCGGTTCAGGATCGGCAGGTGACGCCGTTGCCGGAAACCCCCAAGCCTGCACCTGTTGAACCACCTGCGCCCAAAATGGCGGAACCTGTTGCCTCGTTTGATTTGTTTGAGAACAATCATAAACCGGCTGCCGAAGTTTTGCCGGTCGAACCGGTGATCGAAGAAACAGCAGAGGTCGTTCCTGCCGCACCGGTGACGCCCGAAGTTCAGGAAAAACCTGTCCAAACGCCGCATCCGGCTCCGCAAAGTGAAGAACGTCACGGTCATCGTGAGTTCCCAAGAAAACCCCAGGAACCCAAACGCGAAGAATATTCGTTTGAATTCGACGGGATCATCACCAGCGAAGGCGTCCTCGAGATCATGCAGGACGGCTACGGATTCCTTCGCTCTTCCGATTACAACTACCTCAATTCCCCCGATGATATTTATGTGTCACAGTCCCAGATCAAACTCTTCGGACTGAAAACCGGAGACACCGTTCGGGGAACGATTCGTCCGCCGAAAGAAGGCGAAAAATATTTTCCCCTCATCAAGGTTGACCTGATCAACGGCCGCACCCCCGAAGAAGTCAGGGACAGGATCCCCTTCGATTTTTTGACCCCGCTCTTCCCGATGAAAAAATTCCGGCTGACAGGTCACAAACAGGATTCCATGTCAACCCGTATCATCGACATGTTTGCTCCCATCGGCTTCGGCCAGCGCGGATTGATCGTCGCTCAGCCGAAAACCGGTAAGACGGTCCTCCTGAAAGAGATCGCCAACGCCATTGCCGCGAATCATCCCGATGTTTACATGATCGTACTTCTGATTGATGAACGTCCGGAAGAAGTGACCGACATGCAACGGAGTGTTAAGGCGGAAGTGATCGCCTCTACCTTTGATGAACCGGCCGAACGCCATGCCCGTATCTCGAACATCGTGCTGGAAAAAGCAAAACGGCTGGTGGAATGCGGACACGATGTGGTCATCCTGCTTGACTCCATCACCCGTCTGGCCCGCGCCTACAACACCGTGGCTCCTGCATCGGGTAAGGTACTATCAGGCGGGGTGGAAGCCAACGCACTGCAAAAGCCGAAACGGTTCTTTGGCGCAGCCCGTCAGATCGAAAACGGCGGCTCACTGACCATTATCGCCACTGCCCTGATCGACACCGGATCTAAAATGGACGAAGTCATCTTCGAAGAATTCAAAGGTACCGGGAACATGGAACTCCAGCTCGACCGGAAACTCTCCAATAAACGTATCTGGCCGGCTGTCGATATCGTCGCTTCCAGCACCCGCCGCGAAGATCTCCTGCTTGAAAAGGATGTCCTCCAGCGTATCTGGATCCTCCGGAACCACCTGGCCGATATGAACCCGCTTGAAGCCATGGAATTCCTCAAGGAAAAGATGAAATTCACCAATACCAACGAGGAGTTCCTGATCTCTATGAACAGCTAAAGAATAGCCAGGTTCATTCCGTCGAAATCGCCGGAACTCATCATCAGAAAGATGTTACCATTTTTATGCTCCTCGCGGAGGCGTTGCTGCAGCTGCGAGGAGTCATTGTATACTTCCAGGTCGTTGCGCTGAAAACCTTCCCTGATCTGCTCTGCCGTGATATCGGGAAGTCGCTTTAACCGGAGAGCATGGGGATTGAAATAGACAAGGGCCCGGTCGGCCTGATCCATCGACCCGGAATAATGGGACAGAAATCCTTCACTCAGACTGCTGTAGGTGTGCAACTCCAGGCACGCAATAAGTTTTTGTCCGGGATATTGCTCTTTCACGGCATTGATGGTGGCCTGAACCTTGGAAGGAGCATGAGCGAAATCCTTGAAAATAGTGACATCGTCATCTTTCCTGATCAGCTCAAGCCGTTTGGACGCTCCTTTGAAGGTAGTGATCGCGTTCATGAAAGCTTCGTTGGTGATGCCCAGGTGAAGACACACCAGCCGCGCTCCTTCCATGTTCATGAGGTTGTGTTTTCCAAAGATCTGCAAGGGATATCGTTTACTCCCCTTCAGCACGCTGGTGACGCCGTTTTCCACCACAAAATCGGGCAGACCGTACGGGAGGTTCTCAATGTCGTCGCGCGTGTCCAGCGCAATGGATTTCAGCACGGGATCGTTCTCACAGAAGATCAGTGACCCTCCCGGAGTGATCTTCCCGATGAACGTCGTAAACTGTTCCACGTAGTTTTCGAAGGTGGGGAAAACATTGATATGATCCCATCCGATGCCACTCAGCAGGGCGATATCCGGCTTGTAGAGATGGAACTTCGGACGCGGATCGATGGGGGAGGTGAGGTATTCATCTCCTTCGATGATCATATAAGGAGCCTCTTCCGTGAGTTTCACCATCACGTCGAACCCTTCCAGCTGAGCGCCGACCATGTAATCGCAATCCACGTTATTCGCTTTCAGGACATGCAGGATCATTGCGGTGATGGTCGTTTTGCCATGACTCCCGCCGATAACGATCCGCTGTTTGTTCTTCGACTGTTCATACAGATATTCAGGGTATGAGAAGATCTTCAGACCCAGTTCGACGGCCCTCATCAATTCGGGATTGTCTTTCTTCGCGTGCATGCCAAGGATCACAGCGTCAAGCCCGGGATGAATACGCGACGGATCCCAGCCTTCCGTGGGCGGAAGAAGGCCGAGCGAAGCCAACCGTGTCTTGGATGGCTCAAAGATTTCGTCATCCGATCCGGTGACGGTATATCCTTTATGATGAAGGGCGATGGCCAGGTTGTGCATGGCGCTTCCGCCGATGGCGATGAAGTGTACGTTCATAGTATGGGGTTATGGTTCAAAAGTATCTTCTTTTCTGTAATTTTGCAATAGAAAGATGGGAACATGCCGACGAACATGATGAATTACAACGAAGAATTGAGACACCTTTCTCCCGCCGAGATACTGGAATTTTTTTCAGCCAGGTACCCGGGGAAGACCGTATTTTCCACAAGTCTGGGCGCCGATGACCAGGTGATCACCCACATGATCGTTGAGCGGAAACTGCCTGTCAGGATATTTACCCTCGATACCGGAAGACTCTTCCCCGAAACCTATGAGTTGCTGGATATCACCGTAAAAAAATACCAATATCCTATCGAAGTTTATTATCCCGATGCGGTTTCTCTTCAGAAAATGGTGACGGAAAAGGGGATCAACCTGTTTTATGATAGCCTCGCAAACCGGCAACTATGCTGTGCTGTCCGCAAAACAGAGCCGCTGAAGAAGGCCCTGAAAGATGCGGAGATATGGATCTGCGGGCTTCGGCATGAACAATCCGAGAACCGTTCCGGGTTAGAACTTGCTGAATGGGATGAAGAACACGACGTGCTGAAGGTCTATCCCTTGCTTACCTGGACGGATGAACAGGTATGGGAATATATCCGTGAAAACAAGGTTCCGTATAACCCGTTGCATGATAAAAAGTACCCCAGCATCGGATGTCAACCCTGCACAAGAGCTGTGGAGACGGGAGAAGATACCCGGTCGGGAAGATGGTGGTGGGAAGAGGGAACAAAGCGCGAATGCGGCCTTCACGTCAGGGCCGGGAAATAATCCTTCTCAATCGAACCGGATCGCTTTTACCGGCGTCACCCGGGTGACGATCATCGATGGGATGATGAGCATCAGAAAACATACTACCATCGTGGCTACATTGAGGGTCAGGAGGTGAAACCAGTTCAGGTTAATCGGAACCACCGAGACATAATACGATTCAACCGGTAGTTTGAGGAAACCGAAACGGAGTTGCAGGATCGAAAGGGTGAAGCCGATGATATTTCCCAGGATGACACCGGCGCCGGTGATAAAGACCGAGTTGTACAGGAAGATCTTCCGGATTCCTTTGTTTCGCATCCCGAGAGCCTTGAGGACACCTATCATGCGGGTTCGTTCCAGAACCATGATCAGCAGGGTGGAGATCATGGTGATGCCCGAGACCATGATCATCAGCACAAGGATGATGACGACATTCATGTCTTGCAGGTCAAGCCAGTCGAAGATCTGGGGGTATAGCTGACGAATGGTCGAGGAGTTCATGGAATACCCGATGTTGCGGTACACTTCGTCACCGATCTGGTCCAGCCGGTCGAAATCATTGATCAGGATCTCAACCCCGCCGACCTGGTTGGGTTCCCACCGGTTTATTTTCTGGATGTGACGGATGTCGCCGATCACATACATTTTATCAAAATCTTCCATCCCCGAATTGTAAATCCCGGAGATGAGAAACTTCCGTCCCAGCACATTCTCGCCCGAGATGAAATACATCCGGAGATTGTCGCCGGTCTTGAGTTTCAGCAGGTCTGCCATGGTCTTCGACAGGATGACCTGGTCGCTTTTCCCGGTATCGGGGATGGAGCAGACATTCCCTGAAACCATTTTATCACGGAAGAACGACCAGTCGTAATCGGGACCTACCCCTTTCAGCACCACTCCCTGGATCTCTCCATGGGCTTTGATGATGCCTGCTTTGGTGGAAAATATCTGCAGATGAGTTACCCCGTCGATACGGCGTAGCGAGTCCATCATTCCCGGGGTGATGGTCAGGGGGATGGGCTCCAGCGATTGGGTCAGGTCGAAATGAGAGACCTGGATGTGCCCGCCAAAACCAATTACCTTCTCCCGGATTGCCTTTTGAAACCCTGTCAGGATCACGATCGACATGAACATGACAGCCAGTCCCAACGCAATGCTGACGACCGAAATGTACACGATAGGGCGGGAAAAGCCTGTCCTTCCCCGTGAAACCATTCGCCTGGCAATGAAATATTCTGTGTTCAATGACGGATCTTTACTGCAAAGAACTCAAAAAAATACGGGATAGCGTCTACCCGGCAAAAAAAAGTTGAACTTTGCAGCAGTAAAGGTTGATTATGTTACGTAAACTTTTTTTCATCGGATTACTGTTGCTGCCCGTTTTCCATGGCAGCGCCCAGGTTATTCCCGGCGCGGGGAATACAGGTCAATACCTCAAGCTGCTGAAGGGTTCTAAGATCGGGGTGGTGGCAAATGCCGCTTCTGTCGTGAACGGCACAAATACAGTGGATACGCTGCTCTCCATGGGGCTGAAGGTCCGCAAGATTTTTACCCCGGAGCACGGTTTCAGGCTGAAAGCCGATGCCGGCAAGGAAGTGGCCGGCTCGGTCGACAGCGCGACCTCTCTTCCCATCATTTCATTATATGGCAAGAAAAAGATGCCGGATGCGAAAGACATGGACGGCATCGGGATGATGGTGTTTGACCTCCAGGATGTCGGGGTGCGTTTTTACACCTACATCTCGACATTGTCGCTGGTGATGGAATCATGCGCCCGCTATCATATCCCGCTGGTGGTTTTTGACCGTCCCAACCCGAATGGGTTTTATGTCGATGGACCTGTACTGGAGAAGGAATACGCTTCCTTTGTCGGGATGCACCCGGTTCCGGTGGTTTATGGCATGACCATTGGCGAGTATGCCCGGATGGTGAACGGAGAAGGGTGGCTGCCCGATGGATTGCACTGCGATCTGACCGTTATTCCGTGTATCGGTTACGAGCACTTGATGAGAGTGAGCCTTCCGGTGTCCCCGTCGCCCAACCTGACCTCTGACAATGCGATCCTCCTCTATCCATCGTTATGCTTTTTCGAAGGCACAGTCATCAGTGTAGGCCGCGGCACCTGTTACCCCTTCGAAGTGTTCGGTCATCCCGAGCTGAGAGGATTCTCTTTTTCGTTTACGCCCGAAAAGATCCCCGGCATGTCCGAGAATCCGCCGTTTCTTGGCATTTCTTGCCGTGGGTTGGACTTACGGACTTTTTACCGTGACAAACCGAAGTTGTTGGGCAGGATCAACCTCTCGTGGTTGAGGATGGCTTATCTGGACTTATTGAGTCAGCCCGATCTTTTCTTCAATTCTTATTTCGATAAGCTGGCCGGGAATTCCACCTTGCGTCAGCAGATCATTCAGGGCGAAAGCGAACAAAAAATCCGGGCTGCATGGCAACCCGGATTGGAGAACTTTCTGAAGATCAGAAGTAAATATTTATTGTATCCCTGATTAGTTGGTGCGTCCCGGATAAACTTTCAAGGCTTCTTCCAGACAGCGCATGGCGCCCTTCAGGTCTTCAATTTTCAGTACATAACTGATCCTCGTTTCATTTTTTCCGCGTCCCGGAGTGGAATAGAAACCGGTGGCGGGAGCCAGCATGACGGTTTGTCCTTCATAGTTGAATTCTTCAAGCAGCCACTTGCAGAATTTATCGGAATCGTCGATCGGCAGTTTTGCTACGGCATAGAAGGCGCCACCCGGGTTCGGGCAGAAGCAGCCTTTCATTTTGTTGATCGATTCAACGATGATGTCACGGCGCTTGACGTATTCATTCAGCACAGCATCCATGTATGAGTCGGGGGTATTGATGGCTTCTTCGCCGGCAATCTGTCCAAAGGTAGGAGGACTGAGACGAGCCTGGGCAAATTTCATTGCTGCGGCCATGAGCTCTTTATTGCGGGAGATGAGGACACCGATCCTGACACCGCAGGCGCTGTAACGTTTGGAGATGGAGTCCATCAGGACTAAATGATCGTCAATTCCCTGAAGGTTCATCACCGAATGATGTTTTTTACCGTCGTAGCAGAATTCGCGGTACACTTCGTCGGCAAACAGGAAGAGGTTATGTTTCTTCACGATCTCTTTCAGGGATTCCAGCTCTTCGGCCGAATAGAGATAACCGGTCGGGTTGTTGGGATTGCAGATCATGATCGCCTTGGTTTTCGGCGTAATGACCTCTTCAAAGGAACTGATGGGAGGGAGGGCAAATCCGTTGTCGATGGTAGAGTTGATGGGAACCACTTTTACCCCGGCGGAGACGGCAAAACCATTGTAATTGGCATAGAAAGGCTCGGGAATGATGATTTCGTCGCCCGGGTCAAGGCATGTCATCATGGCAAAGAGGATGGCTTCCGATCCCCCGGTAGTAACGATCATCTGGTCGGTGGTAACGTCGATATGCTGTTTCGCATAATATTCAACCAGTTTTTTACGGTACGAAAGGATGCCGGCCGAGTGGCTGTATTCCACCACTTTCATGTCGATATGGCGGATTTTATCCATGACGTTTTCCGGGGTTTCGATATCGGGTTGACCAATGTTCAGATGATACACCTTAATTCCTCTTTTCTTTGCTTCATCGGCAAAGGGAACGAGCTTTCGGATGGGAGAGGGAGGGACATTGATCCCTCTTTCGGAAATTTTGGGCATGATTGGTTGTTTTTATAACAAGATCGCCGGTTTGATGCCGGCGATCAAGGTTCATTGATAAAAGAATTAATTATTTCTGGATGGGGGTGGCTGTTTGTTCAGCCGGTTTTTCCGGAAGGGTGGTGGCTGGTGTAGCTACGACCTGTCCTTTAATACTCAACACAACACGGTTGGTTTTTGCATTGGAATAAACCGTGACGGATTTGTTGATGTTGCCAACGTTGTTGGTGTTGTATGTGACTTTGATCACATCGCTTTTCCCGGGGAGAATGGGTTCCTGAGGCCAGGTGGGCACGGTACATCCGCAGGAGGAAATCGGCTTGGAAAGAATCAAGGGTTCTTTTCCGATGTTGGTGAATTTGAATTCACAGGTGCCGTCACCGCCTTTTACGATGGTGCCATAGTCGTGAACCGTCTTCTCAAAGGATATTTCCGGGGCGTTCGGATTATCAGCCGGAGTAGGGGCCGGAGTAACTGTTTGCTGTGCATAGCCGCAAAAGGCTGCAGAAAACAGAAAGATCATGGAAATGAAAACTTTACGCATCTTGGTTAGGGTTATGATTAATTTTCCGTTTACTAGAGCACAAAATTACAATTTTCGTGCCGGATTATAATTTCGGGGTGCAATTTTAATATAATTTAACACACTTGTGTGCGATGAAACGTATTTTTTTATAAAGTTATTGTAGCTGTTAGATAATCAATTTGATAAATAACAATTCCGGCAGGTTGTCTGACCCCTGAACGGAACCTGTAAAATTAATCCGGGAATAAAATAATTAGTTCTTCGTATCTTTGCACCCGAAAACAGATCGGAAATCCGAACTATTATGCAAAGAACAAGTTTTGTGGCATTTAGCTTTATGCTGGTGGCCTCAGTGTTATTCGCCTCTTGCTCGCACAAAAGCGTTCCCGCTTCTTCGGAACAAGAGGAAAAGTCAATGACAGCACTCCCCGGTCCCCCGTGTATTATCTATAAAACCCGGGCTGATTATTCGGATAAAGTCCCTGTTGAACTTACGGCTGATAAATCACGCCTTTCTTCCTTCCCCGATGTCGCCGATATCTTAAGTAAAGGAGATCGTACTCTTCCAACGCAGCTTGCTGATGGCTTCTGGCTGGATAACAGGGGAATCGGACCCAATGTGGCTTTTCTGAAATTTACTTATAGCGATTACCGGGCACTTGATGAAACACCTTCTGCTGATAATCTTTTTCAGCAGATCATCGATAAAGATCCCCTGCTGGAAATGTACCAGTGCGGGAACCGTTCCAAGTACGTCGACATCGTCAATGAACTGAACGTCATTATCCGTTCGGGGAAGTTGGCCAACTGCCGGAAATTAAAATAGTATTTCGTAAACACGACAAAGTGGATAACCCCCAAGATAATCTGAAAGAGCTGAATAGTAAGCAATTGTATTACAGCATTCTTTCAGGAGCAAAAAGGATTTTCGATCATCAGCGGACGTTGAACATGATCAATGTGTTCCCGGTCCCGGATGCAGATACCGGAACAAACCTGGCTTCTACCATGCGTTCGATCGTTAACGCACAGATCCCTGTCGATTCACCCAAAGCTACGGCCGTGGCTATTGCCGATGCGGCCATCAGCGGGGCACGCGGTAACTCCGGGATCATTTTCGCCCAGTTCCTGTATGGCTTCAGTAATGAGCTGGAAAACGAACAGACCCTCAATATCAATTCGTTCGCGGAAAGCATGATGAAGGCCGTTGATTATGCCTACGATGCTATCGCCAATCCGGTAGAAGGCACCATCCTTACGGTAATTAGGGCGTGGGCCGAACACATGTACAAGATCAAGGACATCATTGATGACTTTTTCGGTCTGTTATGGGAAGCCTACAAAAAAGCCTGTGAATCGCTGGCCGCTACCACCAAAAGGTTGGAAGTACTGGCAAGAACAAATGTCGTGGATGCCGGCGCCAAAGGCTTTGTCTATTTTCTGGAAGGGATTCTGGAGTTCTTCTCCAAAGGGGTGTCCTTAGGAGAATATACAGAAGACAAAGAAAACGAAGAAGCGGTCATAGCTGTTCAGGATCTTCATGATGTCATCACATTCCGGTTTTGCACGGAGGCCTTGATCGAAGGAAAAAAGATCGAAAAAAAGCAAGTCGTTGCAGCCATTAAAAATGGTGGTGATTCGCTGGTTGTTGCCGGATCCCCTGCAAAAATCAGAGTACATATTCATTCAGATCATCCCGACCAGGTCTTTGCTTCCCTCCGCCGCTTCGGTGACATCACGTACCAGAAGGTGGAAGATATGACCATGCAACACGAGATCGCTCACAACCGCAAATCGAACATTGCCCTGGTCACCGATTCTACCTGCGATCTTCCCCGGGAGATCATCGACCGCCATCAGATCCAGGTACTGCCGCTGACGGTGCACTTCAACGATACCTACTACCTCGACCGGCTTACCATCCAGCCGGAACAGTTCTACCCGTTATTAAAGAAATCAAGTACCAATCCTACTTCATCTCAACCCACTTCACAGGATTTCATCAACCGGTACGAATATCTCTCCACACATTACGACTCCATTATCTCCCTGCATATAAGTCAGAAAATGAGCGGAACTTATTCCAACAGCTCGAAGTCGGCCGAAGAGGTGATGGCCCGTACCGGGAAAAAAGCACACGTCTTTAACTCGAGATCCCTGACGGCCGGACTGGGTCTGACCGTGCTGCGGGTTGCCCGCGCCATCGAAGAAGGAAAAACCACCGACGAGATCCTGCCACAGGTAGAAGATTGGATCAGCAAGTCACATATCAGGGTAACAGTACCTACCCTAAAATATATTGTACGCTCAGGAAGAGTCAATCCGCTCAAGGGCTTTATCGCGAAAATGCTGGATGTGAAACCCGTGATCATCGTGAACCGGGAAGGGACAACTACTTTATCGGGCAAATCCTTTACCAAGACCGGCTCAATGAAGAAAGCCGTACGGAGCCTGGCTCAACTGATCAAAGGCAAACAAGTATGGGAGTATGCCATCACCCATGCCAATAACCCGGAAGTAGCAAACTGGTATGCCGAAGAGATGGAAAAACTTACGGGGAAAAAGCCTGTTTTCATGGATAATGCATCACCGGTTCTCGCTTCCAATACGGGCGAAGGTGTTGTCGCTGTATCCGTGATGCTGGAATAGTACTGAACCAATTTCGATTGTATGATCATACAAGTTGCCATCGTCATTTTCGTTTATGTGACGATCCTTTTTGTGATCGCGCATTTCATGGAAGATAACACGATCGCTGATATCTTCTGGGGACCGGGGTTTGTCGTCATTGCTGCGTTTACCCTGATGCAGGCCCCCGGATGGGATGTCCGTAAAATGGTTGTCAGTATATTGGTCCTTCTTTGGGGAGTGAGGCTTGCTTTTCACATCCTCCTCCGGAAAAAAGGGCAGGGAGAAAACTTCCGCTACCTTCAGTGGCGGGAGACCTGGAAGTATTTCAAAATAAAAAGTTATCTCCGGATCTTTTTGCTCCAGGGTCTTTTTATGCTGATCATCTCTGCCCCCGTATGGTTTATCGATTCCATGCCGAATGCCCCCCTGACGTTCTGGGATCATATCGGACTGATCGTCTTCGGCATCGGATTCTTCATCGAAGTGACTGCCGACTCGCAACTGATCCGGTACAAGAAAGATCCGGCTTTCAAGGGGAAGCTCATCAACAAAGGGTTATGGGGTATTTCGCGCCATCCCAACTATTTTGGAGAGGCATTGCTCTGGTGGGGCATCTCGTTGTATGCGGTCAGCCTGCCTTGGGGGTGGATCACCCTCATCAGCCCGCTGTTCCTCACGATCCTTCTTCGCTTTGTGACCGGGGTTCCTGTCATGGATAAAAGACTGCAACGCTTTCCCGGGTGGGATGAATACAAGCAACAAACAGCGCCCTTTGTCCCCTTTGCCAAATTCCTGTGATCAGGATTCCAGTGATTTCCTTTTTGTTTCAGATTGACCTGTTTGGGTTCATCCGGGCAATTCTTTAATTTTGCCTAAAAATTCCGATTATGATTACTAAAGAATTATTTACTCCCGGAAGCATCGTCGTTATCGGCGGTTCCAATGATACCACAAAACCCGGAGGCGCAGTTCTCAGAAACCTTATCGAACAAAAGTTTTCCGGTAAATTATATGTCACCAACCCCAAGGAAAGTGAAGTGCAGGGGATCACCTGTTACAAGAGCACGGATCTGCTTCCCCAGGTCGATCTGGCCATCATCGCCATCGCCGCGAAATACATTCCCGATACCGTTGAGATCCTGGCTTATCAAAAGAAGACGAAGGCGTTCATCATCTTGTCTGCCGGTTTTAGCGAAGAGAGCGAAGAAGGTAAGCGGATGGAACGAAAAATCGCGGAAACCATCGACAGCGTGGGTGGCTCGCTCATCGGTCCCAACTGCATCGGGGTGTTGACTCCTCATTATGCCGGCGTGTTCTCCAAGCCTATTCCCAAGCTGGAACCCACCGGATGCGATTTCATCTCGGGCAGCGGCGCCACCGCTCTTTTTATCATGGATGCCGGAATTCCCAAGGGCCTCACTTTCTCCACGATGTTCTCGGTGGGTAACAGCGCACAGACCGGCGTAGAAGAGATCCTGGAGCATATGGATGAAACCTTCGACCCGGCCACGAGTTCGAAAGTAAAGATGCTTTACATTGAAAATATTTCCAAGCCTGAAAAGCTCCTGAAACATGCCTCTTCCCTGATACGCAAAGGGTGCAGGATCGCTGCCATCAAAGCCGGTTCATCGGAAGCCGGCAGCCGGGCCGCTTCTTCCCATACCGGCGCCCTTGCCACCTCGGATGTGGCGGTGGATGCCCTCTTCCGGAAGGCCGGTATTGTTCGCTGTTACGGCAGGGAAGAACTTGTCAGCACCGTGTGCATCTTCATGTACCCCGAATTGAAAGGGAAGAATATCGCTATCGTGACACATGCCGGCGGACCTGCCGTGATGCTGACCGATGCCTTATCCAACGGCGGACTGTCGGTGCCTCACCTTGATTCATCCGAAGCAACCGAACTGCTCGCTCAGTTGTTCCCCGGATCTTCGGTCGCTAACCCGATCGACTTCCTGGCTACCGGGACACCGGAGCAATTCGGTACGATCATCGACTATGCAACACAGAAGTTTAAAGATATTGACGGCGTAGTGACGATCTTCGGAACACCCGGGCTGACCTCCCCGAAACCGGCTTATGATGTGCTGCATGAAAAGATGAAGAACGCCACCAAACCCATTTTCCCCGTGTTGCCTTCCGTGGTCACCGCTGGTGATGAGGTACGGGACTTCATCAGTAAAGGTAGAATCAATTTCCCGGATGAAGTCATTTTCGGCAATGCCTTGTCCAAAATCTTCCATACCCCGAAACCGGCTCCGGAGAATCCTGAATTGCCTGCTGTGAACCATCAGGCTATCCGGAACGTCATCGACGCCTCCGGCAACGGATACCTGTCTCCTGCCATGACTGCCGAGTTGTTGGATGCCGCCGGGATCCCGAGAGCGGGAGAGGCCACCGTGACCTCGGCCGACGATGCCGTGAAAGCGGCTGAACGTCTCGGCTTCCCCGTAGTCATGAAGGTGGTGGGCCCCATTCATAAATCGGATGTCGGCGGAGTGGTGCTGAATGTGAAAAATGCGGAGACCGTCAGGAAAGAATTTGACCGGATGATCTGTATCAAAGATACCACTGCTGTGTTGATCCAGCCGATGCTCTCCGGCACCGAACTTTTTGTCGGAGCTACCTGGTACCCGAAATTCGGCCACGTGATCCTGTGCGGGATGGGCGGCATCTTCATTGAAGTCCTGAAAGATGTTTCTGCCGGACTGGCACCCTTATCCGACGGTGAAGCTCACGACATGATCCGCAGGCTGAAGAGCTACAAGATCATCCAGGGCGTACGCGGACAAAAAGGCGTTAACGAAAATGCTTTTGCTGAGGTCATCTGCCGGCTGTCAGCTTTGTTGAAAGCAGCTCCGGAGATCCGCGAACTGGATTTCAACCCACTGCTCGGCACCCCGGAAAAGGTAGCTGTCGTCGATAACCGTATCAGAATAGAGAAATAAACAACTCTTCAGAACGCTACAGGCTTATTCTTTCCAGCATCTTCAGAAAGGCTGAAAAGATTTGCGGCTTGCAGGCCAGGGTGAACACAATGCCGAATATAGCTCCCCAGAAATGGGCATCGTGGGCAATGTGATCTTTACCCCTGCGGCTCATGATGAACTCATACACCAGATAGCCAAGTCCGAAGGCAATGCACGGGATCCCGACCGGGATGAAGAAAAGGTAGATCTTCATGTCGGGTTTAAGGAGAATGCTGGCAAACACAATCGCGGATACCGCACCGGAAGAACCGAGGGCGTTGTAAAAAACGTCATTCCGGTGTTTGAAAAAGGCCGGAATGACCGATATGATCATGGCTCCGAAATAAAGCAAGAGGTAAAACAGAACGTATTGAGATCTGAAATAATACAGGTATCCTTTTTCGGCCATCTCCCCGAATGAATACAACACGATCATGTTGATCAGCAGGTGAATCCATCCCTCATGAAAAAATCCATACGTTAAAAAGCGGTACCACTGCCCCGAGTGCCGTATATCGTAAGCGTTGAACTGACATTTGGATATGATGTCTTTTTGGGAGAAACCAAGGACTGAGATCAGTATGGTGATGACAATGAGTGAAATGGTTACGTACATGATGATGAATATTTGTTCAGATTAACGGCTGATTTCAGATGCGGGAGCTTCTTTGGTATAATCAATTTCCGATCCTTTCAGGCTATGGGGGATCAGGAAGACGACGATGGTGATGACCATGGCGATGACCGGCCAGATCTTCTTCTCCCGTTTCCGGGAAAGGATCACCAGCGTGATCAGCCAGCACAGGAAGGCAATGACCGATTTGTTGTCCGTGAGATCATGCCCCACCGGCCATCCGGTCCAGAATTCACCGAAAGCATATTTCTGAAGGATGGGGCCTAATATCAGTACGGAAAGGCCCAGGAAGATGACCGTAAGCCAGGTATACAGGTACAGGTGTTTCCCGTTGAAAATAGCTTCTAGACCTGTACGTGTGGATAATAAAATGGCAAGACAGATGAACAGGATATGCGAGATCAGTACGAAGGGCGGAACTTCCCCCTTGTACCGCAGAATGACGGGATTGCCGGTCAACAGGTACGAGTTGCTTCCCTGCTTCAGGGTGACCTGGTACATAATCTTCCCTGCAGATTCAAGTGCCGGGAGCATGGCGATCAAGGTATCCCCGGAACGCTGCATGGGTTCAACAGACCATTTATCATAGCTTTTGAACCTGCGGAATGAGCATTCCCCGCTGACGGAGGTGTCGGGAACCACGATCCTGACAGTCGCGGGAGAGCCGCATCGGTAGGTCCTGATCAGGCTGTAGCTGATGAGCGTTGTGCCGACTCTTTTTTCCCCGGCTACGGGGTAGGTGGGACCTGTCTGCCGCTGGTAATACATAACCACATATCCCAGGATCACTGCAACCCCCCACAGGATAATTGATTTTACCGTTGGTCTCATAGAAATACTGTTTGTTCCCACTGCAAAAATACCTATTTCCCCTGAACCTTGTTCAACAGGTCGTAAACAGACTGGTGTAGGTTAGTCCGGATGTTTTTTTCGGACAGTGTTGTATTGGACGCATCGGGACAGACCCTGTTGGACAGGAAGACATAAATGAGGTTGTTCTCGGGGTCAGCCCATACATAGGTCCCGGTAAAGCCTGAATGCCCGAAGCTGAGCTGAGAAGCCGATGGGCAGGAGGGACCATCGGGAACAGGCGCGGGTAGCGGTCTGTCAAATCCAAGTCCTCGACGATTCTTCGTCTCCGGGTATTGTGCCCGGGTAAACTCTTTGACGGTGGAAGGCATCAGGTACTGCTTGCCTCCGTATTCTCCATAATTGAGCAGCATCTGCATGATCACAGCCAGGTCGAAGGCATCAGAGAAGAGGCCTGCATGACCGGCTACACCGCCAAGCATGGCAGCTCCGGGGTCGTGGACATCGCCTCTCAGCAACTGTTTGCGCCAAACAGTGTCATCCTCCGTAGGCATGATACGGCTGGCCGGGAAACGCAGCAATGGTTTGTAGCCCATGGTGGTTAATCCCAATGGCTTGTAAAACTCTCTGTCAAGGTAAGCGTCAAGGGTTTCCCCGGTCAGGTGTTCTACCATGGCCGCCAACAGGTAAAATCCCAGGTCGCTGTATTTGTACTCACCGCGTTTTCCGGTTTCGGAGTGGATAATCTGCCTGAAGATGTCATCCCTGTATCCGTCTTTAATGTACATGTTTTCGGCTACCCGTACCGGAAAGTCCGCAGATGGAGAAGAAGCATAGATGGTGGTGTCGGGGCGGCCATTGGAAATGGTGGAAAGGTAAAACGGGATCCATGCCTGGAGACCGGCCTGGTGCGTCATGATCTCGCGGATGGTGAGTTTCCCTTTAGGGGTATTTCTTACTAAAGGAAGATAATTGCGAAGATGCGTATCGAGGTTGATACGTCCTTCATCGTACAGCTTCATGATCGCCAGGGTGGTCCCTGCCATTTTGGTGACCGAGGCAAGATCGTAGATGTCGCTGGGGTTGACTTCCACGCTATCGCCCTTCATGGGATTGCCAAAGGCCTTATGATAAAATATCTTTCCGTCTTTCGCCAACAGCACCTCGCAACCGGGGTAAGCACCTGAACGGATACCGTCGAGAGCAAGGCTGTCGGTCTGCTTCAGCAGGACATCGGTGAGCCCGAATGTCTCCGGCGGGGTAAAACCCAACCTGACGGCACTGGTGGCAATGCCCGTCCCGGCAACAAACTTGGCGGTAGTGACCGGAAGCTTTCCTTCAGCGCCCGTTCCTCCGGCAATCACCTCAGCAGCGATCTCTTCCGCATCAGGACGGTCCTGATAGGTGGTGACGATGGCTTCAAAGTCATCTGGGTTTTTCAAAATACGGAGAATATACGGGTTGCCGAAGAGGGCCAGGATCGCCCGTTGACGATGGGAAACAGAATCGAGGATGGTGAGCAGGGTGTCGGAGATGCCAAAGTGATTTTTGGGGTATAAATTGGCCCGATGAATACTCATCACCACGAGATCGTACCCCTGAAGAACCGTCATGATGCTGTCGGTCAGGTGTTTCCCTGTCTTTGGTCCCAGAATAAAGTTGTCGAAGGGGAAATAGAGGGAAAGCCGTTTGGAGAAAGAGGTGGTGGCGGTATCGCCGATGGCGACGCAGGCGATCTTATGGTGATCAAGCAGAGAGAGTGGCAGCAACAGGTTGTCGTTTTTCACTATGGTCACCGATTCCCGGAACAGGGTCTCATTCAGAAGCGACGATGAATGTGGGTTCAGATCGCTGGTGAGATGCTCGGGATTCACGGGTTGGTAGTGGGCCAGTCCCAGGTCATATTTCATGTTCAGGATGGCTTTGCACTTCGATTCCAGCATCTGCCAGGAGAGGATCCCGCTGTCGGCAGCCTGCCGGATGGCCGCCACGGCCTTGTGCGCATCTTTCGGTAATAACAGGATGTCGTTCCCTGCTTGCAACGCCTTCACTTCAAGTTCCCCCGGACGAAAACCATTCGTCACCCCTTTCATGTCCAACGCGTCGGTGATGACAAAACCGCGAAATCCCATTTTCTCTTTCAGCAAACCAGTGATGAACGAGTGAGACAAGGTGGCAGGCAGACCCGGGATGGTCTCATAAGCTGGAACGTAGAGGTGAGCGATCATGATCCCGCCCATGCCGGCATGGATCAGTCCACGGAAGGGAACCAATTCCACGGAGTCGAGACGGGCGGCGGAATGACCGATGACCGGGAGGGAGAGATGCGAGTCGGTGTCGGTATCACCGTGCCCGGGAAAATGTTTTCCCGTCGAGAGAATCCCGTGATCCTGCAACCCTTTCATGTAAAAGATGGATTTGCGGAGGACATCTTGGGGGTTTTCACCGAAAGAACGGAGGTTGATGACCGGGTTTTCGGGATTGTTATTGATATCCGCCACGGGAGCCAGGTTCATGTGTATTCCCATGCGCCGGCAATCCATAGCTATCTGTGACGACATGCGATAGATCAGGGAATCATCACGGATGGCTCCCAGGGTCATTTGGTAAGGGAAAGAAAAGGCGCTGTCGATGCGCATCCCCATGCCCCATTCTGCGTCAATGGAAATCATTAACGGCGTCTTGACACGCTCCTGCCAGCAGTTGGTCAGTTCCACCTGGGCTACGGGAGCGCCTTTGAAAAAACAGATCCCTCCTACATTCAGGGAGGCGACAACCCGGGTGAGACTGTCGGTGTAAGCCTGGTCTCGGGTTGAAAACGCGCGGATGAACAACAATTGAGCAATCCGCTGGTTGGAATCCAACGAGGTATATACGGAATCAACCCACTGGCTTTTCATGGCGGCAAGAGTGTCCGGCCGGGAGACAGGGATGGCGTTGGTTTTCAGACTGAACGACAGTGTGGTGATCAGTGCGGCAAGGAAAAGGAGGCGTGTTTGTTTCATGATCTGACGAAAGTACAAAAGTAAACGATTAATTCTTTTCCCATTTTATCAACAAGCAACCAGACAAACGGCTAAAAAGGGTAAATTTGACACATCCAATCAGTAACTCATTTAAATATTGTCTATATCAATGTCTTCAGAGGTCGAATTAACGAATATCGCTTCTCAGGTGAGAAGAGATATCATCCGCATGGTTCATGGAGCAGCATCGGGTCACCCGGGCGGGTCGCTTGGCGCAACGGATATCATGGTTGCCCTTTATTTTGATGTCATGAAACCTTCGCCTGCCGGTTTCACCATGGAGGGCGCCGGGGAAGACATGTTCTTCCTGTCAAACGGACACCTTTCTGCTCTCTGGTACAGCGTCCTGGCCCGTTACGGCTTTTTCCCCGTCATGGAACTTGCTTCTTTCCGGAAAATGGGAAGTCGTCTGCAGGGCCATCCCGCCACCCATAGCGAGTTGCCTGGCATCCGGCTGGCATCCGGTTCTCTGGGACAGGGTCTATCGGTAGCCGCAGGCACGGCATTATCCAAGAGATTAAATAACGACCCCCATCTTGTCTGGTGTCTTTGCGGTGACGGCGAACTGGAAGAAGGACAAAACTGGGAAGCGCTGATGTTCGCTGCTGCCCGTAAGATTGATAACCTTGTGGCCATCGTGGATTATAACGGACAACAGATTGACGGGCCTACCGATAAAGTGGTCAGCCTCGGAGACCTGAATGCGAAACTGGAAGCCTTCGGATGGGAGGTGCTCTCTGCGCAGGGAAATGTGATGAGTGAAGTGACCGCTGTCCTCCATCAGGCAAAGGAAAAATGCGGACACGGAAAGCCTGTCGTCATTCTCATGCATACCCATATGGGCTTTGGCGTGGACTTTATGCTGGATGACCACAAATGGCACGGCTCTCCTCCTAACGATGAACAGGCCGAAAGAGCCCTGAGCCAACTGAAAGAGACACTGGGAGATTACTAAAAACGCTCTTTACGGGATCTTCCCGGAAAGAAATATTTACCTATTCGCACCGTTATTCTCAGAAGAGACCGAAAAGATGAAATTCAACAGGATATTATTGGCAGGTTTTTTATGGATGCTGCTGGTCAGTGTGACAGGCATCTCCTCCTTTGCCCAGACAAACCGGCCGCCGGCGAAACCCCCTGTTGTCACCCGTATTCTCTTCGTGTTCGATGCTTCCAAAAGCATGTACGGCATGTGGCAGAACTCATCGAAGTTCGAAACCGCCACCAGGCTCTTTTCCGGACTCCTCGACAGCCTGAAAACCGTGAAAGACCTGGAAGTAGCCCTGAGAGTATATGGACACCAGAAACCCTTTCCTCCGCAGGATTGTGATGACTCACGGCTGGAAGTGCCTTTCGCAAAGGATAACATCCCACGCATTCAACATGTCCTGAAAACCATTGTCCCCAAAGGAACGACCCCCATCGCAGCCTCTCTCCGCGCCGCCGCTAAAGACTTCCCGCCGTGCGATCATTGCCGGAACATCATCATCCTCATCACCGATGGGCTTGAAGAATGTAATGGCGACCCTTGCGAGGCTTCTGCTGAACTGCAACAACAGGGGATCGTACTCAAACCGTTCATCGTGGGCATCGGGAGAGATTTCCGGGAACAATTCGATTGCGTGGGAACGTATTTCGATGCCGCTAACGAAAAGGAATTCAGAAACGCGTTGAACATTATTATCTCCAGGGCTCTTAATCCCACCTCCATGCAGGTCAATCTCCTCGACCAGTACGGAGAACCTACGGAGACCAACGTGAACATGACGTTTTATGACAACAATACCGGGCGGATCAAATACAACTTTATCCATTCACTCAATAACAAAGGACTTCCCGATACCCTGGAAATCGATCCGTTGCTGACTTACGATATTGTGGTCCATACCGTACCTCCGGTACGAAAAGATTCCGTGAAGATTATTTCCGGGAGACACAACACCATCGGCATCGATGCTCCACAAGGAAACCTGGCGTTTAAAGCCAGGGGCAATGCCACCCTGAAATACCTTCCCTGCCTGATCCGGAAGAAGGGAGAAACGGAAATCCTCAATGTCCAGCAGTTTGATCAGGTGGAGAAATACCTGGTGGGAGAATACGAAACAGATATCCTCTGCCTCCCCCGCATTACAGTAAAAAATATTACCGTCAGCGAACGAAACACCACCACCGTTGAAATCCCTGTGCCGGGCATTGCCGTCATCGAGACTTCTACCAACGGGTATGGAAGCCTCTACCTCGAAGAAGGGAAAGAACTAATCTGGCTGTATAATCTGAAAGAGACGCCACAACACCAGGAAACGCTCTATCTTCAACCCGGCCATTACCGGGTGGTATTCCGGTCGAAATATTCGAACCGGGCTTCTTATACCGTCGAAAAAGCGTTTACCGTGGAATCAGGACAAACATCGAACATCAAATTGTATTCATACTAATTCACCAGGAATGAAAGAATATACGAATCAGGGATCAAAAGACACGCGTTCGGGATTTGGAGAAGGACTCCTTGAACTGGGACGTAAAAACGCCAATGTGGTTGCTTTGTGCGCCGATCTTACCGGATCGCTGAAAATGGATGCCTTCGCTGCCGAGTTCCCGGATCGTTTTTTCCAGGTCGGGATTGCCGAGGCAAACATGATTGGCATTGCAGCAGGTCTGGCCATTGGCGGGAAGATCCCGTTTACCGGAACGTTTGCGAATTTCTCCACCGCCCGCGTCTTCGATCAGGTACGGCAAGTGGTGGCTTACTCCCGGAAAAATGTCAAGATATGTGCTTCCCACTCGGGAGTGACACTCGGTGAAGACGGCGCTACCCACCAATCGCTCGAAGATATCGGCATGATGAAGATGCTGCCCGATATGGTGGTCATCAACACCTGCGATTTCAACCAGACCAAAGCCGCCACCATCGCCATCGCTGCTTATGACGGACCTGTCTATCTCCGTTTCGGTCGCCCGAAAGTGCCCAATTTTACTTCACCGGTGGATGAATTCGTCATCGGCAAGGCGCTGCTGCTGAATGAAGGTACCGATGTCTCCATCATCGCTACCGGACACCTTGTCTGGAAAGCGCTGGAGGCATGCAGGATCCTCGAAGGCAAAGGGGTCAGCGCGGAAGTGATCGATATGCATACCATCAAGCCATTGGATAAAACAACGATCCTTGCATCGGTCGCAAAAACAGGCTGCGTAGTGACGGCCGAAGAGCACCAAATGAACGGCGGACTGGGTGACAGCGTCGCTCAGTTGCTGGCCAGGAATCACCCTGCTCCGGTGGAAATGGTCGCCGTGAAAGATGTCTTCGGAGAAAGCGGGAAACCGGAAGAATTACTCCGGAAATTCAAACTCGATACTCCCGATATCGTGGATGCCGCCATGAAGGCGATCTCCCGAAAAAAGATGTAATTAAAACATGTCAGGAGGCTCATTCCGCGTAAGCAACGTCGGAATGTCCTTGTCGATATACAACGGTACGCTCTCCACCGACACGTTACTGGTGTCCAGCCCGAGCGCCTTGACTTCCGTAATGCCAAATCGTTTGAAAATGGCATACATATCCATGATGAACTGCTCTTTCGGCGGAAAATCG
Organism: Bacteroidales bacterium; assembly: GCA_035403225.1. Classification (GTDB taxonomy): domain Bacteria; phylum Bacteroidota; class Bacteroidia; order Bacteroidales; family FEN-979; genus DAIRDK01. Next base: position 35,877 of record DAONET010000001.1, on the reverse strand, counting down.
AAGTCGTAATTCTGAATCCTGTCGATCACCACAAACCTGAAATCACCCGGCACCTTGAACCGTCTCAGCGATTCATACCGGCTGATCATGTCAATCTCCTTGTCACGGCTCATCTCGTCGAGTACCTGTCGGAAAAACAGATTCACCCGGGGCTGTACCTTAAAGCCGATCCGGAAATCGATCTTGATCAGGATATGCGGGATCAGATGAGTGATTTTATATTCCAGCACATGCGGCTCATCCAGAATATCCACGTGAAGGAGCCAATAGACATCGGCCCGCTTGGGCTGCTTGTTCAGCATGGAATAGATGATCTTGGTCTCAATGTCGCTCGAGGTGTTGGCTTTTGTTAAAAATACCAGGTTGGTGGCATATTTCGGGATGGAATTGTCGCTATGAAGGGCTTTGATGACTTCCGTGTAGTTCCCGATCTTCACGAACTCGATAAAACTGTTCTTGATCTTTCTTCCGTTGAACCATACATACATGACACCGAAGAGGAAGCTGCCGATCAGGAAAGTGAACCAGCCGCCGTGAATGAATTTCCCGAGGTTCGCTGCCAGGAACGTCAGCTCGATGCTGAGGTAACACGCCAAAAAGAAGGCGATCAACGGGTAGGGGACATGCCGCTGTCGCATGTGAACACTGAGCAGGATGGTGGTCATCAGCATGGTGATGTTGATCGTCAGACCGTATGCGGCTTCCATGTTGGTCGATTTCTGGAAGAAGATCACCACGAACATACAGCAGAAATACAGGATCCAGTTGATACTGGACACATACATCTGTCCTTTGATGTTGGTAGGATAATTGATCTTGATCTTGGGCCAGAAGTTGAGGGAAATAGCTTCGGAGATCAGGGTGAATGACCCGGTGATCATGGCCTGACTGGCGATAATGGCGGCCACGGTAGCGATGAAGATACCCGGTATCAAAAACCAGTGCGGCATGATGGCAAAAATGGGGTTGGTCCACTGATTGACAGCGGAGGCATTGTTCAGGATCCAGGCTCCCTGTCCGAAGTAATTCAATATCAGGCAGATTTTAACGAAGGTCCAGGAGGCCCGGATATTCCCCAACCCGCAATGCCCTAAGTCGGAATAGAGCGCATCGGCACCTGTGGTACACAGGAAGACAGCTCCCAGCAACAGGAAACCCTGTGGAAAATCATGGATGAAATGATAGGCGTAAACCGGGTTGATGGCTTTAAAGATGGATGGAAGATAGACGATCTGCATGAGCCCGAAGGTGCCAAGCATGGTGAACCATATCAGCATAATCGGTCCGAAGGAACGGCCGACGACGCCGGTACCGAATTTCTGAATGAAGAACAATCCGGTGATGATCACCAGGGCGATAGGGACAACGGGTAACCGGGGATTGATAAGGTTCAACCCTTCTACCGCTGACACGATCGTGATGGCCGGGGTTATGATGCCATCCGACAGCAACGTACACCCGCCGATGATGGCAAAGACGTAAGCCCATTTTGCTTTTCGACGAACCAGGGCAAAGAGGGCAAAAATCCCGCCTTCTCCTTTGTTGTCCGCCCGCAAGGTGATCACGATGTACTTTAAGGTTGTCTGAAGGGTCAATGTCCAGAAGACACACGATAACCCACCCATGATGAACGTATCTGTGATCTGGGAAGCTCCCCCCAGGATAGCCCGCATCACATACAAAGGAGAGGTCCCCAGGTCGCCGAAAATGATACCCAGACTGACCAGCACACCGGCAGTTGTGATCCTGTTGATTTGTCCTTTGTTCTTATTTTGACTCATTTATAGGGATATGTTCATCAATGTTCGGGAAATGAGGGTTTGCAAATATAATTACATCTGCGACTCTTTTCGGGAAATAAGCATCGGGATGTCTTTGTCGATGTACAACGGCACTTTTTCAATGATGACGTTGCTGGTATCCAACCCGAGCGCCTTGACTTCCGTAATCCCAAACCGTTTAAAGATATCATATAAATCCATGATAAACTGTTCCTTGGGAGGAAAGTCAAAATCATAGGTCTGGACTCGGTCGATGACGACAAAACGGAAGTCGCTCATTATGTGATGTTTGCGTAGCGATTGGTATCGGCTGGTGAGATCGATCTCCTGGTCGCGGCTCATCTCCTCGACGATCTGCCTGAAGAACAGGTTTGTTCTGGGTTGAACCTTAAAGCCAAGTCGCAGATCGATCTTGATCAGGATGTCTTTGATGATATGCGTGACCTTGTATTCCAGCACATGAGGATCGTCCAGGATATCCACATGCAGCAACCAGTACATATCGGCTCTTTTGGGCTGTTTATTGATCAGCGAATAGATAATCTTTGATTCGATCTCGGTGACTTTATCGGCTTTAGTCAGAAAGACAAGGTTGGTGGCGTACTTGGGGATGGTTTCATCGGCATGAAGGTCTTTAATGACTTCTTCATAGTTGGCGATCCTGGTAAATTCGATGAAACTGTTCTTGATTTTTCTCCCGTTATACCAAACGTACATGACCAGGAAAAGGACAGAACCCATGAAGATCGTGAACCATCCGCCGTGAACGAATTTGTTCATGTTGGCGACCAGGAAAGATCCTTCTATGCTCAGGTATATCGCCAGAAATACGCCGATCGAGACAAAGGAAATATGCTTGTTATGCAGGTAGATGCTCAGCAAAATTGTCGTCATCAGCATGGTGATCGTGATCGACAGTCCGTAGGCGGCTTCCATGTTGGATGACTGCTGGAAGAAGAGGACCACGAAGACGCACAGGGAGCAGAGAATCCAGTTAATGCTGGAGATATACATCTGCCCTTTTTGTTCGGTAGGGTAATTGATCTTGACCTTTGGCCAGAAATTCAGCTGGATGGCTTCGCTGATCAGCGTATAGGAACCGCTAATCAGGGCCTGACTGGCGATGATGGCAGCGGTGGTGGCCAGCAGGATGCCGATCACCAGGAACCACGACGGCATGATGGAATAAAACGGATTGGTCCATTCACTCACCTTGGCAGAATGGTTCAGGATCCAGGCGCCTTGTCCGAAGTAATTCAGGATCAGGGTAGTCTTGACATACATCCAGGCGATCCGGATATTCTTCCTCCCGCAATGTCCCAGGTCGGAATACATCGCTTCCGCTCCGGTGGTACACAGAAACACAGCGCCGAGCAGGATGAAGCCATGTGGGTATTTCGCCAGAAACAGATAAGCGTAATAAGGATTGACAGCCTTGAGGATGGAAGGCAGGTGTATGATCTGCATGAAACCCAGTGACCCCATCATCAGAAACCACAGGAACATGATCGGGCCAAATGACTTTCCTACTACGTTGGTCCCAAACTTCTGGATAAAAAACAGGGCGACGATGATCATCAACACGATGGGCACCACGGGGATCCGCGGATTCAGGATCTTGAGCCCCTCGACGGCGGAGGTGATGGTGATCGAGGGGGTGATCACCCCGTCGGCTAAAAGCGTACATCCTCCGATGATGGCGATCACATAAGCCCATTTGGCTTTCTTACGGATGAGGGCGTACAGGGCAAAAATACCTCCTTCACCCTTGTTGTCAGCCCGCAGGGTGATGATCACATATTTGAACGTAGTCTGTAAAGTCAGGGTCCAGAAGATGCACGAAAGCCCTCCGAGGATGAAGTCGGGAGTCAGGGTGTCGGCCCCTGAAACGATGGCCTTCATCACATACAAAGGCGAGGTCCCGATATCACCGAATATGATACCCAGTGTTACCAACAACCCGGCATACGATATCCGGGAGAGATGTGACCGGGAATGGAGCGGCGTTGTCATTTCCCTCTGGCAGTTTTTCTCTTGGAAAGATAATTTTTAATGATCGCGATAATCATCGGTAACAGCGATATCAGAATGATTGCAAAAATGGCAATCGTGAAGTTGTTCCTGACAAGCGGGATGTTTCCGAAGAAATAACCACCCAGGGCAAAAACAGTGACCCACAGGATGTTCCCTAACAGGCTGAAGGTGACAAACCGGAAATACTTCATGGTGCCGACTCCCGCCACAAAAGGAGCAAAGGTCCTGATGATCGGCATAAACCGGGCTATAATAATCGTGATCCGGCCATGCTTGTCATAAAAAGTATGCGTTTTTTCCAGGTACTCCCGCTTGATCAGCCGGTAATTCTTTTCGTATACTTTGTGCCCGAGGAATTTCCCGATGAAGAAATTGGTGTTGTCTCCGGCAAAGGCCGCTGTGATGAGAATCAGCATGAGAGGTCCCAGCCCCAGGGGCTCATGGGGCATGGCGGCGATAGTGCCCGCAGCGAAAATAAGCGAATCTCCGGGAAGAAACGGGGTGACGACTAATCCGGTTTCACAGAAAATGATCGCGAAAAGGATCAGGTAGGTCCAGGTCTGGTAATCCGTTACAATCTGCTGGAGGTGTACGTCAATATGTAACAGAAAATCGATAAAGAAATTGATAAGATCCATCATAACAGAGTTGCTGATAAAGGGGGCAAAGGTATCAATTCTTTATGACCAGATAAACCAGAAAAGTAAAAAGAGAACTCCCGAGAGCACAATCGTTACCGGTAGCGTGACGAACCAGGCGACCAGGATGTTCCGGACGGTCTTTTTCTGAAGGTTCTTTTTCCCTTTCCCGACGATCATTGTCCCGGCAATACCCGATGAGAGGACATGCGTGGTGCTGACAGGAAGTCCGAAAGCGGAGGACAAGGCGATGGTGGAACTGGCTACCAGTTGCGCACTGGCTCCCTGACCGTAAGTCATCGGCGTCTTCCCGATCTTCTCGCCGATGGTGACTACCACCCGTTTCCAACCGATCATGGTCCCCAGACCAAGCGACAACGAAACCATCAGGATCACCCATCGGGGAGCATACTCGGTATTGTCGCGCATCTTCTCCAGGTTCGAACGCAACACCTGCATCTGAACCGATGAAAGCGACTTCTGACGCGGTCCCTGCATGTCGCTGAGCACCAATTCTGTCTTTTTGGCGATTGTCAGGATCTCTTTCCTGACTTTCAGATGGTTGGCTTTTGACAGTTGATGGAAACTGGTGATTCCCGTCAGCCGGTTGGTCAGTGAATCAATGTTCTTTTTTACAATACCCAATTCGGCAACTCCGTCTTCGGAAAGAGAGGAGGGATCAATCTTGTTGACAGTCCATTCAACTTTTTGAGTGTCAGATAACAAATCAGCCGGATTCTGTCTCCGGTCCACCGTGAAATAGGCCGGTGCAAATCCGATCAGGATCAGCATAAACAGCCCGATCCCTTTTTGTCCGTCGTTCGATCCATGTGCATAACTGACAGAAGTACAGGTCAAAACAAGAATGCTTCGGATCCAAAAGGGAGGTGGCTTTTTCCCGGCCGGTTGCTGAAAAATGGGATGCTTCTTTTTCAGGAGAGAACGTAAAAGCACCATCAGCAGGAATGACAAATAAAAACCAACCACCGGAGAAACCATTAGGGATAGGCCTGCATCTGCCACTTTCCTCCAGTTCAGCATAACTCCTTCATTGCCAGGTAACATGAGAAACGCCAACCCGACACCAAAAATCGATCCGATCAACGTGTGGGAACTGCTGCAGGGTATACCCAGGTACCAGGTGAACAGGTTCCAGGCAATAGCCGTCAGGATCAGGGCCATGATCATCGCAATGTTATGCCCGAGATTCTGATCTACCAACATTTCAAGCGGTAACAGATTGATGATGCCGATGGCTACCGCGATCCCTCCGATGTTGACCCCGATGAAATTCCATAAGCCCGACCAGATGACAGCTGTGGCGGGTTTCATCGAATGAGTGTAGATAACCGTGGCAACCGCGTTGGCAGTGTCGTGGAACCCGTTGACAAACTCAAAAGCTGCCGCAACAAGAAGACAGAGACATAAAAGAACGGTAAAGAGTGGATCTAGGCCAAACATGGATGACAGGTTTTGAAGGGTATGTGCTTAGAAATACCGGGCCGAAAGTAGAAAGAATTGAATCGTGAATGAAACAAATGTTGAAAAAAGTGAATAACTTTCATCGACCTTTTTCTTTATCTGCCAGACGGAATGAACGTTTAAGCAAAAATGGCGTAAACACCGTGGTGATGATGGCTACAATGACCAGGATCGTGAACATGCTGATGTCAATAAAGCCTTTCTGATAGGCGATGTTGGCAATGACCAGTTCCATGATCCCTTTGGTATTCATCCCGAAACCCAGCGTGAGTGATTGGAGATGCGACAACCGCGCGATCCTGCCGCCGAGATATCCGCTCAGCGTTTTCCCGAAAGTCACGACAACCAGCACCAATATTAATAAAACGATGTTCGTAATAGAGTGGATATTGATCAGGATCCCGATATAGGCAAAGAAGATCGGGGCCAGAAAACCCATGGTCATGCTGCTCGTTGCTTCTTTCATTTTTATAAAGTCATCCTTGGGGAACAACTCTTTGGGGATCAACACTGCCCCGAAAAAGGCCCCGATCACGAAATGAAGACCTAATACCTCAGCCAGGCCGGAAAAGGCGAGTACGAAAATCATGCAGATGGCAAATAACGACTCCCTCCCCTTTAACAGCTTGAGAAACTTACTCAGTTTTGGGGAAAAAACGCCCACCCGGTCCCTCGCGATCCGGAAAACACGGTAGATCAGGATCAGCACACTGATGAAAATGACGATCTTCGCCAGGTTTTTTAACATCATAACGCCGAAGCCGGAGGAAAATGCCGAATAATCCTGCGCATTCAGCAACACTCCGAGAAAAAGTAAGGCAATGATATCGTTGATAATGGCAGAGGAGATGATCATCTGCCCGATGTCGGTATGCAGCTTCCCCAGATCCATCAGGATCCTGACACTGACCGGTAAAGCGGAGATGGCCAGGCATAACCCGAGAAACGTGTTGAAAAACAGATTAAAACCGAAAAAGTACCCCAACAGAAACCCGCCGGCTCCCGGGATGAAAAAACTAAGGATCGCAATCCAGATATTCCGGCCCCGCACCGCTGCCCTGATCTCACTGCCCCGGATATCCAATCCCGCCATGACGATCAACATCAATACCCCAAGGTCTGAGACCGCATGAATCTCCGTTGAATCGTGTACCAGCCCGAGAATCGTGGGCCCCAATAACAAACCGGCCAAAATCTCACCGGTAAGAGCGGGAATGCCAAAACGCTCGCAGATCTCTCCAAAGACTTTTGCAAAAAGTAAAAGGATCAAAAGAATCAACATCAATGGCAGCTGCTCGGGCATTTTCGGGAAGTCTGTTGACAAAACCACTTCAAAATTAAAGCTTTATTTTGTTACCTTTGCCTGCCCCGTTGAATTCTTTTTCCTTTAATGTTATCTCTCTATGGATTTCGCGCTTACGATTTTTGGAACTCAAACGACTTATATCGAATTATTTGCTGTTTTCTGTGGCCTCCTCAGTGTATGGTTCATGAAAAGTGAAAACATACTGGTGTACCCGTTCGGTATCATCAATGTGTTGGTTTATGTGTATATCTGCTTTTCTACGAAATTGTATGCCTATGCCGGCATCAACATCTTCTATGCCGTCATGAGCATCTACGGATGGTACAACTGGACCCATAAGGGACCGGAGGAGGAGACGTTGCACATTTCCCGACTCTCCACCAAACATATCTTTCTGGGTTTGGCTGCCATTGCCGTCTTCTTTGTCATCCTGAAGGTACTCCTCGTTTCCTTCACCGACAGCGAAGTTCCTAATGTAGATGCCTTCACTACTTCTGTTTACATCATCGGGATGTGGCTTCTGACCAAGAAGAAGATTGAAAACTGGATCCTGTGGCTCCTGGGTGATTCCATCTCCATCGTTCTCTTTGCCTACGAAAAGCTCTATTTCAGCAGCTTCCAATACCTGGTGTTCACCATCATCGCGGTCTTCGGATTCCTGGAATGGCGCAAGAAACTCTTAACAGCCGAAGCAGAATGAACCCTGTCAAAAGAATTGCCATCACAGGCCCCGAATCAACCGGTAAATCGATGTTGGCTCAGCAACTGGCTGATTGTTATCATACAGTCTGGGTGGAAGAATATGCCCGGGAATACATTAACAACCTGAACCGCCCATATAACGAAGAGGATATCCTGGCCATCGCCCAAGGACAAATGGCCCGGGAAGATAGCCAGGCGCTGAAAGCCGATAAGGTTCTTTTCTGCGACACGGAACTGATCGTCACCAAAATCTGGAGCGATGTGAAATACGCCCGCTGTCACCCGTGGATCCTGCAGGAGATTGAACACCGGAAATACGATCTCTTCCTGCTTTGCTCCATCGATATACCCTGGGAAAACGATCCGCAAAGAGAACATCCTCATCAAAGACAATTTTTGTTTGATCTATATTATAAAGAATTGACAGATAGAAAGTTGCCATTTTTTGTCTTGTCCGGCCTCGGAGAGAAACGGTTGGAAAATGCCTTGCGGTTTATCCGGGATAATTGCGATATTTGACCCATGACACTCGGAAACAGGCCGCATATCCTCATCCTGCCCCGCTGGTATCCGTCGCGAAAGGATACCATGACGGGGATTTTTGTACAGCTTCAGGCAGAAGCATTGGCGGTAAACTTCGAGGTGTCGGTGTTGTATGTCCTCCCCGATCCTGACTGCCCGAACGACATGGAGACGGAACTGTCGGTGGAAAACCGGGTACAGGTGATCAGGGTGTTTTACCGGACAACAGGCAATGATTTAGATCGATGGTACCGTTTCTACCGCGCTCACATGAACGGACTTCGCTTGCTGGATGGCAATCCGCCCGACCTCGTACACGTCCATGTTCTTACCCGCGAAGGGGTGATGGGATACCTGATCGCCCGGAAATTCAGGGTTCCTTATGTGATCTCCGAACACTGGTCGAGGTATTATCCGGCCAATGATTTTTATAAGGGATTTGTCAGAAAGAGAGCAACGGAATTTGTCGTCGCTAAGGCTGCCGCTCTTCTTCCGGTCTCCGCGAAGCTGATGAAGGCCATGATGGCGAAAGGAATTACCCACCCCGAATGTCACATCGTGCCGAATGTGATCGATACCACGCTCTTCCGCCCATCTTTGTTGATTCCTGAAACGGAACAGAAGACCATCGTCCATGTTTCGTGTTTCGATGACAGATCGAAAAATATTACCGGCCTGCTGGATGCGGTGAAGAAGGTCAGCAGCGAACGGAACGACTTTGTCCTCCGGCTCATCGGGACAGGTCCTGACCTGGAAAGAATGAAGCGGTACGCAGAAAAAGCAGGGCTGGAAGGGACGCTGGTCGTTTTCGCCGGTTTGAAGAACCCGGACGAAGTGGCGGAGGAATACCGGAACGCTGATTTCAGCCTTGTCTCCAGTCGCTACGAGACGTTCGGTTCGGTGATCATTGAGAGTCTGGCCTGCGGAACGCCGGTGCTGGCTACCGATACCGGGATCGCTTCCGAAGTATTGGGTCCTCACAATGGATTGATTGTCAGACCCGATGACACCAACGAATTGTCAGATGGTATCCTCCGTATGCTGGATATCTGCCGGTCGTTTGACCGTAATACAGTGAGTCGCAGTGTGGCAGAGGCTTACACTCCGGAAGGGGTTGTGCGACGGATTGCATCCATTTATGACCGGATCTTACAGAAGAGTAATGTTTAAAAAAATAGCAGGCACGGTAGTTACCAGGTTCTTAACGGCCATTATTACCCTGGCTGTGGTAATCCTGAATACAAATTGCCTGGGTGCGGAGAAAGTCGGGGTGATCAGCCTCCTGGTGCTGGCTGCTGCCATCATCCAGATGGTGCACGGCTTTCTGGGCGGTGCTTCGCTGGTGTATTTCGTGCCCCGTGCTCCGCTGATGCGGCTGTTCCTACCGTCGGTGATCTGGGCGGTGATCACCTCTGCCGGCATGTCGCTTCTACTCGATCTCTTTGGCATGATCCCCGAAGGCTATCTGCTCCTGATGATGGGACTGTCGTTGGTACAGTCGCTCTCAACCATCACCTCGATGATCCTGCTTGGACAGGAACGGATCCGGGCAAACAACCTGATCACGTTGGCCCAGTTCATCTTACTGGCGCTCTTTATCATCGGTATCTATTTCCTGGCGGGTACCAGGGAGGTGGAAGTGTACGTATATGGATTGATCTTCTCCTATTTACTGTCCTTTGTGCTGGGCTTTTTGATGATCCTTCCCCGTTTCCGGACGGCTGCTCCCGGCACGACGCCCAACCTGCTCCGGTCGGTTGCGACGTATGGCGCTGCTGCCCAGACAGCCAACTTCATCCAGCTTCTCAATTACCGGCTGAGTTATTATTTCGTAAAGGGCTATTCGGGATTAGCCTCCCTGGGGATCTTTTCCACAGGTACGCAGATCTCGGAAGGATTGTGGATCATCCCCAGAAGCATTTCGCTGGTCCAGTTCACCCGGATCTCCAACAGCGAAGACCGGCAGGAGGCAGTGAACCTCACCCTCATCCTGACGAAAGTCTCGCTGCTGATCACGGCTTTCCTGATGGTGATCCTGCTCGTGCTCCCCTCATCCTTTTTTACCTTCATCTTCGGACCTGAGTTCGCCGACATCCGGATCGTGCTGATGACCCTGGCCATCGGGATCGTGATGTTCTCCCTCTCCGTTTCCATCAGCCCCTATTTTTCGGGCACCGGACGCCCGCATGTGAATACCCTCACTTCTGCTATCGGCCTCCTCCTGACCCTTGCCGGCGGGTTGACGCTGATTCCGCGGCTGGGACTGGCCGGCGCCGGCCTCACTTCCAGCATCTCGTATACCCTCTCCGCCTTGTTTCAACTGGCAGTCTTTAAAAAGAAAGAAAAAATCCCCCTGAAACGATTCCTGCTGACACGCGATGACCTGCTATTTCTCCTTCATGTCATTCGCCGTCAATTGTTTATAAAAAGTCCGGATGTTTGATAAATAAAGGCTTTCCCGGATTTTTTGAAATAATCTTTCCCGTATCTTTGCATCATCTTACTATCGAAATGAATCAGCCTGAAACGTATAACGACGCCAGTATCAAGTCTCTTGACTGGAAAGAGCATATTCGACTGCGGCCGGGGATGTATATCGGCAAACTGGGCGACGGATCTGCTCCCGACGATGGCATTTATGTGTTGATCAAAGAGATCATCGATAATGCTGTTGATGAATTTGTTATGGGGTTTGGGAAAACCGTCGAAGTCACCATCAACGACCAGACGGTATGCATCCGCGATTATGGCCGGGGGATGCCGCTCGGCAGGGTGGTGGAGTGTGTTTCCAAGATTAACACCGGCGCCAAATACGATTCCAGAGTTTTCAAAAAGGCAGTCGGCCTCAACGGGGTGGGAGCCAAGGCGGTCAACGGACTCTCTTCCTACTTCAAAGTACAGTCGATTCGGGAAGGCCGGACAAAGTTGGTGGAATTCCAACGGGGTGAGATCCTGAACGAGGAACCTGAAAAAGATTCCGAACTCCGCCAGGGTACCATCATTACCTTTACTCCCGATGTGGATCTGTTCGGCACCTATCACTTTATTCCCGATTATGTCCGGAAGATGTTGCGGAATTATGTCTTCCTCAACACCGGACTCACGATCCTGTTCAACGGGGAAAAATTTCACTCGCAGGACGGCTTGCTCGATTTGCTCAACAGCTATATTGATACGCCTGTCATTTATCCGATCATTCACCTGAAAGAAGGCGACTTCGAGTTTGCTTTCACCCACTGTGAGATGTACGGCGAAGAGTACTACTCTTTCGTCAACGGGCAGAATACCACCCAGGGAGGCACGCACCAGGCGGCTTTCAGGGAAGCGTTGGTAAAGACCATCCGCGAGTTTTATAAAAAAGATTTCGACACGAGTGATATCAGGGCCTCCCTCGTGGCTGCCCTCAGCATCAAGGTACAGGATCCTGTTTTTGAATCCCAGACCAAAACCAAACTGGGTTCCCAGCTGATCGAACCCGATGGTCAGTCGATCCGTCAGTATGTGACAGATATCGTAAAAAAACATCTCGACGATTACCTTCACATGAACCCGGAAACGGCCGAATCGCTGTTGAAAAAGATCCTGCAGTCGGAAAAGGAAAGGAAGGAATGGGCAGGCATCAAAAAGATCGCAAAAGAGAGCGTAAAAAAAGTCAGCCTGCATAATAAAAAGCTGAGAGATTGCCGCATACATTATAACAACCACGACGACCGGGGAAACGAATCCACCATTTTCATTACCGAAGGAGACTCGGCCAGCGGTTCCATCACCAAAGCAAGGGATGTGAATACCCAGGCGGTGTTCAGCCTGAAAGGGAAGCCGCTGAATGTGTTCGGACTGAGTAAAAGGGTGGTGTATGAAAACGAAGAGTTCAACCTCTTGCAGTCAGCCCTCAATATCGAAGAAGGTCTCGAAAACCTGCGGTACAATTACGTGGTGATGGCCACCGATGCCGATGTCGACGGAAGTCATATCCGGCTGCTGCTGCTTACTTTTTTCCTTCAGTTTTATCCAGATCTGGTCAGAAACGGACACCTGTATATCCTGCAAACCCCTTTATTCAGGGTCAGGAATAAACAAAAAACGGTCTATTGCTATTCTGATGAAGAAAGGGTCAATGCTATCCGGATACTCGGGCCCAACCCGGAGATAACACGGTTTAAAGGACTTGGTGAGATATCCCCCGATGAATTCCGTAATTTCATCAATGGAAGTATGCGCCTTGATCCCGTGCTGCTCACCAAAGATTCTTCCCTCACCAGCGTGTTGAGCTTTTACATGGGGAAAAATACCCCTGAGCGACAAGGTTTCATCATTGAAAATCTGAGGATGGAGGATGAAATTCCGGAAAACAAGTTGAAAGGATAATTATTCCCTTCGTGTTAACGGCCACACCGGCCGGGTAAATCTCATACCCGTCTCGCGCCGTTTTACCAGGTCCTCCAGCTCATAGAGCATGTTCTGATTCACTTCCTCCGCCATCGGGAAGACCCAGTTCCGGGTCTCGTCAATGTATTTTTTTACATAACCCTTGTCAAAGGTATCGGTATGCAGGTCCATCAGGTTACTGATCCGGTCGGCGCACTTTAATATCTTGGCTTTCTGTGACCCTTTTTCAAGGATCCTTCGCAGATAATCTTCCTTCGCTTCGCTCTTCTGGCGGGTAACTTCCATCACCAGCTCATGAACGGCCTGTCCGTCGCTGTCGATGTTGATAATCTCTTCCGGGGTAACACATTTGACATCCTCATAGATATCGTGAATGATGGAGGCTTTTAACAATACCGCATCCATATAATGATAATCCAACAAGATAGCCAGGGTGCTGAAGGCATGACGGAACTGGTTGCCGCCGACATACCTGAATTTTCCCCGCAATGCCGTGCTTTTTTGTATATAAGGCGCCAGCACCAGCTTTTCAAGCGCCTGTTCTTCATAATTTTCCATAAACAGTAAGAAATGCTTTTCCCAGATAATGAATAAGATCACCGGCAATCATTGCCTCTGCTCCGGTTTCGGCAACTGCAAGGTCGCCGGAAAGACCATGCAGAAAAACACCCGTCAACGCTGCCACTGCGGGAGAATATCCCTGGGCCATCAACCCGGCAAGGATCCCTGTCAGCACATCGCCACTGCCTCCCGTGGCCATGCCGGGATTCCCGGTACTGTTAAAGTAACACTCACCACCCGGAGTGGTGATGGCGGTATTGGCTCCCTTCAGAATGACATAGCACTGGTACCTGAAAGAAAAATCGCGCTGTAACTGGTTCCTCCCGAAGTTATCCGATGTTTTTCCCGCCAGCCTTTCAAACTCCCTGGGATGTGGGGTGAAGATCGATCCTTTGGGGATGAAACTGAGCCATGTCTTGTTTTCCGCCAGGATGTTGATGGCATCGGCGTCAAAAATGAGCGGTACCTCCGCCGATTGTATCAGGATTTTCAAGGCCCGCTGTGTCTTCATGTCTGTGCCGATACCCGGTCCGATGGCGATGGAGTTGAAGGCAGACAAGTCAGGCACTTCGGAGAAGACAGCCGGATCAGGGTCGATGGCGATCATCGCTTCCGGAACGGCCGTCTGCAGGATGGAGACCCCCTCTTCCGGCACCCTCACGGTGGTGAGGCCGGCACCGGCCCGGAGACAACCCCGCGCCGACAACACGGCAGCGCCCATTTTCCCTCGTCCGCCACATATCAAGAGCGCATGACCGAAATTCCCCTTGTGCTGAAACCGGGTCCGTCTCCGCAAAAAACCTGCAATGTCCGCTGACTCCAGGTAATAATTACGGGTCGGCGCTTCGGCAAGGTACTCCTCCGAGATCCCGATGTCGAGCAGTACCCATTCCCCGACGAAACAGTCGTTCTCGGCAAACATGAAGGCAAGCTTAATTGGCGAAAAAGTCAGGGTGTAATCAGCTCTGACTACCGCCGGGTCTTTGAGATCCTGGACCGTCTTGTCGCAATAAAGACCGGAGGGGACATCGATGGAAATGATCATCGCCCCCGAGCCATTGATCCTGCGGATCAGGTCAGCGGTCTCTCCTTCGACAGACCGTTCCAAGCCGCTGCCGAAAATGGCGTCAATGACGATGACGTCCTCTTCCGGAGCCCACCCGGCCGACTCCCTCAGCGCCGATCCCGGCTCGGAAAGCCACCGGTCATGATTGATCCTGCAACTTGGTGATAACTTCGACAGGTCGCCTGCCAGGATGACCTCTGTTTTATATCCTTTGGCACGTAATAACCGGGCAATGGCAAAACCGTCGCCCCCGTTGTTGCCGGTTCCGCAGATCACATTCAACGCCCTGTCATGATCCAGATGATCGGTCAGCCAGTAATAACAGGCCATGGCCGCCCGCTCCATCAGGTCAATGTGTGAAATGGGCTCATGAAGGATGGTGTAAGCATCCGCTTCGCGAATATGTTCTACCGGAAGGATCTTCATGGTCAATCAATCATTCCCCAGAAAGGCATCGTGACCAGGATGCCGAAGATAACCAGTAACATGATGACAAAGAATACGATGGCAACAGACAAGCCGATAATGGCACAGGTCCGGCCGGCCTTCAGGTTGTTGTAGGAACTGAGGGTAAAGGCGGACGGAGACGAATGATACAGCGTGATGTCTTTTCCGGCCAGCACTAAGGCGATGATCGCCAGGATCACTCCCAGGATCGAGAAATACCAACAACTGAATACAATCGATAAAATACCCAGCACCAATACCGGCGTGGAATTGGGCAGGTTCTGCTGTACAGGTTCTGAATAGGGTGACCGGGGAGCAGTATTAACAGGCTGTTCTTCCATGGGTTTGAAATTTTAGATGATTATGTTATACATAAAATGGATGAACATGAGAAAAACAGTAAATATAAAGAGAATTTTAATGACGAGTGCGCCTTTTCGGAAATTTATCAAGAGGTGAAGAAAGGTGTAGATCAAAAGGACCATTAACGGAATCAGGGCAGGGTAGAGGCAAATGCTGTTCCACAGGTTCCCTTTGAGCAACTCGATAAACGCCCGCTGCATCCCGCATCCGGGGCATTCCACCCCGAAATGCTCCTTCCAGGAACAGGGAGCCTGATGTTGCTCCAGCCACTCAATCACCCGGCTCATCTCAGAAATAGATTGGATGAAATAAAACCTGCCCTTTTGTATTAAACTCTATCGCGGGGAAGGGCACCTTCAAAACATTTACTACCGACAGGATGGTGTGAAGGGTCTTCGATTTCGTGGGGATCCGCGATAGATCCACATCCATCGAAAGATAGAATTGCCGGTATCTGGTGAAGTCAGCAACCGGACTCTCACCCACGCCGTCAGGATTCCTGAATGCCCCCGTCATCCCTTCAGCGCCGTACCCGGCAGCGATATTGATCCACTTGGGGAAACGGAATGATTGAGGAAGAAACGACGAGACGTTACCCGAAAGCCAGTACGTTTGCCCGTTGTAATCTTTCAGCATCTGCTGAACGAAATTCTCTCCCAGCAGACCGGGCCGGTAATCGGGATATTTCGTGGGATGAAAAGAATATTTGATGCGAATGCGTTGCTCGTCCCATAAGAGCTGCTGCCCGGTGAAAATCAAACACCCCGAGGTGTTGGCGATAAAATCTCCTGTCGAGAAACCCCACTCCGTAGAAAAAGCATCGAGAATTTCTATGTTCGCCATGTAGGCAAAACTGAGCAAGGCGCTGTACCATATTGCTTTCTTCCGTTCCATCCCTGCCCAGCGGTAGGATGCATATCCCAGGTTGTTGATGAGATAGGCGGAAGTGACGTGCCCGGCCTTATCCATCTGAAACCATTCGGAATTGTCATTAAAGAAGTGAAACGATGACTGCGGATAATCGGCATACCAAAGAAAATACAACCCTGTCATCGACCCTGCATAAATGACTCCCTGAGTGGCCAATACGGCAGCAAGCCGCCGGGTATTCAGCGACGGCTCCCGGATCTGGTCCGGCAGGGTGTCATTCTCTGCCTGCACGACTATACTGCCGGCGAGAAACATCAGGATGACCAGCATGGTTTTGCCATTGACTCCCATAGCTTATTTCATGATGTTGGCCGCTTTCAGCGCTCGTTGGTACTTCGCCGCATTACGTTGGTGTGCCGCCAGGGTCTCCGCGAAGTCGTGATATCCTGAAAAATCGGGTCTGGCACAGAAAAAGAGATATTGATGATGCTGATAATGCAATACGGCGTCGATGGAGGCAATGGAGGGAAGACAGATAGGACCGGGGGGAAGTCCTGTGTTTAGGTAGGTGTTGTATGGTGACACGATCTCCTTGTGCCGGTTAAGCACCCGGTGGATGGTGTAATCATTCCAGGCAAAGATCAGGGTCGGATCAGCCTGAAGGGCGATGCCGCGTCTCAGCCTGTTCATGTATACCCCGGCAATGACAGGCTTCTCGGAGTTTTTCGCGGTCTCTTTCTCCACGATCGAGGCCAGGGTCACTACCTGCGCCGGAGATAACCCGATGGAGTCAGCGCTCTTTTTTCGTTTCTGCCAGAACTTTTTCGATTCGCCGGCCATCCGGCTTAAAAATCCTTTAGCCGACGTGTTCCAACGAAACTCATACGTGTTGGGAATGGTGATGGTGAAGAGTGTCAAAGGGGTCACTCCGTACGCGCGAAGTAATACCGAATCGTTCATCGCCCTGAACAGGGAAACGCTGTCTGCCTCTATCTGCCTGGAAACCTTCCCTGCCAGTTCGGCCGGCGTCCGTAAACTCTCGAACATGAGGTCCACCGGCTCCTGCCTGCCTGATCGCAACAGATTCAGCAATTCATGGTTGCTCATCTGCTGATGGATGCGGTACCGGCCTGGCTGCACATGCCCGACATACCCTTTCCGGGCGGCCGTCCATTCGAAAGTACGGGGATGGATGATGTAACCGTGCGCATATAAACTGTCTTTGACCGTCTCGAAACCGGCTCCGGTAGGGATCAGCAGGATGGCTGATGAGTTTCCTTTTATCCTGACATTCGCTGAAAAGACAGCACGCAGGATAAAGACCGTGGTCGCGGTGATCAGCAGGATGATGATCAGAAAGAGGAGGAAGGTCAGTCTGTTTTTTTGATTTTTCTTCATGGAAGATGCTACCTTTCTTCAGTATTGTCAGGCCCGGGAAGTGAATGAATCCAGAAGGAGCTGATATAAATGTTCGTCTTTCCATCCGTTTTGGGTGATCAGCCATTCTTTCCGGGTCCCGCAACGGGTGAACCCGGCTCTTTCAAAAAGACGGATGCTCTGTTCATTGTCTTCTGAAATATTGCAGAATAACTGATGCAGGAACAGGGGGTTTTTGGCATAACCGATCACCGCCTCAATGGCTTCGCCGGCGATGCCGAGATGACGGTACTCCTTCACGATCATGATACCGATCCCCGCCCGGCGGTTCACCGCATCGATATCGAACAGGTCAACCGCACCGGCTACCTGCCCCTTCAGATCGTGATCATACGATTCGATCATCAGCCGGAGCTGTCCCGTGGAAAAGAAGTCCTGTTGGGCATTCAGTACGAACTGCTCGATCTGAAACTTCGAATAAGGGGCCAGCGTATTGCTGACATGCCAGATGGATGGATCGTTTTCCCACTGGTACAGCAGGTCGATGTCCGACGGCTCAACCGCCCGCAAACGAACGCGTTCTGTCCGGATCATAGATCAATGGTTCCTTCAAACACTTTCTTCGCCGGTCCTTCCAGCCAGATATCCGTGAACTCATCGTGATGCTGGTTGAAACTGACTTTCAATAACCCGCCTCTTGTCTGTACCTGGTAATATCCCCTGGGCGGCACAAACTTGGAAGCTACTACCAGCGCGGAAGCGGTCACACCGGTTCCGCACGACCATGTTTCGTCCTCAACACCGCGTTCATAGGTGCGTACATGGATCATGTCCCGGACGATTTCCACGAAATCGACATTGACACCCGTCTGAGCATACTTTTTGCTGTTTCGGATCCTTCGTCCGTCACGAACCACATCCACTTTGGCTGTCTCCGGTACAAACCTTACCAGGTGAGGCGAACCTGTATCGATAAACGTCCCGAGAGCCGATATCTCCCCGACCTTCTGGTCCCGGAACCCGACCTTGACCATAAAATCATCGCCGTCGGCCGATAGAACCTCCGAAAGGTGCTCGCCGTCGGACGCTTCAAACCGCGCTTTACGGTCGATGATCCCCAGGTACCTGGCAAATGCCGTGATACACCGGCTGCCATTGCCGCACAAAGTCCCTACTTTGCCATCAGCGTTAAAATAGATCATGCCAAAATCAAAACCTTCCCGGTTTTCCAGCAGGATCAGCCCGTCGGCGCCAATGCCGAAGCGACGGTTGCACATTTGCTCCACGGTGGCAACATCGGGCTGAAAATGCCCTTCGCGGTTGTCAATCAGGATGAAATCATTCCCGGTGCCGTGAAATTTGTAGAATCGAATTTCCATATCACAAAACTACGCAAAAAAGTTTCCGACATTCTTGCTATTTTTATCCTCAAAAAAACATGAACGGCGATCCCCGACTATACCGGATACTTGAAGAATTGAATATCCCTTTCACCTACTATCAGCATCCTCCGGCTCCTACCATTGAAGAGGCCCGGAAATACTGGGCCGACATCGAAGCCACTCACTGCAAAAACATCTTCTTCCGCAATCATAAAGGCAACCGCCACTACCTGGTCGTGCTGGAACATACACACGACCTGGAGATTCACGATCTGGAACACCGCCTCAATCAGGGAAAACTGACCTTCGCTTCCGACCAGCGACTGATGAAATATCTCGGGTTGACTCCCGGCTCCGTGTCTCCTTTCGGACTGATCAACGATCCTGAACACCACGTCCATCTCTTTCTCGATAAAAACCTGCAACGATCGCAACGCATTAGTTTTCACCCCTGTATCAACACAGCATCGCTTGTGATCGCCTTCCCTGACTTCGGGAAATTCCTGGATTGGACCGGAAATACCTATGAGTATCTGGAATTGTACAAATAATATCCTGATAATCAGATGAAATGATCTGATTTGTCCGATTCCTATTTGCTTGATCCCGAAAGCAAACAATCAGACAGATCATGATAAAATCACAGTACATGACATTTTTTCTTCAAAATGCCAAGGCAGTCGTTTTTGTATCTTTCCCCTAGCCCCCGATCAAATGCGAAATGTAAAATGTGATAGGCGAGGAGCAGACCAAATGCAAAATGTAAAATGAGAAATGTAAGGAGCAGACCAAATGTAAAATGTAAGGAGAGGAATATCACATTTCGGACTTCACAGTTCGCATCTGGTCAGGTGGGTCGTCGAAAAGGCACGGCTGTCGTTTTTCTTTTGGTTCGTTTTCTTTTTGGACAAGCAAAAAGAAAATGAACAAGAAAATCAGAAGGTTAGAAAACGATAAAGAAAGATGTAAAATGGTGTATAACAATTAGAGATACTTCATCTCAGAAATTTTGTCATGTACTTAGTGACAAAATAATTAATGCATATGGCTTATGAACGGCGATTTTAAAAGACGAAAATCGGTAATTCAACGATTTCTGCTTTACGAAAGGAAAAGGTCCGGGTACTTTTGTCACTGCAAATAATCGTACTTTTAACGCTTATAATGATGGAATCCGAAAACATTCATACAAAATCCAAAACCATGAGGGGTACTACTATCGGAATAGTGGTCGTCCTCGCTGGTTTATTACTCCTTCTGACCAACTTTGGTTTGGTAACCGAAGGATGGAAGCACATTTTCTTCTCCTGGCAGATGTTGCTGATCGTCATCGGCGTGATCAGCCTGCTCAGTTATGACAGCTGGATACCCGGCATTATCCTGGTTTGTGTGGGAAGTTTCTTCCTGCTCCCGAGGTTGTTCTTCCTGCCCGATCATTTCATACATAATTTCTGGCCGCTGATCCTCATCGCCGCCGGGGTCATGATCATCTTTAAAATTTGCCCGCACAGGTCTGTCAGGGCCAAAAACGACCTGCATGAACGATCGGTCTCCTCCGAAGGCATGGTCCACGAGGAGGTGATCTTCAGCGATTCGACCCAGCATATTACCAGCCAGGAGTTTTCCGGCGGACAGGTACATTGCGTATTCGGGAACATCGAACTTGACCTCACACAGGCCAGGCTGGCAGAGGGATCACATACGCTGAACCTCAGCATCGCCTTTGGCGGCATCACCGTGATCGTACCGCCTTCGTGGAAAGTGGAAATGAAAATGTCATCGATCCTGGGCGGCTTTGCTGATAAAAGAGTTACCGTGAAAGAAAAAATCGATCCGACCAGGTCGCTGATCATCAGGGGAAGCGCTGTCTTTGGAGGCGGAGAGATCAAAAGTTATTAAATCAGATAATCATGTTGCACCCGGTATTCCGGAGCTGGAAATCCGTCGTCATCTATTTTGGAGCCTGGATCATCGTTACGATGGTCCAGTTTTCCATTTTATTCTTCTTCTATGGAGTCCCGGGCACCTTTGCGTTCATCGACAGCCTGATCTTTAACATGATGTTCTCCCTGATGGGCATCATCCTCTGGTTCGTGGTTAGATACTGCCCGCTGGGGAAAGGGGTATCCTGGAACATGCTGTTCAATCACCTGAGCTCGGCAGCCTTAATCCTGGTGGGGTGGATGGCGACTTCCTATTTCCTGCTTTCCTCCATCTTCCCGTCCGAAGCACGATTGCTGCATTTCATCCGCGATTCCCTCCCTTCACAGGCCATTCTGGGAGTGATGCTTTATGTCCTTACCGGTCTGGGCTATTACCTGATCCTGATGTATAATGACCTGCAGGAACGGCTCAAAGCAGAAGCAAGGCTCAACGAGCTGCTCCGCGAATCGGAACTGAATGTGCTGAAGTCGCAGATCAATCCGCATTTTCTGTTCAACAGCCTCAACTCCGTTTCGTCCCTGACCATTACCGATCCCGAAAAAGCACAGGAAATGGTGATCAGGCTTTCCGACTTCCTTCGCTATTCCGTATCCGCTTCTTCCAAACAGTTCGTCTCCCTGAACAAAGAGATGGAGAACATCGAACGGTACCTCGAGATTGAAAAGGTGCGCTTCGGGAAGAAACTCGATTATATCCATCACATCGATCCTGCCTGCCAGTCGATGATGATCCCGGCCACTGTCCTCCAGCCGCTGTTCGAAAATGCCATCAAACACGGTGTTTACGAAAGCACCGGGACGGTGTGCATCGAAACGACTTGCACCCGCGACCCCGGAATGACCATCATCACCATGGTCAATGACTTTGATAGCGAGGCCCCGCGAAAAGCCGGCACCGGCGTTGGCTTATCCAATATCCGCGAACGCCTGAGGCTCCTGTATCACCGCACCGACCTGCTGGAATTCCGGGCCGAAGATGCCAAGTTCAAAGTGATCCTGAAAATCCCCGATAACCATGAATAAGTACAAAACACTCATCATCGACGATGAAGCTCCTGCACGGGTGATCATCCAGAAATTTCTTTCTGCTTATCCTGAATTTGAAGTGACCGGCGAATTCGAGGATGGCTTCAGCGGACTGAAAGGGATCAGGGAAACCAACCCCGACCTGGTTTTCCTCGATATTCAGATGCCCAAACTCACCGGACTGGAGTTGCTCGAGTTGCTGGAAAATCCGCCCGTGATCATCTTCAGCACGGCCTATGACCAATATGCGGTGAAAGCTTTCGAGATGAGCGCCACCGACTACCTCCTGAAACCATATTCGCGCCAGCGTTTCGACCAGGCTATGCAAAAAGCCATCCAGTCGATCAAAACAGGCGCTGATAACAAACAACCGGTTAATGCGCTTGTACAAACCATGGATAACGATCCCGGTATCATCTACCGCATCGCCGTCAAGATCAGGCATAACGTTCATGTGATCCCTACCAGTGAGATCCTGTACATCGAAGCGGAAGGCGATTACGTCATGATCTTTACCCCGGCGGGCAAATTCCTCAAGGAGAAGACCATGAAATATTTTGAGACGCATCTCGATCCTTCCGTGTTCACCCGCATCCACCGTTCATTCATCGTGAACCTCAACGCTATCGCGCGTCTCGAACTGTACGACAAGGAACAATACGTCGTCAAACTGAAAGACGATACCGTCCTGAAAGCCAGCTCGGCCGGCTACAAGACCCTGAAAGAAAAATTAAACCTTTGACCAGACCCGGTTTAAGGCAGCGCTGCTTTGAATTCGCCGTACCGGCTTTCGAAAGTCTGTTTGTGAACACCCCCTTCAGCCTTGAAATGCTCGTTGATCTTTTCCAGCCGGTCTTCCGGGGAAGGATGGGTGCTGAGGAAAGAGGGAACCGTTGACTGACTCTCTAATTTGGTGAAGAAGTCGCCCAGACTGGCTGCATCCTCCTCCGTAGGATACAGAAACTTTACGGCATATTCGTCTGCTTCGTATTCATCCTGACGGCTGAAAGCCAGGGTGGAAAGACCTGCTGCCAGATCGGCCGCGATCTGTGCGATGGCACTCGGGTTGTTGCCCAGTACGATTTCAAGCAACAGGTCGAGACCGTAAGCCACGGTAAGCTGGTCGGTGGAATGACGACGGTCGGCATGGGCCATCTCATGAGCCATCACCCCGGCAAACTGCGCTTCATTGTCGAGTAACTTGATCAGCCCGGTATAGAAATACATCGTCCCGCCCGGCAGACAAAAAGCATTCACGACGGTGTCGTTCTTCAGAATGGTGCACCGCCAGGAAAACTTGTCGGCATACTTGACCTTGCCCGAGGCCAGGATGATATCACGGATGCGGTATAAATGCTGATAAGCGGTTGTATACTGAGCCGAATCAAGGATCGCATATTCTCCCGCATTCGTCCGGATCTGATCGTCGGCCTGCTGGCCCAGAGCCATGTCATCTTCCACCGAGAAGAGGTTAATGCTGTTGTCATCCGAACAGGAGGAAAGAAAAACCAGCACCAGGCCTAGACAAGCCATGGTCACTAACGTCATCGCTTTTTTCATAGCATTTTTTTTTCAAAAATAAGAAAAGAATTCTTTTAGCAAGAAAGAAAGACTCTCCTTTGAGAAAAACCGGAGGCCGGATACAAAAAAAGCGCTTGGTGGCGCTTTCTGTGGGATGTACAAGATTCGAACTTGTGACCCCCGCCCTGTCAAGGCGATGCTCTAAACCAACTGAGCTAACATCCCGAATGGAGGCGCAAAGGTATGATACTCCCGTTAAATTTCAAAATGATTTTATTTTCCGTCGTTACCTCACGGCTCATTGATATACGTACCCAGTATCTCCCCGTAATACACCATGTGATAATCGCTCTTGGGATAGTATTTCTCAATGACGTCGCGGCTTAGCGTGGCAGGATCGAGCCGGTGCTTGTGCAGGATGCGGCATTCATAATGGAACATCGACTCCCTGACATACGGCGTCGGGATCAGGATCCCTTTCTCCATGTGAAAACGGCAGGTGGCGATTTTGTCAGTATCCCGGCCCGACTTGGTGCCGCATATGGCCAGCTCTTTCCCGTAATCCTCCGAAAAAAAACATACGGAGAATTCACTGGAACGTTCCATGTACTCAAAGGTATAACGGGTAGGACGAACAAAGACCTGGAAAACAGGCTTGCCCCAGACTATTCCCAGCGAGGCCCAGCCGATCGTCATCACGTTGAACGGGACACCTGCTACCAGCAAGGCTCCGTCATTGTTAAGTTTGTCGGTGGTTTCTTCAAATAGGTCGAAAATCCCGGTCTGTCTGCGCATAAATTTCTAATTTTACGGACTGTTAAATCTGAATGGTTATGATGAAAACAAATGTACTTAAATCCGGAATTCTTTTCGCTTTAATGCTGATATCTTCCCTGGTTCAATCACAAACCGATAACCGGAAGATCACGCTTGACGATGTTTTAAAAAGCCGGAAGTTTTCAGCCCGGGGTTTCTCCGGAGCCCAACCGCTGAAGGACGGGGAACATTTTTGCCAGGTCAAAAAAGACAGCCTCAACGTGTATGAGTATAAAACAGGCAAGTATGTCAGCACCCTGGTCACCTCCGAAGAACTGATCCCCGAGGGAGATACCGTTCCCCTGCCGGTTTACGGCTATCAGTTCTCTCCCGACGAGTCCAAAATACTCTTTGCTAAAGACGAGGAGGCCATCTACCGCTGGTCTTCCAAAGCCTTTTATTATGTCTTCGATATTACCACCCGGAGACTGACTCCCGTCTCGGATAAAGGGAAACAACGCCTGGCCGTCATCTCTCCCGACGGGACCAAAATCGCTTATGTGAGGGATAACAACCTGTTTATGAAAGAGCTTCCTGTTCCGACACAAACGGCTCCTTCCGAAGAAACACAAATCACCTTCGACGGGAAAATGAATGAGATCATCAACGGCGCTCCCGACTGGGTGTACGAAGAAGAATTCGGTTTCGCCCAGGCCTTCTGCTGGTCGCCCGACAGTAAAAAGATCGCCTACTACCGGTTTGACGAAACCCGGGTGAAAGAATATACCCTCGATTACTACGGAGAGATCTATCCGGAACAATATAAATATAAGTATCCGAAGCCGGGAGAGGATAATTCCCTGGTGAACATCTTCATCACCAACCTGGTTACCGGCGACCTGCTGAAGGTCGATATCGGAGAAGAAACAGACATCTACATCCCCCGCATCAAATGGACCGAAAACCCGGAGATCCTGGCCCTGTACCGCCTGAACCGTCATCAGAATAAACTCGACCTGCTTTTCGCCGACGCGGCTACCGGAAAAACACACGTGACCTATTCCGAAGAGAACAAATATTATATCGAGATCAACGATGACTGGACTTTCCTGAAGAACGGCAAACAGTTTATTATTTCTTCGGAAAAAGACGGATACATGCATCTCTACCTGTATAATATGGATGGATCACCCGTTTGCCAGATCACGAAAGGAAATTGGGAAGTGACCGGTTTTCTGGGCGTGGATGAAGAGAAACAGCTCGTTTATGCCGTCACCACCATGAACTCCCCGATGGACCGCAGCCTGGTGTCGGTCTCGCTCGACGGTAAAAAACTGAACGTACTCACCCCGGGTCCCGGCACACACAGTGTTTCAGTCACCCCCGGTTTCCGCTATTTTATCGATTCCTATTCGGATATCAATACCCCGCCGGTCGTCACGATCTATGACCGGAAATGGAAGCCGGTCAGGGAGGTGGAGAACAATGAAAAGCTGAAGACCACCATCACGGAATCGGGTTTCGGGAAAACGGACTTTTTCTCCTTCACCACCGATGATGGCATCACCCTGAACGGGTGGATGCTGAAACCCGCCGGCTTCGACCCGGCCCGGAAATACCCCGTGCTGGTCACCATCTACGGAGGACCCGGATCACAGACCGTCCTGAACAAATGGGGCGCCGTCTCCTCCTGGGATCAGCTGCTCGCTCAGAACGGCATCATCATGGTCTCGATCGATAACCGCGGCACCGGCGGCAGGGGAGAGGAGTTTAAAAAATGCACCTACCTGGAACTCGGTAAATACGAAACCATCGACCAGATTGAAGGCGCCAAGTACCTCGGGTCGCTCCCCTTCGTCGATAAGGACCGCATCGGCATGTGGGGCTGGAGCTTCGGAGGATACCTGACGTTGTCGAGCCTCACCAAAGGCGCCGACTGGTTCAGCATGGGTGTCGCCGTGGCCCCCGTCACCAACTGGAAGTACTACGATAACATCTATACCGAACGCTTTATGCGTACCCCGAAGGAAAACGAAAGCGGCTATGAGGATAACTCCCCCATCAACCATGCGGCAGCGCTGAAGGGCAAACTGCTCATGATCCATGGCATGGCTGACGATAATGTCCACCCGCAGAACTCCTACGATTTCGTGACAGCCCTGGTGGCGGCCGATAAACAGTTCGAACAACAACTGTATCCCAACAGCAATCACGGTATCTATACCGGGAAAAACACCACGTTCCACCTCTATTCCCGCATGACCGGTTTTATCCTGAAAAACCTCCGCGCCGGTGAATAATGCTGACCGGGTGTCGACGGTAGATGAAAATTATTTTGAGGTTTGAAAAAAAAATATTACTTTTGCAACCCTTTAGTAAATTTATTGTTTAATCAAAAGAAAGAGAGCGTAATCGCATGATCATTGTACCTGTTAAAGAAGGCGAAAGCATCGACAGAGCATTAAAGAAGCTGAAAAGGAAATTTGAGAAAACGGGCGTGGTAAAGGAACTCCGCGAACGTCAGAAATTTACCAAACCTTCCGTGAAGAAAAGAGACGCTACACAGAAAGCTATTTTCGTTCAGCAGCTTCAGCAAGCCGAACAGGGGAAATAAGGGATTTTTTTTCTTCCCTGAAGAAGAAATTTTGCATCGGGTAAATATATTCGTATATTTATCCTTCGGTTTAGTGCCGATGCAGTGTTTCTTCTTTTTTTTATGTCGTGATCGAAAGGTTTATTCAATATATAAAATACGAAAAGCGGTACTCACCGCACACGGTAACAGCCTACCAACATGACCTGGAACAGTTTTCCGGGTTCCTCTCTTCCCGGTTCCAGGTAACGGACGCTACTCAGGTAACTCATGCGATGGTGCGATCCTGGCTGGCAGACCTGATGGAAACAGGGGTCACCCCCCGCTCGGTCAACCGGAAGCTTACCACCCTCAAATCATTCTACCGCTTTCTCGTGAAAGGGGGAAAAGTACAAGTCAATCCGACGGCAAAAGTCACTTCGCTTAAAGTGCCCGGACGTCTGCCGGTGTTCGTCGAAAAGGATAAGATGGAAACACTCTTTTCCGCGGTCGATTTCGGGACGGGATATCCCGGCCTCCGCAATCGACTCATCCTCGAACTCCTCTACGCCACCGGGATGCGTCTCTCCGAAATGATCAACCTGAAAGAGACGGATGTCAATATGCACGAACAAACGCTGAAGGTGCTCGGAAAACGTAATAAAGAAAGGATTATTCCGTTTGGAAATAGTGTGAAGCATCTCCTGATCATGTACCTGGAAGAAAAGAAACAGTTTGAAGACGAATCTCTCTTTTTAACCGATAAAGGGAAACGGATCTATCCCCGCATGGTGCACAGAATCGTCACCCGGGCCCTCGGTGCTGTCACTACACTCGATAAAAAAAGTCCGCATGTCCTCCGGCACACTTTCGCCACACATCTGCTGAATAATGGCGCCGAACTGAACGCTGTCAAAGAACTCCTGGGACATGCCAGCCTCGCCGCTACTCAAGTCTACACACATAATACGATCGAAAAACTTAAAAAGGTTTATAAACAAGCCCATCCAAGGGCATAAAAAAGGAGGTTGTGATGAATGTAAAGATCAACACGGTTCATTTTAAGTCTGATAAAAAACTGGAAACTTTTATCACGGAGAAACTTCAAAAATTGCCATCGATCTACGACGGGATCATCGGCAGCGAAGTTATGCTCCGTCTCGAAAACACTGAAAACAAGGAGAACAAAATCGTGGAAGTACGTATGATCGTGAAAGGCAATGACCTTTTTGTGAAAAAACAATCGAAAACATTCGAAGACGCTATCGATCAGTCTGTCGAAGCGCTGAAAAAACAACTGGTAAAACATAAAGAAAAGATCAAGGGAATGTAACCCGGGATAAAAGCCGGATTACAAGAGGGCGTCCCCACAGGTCGCCCTCTTTTTTTATTAACATTCGAAATGAACAAGAAAACAAGAGGTAACCCGTATCTTCCTGAAATATACACTGGTAATGGTTTTCTGACATCGACAGGAAGCGGGTGTCCTGTTGGTAAAATAATATAACATTGACGTAACAACCCTCAATTATTTACTATTTTTGTAACTAAGTTTTCGAAAAACATAAATCATTGAAAAACAAAACGATATAAAAAAGCAGTTTTTTTTCCCTGAAAACAGAGAGAAAGTTGATGCATATAATTGATTTTTTCCTTATTTTTGACGGCTTTTAGTTAAATATCCGACCTTTAATGAAAAAGATTCTGTGTATTTTATTCATTAGCTTACCTTTACTTGCAGGGGTTGCGTTTGCCGATCCCCCCGGTCCTCCGGGCCCTGGCGGCGATCCGGGAGGAACAGGGGGCGTGCCGGTGGGTTCTCCCATTGATGGTCAAACGATCATTTTACTGGTGATCGCTTTTGCTTATGCCGTTTATAAACTGATTGATTTCAGAAAACAACGGTCTCCGCGAAAAACAACCAGGTAAAAAACAGGTTGGAATACAGTACAAAAGGTGATTAGACATGATTTTTTTTAGAAAATATTGATTTTTGTTTTAACTTGCAGTCAGCTTTGAAATCAAGGAATATGAAAAAATGGTTATTGGGTATTGTTTTATCGGCTTCCCTGTTGCTGGGAGCCAATTCACTTTTTGCTGATCCCCCCGGTCCTCCGGGACCCGGCGGCGAACCAGGAGGAACAGGCGGTGTCCCTGTCGGTTCTCCCATTGACGGAGGAGTTACGCTTTTACTGGCTCTTGGCCTCGGATACGGTGGCTATAAGCTTTCCGGTAAGAAGAAAGAAGAATAATGTTTTCGTTAGAAAAAAATTAAGGATTATCAATATGGCTCCAAAATTCTTTACACTGAACGGGATCATGAGAGGAAAGACCGGGTGGGCACTCCTGCTGGGAATGCTGCTTTCCGCCGGCTCTCTTTCCGCTCAAAATTTGACCGTTAAAAGCGGAACCGTTCTGACGGTTCAACCCGGAACCACGCTGTACCAGGGTGGTGACCTGGTATTGGACGGCGAAACGGATGCTTCTACCCTGAACAACCAGGGTACGTTGATTATTAAAGGGAACCTGACCAATAACAATACTTCCGACAACTCTCTCGGCAACGGAACAGTCTCTTTCCAGGGTACTACCCCTCAGACCATCAGCGGCCCCAACGTCTTCGGTACGCTCGAAATCAATAACGCGGAAGGCGTCAGCCTGACGGGATCTTATGATAATAAAGTCGCTACCGGGTTGACACTGACCAGCGGAAGACTGACCCTCGGCTCCAATAACCTGCTGATCCTCTCGGGAGGCGTGATCTCAGGAACACCTTCCAACTCCGCCATGGTCGTGGCTACCGGCACCGGCGAACTTCGCAAACAATTCGCCTCCACCGGATCGTTTACGTTCCCTGTGGGCGATGCTACCAACAGCGCCGAATACAGCCCCCTTACCCTGACCTTCAACAGCGGGACCTTCCCGGCCGACAACTACATCGGAGTTACCCTCAAAAACGAACCGTATAACACTTCCCTCTATACCGGAAGCTACCTGAACCGCTACTGGGTGCTCAATAATTACGCAACAGCCCCCATCACCGGCTTCTCCTGCGATGCATCCTTTACTTACACAACCGCCGATATCACCGGAACCGAAAGCGAACTGTACTGCACTAAAGTCGCCCCCGATCCCGTAGTGACTTACGACGCTGCCAATACAACTTCCAACCTGCTTATCGCCTCCGGACTCTCTTCGTTCAGTACATTCACGGGAACGAAAGGAGGGCTGACAGCTACTTTGTATGCATGGCTTGAAGGTCCTTACAATACGACTAACAATAATATGAATACCACGCTTAATTCCCTCCTGCCACTGACACAGCCTTACAATGTGGCTCCCTGGAATTACCCCGGAACGGAAAGCGTTACGACGATGCCGGCAGATGTGGTTGATTGGGTGCTGGTCTCTCTGCGCGTAGCAACGGATGCTGCAAGCGCTACTTCCTCCACCCAAAAAAGCGTTGTCGCTGCTTTATTGAAGTCCGATGGCAGTATTGTCAGTACAACGGGCGGGAACCTGGTGTTTTATAATGTCGCAGTCCCGGCCGGTTCTTCCTTATTTCCTGTCATCAAACACCGGAATCATCTGGGAATAATGGCAAATGGAAATGCAGCAAAGACCAATGGTATTCACACGTATGATTTCAGAAATGCTGCCAATAAAGCTTATCCGGGAGATGGAACCGGATTTAAACTTATGGAAACCGGGGCCTATGGATTATTCTCCGGAGATGCCACAGGAGATGGGACTATTCAAACTGGAGATAAAGGAAGATGGGTATCTAATTTTAATCAAACGGGTTATTTGGTTGGCGGAGCTGATTTTAATCTAGATGGTGATGTACAAACCGGGGATAAGGGAAAATGGGTGACTAATTTCAATAAAGACACAACGATTCCTAATTGATAGAAAAGATGACTCTCATGAAAAAATTTATAATAATTTTTGCTCTTCTATTCGTAGGGTTATTTACAAATTTAAATGCTCAAAATTTGAGTTGGAGAGTTGTAAATCCTAGAATTATACGCGAATCCGGATATGATCGCTTTGAATTCGAAGTAGAAGTGAAATCTAATGTTAGTGGTTTTTATTTTGCTGCATTACAAGCAACCTTTAATACTACTTCTACTTCAGGACAATATCCATTCGCGACTGGAAATGGAACCTTTGTGAGAAAAGGGTTGTCTCTTGATGCAACAAAATATGATAATGCGATAATCGATAATAACACTTCTGGAAGGGTAAATATTTCATTATCATCATCATATACCTGGAATCCCGCTGGATTTCCTCCTCCAGTTCCTTCTGAACATTACGAACTTATGCCAACAACCTGGGCAACGCTTGGTACATTTAAAATGTATTTGAATCCATCTTATACTGGTGAAGTTTCTACAATGGTTTGGAATACTCCACTTATGGATAATAATAATTTTTATCAAGATCCTGCTTTAACCAGTTGGTCGAATTTTCCTACTCCATACACCTATGGAAATAATGTTTTTCAAAATCTCTACTTAGGAAGAATTTACTGTTCTGCTCTTGGCTGGTCTCAAATTGGAAATACATTAAATGCTCAATGGGTTGATTGGACTACAGCTGTAAATACTTCTGTTTTTGACACGTTGTCCACTGGTGGGCACGCTGTCATTTCCGCAACAGGAGCCCAAACTGCAAAGTTGAGGATTCATGGTGATGGATTAGCCGGTCATGATGTCTCAGGTGGTCGTTTGGAAATAGGTCCTTCGGGGCAACTTACCTGCACCGGTGCTACCGACATCAATGAAGACAAGGGTCTCTGGATCGCTTCCGATGCTACGGGCACCGGTTCGTTCATCGACAACGGCACCATCAACTACGGAACCGGAGCCGATGTGGTAGCCCAACGTTACCTCACCCCCGACCAGTGGCACGGCTATTGCATCCCCTTCACCCAGGTGGGTACCAATCCCTATATCGATTATTTCATGAAGTGGTACAATAACACCACCCATTCATACCGGTATGTCATCGATCCGGCGAGAACAGACTCCCTGCTCAACTCCGACGGCATCGGGTACATGATGTGGTCGTCCTCTTCTACTACCAATACCACACCCATCACCTCCTCCGGGATACTGAATACCGGAACCATGAGCATCCCCGTTGTCCGGTCATCGTATCCGGCAGCGCCCGGACAACCTTACGACAACTGGAATTTCATCGGTAACCCGTATCCCAGCGCCGTCGATCTGGCTTCTTCCAACATCACCTGGAACAACACCATTCAGGAAGCATACTTCTGGAGCCCCGGCGCCGGTAATTATACTACGTATATTAAAGCAGGCGGTGGCACTCATTCGCAGTACGCACCTGCCCAGCAGGGCTTCTTCGTACGGCACGACACCACTACCACCGCAGCCACTACCTTTACTTATAACAATAACAGCGTGCGTGTGCATAACACCGAAGCTTTCCTGAAAGAAGACCTCGCCGATATGCTGACCATCGGAATCACCAACTCGGTGAACGGATATTCCGATCTGGGCGTGATCCGGTTCTCCGGCGAAACGACCCTGGCGATGGACGAGAACATTGATGCTGAAAAACTGACCGGCGATGCCGATGCTCCTCAACTGTTCTTCCCCGTTGCCGGCAACCATAACCTGATCGTGAACGTGATCCCCTGGGCTTCCGTGAATATGACCGTCCCCATGAGCTACACCTTCTCGCAGACAGGCAATAACCTCATCACCGTCGAAGGTATCAACAGCTTCAAAGAAGGCACCAAACTCTTCCTCGAAGACAAAAAGGAAAATATCATCCAGGATATGGTGAAGACCCCCGAATACCAGTTCTCATCCACTCCGCAGGATGATCCCGCCAGGTTTGTATGGCACTTCACCAAATCTACCATCGGGATCGATGAAAACGACGGCGGATTCCGGATCTATTCCTTCGATCAGTATTTCTACATCAGGAACCTGGTGAAAGGCGATACCTACGGATCGGTTTCGGTTTATGATCTCCTCGGAAGAAATGTCTTCACCGCTGACCTGAATAACCTGGAAATCAATAAATATAACCCGGGCGTCAACGAAGGATATTACATGATCCGAGTGGTCACTCACGACGGTGTTTATACGCAGAAGGTTTACATAAAGTAAGATGATCTGCAAAACTTACGAAGGCTGTCGTATCTTTACGGCAGCCTTTTTTGGTTCAAAGCAACAGGCCGTCATGAGTTTCCCGGGCAACATCCGTTGGGTTCTCCTTTGTTTATCCGTCCTTTTCCGGGCCTTTACAGCGTCCGCCACTCCTGTTTCTCCCGATACCCTTGGTTCGGCCTATGTTGAACGCTATATTCCGCAGAACGCTTGGCACGGTTACTGTCTCCCTGTCGATACCTCGCTTACGTACCCCTTTACCAATCTTTCGATCAGCATGAAATGGTACGACGAGCCCGCTCATAGCTGGCAGCAGGCCGGCATCGGCGGCGATTCGGCGCTGACTGACCGGATGAGAGGGTATATGCTGTATGCGGATGCCGGATTATCGTCGAACAGCACGGTAGGGGTGAAGGGACACCTGAACACGGGAGATCTGTATTTCACGGTCACCTCCACGCCACCGGCCGACGGGCTTGAAGGCTTCAACTTAACCGGCAATCCCTACCCGAGTGCCGTGAACTGGTACCTGGTCGGGCTGATCAATGTAGATCCGGTGCTGTACGTATACAGTTCGCGCTGGCGGAATTATGTCTTCTTCAACCGGGCGCTGAACCTGCATACCAGCATCTGCAGCTGGATCATCCCGGCGATGCAGAGCTTTTTTGTCCACTGTTCCG
This sequence comes from Bacteroidales bacterium, assembly GCA_035403225.1. GTDB lineage: Bacteria > Bacteroidota > Bacteroidia > Bacteroidales > FEN-979 > DAIRDK01. The sequence goes on along the minus strand of DAONET010000001.1, from coordinate 2,310 downwards.
CCCCGGCGCCGGGAACGGGTCAGGTGATCATGACCAATGGCTGCCGGTTGCACAGCAGCGAAGGACTTTATAAAGGGAATCCCGATTATTCGGAAATGATGACCCTCTCGGTTTCGGGCAATGGCTATCACGATGAGGCGCAGTTGTTGTTTACCGACACCGCCACCACGGGGTTTGACACCCGGTTGGATGCCCTGAAGATTTTTGGCGACCCGGCCGCCCCACAGTTATTCAGCATGACGGAATCGGGGGTGAACCTGGCCCTGAATACCCGTCCCTGGGCGACTTCCTGCACCAGGGTCGATATCGGCTTTGTCACCGGGGCGACGGGCGTGGACACGCTGACCTTTGCCGGGCTGGAGACCTTCTCCGACACGACAGAGATCTGGCTGCAGGATAAAAAAGAAAACCAGTTCATCTATCTGAAGGAAGATCCGGATTATCTTTTCACCGCTGCTCCGGGCGACGATCCGGCCCGTTTTACGATCTGGTTCTGTAATCCGTTTACCGGTTCGGGAGAAAGTCACCCCCCTGCCTTCCGGATCTGGTCGTTTGAGGATTGTGTTTATGCCGACCTGACCTCGCCGCGGAATTCCGCGTATGCCGGCAGTGTTGCGGTCCTCGAGCTGACCGACCTCGCGGGAAGGACGGTTTACAGGGCTTCTCTCGTGGAAGGCATGCTGAACAGGCTTCGGCCGTTCATTACACCGGGGTGTTATCTGGCTAAGGTTGACAGAGGCGGACAATCGGTTGTACAAAAACTTTTTATCAGGTAACGCGCGCATTTTGTGGATGGTATGTGTTGTAACCTCCCTATGGCAGTGAGTTTTCCTTGGTCATCTCCAAAAAAAATCCGTTCTTTGTGCCCTGAAAATTTAAAAACACCCTCATGAAAAGAACCTTGCTGATCCTTGCTCTTCTCATCTCTGTTGCCGGATTCGGACAGAAAAGTTGTTATTTCGGGATAGGTGGCTTTTACGGCGCCTCCGGAGTGACCAATCAGAATGCCTACGGTCAATCGGAGATGGACTATGAAATACCTTCCTCCTATGGATTCAATGTGACGGCCGGGTACGGTTTTAATGATAAGATAGGACTTCAGCTCGAGGTCGGGTACGGCCTGCTTGGGCAGAAGTATTCCGATACCAGGGATTATCAGCCGATAACGCGCGATATTGACCTGACATACATCCAGATCCCGGTGTTGTTCAAATACCATACCACCGGTGAATTGGCCCGTTTTTACCTGTTAGCAGGTCCTCAGTTGGCTTTTCTTACCTCAGCCAAACAGGATTATTTGATGAATGGCGAGCCGGCTCCTCCTTTTTACAATGAAGAGTATGGGGATACCATCGACGTATCGAAGTCAGATATCAAAGACCGGTTATCGTCGTTTGATCTGATGGCCCGTTTGGATTTCGGGGTAGAAGTGGTGATCGCGAAGAATCTCATGCTGGATCTCGGGTTGACCATGCGGTATGGTTTACTGGATTTGAATGCAGAAGATTGGCAGTTGAAGGACAAAACGGGTAATTACCATGCCTCGCATAATTTCTGTGGAGGGTTGAACGTAGGGATCAATTATCAGATACCGTTTAAATAAGCAGGGGTACGAAAAAAGTATTTTCTAACCCAGTGGAATTCAATCCACTAAAAAATAATATTGTTCTTTCAAAATAATTCTGGTACGTTTTTTGTGGAAAAAAAGGATTGGTGAAGAGGAAAAGTTCAAAAAATGCTTTGATAATATCCGATTTGTTTCTAATTTTGCAGTCCTTTTTCTAATTGGACTGCTTTTTTATTAGGTTAGATAGTCCTATAAAGTTGTTTAACAAATATTTAGGGGGACAGTTAGGAACGGCGATGATGACAATACAGAGCAAAAATATGTTACCGCACACTCACACACAAGCGCACATTCATCACGCCGATGTAGCTCAGTTGGTAGAGCAGCTGATTTGTAATCAGCTGGTCGGCGGTTCGAGCCCGTCCATCGGCTCTTTTTGAAAGGTTCTTTGAAATAGCAAGGGGAAGTCTGCGAGGAGCAGGCGAAACCACACCTAAAGCGGGGAGATACCAGAGCGGTCAAATGGGGCAGACTGTAAATCTGTTGGCGCAGCCTTCGGAGGTTCGAATCCTCCTCTCCCCACACTACACACACTCACACGCGCAATGCGGAAGTAGCTCATTTGGTAGAGCGATAGCCTTCCAAGCTATAGGTGGCGGGTTCGAGCCCCGTCTTCCGCTCATTGCCTTTGTAGCTCAGGGGTAGAGCACTTCCTTGGTAAGGAAGGGGTCACGAGTTCAATT